>CAZQGN010000003.1:114184-157903 GCA_964592865.1 uncultured Chloracidobacterium sp. | reverse complement strand
GCAGGACAGTCGGGACAGTCAGGACACGAATTCAATTCTGAATTTAGAATATCGACTAACGAATGAGCGGAGCAGAACGCCCGGATCGATCGAAACGCCAGATCGAGCCCGTCGAAATCACCTGAAAGGTAATTTGAAACACCCGAGGTGCGGTAACTGCTCTAAACAGGGGCGTTACCGCGTTTTCGACCAGATCCGGAATGCCATATCGGGAGCACGTTTACAATTTGAAACAAGATCGGGGGTTAAAGTCGCTGAATAAAGGACTTAAGTTGTTTCAAATTCCAAATTAATTTGAAACAGTTTGGTGAACGATCCGCGACGCAGAAAACGGCCGCTCGATAGTCGATCTATCAGACGGCCGCATCTGCTGTGCAGAGTTTAACGGGCGATCACTTTTTGGCGGCGATCTTTGCGGTAAACGTGCCCTTGACGGACTTATCGCCGTCGGTAACGTCGATCTTGCCGCTGACAGCGTCGGCGGTGACGGATGTGACCTCGACCTGGCCGGTGATCTTGGACCCGCTGAACATGGTGTCAAAGCTCGTATTTGTCTCTTTGCCGTCGGCAAATGTCGAGACCGACAGCGAATCGAGCTTCATATACTTTTCCTTCGGATCGGCCTTATAGATGCCCGGTTTAATGTCGGATTTCTGGTCGGTCCCCTCTTCGCCGATCAGCTGCAGCAGCACGCGGACCTGCTCGGGCGCGGTGAGCGGCTTTTTCATGGTCCCGACATTGGTGGTGTCGAGATCGTAGTTGGCCATGATCGCGTAGAACGACGTCGCGGTCGTCACCTTGCCGCCGACGTCGGTAAAGGTTTTGACGCTGCGGTCGCTGCCGCTGGACTTGACGCTGAGGCTGGTATCTTTGCCGCCGGCCTTGATGTCCATCTTGGCCGAACCGCCGATGCCGCCGCCGCAGGCGAGTGCCGCGGCGCCGACGATGATAGCGAAAATAAGTTGCTTCATTTGTTTGCTTGTCTCCTGTTTATTTATAGACCTCGCCAAAATCGAGGGCTTTTTGCTCGGTGCCGGGTTCTTTCTTAACGGTGATCTTGCCGGCCGCGGCATCGACGCTGACCACGACGCCGTCGTCAAAATTGGCAAAGAACGCCGCTTTGACCTTGTCGCCGGCTTTGACATTGGGGTTGGACGCAACCGGTGTGAGATCGGCCTTGGCGACCACCTTCATCTTGCCGGCAAATCCGCGAATGAGCACCTTGTCGCCATTGACGCGAATGATCATCGCCGCCTCGGACTTACCGTCGGCGGTCTTGACGGCCACCATGCTGCCGGGCTGCCACGCGTCTTTGAGTACGACAAACGTGTCGGGTTTGAGCTTGTCGCTCTTGTCCTCGCGGGGCGACATTCCGAGGTAGCGGACGGTCGGCTCGGCCGGGTTTGCCGCTTCGGTCACGATGGCACGAAACGTTCCGCCGCCGGATTGCCACCAGGTCAGCACGATGTCGCCGACCTTTGCCTTTTGCCCCTTGGGCAGAGCGATGATGTAGGCGTTTGGCACCATTGATTTTTTGCCGAAATCTTCGATCTCGGACTCAAATTCGCCGGGTGTGACCATTTTGCGGTTGTAGAAGATGCCTGACGCGTCGGCGATCGGCTTAGACGCGATCTCCTGAGCGGCGCGCGAGTCGAGACATAATATATGCTCGCCGGCCTTTGCCGTCGTCCCGACATTTGACATACCGTCAAACGGGACCTCGCCGGGCTTGAGCGTAACGGCCGGTTTGGCCTCGGGCGTTGCCGTAGCTTTTCCCGCGGCATTGCCGGCGTTAGACGCGGCGTTGTTGGCTCCGCCGCCGCAGGCCGAGAGAACAGCTGCCAAACTCGCGGCGATCAATGTGATCTTGATGAATTTCATTGTTTTCCCCCTTGGTGGTTTATAGATGTTTGGACAGTATCTTGGCCTCAAACGGGCCGCTTACACGCGAGTCGCCCTTTGAAACATCGATGGTGCCCTTGATCTTGTCGTCGGTCACCTCGGTGATGACGAGTTTGCCGGTCACCTTGCCGCCCTCGGCAAATGAGACACGCTGTTTGTCGTCGCCGCTCGAGATCCAGAGACTCGTGATGCTGTCCGACACGTCGCCGGCCTTGACCGAGTTCTTAAAATCGGACTGGTTGTTGGTCTTGAAATAAATGCCGACAAATGCCTCGCCGGCCTTTTGGGTATCGGCGATCGTCATCACCGAATTGCCGTCAACTTTCGGCTCGAAGTTTGCGATGTAGATCTGTCCCTGCTGGAGATCGGGCCGAAAATTAGCGAGCCCGACCGATTTGTCAAATTTGATGTCTTTTCCTCTATATTTTACGGCCCAGCCTCCGCCGCCGCAGGCCGAGATGAAGACGGCCGCCAATGCTAAGATGATCAGTTTTTTCATATTCTTCCTCACTGTTATTTTGGTAGGTCCGCCGTGAACGAACCTTTGACCTTTCCGGCCTCGTCATAGACGTCGATCTCGCCGGTGAGCTTACCGCCATCGACCGAGGTGATCTTCAGCTGACCCTGACGAGTGCCTTTTGGCGAATCGGCCATGATCTTGCCGTCTTTGACGCCGTCGTCAGAGTACTTGATCAGAATGTTCCAGACCTTGCCCGATTTATTATCACCATCTGCCGCCGAACCGGCAGGATAGGCAGCGGCCTTGGGCGGGCCGTCCGGTGATGCGTCCTTGTCGCCGATGAGCTGAACGACGATCAGGGTATCGCCATACTGTTTCGGCATGGCGCCCGGCAGGTTGGCCGGGTCAAATGTGTAATTTGCCAGGATCAGGTCGTAAACGACGAGCTTGTTCTTTTTCGCCGCTGCGGGGGCCTCAGTCGACATCCGTACAAGGCCCTGTTTGATGGTGATGTCCTTGCTGCGGCTCATATTGCCGTCCGCCATCCATTTGACGAACATCTTGCCTGGTTCGACGGCCGGTGCGGCAGCTGTATTCGCGGCGTTCGCGACGGCGTTCGCAGGCTTGTTTGCCGCGTTATTTGCCTTCGGATCGGCGGTGCCGCCGCAGGCTGAAAGTGCTGTGGCCAACGCGGCCATTATGATAATTGGTCTCACTTGATCGTTCTCCTTAAGATCTGGAATTGTTTTATTCGTAACTTCCGGCATTGCTACGGTAACGCTTAAGCGCCCGGAGGCCGATTGCCAGAAATACGGTGCCGATGACAAAGAGCCCGGCGATCGTCAGCCAATAGCTGACCGGCTTTTGCGACGCGGAAATGTTGCCGTACCTTTTGACGCTGCTTGATGGCAGATACCCGGCCGCGAGGGCGATGATCATCAGTACGAACGAGGCTCCGCTAAGTAATAGGTTTAGAATGACCGCTTTTAGACGGTGCTTGTTTTGACTGCGTGACGCCATTATTGAGATCTCCCGGATCGAACCGCCGCGATCATGGGGCGATCGCGGCGGTAACGGTGCCCTAACAACTTAGCCTTCGGTCTCGTCAGCGACCTGAAGCAAATTGTGCCATTCGGATGTCTTGTTGTTTCTGTAGAGCCTGACCCTGAAAGTACGGGTCACCCTTTCCGTCTCGGTGTAGGTCTTCTTGTACATATAAGTACATTCGACCAAAAAGGATACCGAATTGAGGTTATGCCACATAAACTTTGGCGTTGCGGCGATCCGCATCACCTCGGGCTGGCCGACCATGTCGTAAAACGAGCCCTGCATCACCTTTTGCGCGCCGAACTTCTGGATCAGGGCATTTGCCTCGGCCGGCGTCGGATTTGGGATGCCCTCGTAGGTATTTTCGGCGACAAACGACTTCCAGTAGACATAGCGTCCGCCGACGATGTCATAACTGGCCGTTGCTTCGACCAGGATGTTGACGCCCGGCTCTTCGCTCTTGACCTTTGCCGAAAACGGGACGTCCCAAACGTATTTTGAATACCCCTTGCTCCAGACCTTGCTGCCGCGGCCGTTAACGGTGACCGAGATGGTCTTTGGTCCCGAAACGTCCTTTTTTACCTGAGCAGCCGACGGCTGTGCCGATGCACCGCCCGCCAGAAATACTACGGCGAACATCGAACACAATAATAGAAAGATCGCTCTATGCTTCACTTATTTACTCCTTGTATGTTGTTGTAACTGAATTACGGACACATGACGAAATAACCTGCTCCGCCCGGAAACTCGACGACTGACGCACCGTAGGCTCCGCCCTTGTATGCCTGCTTAACGACCCACTCCTGAGCTTGGCAGTACGGCCGGCCGGGGATCTGCAAGACCGCTTCTCCGCGAATGTACCGATTGGTCGGTATGCCAAGCGAATTCTTGAACACGTTCCAATCCTTGTAATTTGAACCGATCTTCAGTACCTTGGCTCCCGGATATTTCGCAAGGAACTTTGTCTTTGCCATCGCCTGTTCGGTCGGCCGCTGAAAGCTGCGTGCGACCCATGCTCGGGTCTTCCCTTCGTTATCTACCAACCGTTTGAGTTCATCCAGGTTTGTGCGGACGCGGTCCATCCAATTTGCCGGAAAGGCCGAGGGCGAGCAGTTCATGACCTTGGCAAGCTCGGCCTTCCAAACATCGGGCGTGAATATTAGCTTTTGCATATCGTCGGTAACGATGTGCCAGGTGTTGTTGAGCGAACTCTGGAGTGCATTGTTTGCAAAACCCATGTTGGCATCAAGCGCATTGCACGCGCCCTGTGCATTCGCCGCACCGGCTAACAAAAGTGTCACTGTAATTACAAGAATCGTCTGTTTCATTTGCTTTCTCCTTCTAGTGTCTACGATCGCTATTGCGATCGAATGGTTTCGACCTCGAGCACACACTCGCGAGCGTCCCGCGCGATACGGCCCGAAATCCGCACCTTGTCGTCGGCGGTCACACGGCTGCCGGAATCAGTAATGATCTGCAGATCTGCGTAGGTGTAGCTCAGCGGAAGCGTCGTGATGTGATTACGTTCGCTGCTGTCCGAGGTACGTACAGCGGCGGTCAGGAAATTGCCGGTCCCGTTGATCTTTTCGACAATGATCAGCATCTGCTCATTGCGGCTGTCGGACGTTCGTGCCGGCGAGTCGGTCGACATGGGAAGCCGCAGAAAACCCTCGACCGTAACAACGCTCCCCGCCGCTTTCTGACACGCGTCGCCGACCGCAACCGCCGATATCTGACGGCCGCAGGCCGCAACCGAGAGCATGATGATCGCGGCGGCCGAAGTCGCAAAAGCAGCGGTCCAAACGAAATGCTTTTGTGCCGACCGCAACTTGTCGTAAAATGAAACGCTCCGTATCACATTGAGGATTTTGCATTTGAAGCAGACAAATATCTTCAAAAAAATCTCAATTTTTTATCAATTTTGATCTGATCTTATGGGTTTGGACCGCAAAACCTGCTACATCTTTGGTGATCTTCGCCTTGACGCGGATGAACGCGTCTTGAGGCGTGGAAGCGAAATCGTGCCCCTGCCCGCAAAGGTCCTCGACGTCCTGTGCCTGCTGGTGGCCAATAGCGGAACAGTCGTTTCTAAGAATGAGATCCTGGAGGCGGTGTGGCCGGAATCCTTTGTTGAGGAGAGCAATCTGACCCAGAGCATATACGCGCTGAGACGTGCCTTGGGTCAAGGGACGGACGGTCGGTCATTCATTGAGACCGTACCGAAACGAGGCTACCGATTCGCCGCCGAGGTAACGTTGGCCGGCGAATCCAAAGGATCACCAGCGGCCGAAACTCCCACCGCGAATGGATCGGGCCTTGTACCACGAAAGCGCTTTCGGAAAACGGCCATGCTCGCAATTGCAGCAGTTATCACGTTTGGACTTGCTACATTTCTGACCGCGAAATACTTGTCGCCAATGCCGTCGGCACCTGTCGAAACAGTCAAATTTCAACGTTTGACCTTTGCCGGTGACATTTCGTTCCCGGTTCTGTCGCCTGACGGAAAGTCGTTCGCGTATGTGAAGGAAGGTGCGATCCATCTGCAGGACGTTGCGTCTGGCAGCAGCGTGAAGCTCGAGATCCCCGACATCAAGAAATTTGGAAATCTCCAGTTTTCGCCCGAAGGTGACTTGATATTTTTTAGAAATGAGGACAGCTTTGACGCAGGCGGTGACCTGTTTCAAGTTTCGCGCTTTGGCGGCCAGGCAAAGCGGATAGCTGATCGCATCTGGAGTACGGTCGGATTTTCGCCGGACGGCCGATCTTTTTCGTTCGTCAGATTCTACCCAGAGGTCGGCGAATGGGCATTGTTGATCCGTTCACTGGAAAGTGGTTCGGAACAGAAGATACTCGGTCGAAACCAACCCTTTTCGATCTATCGCAGCGGATATCCCGCGTGGTCGCCGGACGGAGATCGGATCGCCGTGGTCGAGCAGTCGCCTGATCAGATAAATTCCTCGGCGATCGTGATCGTCGATGTCCAAACCCACTCTGCCGAAAAGCTCGAAACTAAGCGATTCGTACAGATCGAACAACTCGCGTGGACGCCCGACAGTTCTCAGCTGATAATTTCCGGCCGCGAGAACAACCGCTTTTTCCAACTTTGGTCAATGATCCTCAAAAGCGGCGAAATAAGGCCGATAACAAATGATCTGAGTATCTATCGAAATATATCGATCTCGGCCGACGGTAAGCGCCTGCTTGCCCGCCAGTTTTCGACCTATTCTCACATTTGGGTCTCGGATGCCGCCGATGTTAAGTCTCTCCGTCAGGTGACGTTTGGGAATCTGAACCGTGATGGCTCGGCAGGCCTTACGTGGACACCTGACGGTAAAGTTGTCTATTCGTCTCGGATCATGGGCGATATTGACATTTGGTCGGTGATCCCGGGTAACGGCGTCCGAAAGCAGTTGACCGCAAACTCCGGAACAAATAATGAGAACCCGTTTGCGACCGCCGACGGGCGATATATTTACTTTGAATCCACCCGAAGCGGTACACGATGTATCTGGCGGTCTGACGCGGACGGTTCGAACCCCTTGCAAATAACCTTTGCCGACGGCGGTACCGATTTCCTTCCGGTGGTTTCGCCGGACGGGAGTTTGCTTTTCTACATTCAACGTAATCCAAAATCGAATATCCTATGGCGCCAGTCACTAATTGACGGAACGCGTGAGGCCCTGACCCAACCAGGCAAGTTTTACCCCGCCGGTTTTCTCGCAATTTCGAGCGATGGCAGGTATCTTGCATTTGAAAACATTCGGCCGGACAATCGTCAACCGGGAAAGGAGATCGTGATCCTGGATGTCACCGGGCAGACAGCACCCCGCTCGATGGCGATCGATTCGGCCAATGAGATATCCTTTACCGACCTTGGCAAGTCGATCGACTATTTTGAAAACAGCAAGGCCGGAGCCAAATTTTGGCGCTTGCCGCTAGATACTACCGGTGAGAAGAAATTGCTTTTCGAACTGCCAAAAGAACGAATCTTTGACTTTGCATGGTCTGCAGATGGTGGCACCTTGGCTATCTCCCGCGGCCGGCAGGATACCGACGCGATCTTGTTAACGGGCTTTTAGTTCATATGAGAGAAACCGATGTTCTGATAGTAGGTGCCGGCCCGACCGGCCTTTCGCTTGCCTGTCAATTGATCCGATACGGCATCGACTTTGTTCTGCTCGATAAGAAAGAGACCACCACACCGTATTCGCGGGCGATCGGGGTGCAGGCAAGGACATTGGAGATCTACGAACAGATCGGGCTCGCGAAGAACCTCATCGCACTCGGAAAGCCCGCCGAAATGGTCCGGTTGATCGAGAGCGGCGAGGTCCGCGGCGAGGCCGTGCTAAAGGACCTCGGCGCCGGACTAAGCCCGTATCCATATATGCTGGTCGTGGACCAGGGGCTCCACGAAGGATTGCTCGACAAATATATCGTCTCGCATGGCCGCTCGGCCGACTGGCAGACTCAATTGGACTCATTTGAGCAGGATGCGACCGGCGTCACGGCTGTCACTACGAACGGCTCGGGAGTTTCGGAAACGATCCGAGCCAAGTACCTGGTCGGTTGCGACGGCGCAAAAAGCCAGGTGCGTCATACACTCGGGCTGACGTTCGAGGGCGACACCGTCGAGCGGCTTTTTTATGTGGCCGATGTACGGATCGATTGGCAATACTCGCACGAGGCTCTCCATGTCTGCCTTGCCCGACACACGATCACCGCGTTTTTCCCGATGGCCGGCGAAAACCGCTATCGAATAGTCGGCACCTTTCCGGAAGGCCACAATGCCGACGAAGGCGATATTTTATACGAGGAGATCGAACGGCAGATCAAGATCGACACTGAGATGGAGCTCGATATCAGCGAGGTAAACTGGTTTTCGGTTTACAGGGTGCACTCGCGGGCGGTAAACGCGTTTTCCGATGGCCGCTGCTTTGTCGCGGGCGACGCCGCTCACATCCACACTCCGGCGGGCGGTCAGGGGATGAACACGGGAATTCAGGACGGCTACAATCTGGCGTGGAAACTCGCTTTGGCCTGTAAGGGGATCGCGGGCTCGGACCTGCTTGCGACCTACAATGAAGAGCGGCTGCCCAACGCCCGACGCCTGCTGCGAACTACGGACCGTATGTTCCAGTTCGGCGCGAGCGACGATTGGTTTGTCTCATACGTCAGGACCCATATTTTTCCTTATGTTGCCGGGTTTGCACTGAGTCTCGACGCCGTAAAGAAAGCCCTGTTTCCGCTTGTCTCGCAGATAGGGATCAACTATCGCGAGTCGAGCCTGAGCGTTGACGATGCCGACTTTGACGTAAAGGCGGGCGACCGGATGCCGTTCTTTCGTGTCGGACACAGCATCTACGACCAGATCAGGGCTCCCAAATTTCACTTGCTGACGTTTGGCGGAAACGGCACGCACAAGACCGCTAATGGCTTTAAGGAATTGGTTGATGCACACACGCTGCCATTGACCGACGAGATCATGGGGCCCTTCGGGGCATATCGTCCGTTCGCCGTTCTGCTGCGGCCCGACAATTATATCGGACTGATATCAAACGAGATCACTGATCAGTCACTGCGGGATTATTTCGAAAGCATCGGTATCCGGACATAAAGACCCGGTATTACCCTGCTCTAATTTCCGCCGATCGGATCTCCCGGCGGGTTTGGCAGCTGCGCAGGCTGACGACGCGGTGAGTCGGGTCGTTTCAAGAACCGATCGATGTCATCGATCAGCGCTCGGTAATGGGCCGCGGTATCAGCGGCAGAGGCCGTCCGCCTGAGCATCGCCGCGATACCGCGAAGTGCATCGGACGCGGTCGAGCGTACCTGAGACTGAGCATTCGGATTGGCGGCAAGTTCCATTAACCGTTCGACCAAAAGGCTCTGCACGGCCCGCTGGACGAGGGCCTTGTTCCCATCGGGATCCGGCGAAGCAAATGCCGTTTTAACGAGGGCGTCAGTGACCTCTCTGAATGACGGATACGCACGGTCTCGCGAATTTTGACTCACGCAGCGTGCCGCCCGGCTCGGCTCGAGCAGGCCGCTGATCGCCAGGTCGGCCGCGACCTCGGCCGCACCAACTGCGTCAAACATCGGACTCGTACGTTTCGGAAACAATTCGGAGCGGCCCGATCCGTAACCGTATGCGACCGGCGGCATCAAACGCAGGATGCTGTCGGGGATCGTTAATTCTCCGGGCTTGATCGTTTCGAGGGCCGCCGTCAGAGCGTCACGCTGTCGTTCGGCCGGTACGGGCTCGGCAACGGTGACGGGATTTGGCCCGTTTTCGGTCCTTACGGCAAACGTGTAGTACGCGCCGCCGATCGATTTGATAGCCGCGGTCAGCTGGTAACGGTGGTGAAGATAGAGCGGTAGGAATTTTATCTCAAGTTCGGAAAGCGGAGCTCCGCGATCGATATTGCGAATACCGAACTGGTCCAGCCCGATGCGCCTTACACGCATTTCATGGCGAAGCATTGCGACCGGATCGGGGCCGTTGTCCCAAAGATTTGCCAGCGGATTGGACGCCCCCGCGGGCCGGGCGTCGCTGTCGGACAAAAATAGCATTCCCGATGCCACGCCGTCGCGGACGATCTTTTCGAGCTCGTAGCTCTCGTTGGCTCCGGCGGCAAATTGAGAATATGCATATTTGACCGCAAATTTGTCGAATGACCCGATCCCGACGGCGTAGGCATTTGAGAGATCCAGTTTTCCGTCCTTGATCTCGACGAGAGGTGCGGGATAGTCCATCACCGAACCGCGGCCATAAGTGCTGGCGGCAAAGTTGTGTGTAAAACCGAGCGTATGCCCGACCTCGTGGGCGGAAAGCTGACGAATACGTGCGTAGGACATTGACTTGGCGTCGCCGGCGTTGTCTGACGGGTTTAGGTAATCGATATCCCGCAGCAGGCCAAAATCGCAGGCGTTGCCCGCCGAAGCGTATTGCGGCGACATGCCGGCGCTAAGCAAGAAGTCCTGTCTGGCACGCTGCGAGTCGAGTGTGACATCGCCCTTTATGATCTCGCCGGTACGCGGATCGACCACGCTGTCACCGATCGACCAACCGCGAGTCGCACGATGCACCCAGTTGATCACGTTGTACCGAACGTCCATCGGGTCGGCATCCGGCGGCAGCACGCGGACCTGAAAGGCGTTGCGAAAACCCGCGGCCTCAAACGCCTGGTTCCACCAGCTCGCCCCTTCGATCAGGGCGTCCTGTATCGCCTTTGGCGCGCCGTTATCGACATAGTAGACGATCGGTTTGACTGGCTCGCTGACTGCGGCACCTGGGTCTCGTTTCTCGAGGCGGTGCCGCTGGATCCAACGCTTTTCGAGGTCTTCGTTGATATCGGTGCCATAGTCATAGAAGCTGACCGGGATCGCGCCGGTGCGCGGGTCAAACCGCCGCGGCCGGTAATTATCATCGGGCAGTTCGACGAAGGAATGCCGTTCTCGCACTGTCACATTGCGGGCAGTCGGGGCAACCTGATTGACCAGATTGCCGGTCTCCGCGTTGGTCGAGAGCGTAACGGTCGCCTCAACCTCTGTGTTTTTGGGAAAGCCCTTTGTGTTTGGCAAATAAAGAGCGCTTCGGCTCTCGTCAAAACTGTAGTTGCCCTGCTTTGCCTGATTTAGCCGGTCGGCGACGCCGTGCGCATCGCGAATGAGGAAGGTCGTCGCGTCGACCAAAACGCGGTCACCTTCGGCGGCCTCGATCTTGAAACCCCAGATCACGGACTTTGCAAACGACTCTTCGACCGACTTTTTCTGGCGAGCGTCGCCGGTGGCACGAAAATCGTAGTTTGGCTGGACCAGCAACACCTTATTACCGGCACGCTCAAAGGTCACGATCTTGGTCGTACCCAACTGGCCGCGATCGAGCCCGAGCGGATTTGACCCGACGCCCGTCGGCAGGCTTACGAGATAAAGGAACTCAAAGTTGAACATTGTCACCTCAATGTAGATCCTGCCGTCGTCGCTATTGACATACATCGGTATAAAACCGTCGATCCGCTGCATTTTTTCGGTAAATGCGGAAATGGACTTTTTGGCAGCCGGCGACGACGTTTGCGTGTACGAGACAAGGGTCAGCGACACGAGTAGAGCGAATGCAGAGATGATCCGTTTCATATTTTTGAGCGCGGTTTGCTTTTGGCGAAAGTTATCACTATTACGCGTCGAGGTCCAATTTGGTTTTGATCACACCGTCCTCGAAAACCGGGTTGACGATGAGAGGCCGTCATCGGCGTCCTGCTTTTCTCAGCGTCACCAGGATCGCGTCCGAGACCTTTCGCTCGCCTTCTTTGTCCGAGGGTTTGTTGACCACTTTGCCGTCGACGAACATGGTGGTCGAACCGCCGCCATCGAGATTCATCGCGTCGACCGCACCGAGGCTCAGCAGATATTCCGCCAGGTCCTGCAGACCAATACCGCCGCTCGCTTCGCTCCGGCCATCGACCGTTATCATCAGGAATTTGCCGTCCTTGAGCTTAGCGACCGCCGTTCGCGGGTGGCGCGTTTCAACAAAGGCTTTGGTTGTCTTTTCCTGCTCCCAAGTGACGTCAACCTTGCCATTTTTGATCAGTTGGGGAACGCCGGCGACAATGTCTTCTTCGGGATCAAAGGCGTTCGACATGGTCTTAGCGTCTTCGGACCTGATATATACCGTTCGCTTCTTTTTGTTCACCAACCCGAAGAGCTTTAGTTCATTTAAGAGCAGGGTTTTGTCCTTGAAGTCCTTCGGCCCCGTCGAAATGACATAACCGTCTTTCGGTATTGCAGTATTCCTGGTGTTGGCGTGTATTTCGATGCTTTCGCAAACGGCGAGGGTTTCTTTTTTATAGTATTTCTTTCTTTTACACTTGCTCAGGATGATATCGGTCCCCGGCAAGGTACTGAGCGTCGCGGGTCCAAAAAATGAGCTGTACAAAACGAGCTCGCCGTCCTTCATTTCCCGGTTTATACCCGAGAGCTTGACCTGAAAACGTGAGTCAAACGACCCGACCCACGGGTTGATATCAAAACGGCCGATCGACACCTCTGACCTTTTCTTAAGATTGAGGATCTGGAGAGCGACGCGATTGTTCACTGATTCGCTGACAAGTTGTCCGTCGATCATCATCAACCCAGCCGCGTCGCCGGCAAATGTGCTGTTATCGAGCCTGAAAAAACCCGCATTTATCGCCGCAAATGCACCGTGTCGCGTGGCGATCGATGACGTTTTTTCGGTGCCGATGGCGGCGTCCATGGCATGGTGGACGTCGAGGCGGACTTTTTTGAGATCGAGGCGAAGAAGGTTCATATTGACGCTTTTTCCGCTGATCTCTTTGGTCACCTCAGCATACTCGACACCGTCCTTGAGGGTCCTAAAGTCCTGTGCTAAGGAATGGCCGCAGAGAGCACAGAAAGCACAGAGTGTCAGAACCGCCTGCGTGAGCGGGCGGCCAGTTTGAAAAAGGTTCGACAGCCAAATTAGGTAACGATAGCGCATGGTCTTTCCCTTTGCTACGATAATCTTGTCAAAAATAATTTCTATTAGCTTAGCAGACTGATCGCCCGCTTACGCAGGCGGTTCTGACCTAAATCATGCGGATCAACGAAAGGGTCATACAACTGAACGACAAAACGACAAACCCGAATGCGCGGTACGTGCTGTATTGGATGCAGATGTATAAGCGGGTGGACAATAACCACTCGCTTATCTACGCTATCCGACGGGCAAATGAGCTCAAGCTGCCGCTCGTGGTTTACGAGGGGCTAAAGTACTACTACCCATGGGCTTCGGATCGGATCCATACGTTTATCCTAGAGGGCGTCGAGGAAAAGCGAAAGGCGTTTGAGACACTCGGCATCCGCTATGTGTTTTATCTGCAGCAGGATGCAAGATCGCCAAAGAACACGGTGGCCGCTCTCGCACGGGACGCGGCATTGATCGTTACCGACGATTTTCCGTGTTTTATCATACCCGAACACAACCGTCGCATCGGCGCACGAGCCGATATACCGGTCTTCGCCGTAGATTCGAACGGCGTGATCCCGATGTCAAAATTCGACAAGGAGGAATATGCGGCCTACACCATTAGGCCGAAGATCAAAAAGCTGCTCGACCGATATCTCGTGCCGCTGCCATTCGAAAATATCGAAGTGAATTGTGACGGGCTCGAGGTCGATTGCCCCGAGACCATCGTCACGTCAGAGAACATTCGCGATCTCGTCGCTGCATGCGATATTGACCACGGCGTTCCGGCATCCGAGCATTATCAAGGCGGCACGATCGAGGGACGCAAGCGGTTGGACAAATTTGTCGCCGACATCCTGCCTGACTATGACGCGGCCCGCAGTAAGCCCGACCGCGACGGGTCGTCACGCTTGTCGGCATATCTGCATTTTGGCTATTTATCGCCGACTGAGATCGCATTAGCGGTCCGCGACTCGGGCGCCCCTCGGGAATCGATCGACGCGTATCTCGAAGAGCTGATCGTACGCCGCGAGCTCTCGTACAATATGACGCTGTTTAACGAAAAGTACGATTCGCTCGATGCCCTGCCGCCGTGGGTCCACAAAACGATGCGGGCACATGCAGACGACGAACGGCAGTACGTGTATTCATTGGAACAGCTGGAGAACGGCGAGACGCACGACGAACTCTGGAACGCCGCTCAACGTGAGATGGTCGTGACCGGCGAAATGCACAATTATGTCCGGATGTTGTGGGGTAAAAATGTTATCGCCTGGTCGCCGTCTTACGAGATCGCGTTTGAAACGCTGGTCCACCTTAATAACAAATATTGCCTCGACGGCCGCAATCCGAATTCGTACTGCGGCATTCTATGGTGTTTCGGCAAACACGATCGTCCCTGGATGGAGCGTCCTGTTTTTGGCCAGATCCGCTACATGACCAGCGGCAGCACGGGCAAGAAGTTTGATTCAAAGAAATATATCGAGTGGACGAAGTGTCTTGGAGGTGAGTAAGACGACTCAGTAACAATGCCTACTTGCCGCAGATCACGCAGATGAAGCAGATAAAACCTGATAAAAAGGATCTGCGTCATCTGCTTTATCTGCGGCTAAATATCGTTCGCCATCACCCAGTTATGGTCTTCCAATTTCCCTGCCAATCAAATTGCTCCAAACCCGAAAATCCTTTTTTGTAGTCATAAAAGGACGAACCTTCGTAGGCGTAGCCGTGGTAATAGAATTCGAAACCGAGCGAGGTCGCGTATTCTATCACCTTCAACATCGTAAAAATACCAAGACTCCGGGATGTTTCCGTCGGGTCGAAACAGCCGTAGATCGCAGATACGGAGTTTGCCGCCAGGTCGAAAAAGCTCGCGGCAACAAGTCTGCCGTCTTGGCGTGCCGTTATCTCAAATAGCTCGGTCGGCGAACTTTCGTTGTCGCGGGCGATAAAATCGTAGATCGTATCGGGCACGCCGGAACTGAACCGCTGTTTGTGGCGTTCGAATAGTTCGTGTAGTTCCGGTAACACTTTGAATGGGCCGATAAAAACATCGAGGTCGGCATTGCGGCGAAGAACACGGCGTTGGCTCTTTGACAGGGCGAAGTTTGCCAGGCGGATACGCAGCGGCGTCACCCGTCTGATGCCGCCCTCGTAAACACCCAAGCTGTATCGGAAAAAGTATGTGCCGAAATGTCTCCAGCCGTCTGCAAGCAGCAGTTCGTACTGCTCATGAGTCACGCTCGCGGCCTCGAACGCTTCGTTTATTAAAGGCGGGATTTCGGCGTCGAGCATTTTGCCTTGCCTGTTTGCACGATTTGACGAACGGCCTGGCCTACCAGTTGACCTTTCCCTCTTGTGAGGTATCGATCTGTGCGAGTTCGACGCCCTCGTTGTAGAAGAAGATCTTCATGTTGTCGAAGAGAAATTCGTGAGAATCCGGATTGGAAACATCGATGCCAAAGTGGTTGATCAGCTGATTTTGCTTTTGCAGCCACTCCTTCCAGCAACCCTGACACATCTCGGCCCCTATCTTCTGACCGAGTTCCGTCGGCAGCGGCGCGTACCCGAGAGGTTCGGTCTTTTGCCCGCAGCGTCCGCATTTGAATTTGTCACCAAATATAGCCATATAAAACTCCAGTATATGAATTAACCACAGATTAACACAGATGGATACGGATAGAGGAAGGCCAAAATCTGCGTCTATTTGTGTCGGTCTGTGGTTACTTTCTTTCGGCGGCCTTGATCGCCGCCAGCACATCACTGTCCGCAGGACGGAACAGGCTCAGGCTCTCGGCCTTGTGATAGGCGATCCTGCCGTCACCGTCGATCACGACCACGCCGCGGGCCGAGCGGCCCGGCAGCCAGCTTTTCATATCGTACGTCGTTGAGACTTTGCGGTCGGCATCAGAAAGCAGCCGCAGCGGCAAACTGTGCTTTTCGGCAAACCCGCTATGCGATTCGACCGTATCGGTCGAGATGCCGACAACCTCGGCACCGGTCGCCTGATACTCAGACCAGTGATCGCGAACCGAACACAACTGGGCCGTACAAACCGGCGTGTTGTCGCCCGGATAAAACAAAAGCACGACTGTACGTCCTTTGTAATTACTCAGGGTCCAGTCACTGCCTTCGCCGTCCTTGAGTGTGAAATCAGGCGCTATTTCCCCGACCTTCATATATGTTTTCTCCCGTAGCTAGTGAACCAGTTCGCCGCCGTTGAGGTTTCGCCAATTTTGGCCATTGATCGCCCACCGGATTCGCCAGAATGGCTCGCCGCCGCGGTGATAGTATGAGATCGCGATCTTGTGCAGTCCTGCCTTCAGCGGACAGACAAATGAACGAACAGACTGTTCTAATGTTCCGGCGGTCCTTAGGCCGCATTTTTCACCGACGGTAATGGCCGTTTCCCAAGTGGATTCGGCCTGAAACTCATATATACCGTCAATCGTCACGTTGATATATCCGCTGAACGAAACGCCAAAGGGCTGTTTGAGGTCGTTTCCGCGGGCGATCTGCCGGAAGTTTAAGGTCCTTGTTTCACCCCCGAACACTGCTCCCAGGCGATCGTTTGCGATGGGAAAGGCCATTCCGAAATTTGCTCCGGGGCGTTTATCCTTTAGTTCCGGTTCCGGACCGTACCAAGGACCGCGAACAAGCGTCGCGGTATAGACCGAGCTTTTGCGTCCCGACCGTATCACGACCACTGCCTTGACATCGACACGGCCATCCTTCGGCACATCTATCTGGATCGGCTTGCTGAACGGTGTACTCTTTTCGTCGGGCGTCGAGCCATCGACGGTGTAAAAGACGCGTGCCCCGGGGATCGGTGTCGAAAGGTCAAGGTTTGCAATTTCGCCGTCAGCCAGGACCCTGTTCACAAGGCCCGGAGGTTCGGGTATGCGGTAGTTCACGTTCTGGGCATCGAGCCGTGCGAACTGCGCGTTTAGCCTCTGCCGAAAATCGACGTAGTTCTTATTCTCACGTGTTGACCAAACGCTCTCGGCGATCGCAAGCATCCTCGGAAACGCCATGTATTCAACATTCTCGCCTTTTTTGAGATATTCGGTCCAGATATTCGCCTGGCCGCCTATGATGTACTTTGCCTCATCGGCAGTCAGCTCTTTTGGCACCGGATCGAATGAATAGACCTTTTCGAGCGGCAAATATCCGCCGATATTGATCGGCTCGGTTGCAGGGTCGCCCTGGCCGTAGTCAAGATACGCGTAATCGGTCGGTGTCATGATCACATCGTGCTTTGCCTTAGCGGCCTCGATACCGCCCTTCATTCCACGCCACGACATGACGGTCGCATTCGGGGCGAGTCCGCCCTCGAGAATTTCGTCCCAACCAATGATCTTTTTGCCCTTTGAATTAACGAACTTTTCAATTCGCTGAACAAAATAGCTCTGCACCTCATGCTCGTCCTTGAGGTTTTCGCGCTTTTTGAGTTCCTGAACGAAAGCCGATTCTTTCCAATGGTCTTTCAGCACCTCGTCACCGCCGATGTGAATGTATGGCGAATCGGGGAATAGAGCGATCGTCTCGTCGATCACATCTTCGAGAAACTTAAATGTCTCGTCGGTCGGGCAGAACACCTCTTTGAAAATGCCCCAGGTTTTCTTTACCTCGTATTTATAATCTTGCTTGCAGCCCAACTGCGGATATGCGGCAAGTGCCGCCGAGGCGTGGCCCGGCAGCTCGATCTCGGGGATCACCGTAATATAGCGGTCCTTAGCATATTTGACGACGTCGCGGATCTGTTCCTGCGTATAGAATCCTTCAACCGGAATGCCGTCGCCCTTGAATGTCGGCGAGTAATTGCCGACGTGCGTTTCACTTCGCTTCGAACCGATCTCGGTCAGCCTTGGGTACTTCTTGATCTCGATCCGCCAGCCCTGGTCATCCGTCAAATGCCAGTGAAAGTAATTAAATTTATACTGCGCCAGCAAGTCGATGTATTTCTTAACAAACTCCACCGGCATAAAATGCCGCGAAACATCGAGGTGCATGCCGCGGTATGGGAAGCGATTTTGGTCTTCAATCTTAACTAGTGGAATAGCTGCTGTGCCGTTTGCATCGGGGGGAATCAGTTGCTTCAACGTCTGAAATGCGTAAAAGAGACCGAGATCGTTCGGAGCGTAAAGGAAAAGTTCCGCATTACTCGTTTCGATTGTGTAATAGCCGTCGTCTTTCAGAAGCACCACATCGTCACTCGTTTGTATGCGAATGCGGTTTCCGCGTTTCGGGGATTTCGTTGTGATTTTCAAATCGACGCCCACAGCGGACTTTAAATAATTGCGCAGCAAGTTCGCCATGCCTCGATCTTCCGGTTTGACAATCAGGATGCGTGTTTCCCGCGTCAGTGAAAACGTGCCTTTGCCGATTTCTAGTGATCGAGGCTTCGGAACAATATTTATCCCTTCACCCTGCCCAGAGGCCGCCGCAGTAAACAGAACCGCAACAAACAACGCAACTGTAATTAAACTTTTCATGATATCGACTGGAACGCAGGCGCCCTCGCCTGCAAACGCCGGTTCCTCCGGCGTGACGTAGCCTAATATTTATCAACGTGAACAATCCTGATGTTACGTCAGCATTCCCGAATCGGGAACGCTTAGCAGGCGAGGGCGCCTGCGTTCCGGCCATTGCGTCGCACTACCAGATCAACGAACCATTTATCTCGACTTGAAGTATGCACTGCCGTATGGCCATTCTTCGGGCGAATTACACAACCGCGCTTTCACGGGATTACTCTCAATATATGCGATTGTACTAGCAAAATGTTTGCGATCGCGAATAAAGCGGTCGAAATATTCGCGCGACCAAAATCTGCCTTTTCTGTTGAGTATCCTGTTAGCTTCCTTAGCAGTGTAGGATTTGATCGAATGCATTATTTCGGGCAGCTCGTGCGGCACGATCGGTGTCAGCAGAATATGACCGTGATTTGGCATTAGCACCCAACAGATCAATCGATATCGTTCGCCGTCAAATTTTAGAAGAGTTTCTTGGATCGTGTTTGCGATCTCATGGTTTCGCAAATGCGCCGAACCGTAGTTTTGGTCTAGGTAATACTCGACACGTTTGCGAAAGTTGGCGTCAGTTATCTCGCCATGTTTCAGGTCCGTCCGCCATCGCTTAAGTACTTCCCGCGGCATCGAATCCGCTAAGCGAAATGTGATGAATTGAGTATATCCGGCTTTGTCGAAATGGGGCAGGTAACCTCTGCTGGTCCAGAAGCGTGGGTCTTTGTCCATTAGATGATTGTACCTTAGCACACGTCAGCGTTCCCGGCTATAAAAGCGTAAGAAAATTTGCCAATTCCGGCGGCAGTTCCTGTCTAAATTCCATTAGCTCGCCGGTCTTAGGATGGGTAAACGTCAATTTTTCGGCATGCAGAAAGAAACGGCCCAGAGAGGCGATCGCCTTTCGGACGTTCAAATCGGCAACGGTATTGTCGCGGCCTTCGTTATATATCTCGTCGCCGACGACTGGGTGATTAATATAGCCCATATGAACGCGTATCTGGTGGGTGCGGCCGGTTTTGATCTCGACATCCAGCAGTGTGAACTTGCCGTATCGTTTTCGGACCTTCCATAACGAAAGGGCACTGCGGCCGTGGGACGCAACTTTCATACGCAGCCGGTTGTGCTTGTTGCGGCCGATCGGGGCCTCGATCTTGCCGGTGTCCTGGTCGGGTGAACCGTGCACGAGCGCAATGTAAGATTTGTAAACCGACCTTTCGCGAAACTGCTCTGACAAAGCCTCGTGTATCTCGTCCGATTTTGCTACGACGATCAGGCCCGACGTGTCTTTATCAAGCCGGTGGACTATGCCGATCCGAAGCTCGTTTGGAGTTCCACCTACAGGCGGGACCTCAAGCGCGAAGTGGTACGCGATCGCATTCGCGAGTGTGCCGCTCTGCACGCCCGCACCGGGGTGGACGACCATTCCCGCGGGCTTGTTTATGACAGCCAGATACTCATCTTCGAAAACGATGTCGAGCGGGATATTCTCAGGCTCAAACCGCTCGGCCGGAGCTTCGACAAGATCAACCTCGACCTCATCACCCAGGCGGACCTTGTACGACGGTTTTGCCTTTTTTTCGTTGACGAGAATATCCTCGTTCTCGACCAGACGCTGCAGCCGAGACCGCGACCACCCGGCTATTTTCTCGGCCAGATAGGCGTCCAGTCGCATTCCTGAGTCGTCCCCGTTGACAACGAATGTCAATGAGTCCGATTCGGATACGGTCATTTCGCCGGAAGATGCGGCCGTTCTTTCGATTTCGTTAGACATATTGATTGAAGAAAGATCGGCCTGTTTACTCACTTAACTGCGTCCCTGAGCAACTCGTAAGCGGTGGCATTTCGCGGAGCAAATGCACGCTTTTGCCAAGAAGGCAGCATATCGTCAATAACCAGGAAAAGTGCGAGCCCAATATCCTGCGACCAGTATTTGCCGCCGCGTCTGATCAGTTTTAGAGCTTCCGGCCGCGGCAACCCCTGATCCAAAGCCGCCTTGAACGCGGCCCAATTTGCGACGCCCTCCATTGTTAGGAACACGTCTTCAATTTCGGCAAATTCGGCTGTTTCACCCGCAAAGAATCGATGCCGTCGCTGATCGATCGCCTCGAGCGCCATCGCGGCTAATCGCCTTTTTTCCGCTCGACCCGACTGCGACGCCGCCTCGTAAAGCAACTTTCGTTCGGATTCGATCATCGCCCGAAAATCTTCGACCTTCTCAAATCTCTTTTGAATGATATCGTCGTCGATCTCGTCCGGTGTTTTTTTTCGCTTTTCGATCTCGCTGAGCTGATCGTAAAAGCCGCTATGCAGCGTATGCGTCATCTCATGGACAAAGACCGACGCGGCGAGTACGTCAACGTTGGGCTCGCTCTGCAAATGCGGGGCCTTTCTCCAGACGGCTGGCAGTGCCGAGATCAAAAATGACGCCTTGCCGTTGTCGTAAGGTGCGGCAAAACTCAAAAGGCCCAACGGCACTTCTCCGCCATCCGGAAGTGTGATCTTGCCGCTGTGCGGTGCGATCCACGCGCGTACGGTTATCCGGCCAAATCGAGACCTTTTTGGTCTGACCAGCAGCGGATCGTGCGGTAGAGATTTGGGATCCGGTTCGATGTGGATGACACAAGTTTCGTTAAACAGCAGCAACCACGGCAATTTCGCAGACGGCAGGCCGAGAGAGTCTTTTCGCACCTTTGTCCAGGCGGCGATCGCGTTGCCGACCCAAACGCGTTCGTCTGCCCCGACCGGACACGGAGTTTGGGAAAGAGCAATCGTGCCAAAGACACATATGATGCTCATGGCGATTGCCAGAGAGTTTCGTGCTTTCATTCGGTGCCGGCGACCGTCGCTGACGGCGACTGAGCCCTTTTCAAACGTATCACCATAAAGACGATCGAGCCTGCAGCAACCAGAAGACTGATGATCTGCGACGTTGAAAGCCCGGTCAACGTCGTCAATCCCCAAAGGTCGCCGCGTGGATCATCCCGAATAAATTCGATCGAAAATCGAAAAATCGCGTAGATAATGCCATAAGCGATCAATATCTGGCCGTCAAATTTCTTTCGGCGATGCAGCCACACCAACAGGCCGAAGACCGCGAGCATCGTGAAGGATTCGATGAGCTGAGTCGGATGAAGGTAAAGGTCCTCGTTGCTCGGCCCGTACATCGGTACGCCGGTGTATTCGTGCCCCTTGTCGGTAAAATGCACACCCCAGAACCAATCTGTCGGCTTGCCCCAACAGCAACCGGCGGCAAAGCACCCTTGACGTCCGAATGCTTGGCCCAGGGCCACGCCGGGAGCAAATGCATCGGCAACCTTCCAAAACGGCAATTTGTAGAACCGTATCAAAAAAACGAGTGCGAAAAATCCGCCCAAAAGCCCGCCATAGTAAACTCCGCCGGAACGCAAAAAGTCGAGCGTGAACACATGAACGTCGGGCTCAACGAAAAACATCAACAATTTTGACCCGACGAGCCCGCCGACCAAAACCCACAAACCGAGATCGTAGATCCGCTCCTTAGGCAGCCCGTCGCGAGCGGCCAGCCTCGACGCGGCAAAAAGGGCAAGCAGCATGCCAACCGCCAGGAAGATGCCGTAGGTCGTTATTGGAAATGTCCCTATTCGGAATAGTTCAGGATACATATATTGCGAAGTCAGCGATCAGGATCTGTGAATTAGCCAACTAGGTCTTGTCTTCGCGTTCACAAACGGCCCGTCAATATAAGGCCGATCTCTCGTCGACAACTTGAGCCTCGACCTGTTAATTGTCAGCGGCAACGGGACTATTTTCTTTGTTCTGATCTCTCACGTCCGATCTCTCGTTTCTTTTCGAAAGGAACATATCGATCATCAGCAGTCCTGCACCGATGCAGATCGAGGCATCAGCCACGTTGAACGTCGGGTAATGCCAACCGCCGAACTGGACATCGATAAAATCAACGACGAAGCCCAGCCGGATACGGTCGGTAACATTGCCGACGATACCGGCGAGCAATAGAGCCAGCGAACCGAGTATACGGTCGTCGCTTCGCGGGGTTCGCCAGAAAAAGTACAGGACCAGCGACGCGGCGACAAATGCGACAAGTGACAAACCCCAACGGCCGGTGTCACCATGATCATCGAGCATCGAAAATGCGACTCCCGGATTTTCAGCGTAGGCAAAGTTGAGAAAGCCCGATATCATCGACCTGTCACCGCCGAAGCGCAATACCCGCGTGGCCCAGGCCTTTGACGTCTGGTCGATCAAAAATACACCGCCCGCGATCGCAAGGTAGCCAAACTTCCACAGAATATCTTTTTTATTCACTAGTTACTCAGTATAGGGGAAAATCGCCTTAGGTGCCCTGTACCGCCTCCACCAATCGGCGTAGCAAACATCTGTACAGCCGATGTCGTAATGCACCACCTTCCATTTTCCGGCCGACTTTTTCAAGATCGCAAAGAAATTGTTGTCGAACATATCGGCGTCGATCGCCTCTTGATAGCGGGTGCCGCGATAGTCCGGCTTGGTTCCGGCGGGTGTTTGCGGATCTCCGCCGACAAATGCCCAGTTGCCCGACACATTAAAATGCTCGGCGGCAAATATGATCTTTTGCTTCAGATCACGTTCGACCGGCACTCTCAAAGCATCCAGGATCGCCTTTCTCTCGGCCGAACCCTTTTCCGGCGTGTACACCGTCTGCCCCATTGAGGTACCGGCAACGATCAACATCATGATCAACAATGATCGTAGATTTACTAACATGCGACCTCCTAAGCCGCCATTGCCTTGACTATTTCCGGCAAGGCATCGGCGCATCGCTCACAAACCGTGGAAAACTCTGAAAATTCTCCAACGCGGGTCGAATAGTTCCAACATCTTTCGCACTTTTCTCCGTCGGCCGCCACGATAGCGACAGACGCCGAACCGCCCTCGTGCACCTCGACCTGCGATACGATCAGTATATAGCGCAGCTGATCATAGTAGTTCAGCAGAAAGCGGGCGGTATCGGCGTCAACGGTCAAGATGACTTTGGCCTCGAGCGGCGAGCCGATGCGTTTTTCATTTCGGGCAGCCTCGAGCGCCTTCATAACGTCGTCGCGGATAGCAAATATCCGTTCCCAATTGGCCATCAATTCTAAATTATCCGCCACCTTCGCGGCCGGAAATTCACACAAATGGACCGACGCCGCGTCGCGTGCGGGCAGATTTTCCCAAGCCTCGTCGGACGTGAATGCCAGGATCGGAGCGATCAGACGGCAAAGCGTGTGGGTGATCTGATAAAGCGCCGTCTGAGCAGACCGCCGCTCAACGGAACGCGGAGCGAGGATATATAGGCGATCCTTAATGATGTCAAAATATCGGGCGGACAACGTAACCGTACAGAAATTGTAGAGAGCATTGTACGCGGCCTGAAAATCGTAATTATCGTAGGCCGTAAGCACCTTGGACGTAACGTCATCAAGTCCGGCGATCGCCCATCGGTCGATCTCCAGCATCTGTTCGGGTGCCACCGAGTGTACCGCCGGATCAAATTCATACAGGTTGCCGAGCGCGTATCGCAATGTGTTTCGTATCTTGCGATATGCGTCGACGACACGAGAAAGTATCTCGTCCGAACACCTGACGTCCTCAGTGTAGTCGACCGCAGCGGCCCAAAGGCGCAGAATCTCTGCGCCCGACTTGTCAATGATCTCCTGCGGTGCGGTAACGTTTCCGATGGACTTGCTCTGCTTTTTGCCTTCGCCGTCGACGACCCAACCGTGTGTGATTATCTGCTTGTACGGCGCCTGGTCGTGTGCGGCAATGCCGCAACTCAGACTGGAATTGAACCAACCGCGGTACTGATCGCCGCCCTCAAGATAAACGTCAGCCGGAAAGCGCAGTGTCTCACCACGTGTCTCGAGCACGGCGACGCAGCTCGAACCGGAGTCGAACCATACATCGAGAATATCTGTCTCCTTTCTAAAATCCGCACCGCCGCACTTGCCGCACTTATAGCCGTCGGGAAGCAGTTCGTTTGAAGGCCGGGCATACCAGGCATCGGCCGTTTCGACCGCAAAAATATCGGCGACATGATCGATGATCTTCGGGTCGGCAACCGCTTCATCGCAGCCGCTGCAATAAAAGACGGGTATCGGCACGCCCCACGAGCGCTGACGCGAAACGCACCAGTCCGGACGTCCCTTGAACATATTCGACATTCGGCCTTCGCCCCAGGCGGGATGCCAGTTTACTTTCCCGATCTCATCAAGCGCCCGCTGCCGCAGGGACGACCCGCCGACCGACTCGTCCATCGAGACGAACCATTGCGGCGTTGCACGGAAGATGACCGGATTCTTACAGCGCCAGCAGTGCGGATAACGGTGATCGTATTTTTCGACGTTCAGAAGCGCACCGCTTTCACGCAGGAACTCGACGATCCTGGGATTCGCTTCGAAGACGCTTATGCCGGCAAAATGCTCAACCTCGGCGGTAAACCTCCCTGAGGCGTCAACCGGAGCGTAAACGTCCAACCCGTAACGCTTGCCGACGGCAAAGTCGTCAGCACCGTGGCCGGGCGCAGTGTGGACACAGCCGGTACCGGATTTTCCGGCGGACTTATTTTCGTACTTTGCGTCGAGTTCCACCTCAGCGTCCGCTTCGCCCAATGTGACGTGATCGGCGTTCATTATCAGCGATGTGCGATCCAGCCACGCGTGCCGGGCTTCGAGACGATCCAGCCGGGAACCCTTGAACCGGGCCAACTCACTAACGCGTTCAAACCCGCAGGTTTCGGCAAATGCGGCCGTAAGTTCGGAGGCGACGATAAAGACATCCGCCCCAACTTCGATCGCTGAATAATCAAAATCAGGATGTACCGTGATACCGAGGTTAGCCGGCAGCGTCCATGGCGTGGTCGTCCAGATAACGACCGATACATTTTTGCCGGTCAGTGCCGGATCGACCAGTGAAGGATCGGACCTCAGCGGAAACTTGACATAGACTGATGGCGACGAATGCTGACGGTATTCGACCTCGGCTTCGGCAAGAGCTGTTTGATCGTGGATACACCAGTAAACGGGACGCAGCCCTTTATAGACATAGCCGCGTTCAAGAAACTTACCAAAAAGACGCGCGGTCGACGATTCGTATTCGGCCGACATCGTAAGGTAGGGCGTTTTCCATTCGCCCAGGATCCCGAGCCGTGAGAAATCGCGAGTCTGCCCGACCATCGCCGTCGAGGCGTGCTCGCGGCATATGCGGCGAAAACTCGAAACCGGGATATCGGCTTTGTTCTTGCCCTTTTCAGCCAATTTCTTTTCGACGAGCGTCTCGATCGGCAAACCGTGGCAATCGTAACCGGGCACGTACGGAGCATCAAAGCCCATCATCGAACGCGATTTTACGACGAAATCCTTGAGGATCTTATTCAACGCGGTCCCGATATGAATGTCGGCATTGGCGTAGGGCGGCCCGTCGTGAAGTATGAACTTCTGGCGCCCCTTTCGGGCCTCGGCGATCGAGCCGTACAGGTCAATTTCCGTCCATCTCTTTAAGCGGGCGGGCTCACTTTGGCCGAGGTTCGCCTTTTGCGAAAAATCGGTCTTCGGCAAGTTAACTGTCTTCTTCAGATCTAAAGGTTCGGTCATATTTGAGTGATCGGCCGTCAGCAATAATTGGCCTCGGACTCCTTAAAAACTCATATTTTAACACTTTCGAGTAAGGAACCGTATTTGGCGGGCCAAAAATGAAAATGTCCCGGGCATTTTTAACAGCCGGGGACCGTTGCGGACAAATTCAATGGCGACCGTTCCGCTCGCTCCGGACATGTGTCCGGTTGATGGTCAACACCATCAAAAATTTGGGATTCACGCGTTGCCCGACCTGTCTCCGGACGTTGCGATCGATCACAAAGTCCTATTCTTCTTCGACCGTACACAATAACGGAAATTCGCGGGCCTTTGCGAGATTCATCGCCTTTTGAGCCTTCATATTGGCGATCTCGTAGGGATAAATGCCGGCGAGACCAAGGCCCTCGTTGTGCACCTTGAGCATAATGGTGATCGATTCGGCCTCGTCGCGCATAAATACGTACTGCAACACAAAGACGACGAAGTCCATCGTCGTAAAATCGTCATTATGAAGTAAGACCTTGAAGAGCTTTGGCTTTTCGAGCTTGATGTCGCTCTCGGTCAGTACATCACCGCCGTCAATGTCGGGAAGATCAGCCATCTGTAGTTAAGTTAGCATAGTTGGGTAAATAAACGACCCGGCGACAGACGCTAGCGAACGCCGCTCAAGTCTCGCGGGTCGACTAGTTGCCCGCGTCAGAGCGTGCCCGCAGTAACGGTCGCCTTTCGCTCTAGTTTGCCCCAACCGACCACGGCACCGCGGATGGCGGTGGCAACGGATTTGACCATTACCCAGTACATTACCTGCCGATATCCAAACCGCTGGATCAACAGCCAACCGAGCAGTTTCTTTTGTTCGCCACGCTCCATCATGAACGCGGCAAATGCTCCGGCCCAATCGACCGCCAGGAACAATGCGTAGTAGAAAAGCACCTGGTTCAGATTGCTTGGCGTTTGAGCATATTCGTGTTGATGCTCGAGGTACCCGATGACTGCCCCGACAAGCGACCATATGAACATCAGATCCATCAGCGGCGAAATCAGCGGAAACAAGATCTGAAACAACCATACGTTCGGCATCGCTATGAAACCGAGCGTCCCGTACCGAGGATTCAGCAGTGCGTTCTTGTGTTTCCACATACACTGCAATGTGCCGTATGACCAACGAAATCGCTGCTTTGCGAGATTTTTGAGACTATCGGGCGCTTCCGTCAGGCCGATCGCCTCTTCTTCGTAACCGATCTTGTAGCCGAGCTTTCGTACCTGGATCGTAAGCTCCTGGTCCTCAGCAAGCGTGTCGGACGAAAATCCGCCGGTCTCCTCGAGAACCGACCGGCGCCATGCTCCGACCGAGCCCGGGACCACCGTGATGCAGTTCAGCGAGGCGAACGCCCGTCGGTCAAAATTCTGCGACGTAACATATTCTAATGCCTGCGACTTGGTGACGATGTTGATGCGGTTGCCCACCTTGGCATTGCCTGCGACAGCACCAATACTCTCATCGGCAAAACGATGGGCAAGTGCTGCTATCGTTTCACTCGCAAAGATCGTGTCGGCGTCGAGCCCGATGATTATCTCACCCTTGGCCTTTTTCCACCCGAAGTTGAGGGCCTCGGCCTTACCGCCATTTACCTTTTGAAAGACCGAAACCTTCGGATGTGCACCAAATACCTCTTTTGACAACTCAAATGTCCCATCGGTCGATCCGTCATCGACAACGATGATCTCAAACTTCGGGTAGTCCGACGCCAGCAGGCTGTCGATTGTGCGGACGATCACTTTTTCCTCATTAAAGGCCGGCACGATGACTGAAACGAAAGGTTGGAACGCCTCGCCAAAATGGACCTTTTCACGCCGACGCGAACGCACGTACTGAGCGAAAGCGAGTACACCAATAACCGCCATTCTGCCGACGCCGAGTATTATCCCGAGCAGGAAAAGCCAACGCATCAGCCAACCGGCGACCGATACGCCGTAAAAAACGTACGCATCTGCCTTCGCATAAAACGACTTCTCCTGGGGAACCAGCGGCATAGCCTGTTCAGGCGTCATATTGGCAAGTTCGGCGATCGTCGTGAATTCGTAACCGCGGCCGCGAAGTTCGTGAATTAGCTTCGGCAGAGCTTCGACGGTCGCCGAGCGGTCGCCGCCGCTGTCGTGCATCAGGATAATGTTGCCGCGTTCCTCGGGCGTGGTGATCGCAACCTGTTTTAGTATCTCATCGACCATTTGGTCCGCCGTATGCGGCGTACCATCGTCATTTTTCAGTTTCCAATCATCGGGATCGAGATGAAGGCCTACCGAAATATACCCGAGATTTTGAGCTTGGACAGTGGGCTCGACCTCGTCCGGGGTTCGTGGTTCAGCATCTCCAAAATAGGGCGCACGGAACAAGCGGGTCGAGTGTCCGGTCAGCGATTCGATCAAACGCTGAGTGGCGTTGAGTTCGACGTCGGTAACGGCGGACGGCACCTCGCCCAAATTGGGGTGCGTAAACGAGTGATTTCCGATCTCTTGCCCGTCGGCAACGATACGTTTAACGATCTCCGGGTTCGTCTGGCCGTTTTCGCCAACTATAAAGAAAGCACCTTTAACATTTTCCTGTTTCAGGATATCGAGTATCTTTGGCGTCCAGACCGGATCGGGGCCGTCATCAAACGTCAAGGCGATCTTACCGGGCTTGTCGCCGGTTCGCTGTATGACGTATGAGGACGGTATTTGCCGATAGATCTCTCTTTCAATTTCACCGTCGGCCGCGGTCGTGATCTCGCGGGACCCGTCCTGTGGCTCGGCGATGACCTGCAGTATTTCGCCCGTTCCCTGAAAATCGACGTTATACCCGTATTTGATAGCGTCGAGGCCCGATAACGAAACCGCTTCATGGGAGCCGAAGACTTTCCACAACGAAGGATCCTCGCTGCCGAGACGCCAGAGGGCATAGCCGGCGGGCTTGTAGCTAGCGGCGGTTTCGATCTGGTTGTAAGCCGTAACCGCATCCAGAAACCAGATCGAATGCTGCTTACCGTCGTCCTCCGTGTAGTCAAAATGAGGATTTCGTGACGCCGCGTCAAACTCTATCCTGGCGGGTGAATCAAGCGACTCTTTTGCCGCGAGCAACGCTTCCTGAAACGAGATGTCCTCGCCTTCTTTTTCATCTTTTGTCCAGTTGTAGCCATAGTTGCCGAAACAAACTATGGTCTTCGCCGGTGAGAGTTCCGCCATCCGCTTTTTCAGCGTAGCCTCGAACCAGTCCTGCCCGGCAACCGGGCCGGCTCCGCCGGTCGACCAGTGCTGGTCATATGCCATTAGCATCAAATAGTCTGTGACGCCGGCGTACGCCTTATAATTCCAATCCGGATTATCGAACGGGACAGCCTGAGCTAGGATCAACCCCCGCGGCTGAAACTCCGCCCGAAGCTCCCGCATGAATAAGAAAAGGTCTCCCTGAGAGGCGGCCGGAACTTCTTCAATATCGATGGTGATCCCGCCAAATTTGTACTTTGTTACGCTTTGAAGAATTGCCGCGATCAGCCTTTGCCGCTGCTGTTCGGTAGAAATGGATCTGGTCAGGATCTCGGGATTCCACTGCTCACTATTATAATTTTGCAGCAGGGGCAGTACTGGCATTTCCGGTTTTGTTCGCTGGACAAAATCGAGAGCCTCTTCCTTAATGTCCAAAACCAGCGGATCATCCGGGTTTCCGGATAATCTGATCCATTCAGGAACGACCCAGTCTAGCCGATCAATGTTCTGCCTCAGTGAGGCTAGGCTCGAATCGTCCCAATTGACAAAAAAGCCAACGGCGACCGGATCTCCCTCGTTCATCGCCCTGACATTTGCCGATGCCTTTTCCGCTCTAAGCAGTTCCGCTGCACCGGTTCGTGCGGCACGGGCCTCATCGCGATTCTTCTTTTCCAGCTTTGCCCTGTCGCCGATCTGTTTGGCGACGGATTCAGCTTTGGTCAAAGCCGGTCGTTCGGGCGGATGAAAATTAATGTCTGTTTGCTGCGGGAGTACGGCAACCGGCTTTAGACGTATCTGCGGCAAGAACGGATTGACCAGCACGCTCACAACGAAAACTGACAAGAGCACTGAAAGGGCGACGGCAGCCAAAATGCCGAGATAGTTAACGAAATGTCGACGCAGGCCGCGTTCGTCCGAAAAGACGGGCTTTTCGGGCCCGGACCCATTTTCTAAACTCATACTGAGGCCTCACGGGGCTTACTTGATCACTAAACAACATTACGAACTTTTACGATATTAGTTTGCCGTATCAATAAAAGATATAGACCTTTGCCGCGATTTTTGATAGATTTCAATTGCTCTGTGTACTAAGTATTCAATTTGCTGATCTAGTCCCGCCCGGAATTGAAATCCGGGCCGGATTGGCCATTTCAATGGCTAACTAAAATAAATGAAAAAAGATCAGGTTCTTAAGGGCGAAATTGCACGCCAGCAGTCGGCAGACCGGCTCGACGCAGTATTTTCTAGCGTCGGCCAGAAACTGCGCGAGGGCTATTCAAGCCAGGCCGAAAAGATCCTTTTGTCGGCGATCAAAAACGGGACTCATTCGCCGGATAATTACGCGCATCTAAAGCGTCTTTTGTCCTTTACCCTCGAGACGGCCGGCCGGTACGGCGAGTCGCTCGAAGCGGTCAAGCAATTTGAATCCGAAGACGAACTCAAGGAGCTCTCGATCGAGACGCAGGTACAGGTGATCACCCAACTTGCGATCGCATATAACAACTGCAGTGAACAGCCCAAGGCCGTCACCTTGCTAAAAGAGACGCTAAGAACAGCAGAGGAAAATAATCTCCGACATCTGGCGGGCTCGATCGATATAGCCCTGGCCCGGGTATACCGTAAGCTCAGTGAGTTTCCGATCAGCCGCGATTTTGCGCAAAAGGCACTTTCGCACTTTCGTGAGAACGGCAAATGGCTCGGGATGGCCGAGGCTTATCGTGAGATCGCTAACAGCTATCATCAGGAAGGCAACAGTCAGCAGGCGATCATCAATTTCGAACTCGGCATCAAGATCATCGGCGAGAATTCGGCTCCGTTCATGCTCGGCAAGCTATATACGGATATGTCCGGTGCATACTGGTTTCTCCGGCGTCCGCAGGACGGTATAGCGTGCCTCGAGAAATCGATCGAGTTTTTTGATCAGACCGAGCACGCTCTTAACACCGTGATCGCCTATAACAATCTCGGCATTAATCTGATGTTGATCGGCGAACTCGGAAAGGCCGAGAAGATGATCGAAAGGGCACTCGAGATCGCAACTAAGCAGGACTATGTCCACATTGCCGGTATCTACGACTCGCTGGGCGAACTCAATATTCTGAGGGGAAATCTCGATCTCGCCGAAGATTATTTGAACAAGGCCGTCGCATTTGCCGAAAAGCGCAACCATCAATGGTACCGTGCCCAATCGATGCGCAACCTTTCGAGGTGCTACCTTGCGCAGGGCAAGGAAAAGAGAGCGATCGAAAAAGCCCGGGAAACGATCAATTTGTCGGCTGAGATCGGTGATCGGCACTACGCCAAGATGGCCGGACTTGTGCTTGCCGAAAGTTGCCTTCGGCAAGGAGATGTCGAGGAGTGTGAAAACTCATTATTGGCGATCGAGGCTGACGACCCGTCGACGGATTTCTTCGTACTTGGCAATATTCAGCGGATCCGCGGGTTAGCGGCCATTGAGCAGGGCGATCGTGAATTGGCGATCCACCATTTCAGCCGCAGCCTAACCATCTTTGAGGCCGCTGAAGACCTGTATCACACCGGTTTGATTCACTTATTGCTCGGTGCAAACCTGGACCCCCGCAATGCGACCCGGGCAAAACGTCATCTCGGTTCGGCATCGGACATTTTCAAGAAGCTTGGCGACCTGCCGCATAGCGCCGCCGCAGCGAAAGAACTGGAACGCGTCGAAAGCACTGCGCGGATCGATCCGAAGGGTTCGGAAAAGCGTGCGAATTCGGTGGTTTCCCAGTTGTTAACTGTTCGACTTGCCGAAGCCACGGCGTCGAGAGAGTTGCTGTTTCGCGAACTGGTGGCTGTGCTGCAGCAGGAGAGCAACGCCAAGAAAGTCATAATTGCCCAGTTTAATGACAAAAAGCGGCTCTATCCTTTTATTACTCACGGATATTCACCCCAGGAGAGCAACGAACTCGTTGCAAAGTTCGGCGAGGCGCAAAAAACAAAGGAAGAAAAGATATTTAGCCGAGTTAAGAATATTGCCGTATTTCCGCTTCGCGGCTCGGCGGCACAGCCGGCCTTTTTGCTGGTCAATCCGCAATCGGGAGCCGTCCTGAACGATGAATCATCGCTTCAACCGCTGCTTCGTGTGGTCGAACTCGGAATGGATGTTGTCGCCCTTCGCGAAAAGGACAGATCGGCTCCGACCGAACAGGAGGTCAGCCCGTATACGTCAAACAGCCTGATGCCTGGGTTCATCCACTCATCGCCGGCGATGACCGCACTGGTCGAAGAAGTTTACAAGATCCGGTCATCGGATGTGACTGTACTTGTTACCGGTGAATCAGGAACCGGCAAGGAACTGGTTTCGAGAGCGATACATACGCTTTCAAACCGCAAGGACAGGGTCTTTGTTCCCTTCAATTGTACCGCCGTGCCGAAGGAACTCGCCGAAGGGCATCTGTTCGGTTATAAAAAAGGAGCATTCACGGGCGCCGTGCAGGATTCGCCCGGGGTCATCAGAACGGCCGACGGCGGCACCTTGTTTTTGGATGAGGTCGGCGACCTGCCGTTGGACGTTCAGCCTAAGTTGCTTAGGTTTTTGCAGGAAGGCGAGATCCAACCGCTTGGCGACAAGCAGCCGATGAAGGTCGACGTCCGCATTATCGCGGCGACAAATATGCCGCTCGAAGAAAAGGTCGCTGATGGATCGTTTCGCGAAGACCTGTATTACCGGCTCAATGTTATCAGGCTGCGTGTTCCCCCGCTCCGGGAGCGTAGGGCTGAGATACCGCCGATCGTCAACTATTACGTCAACCACTATTCGGCCCGGTTCGGTAAACACGACATAACATTCACGCCGCAGACCATCGATCTTCTAATGGTCTGCAACTGGGGCGGCAATGTTCGCCAGCTTTGTAATGAGATCCAGCGTATCGTCGCGCGGGCTGAGGACAATGAGGTGATTACGCCCGACCACCTGTCACCCGAACTCAAACGGAGCGCACAGCCGCTCACGCCGTTCGAGCTGGGTGACAACGTTAAGCCGATCGCGTCGTATGACGGCGTTTTCTCGCCGTTTGCCAATATTTCAGCCGGCGGGACCCTCGAAGACGCGGTTTCCGAACTGGAGATGCAGCTGATAAGGGCGTCCCTTACAAAACACAGTTGGAATATATCGCGTGTGGCGTCGGAACTCGGGTTGACCCGACGAGGACTCTACCTAAAGCTTTCCCGATACGGGATCGCAAAGGCCAACTGATCGAAAGATCAAAGGTCGGTGCACGCCCCGTTTTTCCAACGAGTCAGCGACATCCGTTTGCGAAGGTCGCGATAGACGACCGCTGTCGCCGTTCGAACGGCACGTCGGCCCTCACGGACGCGCATACAAATGCGGTAGTTGAGCCCGGCGACGACCTGGATCTCGGCCTTGCGGATGCTGACAAGCGTTACGGCCTTGCCGGTGCGCTTGGCACGAGTCGTGACCGCAAATGCGGCGGCCTTTCGCACCTCTTTATCGGTGACCGATGCGGTACCGTAACCGCCGGAAATAGGTTCGTCAGTTTGGGCCGCAACCTTGGTAAACGCAGCACTGACACCAAAGATCATTGCCAGGACAAACGAGCAAAATAAGAATTGTTTCTTCACGATATTCACCCCTATGTTCAATTTCCAGAAATATGTCTGAGTTCCTCAATTATGCCGGGCAGGACCTCAAGAACCCGATCGATATCAACCGCAGTGTTTCCACGGCCGAGTGAGAACCTGATAGCCCCCATCGCCCGGCTGTACGGCACTCCCATCGCCTGCAGAACGGACGACGCCGTACGTTCTTGCGAATGACAGGCCGACCCTGTCGACACACAGACGCCGGCCACATCCAATCTGGCGGCGATCATCTCTCCGTTGATGTTTTCAAATGATATGCTCGACGTGTTAGGCAGACGTTCATCCGAGCGACCCGTTCCGTTGAGATAAGATCCGGGAATTGACGATAGTATTCCACGCTCCAATCGATCTCGCAATTTTTGCACCCGGACATTTGCCGAGCCATCAGCTGCAAGCTTGGCCGCCGCACCCATGCCCGCGATCTGGTGAACCGCCTCGGTCCCCGAACGCCGCCCACGCTCCTGGCCGCCGCCGAGCATGAACGCCGGCAATCCTATTCCCTCGCGAATATACATCGCCCCGATGCCCTTTGGACCTTGAAACTTATGTGCTGACAGTGCCAAAAGGTCGATCGAAGCCTTTCGGACGTCGATCGGCACCTTTCCGGCCGCGTTCACAGCATCGACATGAAACAGCACATCTGCATGCTGCTTGATGGCCTGTCCGACGAGTTCGACCGGAAACAGGATGCCGGTCTCGTTATTGGCGAGCATTACGGAAACGAGCAATGTGTCGTCATCGATCAGCGATACAAGTCGTTCGACAGACAAGCGGCCGTCAATATCGACCTCGACGCGGCTGACCCGATAGCCGCGGCGCTCGAGTGATTCGATCGGTTTTCGGACCGCTTCGTGCTCGACGGTCGTCGTTATTATGTGTCGTTTTTCGGGCCGCATCCGGGCCGCCCCGAAAATCGCCCAATTATCGGATTCGGTACCGGACGCCGTAAATACGATCTCGTTGGGATTCGCGGCACCGATCAATGCGGCGACATCGGAGCGACCCGCTTCGATCACATCGCGCGCCTTAGTACCGGCCGCATGTCCTGACGACGGGTTGCCGAAGACACCTTCGAGGGCGTCAGTCATGGCTGTGATGACCTCGGCGGCGATCGGAGTAGTTGCGTTATTATCGAGATATATCATCGGCTAGGAACAGGTCGATCGGTCAATTATGTCACATTCAGATTCACAATTGCTCGGTGACGATTTACAATAACGCCTGTCGTGAACGCAATTATTACCATCAGCGAACCGAGCGGCCGCACCTGGGAATTTGGGGCGATGCCAGGCCGCGTCTACACTATCGGGCGATCCAAGGAAAACGATATTGTCCTCAACGACCGCCGTGTGTCGCGAAAGCACGCGTTTATCGACGCCACGGGCGGGCCGTTCAAACTCGTTGACGGATATCACGAAAACGGGGAATTACTTCGAAGCGTGAACCGGGTCTTCGTCAACGGAACCGCTCAATTTGAGCGGATACTAGAAACGGGCGACGTAATCACTATCGGCGAGTGCCGGCTTGCATTTAAGGCCCTGTCAACCGCTGCCCAACCGCCCGATCCGATCAGCGCCGAGGCTCAGCCGGCAGTTGCCGCTGATGTTCCGACCGGCATCAAATACGACGATGCCCCGCTCGGCCATACCCAGGTCCAGATGTCGGCCAGGGAGATCATCGGGCGCCAGTCGCACCTTTCGATGGAGTCGGCGAGCGCAACCCCCGAGGAGATCAAAGTTCTCAAGCGAAAAGCCGTGATGCTCGAACTTTTGTTCGAAATGAGCCGCACGCTGGGAACGGTTTTTGACCTCAAGGAAATATTTGAAAAGGCGACCGACCTTATCTTTCGCGGCACACCCGCTGACCGTGTGGTCGCATTGCTGGCCGACGAGACGATCGACGGCAAGATACTCGACTACAGCCTTTTTCAGATCGGGGCAAAGACGCGTGACGCTCAGTTTCAAAACCTGACCGATAAGCTGACCGTCAGCCGGACCATCACGCAAAAGGTGATGCGGGACAAGGTGGCGTTATTGTCGCAGGACGCCAAGACCGACGCTCAATTTTCCGGCGCCGAGTCGATAGTTGCCCAAGGCGTCAGGTCGACGATCTGTGCTCCGCTGATCACGGAATCAAATGTCCACGGTGTGATCTATGCCGACCGCCTCGATCCGTTTGCCGCATTTTCGCCCGACCACCTCGAACTGATCAGTGCAGTCGCGGCTCAAACCGCTGTAACCGTCGAGACCGTCCGCGCTCACAAGCGGCTCGCCCGCGAAGAGGTCGCACGTGCGAACTACAGCCGTTTCATGCCCGAATATGTTGTAAAGCAACTGCTCGAAAATCCCGATTCGTTCAGGCTTGGCGGCGTGAATCAGAAGATAACAGTCCTGTTCGCCGATATTCGCGGCTTTACTTCGTTTTCCGAAACCGAAAATCCTGAACGCGTCGTCGGGTTGCTCAATCGCTATTTTACGGCGATGACCGAGATCATTTTCGAACACGGCGGAACGCTCGACAAATACATTGGTGACGGCCTGATGGCGATATTTGGCGCACCGACGGCGACACCGGTCGACGCGGTCAACGCTGTCAAAGCGGCCGTGGCAATGCAGAAGCGAATGATAACGCTAAACGAGGAACTGCGTCAGGCTGGATATTCTCCAGTCCAGGTCGGAATTGGGCTGCACACGGGGGTCGCAACGATCGGATACGTCGGCTCCGAACAGCGATCGGAGTACACGGCGATCGGTGACACCGTAAATCTGGCAGCCAGACTCGAACAAAATGCTTCCGGCGGACAGATATTGGTAAGCGAGGCAACCGTTACAGCCGCCGGCAACATCTTTCCGGTGACGGTTCTTGAGCCTCTGGCAGTTAAGAACCGGCTGCAGCCGGTGGCATTATTCGAGCTGAGATGGGCATAAAATTATTGGCAGCCGCTTGAAATTAGGCTTATAATCGCTTTGGCAAGTCGTTGGAGAATAGCCGAATGTTAAAGATCTCATCATTAAAGAATCTGGTCACCGACTCGATGGCGATCGATCTTGGTACCGCGAGCACGATTATCGCGGTCAAAGGCCGAGGGGTCGTTGTCGATGAGCCATCTTTGGTCGCGATCAACGAAATGACTGACGAGATAGTTGCGTTTGGCCTCGAAGCAGCGGAAATGTCGGGCCGCGAAGGCCGCGATGTGATCGTCAAAGCTCCGTTGGTTGGCGGTGTCGTTGCTGATTTTGAGAGGACCAAAAAGATGCTCGCCCATTTCGTCCGAAAGGCGAAGACAGGCGGGTCGAATATCTCGATCCAGGCCGTCATGAGCATGGTCTCGGACGTCACGCATGTCGAGCAGCGTGCTTTGCACAACGCGGCCGACGAGGCCGGGATCAAAAAGGTCTATATGATGGAAGAGGGCCTTGCCGCCGCGTTCGGTGCAGGCGTTCTCCCGACCGATAAGCGGGCAGCGGCGATCGTCGACATCGGTGCCGGGACGACAAATATCGCGATCATCGCCAAAGGCTCGGTGGTACACTCGACATCAGAACGATACGGCAGCCAGGCCATTAACGAGGCCCTCGCCACGCATCTCCGACGGCATCGCGGCCTGCAGGTCGGAGAGGAAACTACCGAGCATCTAAAGACGAATTTCTCGTCGGCATTTCTGCCTGATGATATTTCCAAGGCGATGGAGGTCCGCGGCCGCGATGTTCAGACCGGCAGTCCGGCCGCAGTCGAGGTTACCTCAGGCGAGATGTACGCCATCGTTGAAGGGATCGTTCGCCGGATCGCCCTGCGCGTTAAGGACACTCTGACGGAGCTCCGTCCGGAAGTGGCCGCGGACATTTACGACCGCGGCGTGATCCTTACGGGCGGCGGGGCATTGCTCGACGGTATCGACCAATATCTGCGCGGATTTATCAATCTGCCGGTCAGCATTGCAGACGAGCCGCGTTACTCGATAGTCAACGGACTCGTTAAAATGTTTGATGACGAAAAGCTGCTCGAACGGGTCACACGCAACGAACTTAGCGTTTTGCAGAACGCCGAGATACCGTTTGAAGCATAGGTCAGAATTTATCGTTGAAAATGCCCTCCGAAGCACTGCTTCCGGGGGCATTTTTTGTGCGATGCCGTCCCGAAATTATGCAAATCGCCCGACCGAATTATGATATCCTTATCGACGTTAAGTCTGACGGAGATAGGTCAACGAGCCTTTTCGAGTAATGCAGTTCATCGAGTACATACCTGCGATCAGCAGCGTGCGCAATGTCATCGACATAGTGCTCGTTTTTATCATCGTGTATGTCGTACTCAAACTGCTGCGCGGCACACGGGCGGTCCCGACCGTTGTCGGAATGGTCTTGCTCGGGCTGCTGTATTGGCTCGCGTCGGTCCAGGGACTATCAACGCTCGAGTTCGTGCTGCGGTACGCGGTCGTATATATCGGTATCGCGATCATCGTCCTGTTTCAGTCCGAGATCAGACAGGCTCTGATCTATTTTGCAAATCGGTTCCGTTTTCCGATGCTGCGGAGGCAACGCGGGCAGTTTGGGGGCAGTGTGTACGACGAGGTCGTACTGGCGGTCACAACGCTCGCCTCGGAAAAGACAGGAGCTCTCATCGTCATTGAACGCAACATCGGGTTGCGCAACTTTATCGACGCCGGGGTTCAGTTGGACGCCCGTTTGAGCTACGATCTTTTGGTCACGATCTTCAACCCATCGACGCCGCTTCACGACGGTGCGGTCATCATACAGAATGAGCGACTTGCTGCCGCGTCAGTCTTTTTGCCGCTTACCAAAAATCCCGAGATCTCGCGCGACCTCGGAACGCGACATCGCGCGGCGATCGGAATTACCGAGGGCTCCGACGCGATATCACTCGTCGTGTCGGAAGAAACCGGCCTGATAACGTATGTCGACGCCGGCAACGTCCGACGCAATCTGGACCCTACAACGTTGAGAAAGCTTTTGCTCGAAGCGATGGACATACCGTTGATAGAGCGTAAAAAGGAATCTGCCAAGGCCCTCAAAGAGGCTGATACGGAGATCACTATTGGTTAGGACGTAAACTCAGAACGATGCCTTCCGGATACGAGAAAACCAGAGACCAGGGAACGAGAAAGCTGCTTTTAAGACAGATCGTCAGAAAGATATTTCTCGAAGACTGGGCATTGAAGCTGGTCGCGCTCGTCATCACGCTCGGGCTTTGGTTCGGCGTAACGGGCCTGAGCACTCCGTCGACCAAACGTTTTACAGTCCAGCTCACGCCGAATGTCGCGAATAATATCGAGATCACCAACAATGCGATCTCCGAGGTCGAGATCGTCGTCAGCGGCGATGAACGTAAGCTGAAGACCCTGACGGGTACGGGTCTGGTGGCGGCACTTGATCTGACATCGACGCAACCCGGCGACCGCGTAATATCACTTACACCTGAAAACGTCTCGGTCGATCTGCCTCTTGGAGTAAAGCTCGACGAGATCCAACCGAGCCGTATCGCGGTCAGGCTCGAGGCGGTACAGGAACTCGAATTGCCGGTAAAGGCTGATATCGAGGGTAAACCTGCCGACGGATTTGAGGTCTATGGCGAAACGGTGCTGCCGCAGCGGGTAAAGGTACGCGGGCCTGCCAGCTTTATGAAAACGCTGGATTTTGTCCTGACGGACAAGATATCTATCGAGGGGCGTACCGAAGACTTTACGGCAAAGCAGGTCCCTCTGGGCGTTTCAAATCCCAAAGCGACCGTCTTCAATACCGTCGTTGATGTGGCACTCAGGATCGGTGAAAAGCGCTCGGTCCAGACATACAACGTCACTCAAACCACCGCCGGGCAGGCTAAACGTTATATCGTCGCCCTATTTGCAGCAAGATCCGTATTGCCCAAGATCCGTGCGGCCGATATAAAGGTCGAGATCGTAAAGAATGCCGACGGCGACGACGTTCCGCAGGTCGTACTACCGCCTGAATTTGCGAGTCTAGTGGAGATCAGGTCGGTAAAAGCGCATTAGCCAAAACTAACTTTGCAGCACTAAAAACTGCCGGATGTCACGGCGCATTTCTTCCGTGATCTCATGCTTGGCGCGGTAGTGTTCTGAACGATAATTTGGTAAATATTCGGCAAGTCTTTCGTTGTACTTCGCAAATTGCTCTTGCGTGTAAAACTCATCATCATCGCCAAATAGATAAAATGCGGCGGCCGGGGCCGGGCGATATGCCGGGTTAGAATCAAGGTCGCCCGGAATGCCGCCGCAAACGCCGATGATGCCGGCAAGCAACTCCGGGTAGGTAAATGCAAGTCGAAAATTCAAGGCGCAAGCCTGCGAGAATCCGTATATAAAGACACGATCTTCATCGATCAGGCCGTCGGCAGAGAGTTTGCCGATAAGGTCGAGAATAAACTTCTGATGAAGCTGAATGTGCTCCTCGGGCCTCTCGTCCGAAAGCCAACCGAAACCCACGCGGTATCCGTCATCGGTTCGCCGAAAATGCGGGTGCGGGGCCTGTATTGACGCAATGACAAAATTATCGGGGGCGACCAGCCGTGCCTCACGCATCATGTAACGTTTGTGGGCACCGTAACCGTGTACAGCGATCAGCAGCGGTGCCGGAACGACCGCCGAACCAGGCACGTAAAGGTCGTAATATAGGCTGATCTCCGCCCGTAATGACAGGTCCGTTGTCAGATCTTCGTTAGACATATTCTTGAACTTGCTCGACTGCTATAATACTCGCATTTATGGCCGCATTTTTCGAATACATCGACCGCCTGAGCGGTGCCGGCGATGGATCCGGCCCGGTTAAGCTGCTAGACCGGGTCAGCTTTGTATTTCTCGTGCTGACGTTCCTGGCCGCACCGCACTCGATCGCCGCGACGCAGATCGCCTGGGGCATAGGGCTTTTGGCGACGATCATCCGAAAGGTTCTGCGGCCGCAAAAGTCCGGCACGCGGCGCCCATTGGTAATCGCACTTTGGGCGTTTTTCGGATGGTCCGTACTAAGCGGCCTATTATCATACGAACCGACGGTGTCGCTCGACAGGCTTCGCGGTGTCGGGCTGTTCTTGTTTGCCATATTCGTCATCGAGGTCGTTCGAAACATTCGGACCGTCTATTTTCTGGCATTTGCGTTGATCGTATCTTGTATGGTCAACGTGATAATGACGCCTATCCAACGGATCATCGGCCGCGGCGTCGAAATACACGGCGTCGCGCCTGACGGACCGTTAGCCAAATCGGGCCTCGGCGAGGGCGACACGTTGCTGAAGGCGGACGGCCTAAAACTGTCTGATCCGAAACAGTTGGTCGATATCATTGAGGCCAAAGGTTCGGTCAAGGTCGCCTTTCACCGGTCGGACTGGTATTCGTCGACCGAGATCTATGAGCGGGACCTGCTGCCGGGCGGCGACGCCAATGGAAGACTGGGTATCAGCACCTCAGGCCCGAGTCATTATTGGCGAATGATGGGGTTTTACAACCACTATACGACCTATGCCGAGGTGTTGCAGTTGATAATGTCACTGTTATTCGGCCTCATGGCGGCGGCCGTCCTGAAACGGCGGGTGACGCCCGGCGACGCGAGCGATCCGCCGCGACCAACGGTCTCGCGGGCCGTCTCGATAATTACCTCAACACCCTTTCTGATCGGCGCATTCGCGGCGATGTCCGTTGCGATGATAATGACCGTGACGCGGGCGTCACAGTTGTCATTTATGATCGCCGCCGGCGTCATCGGTATGATCTTGATGAGCCGTAAGGCACTGATATTCACCGTACTCGTCGCCATTCCGGTCGGAGCGGCGGGCCTTTATCTCCTGAAAGAATCACGCAAGGTCGGATTTTTCGATTCGAAAGATGAATCGTCGCAGTACCGAATGATGATGTGGCGCGACGGCGTCAGGATCTGGCAGGCCAGTCCGCGCAATGCCGTTTTTGGCGTCGGTATGGATTCGATCCAAAAGCACTGGCAGGAATGGGATATGTTCGACAAGGGATGGCAGCATATGGGCCATTTTCACTCAACCCCGGTACAGTTGCTTGTTGAGCGCGGCTTGCCTGCCCTGATCCTTTGGTTGACGGTACTTGCCATCTACGCCCGCTCGCTCTGGAAGGGCATCGCGGCGAACAAGAATGGTGATTGGCGGTTGATCGGCATTTTGACAGGTTGCCTTGGCGGGGCGATCGGTTTCTTTTCGAGCGGGCTGGTCCACTGGAATCTGGGCGATTCTGAGGTCGCAATGGTCTTTTTCCTTTTAATGGGAATCGGCGTTAGGACGGTCGAACTTTCAACTGAAGGACAGCGTATAAATGCAAAATGATCGCTTGGGAGAATATTTGATGAAACTTCGTAATTCGCGTGCAGCTCTTTCATTTCTGGTGCTTTTGGCGTTCGTAACGCTCTCGGTCCCGCAGATAGGCTATTCGCAATCGACTGCTGTTCGAACCGAACAGGGTGCCGACCTATCAGCTCAGCTCGCCGCGATCGAGAATCAGGTCGAAGCGCGGCGAAAGGAACTCGGGATACCGGGAATGTCGCTTGCGATCGTCAAGGACGATAAGGTCGTCTATCTAAAGGGCCTGGGACTCAAGGATTTTGAAAAAAAGGTTGCGGTCACGCCCGACACACAATTTGCGATCGGTTCGGCGACCAAGGCATTTACGGCTCTTTCGGTTTTGATGTCGCAGGATCAGGGAAAGCTCTCGCTCGACGATTCGCCTAAGAAGTATCTGCCGTATTTTAAGATGTTCGACCCCGATGCGGACAAGAACATACTGATCCGCGATCTCCTGTCACACTCGTCGGGACTAAACCGAACTGACCTCGCTATGATCACCGGACGGTTGAACCGATCTGAGTTAATACAGGTCGCCGCCCAGGCAAAGCCGACCGCCAAGCTGCGAGAAAAGTTCCAGTATCAAAACATAATGTTCGCGGCCGCCGGCGAGATCGTCGCCCAGGTGCAAAAAACGCCTTGGGAAAAGTTCATCCCTGAAAAGATTTTCAAACCGCTCGGGATGAACAACAGCACGATGTCGATGAAGCAAATGCAAAAGGCTAAGGACTATTCATTCGGCTACGAATACAACTTCGACACAAAGGCGACCGAGCGAAAACCGTTTCGTGAGATCGACCAGGTGGCTCCGGCGGGTTCGATCAACTCGAGCGCGAGGGATATGGCCGAATGGCTGCGATTTGTTATCAACGGCGGGACGGTCGGCGGCAAGCGCCTCGTTTCCGAAAAGAGCTACGAAGAATGGCTAAAACCGCAGATGAAGATCGCCGGGACGACGAGCTACGGTTTTGGATGGTTTCTCCAGGACTGGAACGGCCTGAAGGTGGTCCAGCATGGCGGCAACATCGACGGATTTAATTCGATGGTCGCGATGATCCCCGAAAAAAAGATCGGGTTTGTTATGCTTACGAATGTATCGGGCTCAAGTCTCGGCAACGAACTAATGCAGATCGTTTGGGAAAATCTGATCGGTGCGCCAAAGGTTGACGAAAACGTCAAACTCCCCGTCAAGACAATGGAGCGAATGGTCGGCAAGTACAGGCTGGCGGCCGCCAACATGGACTTTGAGGTAAAGATCGTCGGCGATGACCTCGTCATGGTCGTGCCCGGCCAACCTGAGTATAAACTGCAGCGAACTGGCCCGCGGCAATTCAAGATGGTGGGAGCACCTGACGGATTTGCTGTTAAGTTCAATCCGGAGCAGGGTGACGCTACCGAATTGTATCTGCAGCAGCCGCAGGGAAATTACACGCTTCCCAGGATCAACCCGGACGGTTCGTTGGTCAAAAGCTCAGAACCTGCAACGGCATCGACCGGCGGTGCCAGCGAACTGGTAGGTAAATATACCGTGCC
>CAZQGN010000003.1:0-114174 GCA_964592865.1 uncultured Chloracidobacterium sp. | reverse complement strand
TCAATATCCTTGAATCGGATGGTAAGGTGACCTTCAACATTCCCGGCCAGCAGCCGTATTCGCTCGGCCAGAGATCAAAGGACGTATATTCGCTTTCGCCTCTGCCGGACACTTATTTTCTGACCGCAAAGCGTGACTCGGCCGGTAAGATAACCAGCGTAGCGGTCACGCAGCCCGAGGGCGTGTTTGATTTCAAACGCATTGAGGCCGGCGGCGAACCGGCGGTCTTGATCACAGCCGACGAACTGATGCGTCGTACAGTCGAGGCGGCCGGCGGCGAGGCGAACCTGCGCAAGATCACGACACGGTACACCGAGGCCGATGTTGATTTTGAAAATCAGGGCGTTCAGGGCAGAGCGATCAGTTGGGCAAAAGCACCGGATCGAACCGCTACCGATATGACTATGATCGCACTCGGAAAGACGATAGCGACCGGTTGGGAGTTTTTTGACGGCAAGAGCGGCGAAGAGCTTTATAGTTTTGCACCGGCCGATAAATACACCGGCAAAAGACTCGAGGACGCCGCCCTTTCTGCCAACTTTTACGCTCCACTGGAGTGGAAAACGCTCTATAAAAAGATCACGGTCCGAAACAAGGCAAAGGTGGGTGACGACGAGTGCTATGTCGTCGATTTTGAGCCGAACAAGGGCAGCAACTTTACTGAATATTACTCGACCAAGACTTTCTTGCTGCGAAAGCGGACAGGCGTCATAGCCTCAAGTACCAGCGAGCAAAAAACGCCATATACAGTAACCTATGACGATTACCGGGCTGTTGACGGCATCATGCTGCCGTTCAAGATCTCAAGTTTCAACCCGGGCAACGGCAATATCGTAACGGTGGTCAAGGCCTACAAACACAATGGTCCGATCAGCGATGATCTGTTCAAGCCGAGAAAGGTAAAGTAATTTTTTTACTGGACTGAATCGATGCCGGCGACGGCCATCAGGTCGGTCGCGTATGCGGGCTCGCTGTGGTCGAAAACCTCATCGAGCTCCTTTTCGACACTGCCATGGCCGGCCGGGATCGATTTGATCATGGGCCGGAAATTTCGAAAATCGTAGAGTTCGTTATCGAGCAGGTGCGACCCCGTAACATTAGTCAGCGCCGTCATCATCGTCGCTCGGATGAACGGCGTTTCCTTTTCAAGTTCATTGATCAGCCGCTTGACCCGGGCTCGCTTGAGATTGGGCTGCGAACCGCACAAATTGCATGGGATGATCGGAAATCCTTGCTCGTCGGAGTACTTTTGTATCTCCTTTTCCTGACAATACGCGAGCGGACGAATGATCGTGTTTCGGCCGTCGTCTGAACGCAGGATGGGCGGCATCGCCTTAAGCTGGCCGACATAAAAGAGATTCATCAAAAACGTAGCGATGATGTCGTCACCGTGGTGTCCGAGGGCGATCTTGGTACATCCCTCTTCGACCGCGACTGAATAGAGGATACCCCTTCGAAGCCGCGAGCAAAGCGAACAGTACGTTTTGCCCTCCGGGATGTGGGCCGTCACGATCGAATAGGTGTCTTCTTCGACAATACGATATTTGACGCCGATGCTTTCGAGATAGTCGGGCAGGACGTTTTCCGGAAAGTCAGGCTGCTTTTGGTCCAGATTAACGGCGAGTATCTCAAATTTTACGGGTGCACGCCGCTGAACATCCAGCAGCAGATCAAGCATCGTAAAACTGTCTTTTCCACCCGAAAGACAGACCATCACCTTGTCGCCCTCCTCGATCATCGAGAAATCAGCGATCGCATTGCCCATCTTTTTGAGCAATTTGGTCTTTGTCTTCGATTCAGTTATCAACGTTTTTCACAGCCTCCGAAAATTATGAATTTTGACACGCCGGCGTTGAAATAACAACCTCAAAATAGTACTAGACACGCGCGCAAAAAGTCATCTATTATTTAGGGGACGGGAACATTGAGTAGGTATCGGTTGAGGTCTGTTTGTCTTTGACATTTAGATCGCGGGATCGTTTTTCCCTTCACAAACGGCATTTCGGACGAATTTCTTCAGCGAGGATTAATAAAAATATGATCAGAATGGGCAGGAACACCAGGATTGAGCCGGCCGAAAGTAACGATTTGCAGAATCAACCGGCGGCCGATCCGGGTTATCGCTATCAAACGGAAGCTCCGGCCGCGTCGGCACGGGCCATTTCGGAAAGCGATTCGATGGCGCGTGACATTAAAGAAGGGCGCTTGAGCGGTTTTGTCGGCCACGGCACTACGTTGACCGGCGAAACCGAGTTTCACGCGATGCTGAGGGTTGACGGACATCTGATCGGAACAGTGTCGTCCGCGTCCGGGACACTGATCATCGGTACCAACGGCCAGGTCGATGCCAACATCATGGTCGCCGCCGCGATGGTCAATGGCACGGTAAATGGTGATATATACGCAAGTGAGAAACTCCAGCTTGGCCGAACGGCACGCGTGATGGGCAATATCCACAGTCCGCGACTGGTTGTCGAGGAAGGCGCCATACTTGAGGGCAGCTGCAACATGCTGAAGGCCCGCGAAACTGAAGAAGAGATCGCCGCGGCAGTAGAGCCCGAACCCGAAGCGATGCCGGCTTACCAACAATCATCGGAGGATGCCGAAACAGCGACTCTGTTCAGCGCCGATGATGATGATGACGAATCGGCCGAAGTGGCCTCCGCATGACCGGCGGCATTTTTGAATTTTGATCAACAAAAGGCGGCCGCACCCGCCGTTTTTGGATTTGGCGAATAGCCTGATTTGGGAGAACGTAATGCTAAATGAATTCAAGGCATTTATTGCCCGCGGAAACGTGCTTGACCTGGCGATCGGTGTGATCATCGGCGCCGCGTTCGGTAAGATCGTGACGACATTTACTGAGGGCATTGTTATGCCGCTGGTCGGACTCGTCACCGGCGGAATAGATTTTAAGACCAAGTTTTACGATCTGAGCGGTAAGCTCGGCCCCGGGGCGACTGTTGAGCAGATCGATGCGGCCGTCAAGGGCGGTGCTCCGCTACTGCGCTACGGACAACTGATCAGCGACATCATTACATTTATTATTGTCGGATTTGTAATGTTCCTGATCGCCAAGGCCGCAATGAATTATTTCACGAAACTTGCGGCTCAGACGCCTCCGCCGCCTCAGGAAGCCCTGTTGGGCGAGATCCGTGATCTATTGAAAAACAAATAGTATCGGACGCATCCGCAATTGAATGGCGTTGACGCCCACGGCGTCAAAATGTGTAAGTACGCCCGGGTGTAACACACGCGTTCAGCCTGACGTCGTGATCCCGGACATCGTCGATCCGGTCAACCGGCCCGAAATGGCTGACGCCGATCTTGATGCAATCAGGCCGGCATGCCGCCAGGAATCGGTCGTAAAACCCCTTGCCATAACCGGCTCGCTCGCCGGAGAGATCAAAGCACAGTAGAGGAACGATAACGAGATCGATCTCCGGCGGTTCAACTTTCGCGCCGATTGAAGGTTCGCTGATACCCCAGCCATTTTCGACCATTAATGTCTGCGGCGAGAACGCGATGTGCTCCAATTCGCCGCTTTTGAGGTCTGTTTTGGGAGCGACGGTCCGGATGTCGGGATATTCGCTCCAAATTCGGCGAATGATCAGCGATGTGTCCACCTCATTGAACTTGGGTATCGAGATAAACGAATGCAGCGTCCGGACCGGCCCGAGATCGGCGGCGGCGAAAAAACGGTCCGTGATCAAACGGCTTGAAGCGACCACCTCGTCGGGCAGAAGATCCGACCTTTTCTTCAAAAATTCTTTTCGGAGTTCAGATTTGATCATCTGATCTAGCTTCTGACGATCCAACCGCCGCCAACAACCTCGTCGCCATTGTAAAAAATGGTCGCTTGTCCGGGTGTGATCGCCCGCTGCGGTTCATCAAACACGATCCTGGCTCGGCCATCGGGCAAGGCGGTGATCGTCGCCATCGCCGGGTCGTGCCGGTAACGGATCTTGACCTCGGCGCGAACAGGTTCGGACGGTTCGTCAAACGCCACCCAATTCACACCGCTTGCGGTAAACTCGATCGACTCCAGTTCTTCAGCCTCGCCGACAATGATCTGATTTTTTGCACGTTCGATCTGTACTACATACAACGGCTTTTCGTGAGCGATCCCGAGGCCGCGGCGTTGGCCGATAGTGTAGCGATGAATGCCCGAATGTGCACCGATCGTCTCGCCGGCCGTGTTTACTATCGCTCCGCCCTCCGGCAACTCCGCGATTCGCCCTTCGTGTTCCAGATAGCGATCTATGAACCCCGAGTAGTTGCCATCCGGCACAAAACAGATCTCTTGAGACTCTTGCTTTTCGGCGGTGTAGAGATCGGCGCTTCGGGCAATATCACGGACGTCGCTCTTGGCCATGTCACCCAGCGGAAACATTGATCGCGAAAGCTGTTCCTGGTTCAGTTCCCACAAAAAATAGCTCTGATCTTTCCAATGGTTCCTGCCGCGAAAGAGCCGGTACCGATCGGCTGCCGCATCGTATTCGACGCGTGCGTAGTGACCGGTCGCGACCTTCTCACATCCGAGCGAAAGCGCCATACGGTCAAGCGACGCAAACTTCAGCCGCGAATTACACGCGACACACGGTATCGGTGTCTCTCCGGACAAATAACTTTGGACAAAAGGTTCGACGACTGACCGTTCGAAATCGTCCTCCAGATTCAGAACGTAGAATGGAAACCCGAGATTTTGGGCCACGCGGCGAGCGTCGTAAACGTCATCGAGCGAACAGCAACGCGACGGCAGCGGGTCACCATTCTCGTCGACATTGATATTGCGTCTCTGGTTCCACAACTGCATAGTGAAGCCCACCAACTCGTGGCCTTCATCCTTTAACAGTGCCGCTGCCGCCGAACTATCGACGCCGCCGCTCATCGCAACCGCAATCTTCATAACGCTCTCAAATATACAAGTATAGCGGCTAAGGGCGGTGTTTGAAACCTTTGTGCCGGGTGAGCTACGGAAAGTACGGCCTAAGTACCGAGCGAATCGAATCGGCATAGGCCCGGGAACCGGCCGCGTTCGGATGGCCGACGGCTGCCAGTTCACAGTACCTTACAGGGTATTTGAGACCTGTCGACCGCCTCAATTCTGAAAGCGATGTCTGACAAACCTCACGCCTGCTTTCGTAAAGCGGATCTTCTGAACGGCCATTTTTACCGATCCTAAACAGCAGCGAGTTGGGCGTTTCGACGCAGGTTTCGGCGGTGATCGGCGAGGGGACAAAAACGGCCCGCGATACCCCGAACCGCGAATTGAATTTCTCGACCGCCAATTTGAGGTTCTTGTCCGATTCGGTTATCCAGATGTCTGAGATCCTGATGACCTTGCGCCTGATCTTGTTGAAGTACATCGTGCGCGTCAAGACATTATTCGCGAGGGGTTTGAGCGGACGCGGGAACGCCATCGTTTCGAGCCAACTGTTAAATAGCCGGCTGCCGATCGTTTTGTTTGAAACGATCGGAAAATAACCAACCACGGCAATGACAGCGTTTGGATTGTGCCGTGCGGCATGTTCGAGCAGGTCAAACATATCGTCGCGGCAGTATCGTTCGATCAATCCCGGCAACAGCTTCTCGTCGCCGAACGGATCCAGCAGCTTTGCGACCGAAATATCCGTAATTCCGCCCGAGATCAAGATCAGATCTGCTCCGTTTGGTTTGCCCGCGGCCCGGTATTCCTCAGCGGCGACCTCGACCTGCTTCCACATACTCGGGAAACCGACGTTGACCTCGGGATCGTATCGATACGTCTCGTCCCGGCCGGCTCGCTGATAGGCTAAAGCCTCTTCTTTACGGAATTTTATCGTCGCCCCCGAGTGAGCCTTGACCTTTGCGGCAACATCTCGCCCTTCCGAACCGGATCCCCCGCCCAGCCAATCGGCCGTGAGCGAATAGATCTTTTGACTTTCGTTGAGGCCCTGGCCCCAAATAAACGAGTCCCCGATGACCAAAAGGTCAATCCCGCCGGAAGCCGACCTTGATCGCGTGATCGCAGCTCGCGGGTCGATTAAGAGCAACGCTGAAGCGAGACCGATACTCTTTAGAAATTGTCGACGGCTGGTTTCCATCAGGTAATTTCTCGATTCAGCCGAATTATATGCCCGATATGCTTTCAACTCAAGGATTGCGCTTCTCGTGTCGAATATGCTAAGTTCTTGAAATTATGATTTCTCAAGTCCGCTAATTTAGCCGCATAAGCAACGCCGGATCCTGAACGCTCCCGATCGCGGAACGGCATTTCCCGCACCATCAGTGTGCTCACGTTTATTTTTAGGTAAGAGTTTTATGTCTATTAGCGGCAATGCTCCGTCTTCGGAGGCGTTTGATAATTCGTTTTGGTCAATACTGCGTGAAGCGGTCCGAGGTTCAAACCGTGATTTTACTAAGGGGCCGATCGGACTCGCGATCTTTTTGCTTGCGGTCCCGATGATCCTCGAGATGTTGATGGAGAGCACTTTTGCGATCGTCGATATCTTCTTCGTGGCTAAACTCGGCGCTGACGCTGTTGCGATCGTCGGCCTCACTGAGTCGGTGTTGGCATTGATATACGCGTTGGCATTTGGCCTGGCGATCGGAGCGACCGCCACGGTGGCTCGACGGATAGGTGAGAATGACCCCAAGGCGGCCGCTCAGTCAGCCGCGCATGTGATATATCTCGGGGTGATCACGTCGGTCGCGATCAGCGTGGTCGGTATCGTATTCGCTCCACAGATATTGACACTGCTGGGCGCGAAGCCGCACTTGCTCGAAGAAGGTTCCCGATTCATGCGGATCATGCTCGGCGGAAACGCCGTCGTCGTCTTTATATTTCTGTTGAATGCAATATTCCGCGGGGCCGGCGACGCGGCGATCGCGATGCGGGTTTTGATCCTGGCGAATGCATTGAACATCGTGCTGTCGCCGTGCTTTATTTTCGGCGTAGGATTTTTCCCGGAGTTGGGAGTGACCGGTGCGGCGGTTGGAACGACGATCGGACGCGGCATTGGGGTAGCATATGCGGCATGGCGGCTTTTTAGGCCCGGCAACCGCGTCCATGTCGGACGCGAGGCCTGGCGGCTTGATCCGCGGTTGTTGTGGAAACTGGGCAAGCTCTCATCGACGGCGGTCTTTCAATTGCTCGTCGCCACGGCCAGCTGGACGGCACTGATGCCGATCATCGCCGGTTTCGGCGAGGTGGCGATCGCGGGTTATGTGATCGCGCTTCGCGTGGTCATGTTTGCATTGCTGCCGGCTCTCGGGCTCAGCAATGCGGCCGCGACAATGGTCGGACAGAATCTAGGCGCCGGCAAGCCGGAGCGTGCCGAAGCCGCGGTATGGAAAGCGGGCTGGTTCAACGCCGGTTTCTATTTTCTGATCGGCGTTATGTTCTGGCTGTTCTCACACGCAATAATCGAGATATTCACCACCGACCCCGAGGTGCTGGTGTATGGAACATCGGCACTCCACATAATCGCTTACGGTTTTGCATTTTACGGGCTCGGGATGGTTCTCGAAACGGCATTTAACGGCGCCGGTGACACGCGGACCCCAACTTACCTAAACCTTCTGATCTTCTGGATATTCGAGATACCGCTCGCTTATGTTTTGGCGTATCGGTTCGGAATGGGTCCCGACGGGGTGTTTTGGGCCATCACTCTGGCGTTTTCGCTGCTCGCGATCGCGAGCGGACTGCTCTTCAAACGCGGCAGGTGGAAGGAAAAAGTGGTGTGACGACGCCAGTATGTGTGCGGCACGGCCGTGGGTTAGAATGCGTTTATGTCCCGTATCGAGTTTCCCGATCCTATGACCTACGATTATCCCTCATGGGTGATCATTGGGCAGTATATGTATCCGGCCGACGGAGTTGTGCATTTCGGCGGACGATTGACGGCGGAGAATGTGGTACGGGCTTATTCAATGGGAATATTTCCATGGTACACAGAGGGAATACCTCTGCCATGGCATTGTCCGGACAAACGAGCGATCATCGAATTTGACCAGATCAAGATCCCGCGAAGCCTGGCAAAGGTCCGGCGGCGATCGGACCTGCGATTTACGATCGACGAGGATTTTCAGTCGGTAATTCGCGAGTGTAAGCGGGCTTCTCGCCCGGGACAGCACGGCACGTGGATAACGCCCGATTTTGTTCGCGTTTATACAGAATTGCACCTTGCCGGCGTAGCCCACAGCGTCGAAGCCTGGAGTACGTCCGGCGAATTGGTCGGCGGCCTCTACGGTATCGACGCGGGCGGCGTGTTCTGCGGTGAATCGATGTTTTTCAAACATCCGAACGCATCAAAGCTCGCATTGCTTTTTCTCATTGACCATCTCTGGCAGCGAGGCGCGACCTGGCTCGACTGTCAGGTTATGACGCCGCATATGAAGGCTCTCGGTGCGGCCGACATTGACCGGGAGGAATTTTTGGATAAACTCAAAACGACGCAGCAGCAGAATCTGACCATTTTTTGAAATGCCGCACAGAGAACGTAAAAATGTCAGTCCCGGCCAGAGAGTCTCGATCGTTCTTAAGCAGGATCAGCGGAGCGGCAAACAGACCGTCGGAATCGTAAAGGACATTCTTACCAATTCCCCCGATCACCCGCACGGGATCAAGGTCAGGCTAACGGACGGGCAGGTTGGACGGGTAAAGGCTTTTCCAAAAGACGAAAATAGCGGGTAGCGATATGGCAAATACATTTCTGATCTACGGAGCAAATGGATATACCGGTGAGCTGATCACGCGTATGGCGGCCGAGCGCGGCCTCAAGCCGATACTTGCCGGGCGAAGCGAGGCCAGCATATCCGAGCTCGCGTCCAAACACGGCCTGGAATATCGGGTGTTCGCTCTTGATGACGATGCTGCATTGGATGCGGCACTTGGTGAGGTCGAGATGGTCTTGCACTGCGCCGGGCCATTCTCGATCACTAGTTTGCCAATGGTCAAGGCTTGTCTGCGAAATCGGAAGCACTATACTGATATCACCGGTGAGATCAGCGTTTTTGAGACCTGTGCCGCGATGGGGAAAAAGGCCGAGGAAGCGGGCGTGATGGTGATGCCCGGCGTCGGGTTTGATGTTGTACCGAGCGACTGCCTCGCACGGCACCTCAAGGATCGTCTTCCGACCGCGACCCGATTGTCCCTGGCGTTTTACGGCATGGGAAGGCTTTCCCACGGCACGCAGGCGACGATGACCATGAATGTCGGCAAGGGCGGTGCCATTCGCAAGGACGGCAAGATCACGCCCGTTCCGGCCGCGTGGAAAACGCGCGATATCGATTTTGGCGAGGTGACTAAGACCGGCGTGACGATCCCGTGGGGCGATGTCGCGACGGCCTTTTACTCTACCGATATCCCGAATATCGAGGTCTTTACCGTCGTTCCCCCGTCGAATCTGAAAATGTTAAAGATGAGCCGTTACCTCGGCTGGCTGCTTGCCATGGGCTTTGCACAAACGTACCTGCAGGCGAATATTCCGGCCGGCGGGCCGAGCGATGCCGAGCGGGCGAGAGGGCGAACCCTGCTCTGGGGTGCGGTTTCGGACGAGAACGGAAATAGGGCCGAGGCAAGGCTGCAAGGGCCCGAGGGCTATACCGTAACCGCCATTGCCGCCCTCAACATCGCCGAAAAGATCCTCGCCGGCAACTTCACGCCGGGCTACCAGACCCCGGCGAAAGCCTACGGTGCCGACCTGATCCTCGAGATCGAAGGCACCGCCCGGCAGGATGTTTAGTTCTTTGGTTTGGGCACCTCGCGCACCCTTAGTTCCTGGATCAACGGCGGATTTTCAGGTGTGAGGGTAAAGTAGACTTCCAGATTCACTTTCTCGCCCTCAATGATGAATCTTCCGCGCAGGTTATTTTCGGGGATCATCTCGCGAACGGCGATGATCTTGCCGGCCTTTGCCCAGAGGGCGGCGTAGTCATTTTTCAGTAGGTCGATGGGATTGTCCGGAAAGAAATTTTCGGCAAAGATGCCGCTCTTTTCGGCGTTTTCCCAAGCTGGAATCACTTTCAGCAGTTCGGCCTTTCGCTGTGCGAGGATGTTTGAAACCGGGAGTTGTCGCGGCTTGAGGCCTGCTTCTTTGATCATGAGGTCGAGGACCTGCAGGTTCACGTTACCGAGACTAGCGTAGGTCACGTTCCCGAATGCCACGACCCCTATGCCGTATTCCGGCAGGATCCGCCACTGACTGCCAAAACCGGGCAGGCCGCCGCTGTGGCCGATGTAAACGCGGGATTCGCAATCTCGGAGCCACGCAAGGCCGTAGGTGTATGCACCCGCGGTAGCGCAGACGCGGCCGCCGGGATATGTGAAATTCGGATTTAGCCCGTTGAACCTCCACGGATGGTGCATCTCACGCACTGAGGCGCGTTTGACCGGGCCGGTCTCCGCCGCGTTTGACGGCGGCCACGCCGAGAGGTGAAACGCCATATATTTGCTAAACTCGTTGATCGACGAGATCATACCGCCCATCGCCCCCCACGAGCCGTCCGGCGTGTCGTGCAGCAGCGTTTCCTCGATCCAGCGTTCCCGCTGCCATCGGTAGCCGTGAGCCAGTTTTTCAGGTGCGACGTTAGCGTATTCCCATTCCGAAGTGATCATCCCGAGCGGCCGCCAGATCTTTTCGCGGATGTACTTCTGATACGGCATTCCGGAAACTTTGGTAACGATGCGGCCAAGCAAAGCGAAACCGAGATTGGCGTATTCGTAGGCGATGCCCGGCGGGTTTGAGAATGAGATCTGTCGCTTGAGCAGTTCGGACAGTTCGCGATCGGTGTCTGCAAGCTGCCTGTCGCCCCATGGGTTGTCCTCCGGAAAGCCCGCTCCGTGGGTCAGCAAATGGCGGATCGTGATCGGCGTAGAATCGGCGGTCGGATATTTGAGGCCCTTCATCTCGGGCACATACAGATATGCGGGGTCGTCGAGCTTGAGCTTGCCGTCATCGCGCAGTTTCAGTATCGCCATCGCCGTAAAGCTCTTGCTCATCGATGCGATCCGAAACAGCGACTGCGAGGTGACCGGCGTTTTTTTATCGATGTCGGTGTATCCGTCGTTACCCGCAAACACCAGCTTGCCGTCGACCACTATGCCGAATGCGATGCCGGGAAAATGGTTTTTTGCGGCGTGGTCCTTGTAGATCTTCTCGATCGCAGGAAAGGTCTGTTTTATCTTTTCCAACCTCGCCGTGTCAGTAAACTCAGCCGGTTTGTAAGTTTGGTCAAAAGCGGCCTGGCCGAGGACAGATAAACACAGGACAAGAATAAGAAACTCGCTCTGGATGGTTTTCATTTGGTTTGCTCCGCAAGATGCTCCCTCACAAAGTATCAGAGCTTTTCGTTAAAGCCAACATTAACGGATTGTGACGGCGGTGGCCGTCGAAAGCGAACGACTCTCGTTCGCCTCAATTACCCGCCTGTTCCGCCCGAGCCTGGGTGATCAGCGAATCGGCTTTTTGACGAAAAAGCGGCGATCTCGATCACGAGATCGCCGCCGAATTGGCCGGAATGGCTGCAATACAATTTAGGGTGTGTCGCCTCGCTTACCCGGAATGAGTTTGATCTGTTTAAGGCTGGTGCCGTTCCATTCGTAGAAATAGTTTCCGCACTTTACCTTATCATCATCGAGACCGCCGCCGGGATAGCCGGTAAGGACGACAAGTCGGCTGTTCTTCTTAAAATAGATCGGCCCGGCGGAATCGTCATCTTCCTTCGGCGCATCTTTCGGCATTGCGTTTTCGGGCAGTTCGCAAAATCCGAAACCGACGCCTGCAAATTGCTTTGGAAAGTAAACCCGCCCGTTACGTGCGTCGATGATCGCCCACTGCGAACAGTTGGTTCCGCATCCCCAGCCGGTCAATACATAATGGCCGGCAAAATTCACTCCGCCCTTAGCTGCATTTCGCAAATTGGTGCGAAACATCCGGGCGTCCTTGTGGCTCTTGAGATCGACCGTTATAACGCGCTTCTTTTCGACCGCGGCCTTGTATTGAGAAAAGGCCGGTACTTTTTGCCCGAGAGCGGCCGAAGTGAATGCAAAAAATATGGCCGCGAAAACCGATAATTTAACTAATTTCATATCTCCTACTACTTGCTTATACGTCCAGATTCTTAACATCGAGGGCATTGTCCTCGATAAACTTGCGACGGGGTTCGACCTGATCGCCCATGAGGACCGTAAATATACCATCGGTCTCGATGCCGTCCTCGATGCGAACTTGCAGCATCGTCCGCTTTTCCGGGTCCATTGTGGTTTCCCAGAGCTGTTCAGGATTCATCTCGCCGAGGCCTTTGTAACGCTGTATGGTCAGGTCCTTTTTGGCCATTGCCATCACCTTGTCGAGCAACTCCTCGCGGGTCGACAGTGTTTCGCTCTTACCGTTTTCGCCCAGGACGAACGGGCCGGGGAAATCGGAATCAAGGCTGCGTTTGAGCTCGATCGCCTTTTGAAACTCGACGTAACTTGCCAGATTCCAGTCGATCTTCAGACGCTGGCCGTTTGGATAGGTAACGTGGATCTCCAGCAATCCATGCTCGGTGTCGCCGCTAAGTTCGGCGTTGTAACCGGCATCTATCAGCTTGCCCTCGATCTCAGCCATCATTTCCTGTTCGCCAAATACCTTTCGGAGCCTTACCTGATTCTTGGTGATCACGCCGTCCTTTCCGGCAAATGCGTCGAGCAGCAGTTCGGCCAGCTTGCTGTCGTTGAACAAGCGTCGTGCAACCCGCTCGGCGTAACTCTTATATTCCGTCGTTTGCTCGAGCGCCTTAGACAGTTCGCGGCCCTCGATCGAGCGCCCGTTAGACGTGATCATCGATTCACCGGTCGCCATTCGCATCAGGTAGCGAAACATCATCTTTTCGTCTTTGATGTACTCTTCCTTTTTACCGCGTTTCACCTTGTAGAGCGGCGGCTGTGCGATGTAGACGTATCCGTTCTCAAGCAGGGCCGGCATCTGCCTGTAAAAAAACGTCAGCAGCAAAGTACGGATATGGCTGCCGTCCACATCGGCGTCGGTCATCAGACATATCTTGTGGTAACGCAGCTTATTGACGTCAAAATCGTCCTTTCCGATGCCGGTGCCGAGCGCCGTGATCAGTGCCTTGATCTCGCCGTGGCCGAGCATTTTGTCAAAGCGTGCTTTTTCGACATTGAGGATCTTGCCCTTGAGCGGCAAGACAGCCTGATTTTTGCGGTCGCGGCCCTGCTTAGCCGAACCACCTGCCGAATCGCCCTCAACGATGTAGATCTCTGAAAGTGCCGGATCCTTCTCCTGACAGTCGGCGAGCTTACCGGGGAGAGTCGAAGTCCCGAGAGCGCTCTTGCGGACGATCTCGCGGGCCTTTCGAGCCGCCTCGCGGGCACGAGCCGCATCAACCGATTTGCCGACGATCTTTTTCGCTATCGCCGGATTCTGTTCGAAAAATTCGCCAAGCTTTTCGTTCAGGAAAGACTCGACCGGCCCTTTGACCGGCGAATTGAGTTTACCCTTGGTCTGGCCCTCGAACTGCGGTTGAGGGATCTTGACGCTGATCACGGCGACAAGGCCTTCGCGAACATCGTCACCTGAAAGTGCTACCTTCGCGTTCTTCATCATCCCCGAACTTTCCGCGTAATTATTGATCGTTCGGGTGATAGCTCCGCGAAAACCGGAAAGGTGCGTTCCGCCGTCGACCGTATTGATGTTGTTGGCAAATGAGAATATCTTTTCGTCGTAGCTGTCGTTGTACTGCATCGAGACTTCGATCGAGAGGTCATCCGAGACGGTCTCAAAGTACAGCGGTTCATCATGCAGCGGAGCTTTATTACGGTTGAGGTGCTTTACAAATTCGGCGATGCCGCCCTTGTAATAAAACTCATGTGATTTCTCGGGTTCTTCGCGCTCGTCCTTAATGTGGATCCGAATGCCCTTGTTAAGAAAGGCTTTTTCGCGAAGACGCTCAGACAGCTTTTCAAAACTGTAAACCGTGGTTTCGAAAATGCTCGAATCAGGACGGAAGGTGATCTTGGTGCCGCGCTTCTGGGTCGTGCCCGTTTGCTTTAGCGGTGCGACCGGGATGCCGGCCTCGAACTCCATTTCGTGCGTCTTACCGTCACGCCAAATCTCGAGACGCAAATATTCGCTGAGAAAATTGACGCAGCTGACGCCGACGCCGTGAAGGCCGCCGGATACCTTGTACGAATTTGAATCGAATTTACCGCCCGCGTGCAGGACGGTCATCACGACCTCGGCAGCCGAACGCCCTTCCTGCTTATGGATGTCGGTCGGAATGCCGCGGCCATTGTCGACAACCGTGATCGAGTTGTCGATGTGGATCGTGACCTCGATCGTGTCGCAATATCCCGCCAAGGCCTCGTCGACCGAATTGTCCACGACCTCATAAACCAAGTGATGAAGCCCGATGTCGCTCGTTGATCCGATGTACATCGCCGGACGCTTGCGCACAGCGTCACGGCCCTCAAGGACGGTGATCGAATCTGCACCGTATTCAGTCTTTGCTTTAGCCAATTTTATTAAACCTCTGGAATTGATCCTTGAACATTTTGGCTGAAGAACTTCTCGGGGCTAACGCCTTTTCGGACGCGTTGTCTGAGAAGATTCCCCAGCCATATCTAAAAGAAAATTATAGCATTTTGCCGCAATTTTGGACAGTCCGGCCGCCCTCGTGCCGGTCAATATTTATCGCTGTGCGGCGAGACCTTCACGCACGTCGAATGCGAATGCGCCCGCGCCGAATTTGTCGATGAAGCTCTCTTTCGATGTCGTCAAAAATGTCTGCGTCTTTCCGCTTAGAAAATCGAGCAACTGCCCGATCCGGCGATAGTCGAGTTCGGCGTCGATGTCATCCAGCAGAAAGATCGGGTACTCGCCGCGAGTAGCCTGAAAGACGGCGATATTTGCAAGCTGCAGCAGCAAAAGGGCGCTTCGCTGTTGGCCGGAAGAACCGAACCGGCGGATGTCGTGGCCGTCGAAACCGATCTCCAGATCGTCGCGGTGAGTTCCGATCAGAGCGTGGCCGGATGCGAGCTCTGCCTGCACCCGAAGTTCCAGCCTCTCGGTGACCAAAGCCTCATAATTGCCGAGGTCGCCCTTGCCCTCGAGCGACGATAGATACCTTACCGACAGTTCTTCGCGGGCGAAGAGCTTTTTTTCGAGCACCTCGTTTATCCGTTCGACAAAGCGGACCCGTGCCCTGTGGATGCGTGCCGAAAGCGTTGCAAGCTGTTCGTTCCAAGGTGCGAGGAGCTCGGTCACCTTTTCCAACGAGTATTCATTTTCGCGGGCGGACACCAGCAGCGAGTTCTTTTGCCGCACGACGCGATTGTAATCGGTGAGCGTCTGGACAAAAGGCGGATGCAGCGAGACGATGCCGCCGTCGAGAAATCGTCTTCGTGCATCAGGCGCCCCGCGAATGATCTCGAGTTCGTCGGCGTTAAAAATGACCGCGTGCATCTGGCCGAGATATCGCTGAACGGTCTCTTTCTTGTCGTTGATCGACAACGTTTTGGTGTTGCCCTCCAAAGCGACCTGCAGTTTTCGCGTGATCTCGGGCGATTCGCGGACCATTCCCGAAACAACGGCGAGGCGTTCGCCAAATCGTACCGCTTCGGTCAATTTCGGCGTCTTGAATGATTTGGTCAGCCCCAGAAGATATATCGCTTCTAACCAGTTAGTTTTACCGTGGCCGTTTTCGCCAACCAGGATATTTAGTCCGCTGCTGAAGGCTATTTTCCCGCTGAGATTGCGAAAATTGTGGATTTCGAGAGATTCGAGCAGCATCTGTCCGATTTTAACATTAATGCGAAAGGCAGTCCTTGGACAGTGGTTCGTGCCGTCTTTAAATTTTCTGAAATCTGCGGGAAATCGTACTTTGTATTATTAGGTGTTAAATTATTTTTAACACATTGTATCTTCATTAAACGACCCGTATGCGTTTGTCCAAGATCCTTCTGATCATCGCCCTGTTCGTCACACCCTCGTTCGCCCAGAACATTCTGCGTGTTGGGGATATGTCGCCACAGTTCGCTGCCCCTGGTATGAACGATACCTTTTTTGACCTTTCGGCGATGCGAAACTCGGTAGTGCTGGTGACATTTTGGTCGACAAAATGTGAGATATGCCGGCATGAGATACCGCAGCTCAATCAGTTCAAAAAGCGATATGAAGGCCGCGGCGTCGTGTTTCTGGCTGTGACCATGGAAAGCGAGAGCAGCGTCGAACCATTTCTGCGGTCCAACAAATTTGACTTTTCGGTCATTCCGAACGGATTCGGCATAGTCCTGCAGTTTGCCGACCGCGACAAAAAGGGGCAAATGGATATGGGGTTTCCGGCCTACTACCTTATCGATCGGAGCGGGCGGGTCGCCTATCGCTCAAGCGGTTGGGACAAGGTACCGGCGATGGCATCGCAGATCGACCAGTTGCTCGCCTCGAATTAGATCATCAAACCACCTTAGAAGAAAGGCCTCGGCCCCGAATTCGGGGTTCGGGGCCGCTTTGTTTCTATATTTCTGAATATTCGATTAGAATCGCCCTTTAACTCCTTAAATAAACGGTTTCTATTAGCGGAGGAAATATGCGCATCATTCTGATCGCCGCCGCGATCGCGGTGTTTTCAAGCATCGCACTCGGGCAGCAGGATTATCGACTGGTCGGCAAACTGCCGGCTCCGATGTTGAAGTTAGAGGATCTCGGCGGAAGCAAGTTCGACACGGCGGTGTTTCGGGGAAAGCTCGTTGTCTACAATCTGTGGTTTGTGGGCTGTCCGCCCTGTATGGAAGAGATCCCAAGGCTGAACGAGATCGTCAATGAATTTGCCGGCTCGGACGTCGAATTCGTAGCGCTTTCGACGAGCGATGCGCTCGATATCAACAAGTTCATCGCCAAAACGCCCTTCAAATATCGCCTGGTCCCAAGTGCCGGCCGCGAGATGCTTATCAATTTCGGACAGGCTGGAAAAGACGGTTCGCTGAACGTACCTTTTCCGACGCATATCGTGGTCGGCCGATCCGGATTTATCGAGTATCGCGAGACCGGGCTCAAGGGCGTCGAGGGCGTTCGTGAGATCCTGCGACGAGAAACTGCTCCGAAATAGTTTGTCTGCGCAGCAAAATTGGGTTATATTTTTGAATTGCCTCGAATGCGGAGAGGTAGCCTAATTGGTAAGGCAGTAGTCTTGAAAACTACCGCGAGTGATCGCTTGCAGGTTCGAGTCCTGTCCTCTCCGCCACCTTTTTATCCTCCACAACCTTGTTTCTGATCAGCCGTGCCGAAATTGTCCGCCGGCGCTTCGCCGTATTACAGAAAAATTACGATCGATCCGGAGATTTTTCTTGCTTTGCTACAGCGTTATGTTATAGCCTAGTGCAAACTGAATGATGGTTCATTCATAATCTGCATTATGTCTCGTGCAAACCGTAGCGGCCAATCGGCAAAATCCGTCGTGATCGACAAACGCGAAGCGATCCTTCGCGCGGCAATAAAGGTGTTTGCCGTAAAGGGCTATTTCAACTCAAAGGTAGCTGACATAGCCGGCGAAGCCGGTATCGCCGACGGGACCGTCTATCTGTACTTTAAGAGCAAGGAAGAGGTGCTTCATTCGATATTCGACCGTGCCATGAGCGAGTTTATCGAAGAGGGCAAGCGCGAGATCGAATTGATCGCCACGCCTGAGGACCGTATCAGAAAGATCGCAAAGCTGCATTTGGAAAAGCTCGGCTCAGACCGGGACATGGCCGTCGTCTTTCAGGTGGAGTTGCGAGGCTCGACCAAATTCATGCAGGAGTTTTCGGCGGCGGGCTTTAGCGAGTATCTCGACATCATCCGGCAGACGATCGAGGACGGGCAGAATGCCGGTGTCTTTCGCAACGATATCAAACCGATCGTGTGTGCAAAGATACTCTACGGCGCGCTTGATGAAATGGTGACGAACTGGATCTTATCAAAAAGGTCCTATCCGCTCGCGCCGATGGCGGACGAGGTACTGAGGATATTCTTTGGAGGCGTTATGACAGTATGACCGAGAATCCGGCCACAGCGTCACCTGTCTCCCGCGGAATTCCGCTAACGCCGGATGAACCGCGCACGCTTGCGGACCTTTTCCTTCAGTCTGCCCAAAAATTTGATCTGCCAGACGCTCTGAATTTTAAGGCTGATGGCCAATGGCGATCGATCACATCGGCGAAAATGATCGAAAGGGCTGAGAATATAGCCCTCGGCCTGCATTCCCTCGGGCTCGCAAAAGGTGATAGGGCGGCGATCTTAGCCGGAAACTCGCCGGAATGGACGCTTTCGGATGCCGGTTGCCAGTTTGGCGGATTTGTCGACGTACCCATTTATACGACACTATCGCCGAACTCGGTGAGTTACATTATCAACGATTCGCAGACGCGGGTATTTTTTATTCAAGACGCCGCGATGTATGAACGCCTTAGCGATGCGCTAGCCGGATGCGGATCTATCGAAAAGCTCATCTTCTTCGACCGTACGGGCGTTGAAAGCGAGATAGCGATGTCGCTTGACGATCTGGAGTCTGCCGGGGAAAAGCTTCGCCTGGCCCGGCCGGAACTTGCTCAAGCGATGCGCGAAGCGGTGAACCCTGAGGATGTCGCGACGCTGATCTATACCAGCGGCACCACGGGCGAACCGAAAGGAGTGATGCTCAGCCACTCTAATCTCATCTCAAACACGATCGACGCCAGCGAAAAATTCTCCTTTTCCGGCCACGACATCTCGCTGTCGGTACTACCGCTGTCGCACGTATTTGAACGGACGGGAATGTACGTTTACATACTCTCCGGTATGGGAGTTTACTTTGCCGAGTCGATCGAAAAGGTTCCCGATAACCTGAAAGAGGTAAAACCGACGATCTTCATCGGTGTGCCCCGCATCTTTGAAAAGGTTTATGAAAAGGCCCGGCTTTCGGCCGCCAGGAGTAGTCCGATACGCGAGCGTATTTTTGACTGGTCGATCGAGATCGCCAAGGAATTTGCCCTGGCAAATGAAAAGGGCACACCGGTGAGCGTTGCCCTGGCCGCCAAGCACCGGCTGGCTGACAAGATAGTCTACGCCAAGATGCGAGAGTTTTTTGGCGGGCGTCTGCGGTTTTGCATTACGGGCGGTGCGGCACTTTCAGACGATATATACCTGATATTCACCGGTGCAGGCATTTCGATAATGCAAGGATACGGACTGACCGAAACGTCGCCGGTGATCTCGTCGAACAATCCGCTCGCGCATCGCCTGGGAACGGTCGGAAAACCGATCCGCAACGTGAGTGTCCGGATCGCAGATGACGGCGAAATAGAGGTCGCGGGGCCCGGGATCATGCTTGGTTACTACAACAAGGAAAAGGAGACGCGTGAGGTCTTTACCGAAGATGGCTGGTTCAGGACCGGCGATATAGGGCATCTTGACGCAGACGGATTCCTTGAGATCACCGACCGCAAAAAGGAACTGTTCAAGACCTCAGGAGGTAAGTACATCGCTCCGACACACATTGAACAGATGATCAAGCATTCGCGGTTTGTGAGTCAGGTCGTTCTTGTCGGCAACGAGAGACGTTTTCCGGCGGCCCTGATCGTTCCTAATTTTGAAATGCTCGAGTCATACGCTCATCTGAAGGAACTTGATCTGAAGACACCCGCCGAATTCTGCGCAAACGCCAGGATCCAAAATCTCTTTGAACGCCAGATCGCCGCCGCGACCGAGGGCTTGGCTCAGTTTGAAAAAGTAAAGAAATTTGTGCTTCTGGAAAACGAGCTGACCGTCGACGGCGGAGAGCTTACACCGACAATGAAGGTCAAGCGGCGTGTGGTCGACGAAAAATATCGAACTCTGATCGACGAAATGTACGCCGATCAGAAGTGATACTTACTAGTAAAGGATACTAGAGCCGAGCCCGCCGGTCATACTGCTGAGGCCGGTCCTCGCGGCGCCGGTCACAACCTCGAGTATCGTCTGGCCGATACTCTTTTTGGCCTTGTCTACCTCGATGATGTCATACGGTTCGAGCATCAGGTCTTTCTGCTGGCCCTTTTTGATAAGGTCGTAGTTTGCGGCGATCACCTCGCGATCCTTCGAGTTTGGTTTCAGGCGATATATCTTGATGTCCTTGGTCTTTGCTTCACGCCGCACACCGCCGATCTTGGCGATCGCTTCGGTCAATGTCATCCCGCCTTCTTTCAGGTAGATACCCTGCGGAGCGACCACCTCGCCCGTAACGTAGACCGGTGACGCCTTTTGAACGACGATGACGTCGCCAGGATATATGACGGGATTAGCCTCCTCCTTGCCGAGCTTTACGCTGGCGAGGCTGTACATTCGCGACGGCACGTCCGTGGCATCGCCGCCGGTGACCTTCCAGTCGCTGTCATCGCGGCCGTCGGAACACAGCGGAGCCCTTGTACGAAAGACCTGTATCATCCCGCCGGCTTCATCCTTGACTCCGCCCGAGATAGCAAGTATCTCGACAAGCGTCGCCTTTCGCATCAGGGTGATCTCCTGCGGCTTGTTGACCTCGCCATAGATCGTTGCCGGCGGCCGGCTCTTACGTTCGGTCACGCGGACACTGATCTGAGGATTTCGCAGGTACTTTGCAAGCAGCGCGCTGATGTCGGCGCGAAGTTCGCGTTCGGAGCGGCATTTTGCGACGACCGGCTTGTCGAAAAAGGGCACCTCGATCTTGCCGTCCTCATCCACGGTCGCGACAAAATCGAACTGCGGCTCGCCGAGTACCTTTCCGGTGATCTCGTCGCCCGGGCCGACCATATAACCCTTTTGTACGGGTACATCGGCCGGCACCGTTTGACCGAACCCGAATGCCGAAAGACCCAATATCAATATAGCTAGGACCGCACCTTTCATCGTAAAACCTCACAACGCCGCCGCCGCTAAAGAATAACCTACAAAAACGCGCTATTCAACCGTTTTTCGGCGGACGGTGCCTCAATTTGGATGAGTATTTTGCATTGACAGTTGCGCTGTCGCCAAAGTAATTTCAGAATAAAAGCACTCGTGAACGAATTTGCTTAGGTAAATGAATCAAGACGATCAGATCAGTGAGAATTTTTGGTTCCTGCGGCGTCCGCTTCAGTTTTTGGCGGATGTAGTGGTTTTGTGCGCCGCATTTTTCATCGCATATCTTCCCGCAGTCAACATTCAGCTCGGCGAATATTATGTCGAGACCGCTCTTCGCCAACTTCCCTTCGTGATCCTCGTACAGCTTTCGACGCTGTTTCTCGTCGGAGCATATTCGATCATATGGCGTTATGTGAGCATCGAGGATATCAAGGTCTTTCTGAAGGCCGCGGCGATATCGGGTGCCATACTGATCATTTTTCGGTTCCTGCTGATGTTTACCGAATTCAACTGGTGGCAGGTTCCGATCTCCGTGATCCTGATCGACACCATGATGGCGTTCGGCGGGCTGCTGGCACTGCGGATCACCCGCCGATTTGTTTACGAGCTTGATGAAAAGAACCGTATACACTCCGGCCGCAAGCGGGGTAAACAAAAGCCGACGCTGCTTGTCGGAGCCGGACGAATGGGAGCAACGCTGGCCAAGGAAATGCTTGGCAGAAAGGACGCCGAACTCGAGATACGCGGTTTTGTCGATGACGATCCGCGAAAACGCGGTGGGAGCGTCAGCGGAGTCAAGGTGCTCGGCACGACCCACGATCTACCTCGCCTTGTCGACGAACTGAACATCAAACAGGTCGTTCTCGCCATCGATCAGGCTCAGGGCAAAGAGATACGCCGAATAATGGACGTTTGCAGTGCGATCCCCGTCAAGGCTCAGATCGTGCCCAGCCTGAACGAGATCGCTCATGGACGAGTGTCGGTAAGCCGCATTCGGGATGTGCAGATCGAGGATCTGCTCGGCCGCGAACCTATAGAGCTCGACGACCAGAACCTTCACGAATTCTTGACCGACAAAACGGTAATGGTGACCGGGGCGGGCGGTTCGATCGGTTCAGAATTGGTAAGACAGATCACCAACTACTCACCGAAACAGGTCCTGTTGGTCGAACGGGCGGAGTTCTTTCTCTTTCAGATCGGCCGCGAACTGACCAACACCTTCAGTGACGCACGATTTATCCCGCTGATAGCCGATATCGGTGACGAACCGCGAATGCGCGAGATATTCGCCCAATTCCGTCCAGATGTGATCTTTCATGCGGCGGCTCACAAACATGTGCCTCTGATGGAGATAAATGCGTCCGAGGCGATAAAAAACAATGTCTTTGCGACGCGAAAACTGGGCGAACTTGCGGGCGAATTCGGAGCGGCCGATTTTGTGATGATCTCGACCGACAAGGCCGTCAACCCGACCTCCATAATGGGAGCGTCAAAACGGATCGCCGAGATCGTGATCCAGGACCTTAATCATTCCTATTCGACCAACTATATCGCGGTCAGATTCGGTAATGTCCTTGGCTCGGCAGGTTCTGTCGTCCCCATATTTCGCGAGCAGATCGAAAAGGGTGAGCCGATCACAGTAACGGACCGCGAGATGACACGCTACTTTATGACCATTCCCGAGGCGTCACAGCTGGTCCTGCAGGCCGGTGCTCTCGGTGAAGGCGGCGAGATCTTTATTCTCGATATGGGCCAACCGGTCAAGATCCTCGACCTGGCTGAAGATATGATCAGGCTATCGGGCCTGACCCCGTATGAGGATATCGACATCCGATTTACGGGCATACGGAAGGGCGAAAAGCTGTTTGAGGAACTCGAGATAACCGGCGAGAATCTGCTCAAAACTCGGCACCCGAAGATCTTTATCGGCAAGATCGCCACGTATTCGAGGCCCGAGGTCGAGAATATTCTCCGCGAATTTAGGGCAGCGGTGGAAGCTCAGAGTGAGATGCGGATCAGAAGTGTCTTTAACGAATTTTTGCCCGAAGCGACCATTACGCAGATCGAACCGGCCGTCGCCGAAGAGAATCTGCTTGCGCAAAATGCCCGGCTCGGCTCGGCCGAGAAATAGAGATCAATGGCAATTTTAGTTACAGGCGGGGCAGGCTATATCGGCAGTGTCGCGGTCGATGATCTAAGGGATCGGGGCGAGGATGTTGTCGTGGTCGATAATCTGGTTTACGGCCACCGCGAAGCCATCGACCCTGACATCCCGTTCTATGAGGGACATATCGGCGATCGCAGCCTCTTGGACCGCATTTTTGCCGATCACGAGATCGAGTCATGTATGCACTTTTCGGCATATGCGTACGTCGGCGAATCAGTCGAAAAGCCGCAAAAGTACTTTGACAACAATTACGTTCAGACGCTGACCCTGCTCGACGCCTTGCTGGAATACGGCATCAGGCGATTTGTGTTCTCGTCGACTTGCGCGACATTCGGCGAGCCGCAGTATCTGCCGATCGACGAATCTCACCCTCAAGCACCGACCAATCCATACGGCTGGACCAAATTTATGGTCGAGCGGACACTATCAGCTTATGAGGCAGCCTACGGATTGAAATTTGTCGTCCTTCGGTATTTCAACGCTGCGGGTGCGACCGCCCGCCGCGGTGAGGACCACTTTCCGGAAACTCATTTGATCCCACTGGCGTTGTTTGCGGCATCGGGCCGAATTCCGCATGTTTCCATATTTGGCGACGACTATGACACACCCGATGGCACGGCGATCCGCGACTATATTCACGTATCCGACCTTTCGAACGCGCATATGGCCGCGTTGGAGCACCTGAGGGCAGGCAAACGGTCCGAATTTATCAATCTCGGAAACGGCAGCGGCTATTCGGTCAAAGAGGTGCTCCAAACCGCCGAACAGGTAACGCAGCGGCCGATCAAAGCAATGATCGCACCGCGACGGGCGGGCGATCCTTCAATATTGGTCGCCAATGCCGCCAAGGCCCGGGAGATGCTTGGATGGCAGCCTCAGTTCCCAACACTGGAAGCGATCATTGAAAGCGCCTGGCGCTGGCATCAACAAAATCCTGCCGGGTACAAGTAAGTTCGTGATAAAATATGGGGATGGATTGGAGCAAGATGACTATAAGAGTCATGAAGATGTCAGATCCGGAACATGCCGGTGATATTCGAGCCAACGTTAAGCGGGAAGATCGATTAGGCGTCGTATGGCAACTTTCTAGACTCGCTTATGCGTTCAAAGGAGAACCAATCGCTGAGCCAAGACTCTATCGACATATTGTCCGCCTTCATCGACCAAGAGGTTGAACACATTTTGATTGAATATATAAGCACCGGCCTTTTTGTCAATTTATTTACAACTATTAATATGATGTCTATTGATTAGCCTGATTCCTTTGAAAATAAGCGGATTTGAGCCAAGCATCACTCAATTACAATTATGAATTGCCACTCTATCGCCAGTCATTCTGGGGTCGTAGAACTAGTGGCTTAGATGAACGGGACAACCCTACGCGAATTTGGTAATAAACACCAAAATGCCATTGTAATTTGAACAGAAAGACTGTTAGTGGATCAACGCTTGGTTTTCGCACATAAATAAGTGAGGACGAAATGAATAAGGCTGAGAAGGTTCTTGCAGGATTTGTCACGATTAAATTTTGTTTGGTACTACTGATCTTCGTAAGCCATGGATGGGCTCAGACGATACCGACTGAGGACGACCAGCTGGCCCAAGGAATTAGGTTGCTCAGGGCCGGTCAATACGCCGAGGCTATAGATCAAATTAATCAGGCAATCCGAGTCACGCCTCGCAATGCTGAAGCTTACTTTTACAGAGGATTCGGCTTTGCCTCTCAAAATAACTACGAACAAGCAATCGTAGATTACACGAAGGCGATTGAATTAGGCCCCAATCTTGCTCAGGCTTATTTCCAGCGCGGCGTTGCGTCAAATGCACTGGAAAAATTCAGTGCGGCCATCTCAGATTTTACGAGTTATTTACGTTTAAGTCCGACTGACGCCACTGCGTATTATTTGCGAGGCAGTGCACATGAGTTTGAAGGAAGCGAAAAGGTCGCCATAACGGACTATTCAACGGCGATTCGACTGGACTCGACGCTTTCTGATGCTTACTACCAGAGAGGACATCTCTATATGACAAGTGGTGAACTTGTTTCTGCAATGAGCGATCTAAATACAGCGATACGATTACGGCCGGAGTTTGCTTTGGCTATTCACGATCGGGGCTTGCTATATAGTAAATTAGAAAAAAATGAATTGGCGATCGCAGATTTTACTAAAGCCATTCAGTTAAACCCGTTACTTCCCAAGGCTTTTTACAACCGAGGTGTTGTTTATGGGAAATTGGGCAACTATTCGGGAGCGATATTTGATTTCTCGAGGGAGCTTCAATTGCGTCCGACAGACGATGAAACTTATTTCGGGAGAGGAAATATTTATAGTAAACAAGGCTTATTTGACAAAGCTATAGCGGACTTTACCAAGGCAATTCAATATAATTCCGCAAATAAGGACTATTACTACAATCGTGGAATTGCCTTTTTGAATCAGGAAGAAGCTCAATTTGCTTTAGCGGACTTGTCGAAGGTCATTCAACTCGATTCCAAATATGCTGCAGCGTATGTAAATCGGGGCTTTCTTTTTCTCAAACAAAACGAGTTCGAGCGAGCCATACAGGATCTAACAATCGCGATACGAATCGATTCGAATTTATCCCAGGCATTCAGCAATCGAGGAATAGCGTATCTTTCACTAAAACAATACAACCTTGCAATTGCCGATTTCATAACTGCGATCAGACTTAATCCACAATTCACTGAGGCCTACATTAGTCGAGGTATCACACGTTCGTTAATGGGCGAGCATGACCGGGCAATAATTGACCTAACCAAAGGAATTCAACTGAGTCCGACAAATATCCGGGCAATTGCGATTAGAGCAATGGTCTACTGTCGAATGGGGAACAAACTACAAGCTTCGGCAGATGAAACGCGAGTGATCGAATTGGGTGGAAAATTGGCCACATCACCCTGCAAATAGATAATTGTTTGAATTTATTGAAAACGTAATCACAACAATCCTTAGAGTCATTTGGTTTGCACATGGTAACGGTTGAGTGTCCGATTTGAAATGTGTTTCTTTTCTGATCTTAAGCAAGCAATCTATTTTCGCGATGAATTTCGACTGGCCAGGGCAAAGGCTTTGGCGGATGGCGAAGGGTTCCAAGAAATACTTTTTAGTATTGAACGCTTGGGAGGAAGTTTGAATCCGACTGGTGGTGGTTTGGGTAATTATGAAGAACGTCTGACTCAATTGGCTAGAAAATCCTCTTTGTTCGATGATTCAATTCCTGGGAACATCTCATTTAGCATCCTATTTGGGATTGTTAGGGTTTCGAGAAATGATGCCATGCATCAAGGTGCATTTGCTCGGCACCTAACGAATAACGCTATAAAACTGGCTTTGATACTCGAAGATGCTATTGTAACTGAGGCACGACTTATGGATGCTCAACACTTTATGGTCTTAAATCCAATTTGTGCTGAATTATGGCAACCTATGAGTTTGATAAGACAAAAGGTTCTTGCAAATTCATTCACATATCTTCCATTTGAGGCTGAGGGGAAATGGAACTTCGTTTCGGATTACAGTATCGCAACGTATCTTCGTAATGGATTGAACAGAAAGGAGAAACTCGCTGAACGACTTGATGTGGCTATTAGGAATGGACTCCAACATGAAATCGCAGCGATGGTATTGACGACCGATTCGGTTGAAACCGTTCTCAAAACGGGACTGGGCAAGCCGGTCCTTGTCTTTGACGATGAGGCGTTTGAACACTTAGCTGGAATCATTACGCCCTTCGATGTGATTTGAAGGTTCATTTCTTGTTAGTCACCACTATGCATCGCATATCCTGTAAAGCCGCGTCGTTTACCGAGTCGGTCATCCGTGAGATGAGCCGTGAAGCGGTCAAGTATGGAGCGGTCAATCTGGGACAGGGATTTCCGGATTTTTCTGCCCCCGAGGACATCAAGCTCAAGGCCATCGAGGCGATCGCCGCCGACCACAATCAGTACGCCATTACGTGGGGCGTTAAGAGCTTTCGGGACGCGATAGCAAAAAAGACGATGTGGTTCCTGGGCCTCGACCTGGACCCTGAGGCGGAGATCACCGTCACATGCGGATCGACCGAGGGAATGATCGCCGCAATGATGGCGACCGTGGATCCCGGTGACGAGGTCGTCGTATTTGAGCCCTTTTACGAGAATTACGCTCCCGACGCCATACTTTCGGACGCCGTGCCGCGGCACGTTCCGCTTTATCGCACTGACAACGGATTCGTCTTTGACCGCGAGGAGCTTCGGGCCGCATTCAACGAAAAGACCAAGGCGATCATCATCTGCAACCCGAACAACCCCACCGGAAAGGTATTCACACGGGACGAATTGGAATTCATCGCCGATCTCTGTAAGGAGTTTGACGTACTGTGCTTTACCGACGAGATCTACGAACACATTATCTACGGCATTGACGAAGACGACCCGCTTTCGCACCAGTGCATGGCTAACATCGAGGGAATGCGTGATCGAACGGTCGTCGTCAATTCGCTGTCAAAAACGTATTCGGTCACGGGTTGGCGCGTCGGTTACTGTATCGCGCCGCCGGACATCACGTCAGCGATAAGAAAGGTACACGACTTTCTGACGGTTGGTGCGGCCAATCCGCTGCAGCACGCCGGAGCCTACGCTCTCGGGCTGCCGGCAAGTTACTATCAGGAATTGCAGGCCGAGTACCTTCGCAAACGCGACTTTATCGTACCGGTCCTGAGGAACGCGGGTTTTAAGTGCGACTATCCGGAAGGTGCGTACTACGTGATGGCGGATATCGCCGATTTTGGATTCGCTAATGACATCGAATTCACAAAACACCTGATCCGGGAGATCGGCGTCGCGGTGGTACCCGGATCGTCTTTCTATCACGAGGCGTCGATGGGCTCGCAGATCGTTCGATTTTGCTTCTGCAAAAAGGACCAAACCCTAGAGGCTGCGGCCGAGCGTCTGGCCAAGCTCAGGCTTGGCTAATGCCGATTGTATTTCCAGCTTTCCGCGAGGCAACCAATTGCCGACCTCAACGCAACAAAATTAGAAATTCAGCGTATTTTCTCCCAAAAACACGATTCTCCCCGTATAAATAAAGAAACCTGGAGGTACTATGTTTCAGAGATCATTCGTATTTATACTTACTGCCGCATGTGCGGTGTCGATCATCGGCCAGACACCCGAAACAAAAGGATCAAATGAAAAAGCTGCTCAGGCGATGACCTTTACGTTCGGCGGCTTCGGCAGTTATCTCGGTGTCCAGACGGCCGAGGTGACAAGTGAGAATTATTCAAAATTTGGCCTGCGAGAGGTTCGCGGTGTCGTTATTGAGAAGGTCATGGAAAATTCACCCGCTCAGGCTGCCGGCCTTCAGGCGGGCGATGTCCTGATCAGCGTGGACGGTGATGAGGTCACCGGAACGCGCAAATTGACACGACTGATCGGCGAGATCGCCCCCGACCACAGGACAAAACTCGTCATCTGGCGGAACGGCAGCGAGCAGGAGATGACCGCGACCATTACACAGCGGCCGGCCCCAAAATTCGAGAACGGAAATTTTGAATTCTCGTTCCCCGGCCCTGTCGGAAAGATCGCAATTCCCGATATGAAGGAGTTGCGCCAGCTAAAAGCGTTGCCGAAGACCGACGGTCCGCAGGTATGGGCTTCGCCTGACGGCCGCGGCGAAGGATTTGTGTGGCGCTCAGGCTCCGGCCGTCAGATCGGCATCGGCATTACACCTTTGACCAAACAGTTGGCCGACCACTTTGGTGTCAATGGCGGCATAATGGTCAATTCGGTCCGCGACGGATCGCCGGCGTTCAAATCCGGTATCAAGGCCGGTGACATAATCGTCGAGATAGATGGTAAGGCCGTGAATGGCGAATTTGACTTGCTCCGTACTCTTGGAAGCAAAAAGGAGGGTGATGTTCAGCTGACCATCGTCCGCGGCCGCGATCGCCAGACGATATCCGTCACACCGGAAGTGTCAGGATCGCCGGGTTTTGTTTTTGAAACGGACGAAGGCGGACCAATTCTGCCGGCGGCACCGCTGAAGATGCAGAAAGTACGGCCGTCGGCAGTTTCGCCCGCGATCACGCTGCTGACGCCCGGCCGCGTGCTCTAGGCCGCAATTTACTTTGTCAATTTCCGAGGCGGGACCTTTCCGCCTCTTTTTTATTGTCCCTGCTGCCGCTTTACGGCTTCTTTTGCAAGCTCATTGGCCCGGCTGCTGTAGTCGCGGGCATCTTCCATCAGTTTTCGGTAATTTTCACTTCGCGTCTTAAATTCCTCTTTGACCTTTTCGCGCATTTTCGCGTCTTTAGGGTCATAGCTGTCGCGTAGTATGCGTGCTGCCTGGCGATAGTTTTCAAAAGCCTCAAGCTGTCGTTTTAACGCCTCTTCTTTGAGCCGCAAATACTCGCGGTAGTCGTCATTGATCTGCATCTCCTGAGCTTTTTGGATCTTTTCGACGGCAGACTTGCCGTATGCCGTGCCGTCATTGATCAGGTACAGCACTTCGTCGGCGATCTTCTTCGCGGTCTCGGCGTCGTTCTTCTCCATCGCCGCCTTGAGGTCTTCGCGCTTTCCCTCGTTTTGTTGATACAGGACCTTTATCTTCGTCAGGTCCTTGTTGGCGTCGTCGACGATCAATGCCGCTTCGGCGGTTTCGTCCAGAGGGTTAAGGATGCTGATACCGCCGCCCGAACGTCGGCATGACGAAAATGCGAGTATTAACACGATCGCCATGACCGCGTAGAACTGCATGTTTGATTTTGTCACGAACAGCTTCAATTGCTTTTTAGATCAACTTTAGGTCAGGGTTGCCGCTCTTGCGCCAGATAAAACCATCGAGAACATAATGCGTCAGTTGCGGCAATGCGAGCAGCGGTACGAGCCACATCTTAAGATTGCCCCAATTCCAATCGCCGCCGAACAGCCATTGCTTTTCGTGCCAAACGCCGCGATGCCAGAAAAGCTCCTCGACGTAGGCGAGGGCCCAAAGTGACGCCAGAAAGACCAGCCAATTTGACGATAATGACCGGTATACCGGGCCGGCGGTGTCGCGTTTCATTCGGGCGTAAACATATATCAGCGCAAAATAAGGCACGCCGTGGATGATGACATTGGTCACCGTGAAAGCGTAGTCCGAATTAAAATATACGATGCCAACGTACCAGCAGATCGCCGTCGTAGCCACAACAATATCCTTGCCGATATTCTGAAACCCGTCGATCACGTATTGGTACATCGACTTGACCGCGTACACGGTCAATGCGGCGAGGTAGATCGGAAACATTACGGTCTCGACGATCGCCGGCAACCGCACAAAGTCGTTTTGAACGAACCATTCAAAATTTCGCGGCAGCTGCGTCATCCAGAATGCCAGCGGATAAAGACTGGCCATGTAGATCGCCGAAGCGTCGACCCACCATGTCCAACGCTCGGTTTCGCCCAACTTTCGGCGATAGAGATTGACCCACCCGTACTGCTGCCTTACAAAATGAAAGACTGCGATCGCGGCCAAAACTTTCCAAAACACCAACTCGCCCTCGGAATAAAGGGCGACGCCGATCGAATACCCAAAAACAGGTACGAGAAGGTAGAGCCAAAAGCGGCGTTTTAGTTCGGCCAGGTCAAAATAGACGCGGAAACTGGTCGACCATACATGAGCGACGTCTATCAGCAGGACCGCGGAAACCCATGTCCATTCCGGCGAATCGCCGTTTACGATCCCCATTTGCCATCCAACTATCAACAGCAGGATCGATAGGACAGCACTGCCCAGAAATACGGTGAGGTCGGTGCCGCGGGAGAAAAGCCATTTTCCGGAACTGCCCGGAACATCGGGCGACAACGGCCGGCCGCCTGCGCCTTGAATATTGATGTCGATCTCCGAGACTGTCTGCATTTCGCTGTGCGTTCACGACCGGGCGTTCATGACCTCTCCGGCCGCGCGCAATCCATGATAAAACGCTTCTTCAAAAAGTGCGACGCCGCTCAGGTCTGTGTGGGCAAAATGGATCTTGCGATAGGGTTTGACGGCCTTTTCGCGAATGCCGCTCCAGATAAAATTTGGCCGCGGACTGATCATCGCGTGTCCCCAACGCATTATGTCGATGCGCTCGGTGAGTTCGTAGATGTCGCTATGTGCCCGTGAAAGATCGGTCAGGCAAACATCGGCCAGTTGACGCCAATCATAGCTGAAGAGCTTCGTTCGGCCATCGGTCTCGTGGCACATCGGATAATAGTATGTGAGCACGGTCGGGCCGTAGTCGATGCCCTTTTGATGGGTTGCCGTCACATAGCCAAGCGACGGGCTTTCGTACAGAACATTATCCCACGAGAGCGGAAAGTCCTTTGCAAAACGCGGTTTCGGTCGATCTTTCAAAAACAGATTGGCCACAAACCACGCATTGTGCTGAAATTCGCCGGCGGCAAACGGCGGATCATCGCGAAATCCGCGAATGACGTACGGGGCCGTGAACATCGGCGATGCGTAGATCGCTCTTTCGCAGTGAATACCGCGTAGCTCGCCGCCATCGAGCGTAACGACGTCAACACCGCTGTCGGTCGGCACGATCGAAACGACCACCTGTGACCGACGAATGTTATCTACCGCAAGTGCGGCAAAATGGTGGACAAACTGGCCGTTTCCTTCGGGAACGGTAATAAACGGCTGTGATTCGACACCGCTTTTTCGCACCCGTGAACAGAAATAGAACAGGCCGACCCACGCCGACGTTTGATCGGCCTTCAGTCCGTAATCGTCTCTCGTCGCGTAGTCACAATACCAATGCAGCCTCTCGGATGTGAAGCCGTTCTGACGCAGCCAGTCGGTGAACGAAATGCGGTCGAGCGAGGTCACCGTTGCGTCGTCGGAACATGTTTCGAGCGGAACGGCGAAAGCGCGTCGTCCGCGTGCGTCCCGCCAGTTTACCCAGTCGTCGATCTTCCGTTGAAACTCGGCAAATTGCCGCTTGTCCTCGTCACCGGCACCGACATTAAGGTACAGCCCTTCATACCAGCGGCCCTTGAAAAAGACACGCTCCTCGGGTTCGCGACAAAGGAACTGCTCCTTGACGATGACCTCGCCCTGAGCGTCACGGCCCTCGGTGAGCGACATCTCGTCAAGCAGTGAGACGAGTTCGGTGTTTTCGGAAAACGGGACCGGCAGATAGTGAGCGGCCCACGGGTAACCGACCGGGTCGCCCTTGCCGCTGATCGATGTGCCGCCGACTTCCTTTTCCAGTTCGAGCAAAACAAAGTCGTTGAAATTCTGCTTTTTGAATTTCCAGGCGGCCGAAAGCCCGGCGATACCGCCGCCGACGATCACCGCCCTTTTTGTTTCCCAGCGGTCGGACGGAACCTCAAAAGTTCGGCCCGCGCGCAGAATGTGGCCGAGACCTGCCGATTGCCCGACGATCTCGCCCTCGGGAAAAATGCTCGGTTGATCTGACCGGCACGCCGCAAATGCGAACGGTGCCCCCAGAAACAACTTGAGTAAGTCGCGTCGGTTCAGATTCATTGCTCGAAACGGCGCCACTCGGCTTCGTAATAGCGGACCAGTGCCTGATTATCGAGGCGGTTTATCTCGAGTTCTTCGTCCGGTTTGGATGTGTCTGCGGGAAACTCAAACAGCGACGCAAACGTCTCGTTGTTGAGAAAGCGCATATCAATGCCTGACGGGGGCGATTGCGGTCTTTCGAACGGCTCGAGCTTGGCCAGGGCGTAACCCCATATACCAAAACTAGGTACGGTCGTCTGATACGGCTTTACCGAATAGCCGCTCGCCTCGAGCGTTTTCATCACGCACCAGAATGAATTGCGGGCGATCAGCGGCGAGGTCGTCTGGATCACGACCGAGGAATCCGGCTTGAGCTTCTGCTTGAGAAGATTGTAAAACCTGGTCGTATACAGTTTGCCGAGGGCAAAGTTGTTCGGGTCAGGAAAGTCGACGATCGCGACGTCGAAAGGCTCGGTCGGAACGTTGTCGAGCCAAACAAAGGCATCCGCATTGGTAACGTGGACACGCGGATCGTTAAGTGAATGCTTGTTGAGTTCGCCCAGTGCCGGCACGGCTGACGAGACCCGCGTCATATCGGGATCAAGATCGACCAGCTGGATAAACTCGACGGACTTGTACTTTTCGATCTCGCGCAGTGCCAATCCGTCGCCGCCGCCCAAAACAAGCACCCTTTTCACATCGCCTGAAAAAGCGGCAAAGGCGGGATGCACCAGCGCCTCGTGATAACGGTATTCGTCAAACGAATTGAACTGAAGATTGCCGTTCAGAAACAACGCATAGCCGGTTTTGCCCTTTGTAACGACAATTCGCTGATAAGCTGAGCTCTTGGCATATATGATGTTATCCACGAACAAAGCGTCTTCAGCGAGCGTCGTCAGTCGGTCTGCCTTTATGAAGGCAATGGCGAGTAACGCCAGGATCACAAATCCTTTGACGCGCATTATCGTCACGTTTCGTTTCAGAAGCGGCAGCAGCAGCCAGGTCCCCCAGATGCCGACCGCGGCGTTGAGCATTCCAAATATCAGCGATGTGCGCGTCAGCCCCAGTCTCGGGACAAAAAAGATCGGAAAAAGCAAAGACGCGGCCAACGCCCCGATGTAGTCAAACGCCAGGACGCGCGAGACAAGGTCCTTGAAATCCATCTCGTCCTGCAAGATGCGCATCAGAAGCGGTATCTCCAGGCCGACCAGCATCCCGATGATAAAGACGACGGTGTAGAGAACTACCGAAAAATACGAGAGATTTGCAAAAGTAAGGAAGAGCAGCGGTGCCGAAAATCCGCCGATCACGGCCACGGCAAGCTCGATATCGATAAACTTTTCGGCAACGTGCTTATCGATAAATCTCGAAAGCCACGAACCGACACCCATCGCAAAAAGATAGATGCCGATGATCAGCGAAAACTGTGTGACCGAATCGCCGAGGACATAGCTTGAGAGCGTCCCGGCCAGCAACTCATAGATGAGCCCGCAGGTGGCTATGACAAAGACGTTTAGAAAAAGCAGCGGTGCACGTTTCATACGAACGGAAAATGAAGTGCGGAAAACGGAAAACGAAATACACCTCGGTCATTTTCCATTTTCCACTTTCCGCCGTATGCAGATCAGTTGCCCTGGATCGCAGACGAGATTATCATCGCTACGCCAATGATAATGGCACCGATAATGATCGCGAGCGATACGTTCTGATCCTCTTCGATCTCCTTCTTGACTGAAAAAGGCGAGACGAAGACCACGATAACAAATGCGATCGCAAACACGATCAACCCGATCGCGACAAAGATCACTGTAGTCGTCAGAACCGGCAAAAGTTCTTCAAGCTTGACGATCAAACCGAGAAACGGGGCGATCGATAAAAGACTCATCATCATTTTCCTCCACGAAATCCTGAATAAAAGAACGGCACTCCCAGACGTGATTTGCTGCCGGCGTTAGCCAACTCCCAACCGAACCAGGCCGCCGAAGAGTATGCCAGCAGCACACCCACACCAAACACCATATAGAGCTTTTTCCACATATAGTTAACCTGCTATTCGTCGGAATCGTCCGATCCGCCTGTTGCCGTGGCCGAGAACATACTGTCCTTCCAGCGGCTTGATTCAAAACTGATCTTTCTGAACAAGCCGAGTATCGGCATTATCGCCAAAACGAGCAGTGCACAGCAAAAATTGACGCCGCGATTCACGTTTTGCTCGACCTTGACCGACACGGGCATCTGGGCCTGCCAGTTCTGCCATGTGCCTTCGACCCGCAGCGTGTACTTGCCGGCCGGCAGCGATGAAAGCGTCGCATCGCTCGATTTACCACCTTCGCTCCACGCCCCGTCGCTGTCAGACCCGGAATAATATTCGACAGGGACGTTGACCGACTCGACCTCCTGACTCTGATCGTTGATCAGATCTACGTCGAGGTCAGCCCACGAATTATCGACGTTGGCTCCGGCGGTGATCCGGACATTCCGATTTCCCTTTAGGTCAAAAGGCTGGCTGAACACGGCCTGGCCTGTCGTAGCGTTTGCCATCGGCGGCAACACCAGTTCCTGATTTAGAACTGTATTCGTCAAACCGCTGAGCGGGATCATAAAGATCGCAACGACAAACAACGCGAGCAGCGGTAACGCTCCCCATGTATAGTAAAAACGGCCCGTAAATGGCTGATTCGGAGCGACGCCCCACGGCCTCGGAAGGTCAGAGACACCAAAGGCCTTTTCGACCTCCTCGTTGGTCATGTAGGTTCCGACAGACCAATTGATCTCATTGTCCGACGCCTCACGAGAGAGCATCAGCGGTGCCGCGACAAAATCTGTTGCCCGAACCGTTTCGCCCTGCTCGACCCGCCAATAAAACTCGCCTTTTACATATTCGACGACGGCTGAGGCGTCCTGAAAGATCTTAAATGACGATCCGTTGTACTTCGCGACACCGCCAGCCCCGATGTACGAAACCTCGACCTCCGCAGCGTTGACCGGCTCGACAAAATTCCAATGATTGTCCGAGTGTACCAGCCAACGAAATCCGATCATCGGATTGTAGAGCAAATATTCGTGCCAATAGTACGTCTCGCCCTCGATCGTGACGCTGCGAACTGTGGCACCGATTATTTTGAACTTTACGTCGCCTGGAAAGGTACCCTCGGCGCCGATCGGCGCGACAAAGACCGGTGCATTCGGCAGCGGCTTTAGGGACTTTAGATATGTGAGATTGCCCTGATTAACATCGAGCAGCGAATCGCAGTTCAGACAGGTAACGCGCTCGGCGATGTCGGGCGCCATCAGCTCAAGCGGCCCTCCGCAGTTCGGGCATCCCATTCCGGCCGTAGAGACACGCCTCGCTTCACGTTCGACCGGTTTGGCGTCACCGAGCCCGATGTCGGCGAGAGTCACCTGTGTTCCGACAAAGACCCATGGCGGGTCCATACTATAGTCGATCGTGGCAAAGGCGTTATTCTTGCCGGCGAGGTCGGCGTACTCGAACTGCTCGCCGGGACTCAGTTTGTACGGGATCTCGCCCTCGGCGGCGACTGACGTTCCGCGGCCTTTTTCCTGCACCATCAACGGTGTCGGATTTGGTATCTCAGCGACTATCTGGCCGAGCTGCAGCCCGCTGAATGTCGGTAGTACCACCCCCTGCGGCAGCGGCTGGTAAAACGTCAAATAGAACTTGCCCTGCGCCTCGGCGAGCCAACCGACCCAGCCATTTGAGAATGTCGCGTACCACTCATCCCAAAATCCGCCGAGTTCGTGCCGAAGCTGTGCCCGGCCGGTAAGTTCGAACTTGTTGCCGTTAAAGCTGCCCTTCAGTCCGAGTTTCAACGGCGATTGCGAATCAGCGATCTCAGCAACCTTGCCCAGGTCCTCAAGCGACCGATCGGTCCGCGATATAGCCGATCGGCAAAAAGGACAAACGATCACGATCGTAGATCCGGCCTTGAATTCGATCGGCCCTGCGCAGGATGGACAATTTGCCTGAAGTGTACTCACGCTTCACCCCCAGCGGCAACGTGTTTGCTCGAAGAACTCAGCACCGGCGATTCTCCTCGATCGATCATTGTTACCGACACATTTATGGCTCCCAATGTAGAGGTGAGATGGCCTTCCCAATCCCATTCCGGCCGGGTGCGGCAACAATACAGATTAAATGTGGCGGTCCCGTATTCGGGATATGTGTGACACGCCAGGTGCGATTCGGTCAGGGCGATCATTCCGGTCACACCGCCTTCGCCGGGAAACTTGTGCCAGACCGAACCGACCGACCTCAGCCCGAGATCCGACATCACCCTGTCGAAGATCGAACGAATTACGGCCTCGTCGCGAAGTGCTTCAGCATCGCAACCAACCGCCTCGATCAACCATTCAGTGCCAACGATCATCGGTTCAATACAAAATGTACGTTATTGTTTACCCAATGTTCTGAACTAACAGCAAAATCCGAGCGTATTAGTCCACCAAGTGAGAATTGTATCGAAAAGAACTATAGCTAAATTTTTCGCTTTTGTCATTTCTTTTGTGGTGATTGCCGCAACTCAGTTTGCGTGTTCGTCGACCGGGCCCGATCGGGTCAAGCTCTCGTCCGCTCACCACTCGTTACCGAAGGTCGTCGGGAACATTCGCGGAGACGATATCAACGAGAGCAGCGGACTCTCCGCGTCAAAATGCTCGCCTAACATTTTTTGGACCCACAACGATTCGGGCGGCGACGCGATCGTCTATGCCCTCGACGGGACGGGCGGCAGGAAAGGTAACTGGAAAGTGCCAGGAGCCGAAAATGAGGATTGGGAAGACATCGCCGAGTTTAAGAACGGCAGCGGCAAGTGCTTTCTCTACATCGGGGACATCGGCAATAACGGGTCGAAAAGATCGGAGTTAACTATCTACCGCGTTCCCGAACCGATAGTTGCGGCTCCGGGTTCGCCGTCCGGAACATCAAACGTGACCGCGGCACCGGAACGGCTAACGTTCACGTACCCGGACGGGCCTCACAATGCAGAAGCTCTCTTGGTCCATCCGACGACCGGCGACATATATGTAATAACCAAGCGATCTGACGGCCCTGCCACAGTCTACCGCATTCCATCCAAGTTCGATGCCGGATCGCCGGTAGTTGCCGAACGGCTTTCGGAGATCAAGGTCCCGGCCGTTCCAAACGGACTGATCACCGGCGGCGACATCTCTCCGGATGGACGGCGGGTGATCATCTGTGATTATTCCGGGGCTTACGAATACCGTCTTCCGGACGGCACTGCTGATTTTGATGTGATCTGGCATCAGTTCCCTGACCCGGTCGATATAGGCGACCGCCTTGTCGGTGAGGCAGTTTGCTATGGCGCTGACGGCGGATCGATCTTTGCGACCAGCGAGAATGTGGGTTCGCCGTTCATACGCGTTGACAGCCTCAAATAATAAGAACGGCGGCCCGTTTCCGATGCCGCCGTTCTATTCCAAAGGGACTCAGGTTATTGTGTGATCGTGAATTTATCTTCGTTCTTGATCAATTGTCCGCCGACGCGGTCCTTGATCTCGATGCGAATATTGTATTCACCGGTCGGCATGTTTGTAGTCGGCAGCAGCCGGGCAAGGGTAAGTCGCTGGCCTGAGTCGCTCAAACCGGTCCAATCCTCGATCTGTCGGTGAACCTCCTTGCCATCCTTGGTAATGATGTACGTGACATCCACCGCCGGTCGCAAGGTCGTCTGATCGATCTCGGCGTTGTAAACCTGCAAATAGATACCGACATCTTGTCCCTGCTTATAAACGCCGCCAAGGTTCGGTACGACCTTCGAATTACCGATCACGAACATCTGTCCGATATCACGCTCATTGGTCGAACGCAGTTTCGATGTCAGCACGAGTGATGACGTCGAGAGCTTTTTCTCGTCATACCGCGGAACTGTGAATCCCATGTTCACGATGCCCTTGTTACCCGTCCCGACATCGCGGACGACTACGTCCACCTTGTAGGTTCCCGGCGTTAGGGCGATCGCCTTCTGATAGACGGACTTTCGGTCCATCGCGTCAGCAAGCTCAGTGGCGGTAGCGTTCGTCACGACCGAATCCTCAAATATGCCCGACCGCTTACCCGAGACCGCTGTAATGCGGCCGAAAATGTTCATTCTGGCAGTTTCGAGCCCGCCGATCTGCTCGAACTTCAGTTCGCGATTGCTGGTCTGTACCGTAAAGGCGGTGATGATGCGGTCGTCGGACTGACGGAAAAAGTCGACGCGAAGGTCGAACTGCAGAGGATTGTTGTCGATGACCGGTGAGTCGGTCAACGAACTTTGAAGGTCGCTGAACTTGACCGCCGGCGGACGCATCAGGCCGGTCATGACCTCAAGTCTGCGGAAAGGCGAATCTTGCTCACGGTAAAAGTTGTTTCCGGCGTTTCGATCGTATCCGGAGATGCGGTCGCCCTTTGTGGACATGCCCAACTGCTCGGCGGTCGTCATGCCGGCACCCGGGACCATCAACAATGCGTCCTTCTCGTTCGCGTTTCTGGCCATTCGATATTCGCCGGTCCCGGTAGGATCGACAAACTCGATCTCCAATCCGTCACCGACACCCTCAAGATGACGATAGAACCAGATCTCAAATGGATAGGTGGTCGTCGCACCGCCGCCCTCATAACTCGGGCGGTCGTACGACCCGCCGGACGGATGCGATTCGACCGAATCGGGTTTGCCCCACGCGATATAAACGCGGCCGCGGTCCGTTTTCCAGCCCGGGATACCTGACGCAAATTTCTCGTTGGCGTAGGCGATCCGCTCGTAATACTCTTCACGATACTCGTTCTCTTCGGTATCAGGGTTGGGATCGCGGCGGCGCCAGAACTGTTCGATAAAGTTCTCACGCTCCTCGTCGGTAACGAGAGCGTTGAACGCACGCTTTTCTTCTTTGGTAATGATGTAAGCCACATCATTGTTGATCCATTTTTTGTAAGCCTCTTTCAATTCCGGTTTGACGTTACGCGCCTTGTCCGAAATATCTTGACTCGGCTTGTTGCTGTCGGGCGGTTGGGCGATAGCCGCAATGGCCCCAAGTGACATCAACACAAATGTCAGTAAAAAACTACGAAAGATCCTGACTTTAGACATAAACGTAAAACTCCCAAAAAATGACCGGCCAACAGCCGGAAGGTCAACCAAAAATTTTATCTATACCGATTCTAGACAGTTATATCTATTTATACAAGATGAAATAATGCGGGCACGGGTTGCTTAACTGCCCGTTTCATCAGTCGTTCGGCGCTTTTTGCCAAAGAACCAGGCGATAAATATCGACACGATATAGAGCCCGATCATCGGCGTGGCGAACAGCATCATATTGGGCACATCGCCCGTCGGCGAGACGACGGCCGCAACTATGAGTATGACGACCAGCGATATTTTCCAACTGCGGACCAGAAGGCCGGCCGAAATGATGCCAATGCGGGCGAGGACATACGATATCGCGGGCATCTGAAATATTAGGCCCATCGCGAGCATTATGATGGTGATGAAATCGAGATAGTCGCTCGCCTTGAGCAACAGTTGAAAATCACCGCCGCCGAGCCCGAGCAGGTAGCGGGCCGCCGGCGGGAACAAGATGTAATACGCAAACGCTGCCCCGATCACAAATGAGACAGTTGAAAGGCCGATGAAAGGTGTGACATACGCCCGCTCATGTTTGTACAAGGCAGGCGAAATGAACATCCAAATTTGCCACAATAGCAGCGGGACCGACAACGCGATGGCGGCATACAACGAAACGGTCACGAACAGAGTGAATTGTTCGGTCGCGGTCGTCACGGTCATCCGCTCATCGGCATTTGGCTGATCTTTGGCAACCTCGTCAAACTCTACCGGCAGGCGAACGCCCTTTGGGACAACGGCGTTATTTGTGATGAGCGGTTCAGAGGTGAAAAGCCCTAACTTTCCCTCAGCGTCACGGGACACCTGAGCCAGGACCGACGTACCCGGCACGACGACCGTTGCTCCAAGCTTGGTCGATCGGTCAAAGATATAACGGCCGCCGTCGCCTTCACGAATCCCGCTTAATGGCAGCAGCTTTTCTTCGCCGGTAACTCCGCTGATCGGCAATTCCCTGCGAGCGGCCTCAGAGAGCGCCTGACGGATAGGCACGCTGAGAAAGTCGTAGATCCGGTCAGAAACAAACCAACAGATCGTAAATGCTACGACGACGATTATTACCGAATTGACGAGCCGTTTGCGCAGTTCATCCAAATGCTCAAGAAACGACATGTTAGCCGCGCGCTCGGGTAATTGGTTTGATCCGTTCTCGTCCATCTAATGATTACAGCCAGTTTTGCTTGTCGTCCGGATCTTCCGGCGGGGCAATGTCACTCTTCGCGGTTTGAACCTGTGCTTCCTTTGAGGTGAATTCGGCAGGATCGACCTCTCTGATCTCAGGGGCCGAAATACTCGGCGTCTCAGCCGCGGCCTGAGGGTGGATCGTATTCGCTCTCGCTATCGGCGGCGGATCGTCGTCGTCAATATTGAATGCCTTTGCTTCCTCTTCGAAATTTACCTCGCGCTCCCAGGTCTGCTTGAATTCATTGGTGGTATTTCGAAATTCGGCAGTGATCTTGCCGATCTTACGGGCGATCTCCGGCAATTTTCTCGGCCCGAGGAAAATAAGGGCGATCACGCCGATGAGTATCAGCTCGGAGGTTCCGATCGATTCAAGGATGAACAAAAACACCTACTTTACCTCTATATAAACGCCGCTATGTCCGGCGACCGAACCGACGACGCTGGCATCGGGCAACTGCCGGACAAATTCGTCCGCCGTTTCCGAGCTCATACTGATCAACAGTCCGCCTGCTGTCTGCGGGTCAAATAACGCACTTTGCATGATGTTGGTCACGCTGCCGGCAAATTTGACCGTCTCGCCGACGTACGCCCGATTATTTTTATCGCCGCGGGTCAACATTCCCCTTTCGATCAGCTCCAGAACGTCCGGCAGCAGCGGAACACTTTCTGAATCAATGATCAACGTTACACCGCTGCCCTTTGCCATCTCAAATGCGTGGCCCATCAAACCAAAGCCGGTCACATCCGTGCATGCGCTTGCGCCGAGTTCCCGCATTAGCTTAGATGCCGAAGCCGCCGAAGTGGTCATCGCTTTGATCGCCGCCTCGACCGTCGCCGCATTTGCTTCGCCGCGTTTGACGGCCGTATTTATCGCACCGGTCCCGATGGGCTTGGTCAAAACGAGTACATCACCCGGGCGCGCTCCGGAATTCGTAACAACACGTTCAGGATGTATGATGCCGGTCACCGCGTAACCGAACTTCATCTCCTGATCGTCGACCGAGTGCCCCCCGATGACCACCACGCCCTCGGAGTTCATCGCGGCCTGGCCGCCTGCAAGTATTTCGCCAAGGACGTCCCAGTCACCCTTTTGAGGAAAGCAGACTATCGACAGCGCGGACAACGGAGTGCCGCCCATCGCGTAGACGTCGTTCAGGGCATTGACCGCTGCAACTCTGCCGTATGTGAACGGATCATCAGCGACCGGAGTAAAGAAATCGACCGTCTGCACAAGGGCTGTCTCGTCCGTAAGGCGAAATACACCCGCGTCGTCGGATCTGTCAAAACCGACGATCACATTATCGCTGTTCTGTGCCGGTAACTTACTCAAAACTTGAGCAAGATCGCTTGGGGCGAGTTTGGCCACTCAACCCGCACACGAAACCATTTCGGTCAGACGCTGACGCATCGTGTTTCTTTAACCTCCTTTAGAATCAATAACTTACAATCACTCTCCGGACCTCTGGCCCATTATCATCTGATATATGCGGTCGAGGTCGTCGGTGCCGTAATATTCGATCTGGATCTTGCCGCTCGTGCCCTTGGCCGATGGCAATATCTTTACGTTGGTGCTCAGCTTTCGCATCAACTTGGTCTCAGCGGCCTTTGTGTTCGGGTCGATCACACGCGGGGCCGGTTTGGAAGAGACACCCGGGCCGCCATTCGCGGCACGCTTCACCGTTCGTTCGGTCTCGCGTACCGACAGGCCGCGTTCGATGACGTCCTTTGCCACGGCACGCTGGACCTTTGGATCGTCGGCCATCAACAAAGCCCTTCCGTGACTGAGTGAAAGCCGACCTTCGACGATGTGATTTTGAACCTCGGAGGGGAGTTTTAACAGGCGCATTGTCGTCGCGACCAGCGACCGCTCGCGGCCAACTCGCTCCGACACCTGCTCTTGCGTAAGTCCAATGGAATCAATGAGTTTCCGGTATGCCTTGGCTTCTTCGATCGGGTTTAACTCGTGCCGCTGAATATTCTCGATAAGGGCGATCTCGAGAAGTTTGTCATCCGGGATATCACGCACTACAGCCGGCAGTTTTCGTAATTCGGCTCGTTGAGCCGCACGCCATCGCCGCTCACCGGCTACGATCTGATATCGGGATCCGATCGCACGCAGCACTATCGGCTGGACCACACCATTGGATCTGATCGAAGCGGCGAGCTCAGCCAACTTCTCTTCGGCAAACCTGGTCCGGGGTTGTTCGGGATTAGGATCGATCAGATCGATATCGATCTCGCGAACGCCCTGCTCGATCGCAGGGGCCTTTTCGTCACCCATCAGGGCACTGAGGCCCCTGCCAAGCGGTTGTCTAGCCATGGCCAATGATCTCCTTTCCAAGTTGGATATAACTCTCGGCACCACGCGAACGCGGATCATACAGCATTATCGGCTTTCCAAAGCTCGGAGCCTCGGCAAGCCTGACATTTCGCGGTATGACGGTCTCGAGCACCTGTGAACCGTAAAAATCGCGTAGGTCCTTGGCCACCGCGGCCGACAAGTTGGTCCGTTCGTCGAACATGGTCAGAAGCAACCCCTCAATCGCGAGTGTCGGGTTGAGTTCCCGCCGCAGTCTGGCCAACGTGTCAAAAAGCTCAGTGACGCCCTCAAGCGCGTAATACTCGCACTGAATAGGCACCAATAGCGAATCAGCGGCAGTTAACCCGTTTAGCGTCAGGATGCCGAGTGAAGGCGGGCAATCGATGATGATGTAATGAAAATACTCACGAATACCGTTCAGAAGCTTTTTAAGGGCAAAATTGCGGTCCTCGGCATCGACCAGTTCGATCTCGGCACCCGCAAGATTCTTATCAGACGGCAAGACCCATAAGAACGGGATCTCGGTAGGCAGGACCATTTCGCGAACAGGATCATTCGAAGTAAGGGCGTTATAGAGCGACTTTCGCGAATTTCCACGCGCGATGCCGGCACCGGATGTGGCGTTAGCCTGCGGATCGGCGTCGACCAGCAGAACCTTTTTATCCTCGGAGGCCAATGCCGCCGCAAGATTTACCGCCGTCGTGGTCTTTCCGACTCCGCCTTTTTGATTGGCTACAGCAATGATCTTACCCATATATAGACAAACGAAAACAGGATTCTAAGTTAGCATAGATGCCCACCGTAATCTAACAACTGAAATGTGGTACGTACCACAAACTGCGCTGATCGAACATTGTGGTACGTACCACATTGAAGATCGAAAAGATCAGGCCGGAGTGTTGGTCGGGGCTTTTTGTGCGGTCAAATGGACCAAAACGGTGGAAATTGCGGTCGGCGTCAAGCCGGCGATCTTCCGGACCTGGCCGAAATTCTGAGGCCGTGCCCGTTCGAGGCGTTCGACCATCTCGTGCGAAAGCCCGCTGATCACGTCAAAACGAAAGGCTTCAGGCACTTTTAGAGCGTCGTGATGGTTCACCCGCTCAGTTGCGGCCCTTTGCTTCTGGATATAGCCGCTGTATAACGAATCGGCGAGAGCGGTCGCAAGTTCCGATTCTTTGGCCGCTTCACTCGCACCGTTCGGCATCAAACGGCGGATCATTGTCGGATCGACTCCTTGCCGCATCGCCAACTGAGACAACGTGAACGAATCGCCCAGATCAGCTCCGAGTAGTTGCGATATACCGGCGTATTCTGGCGACGATCGTTTGAAGCGCGTCTCATCGAGCAGATTCCTAAGTGCAGCGATCCGGTCACGTTTATTATTAAATCGCTCCCAGTCTGCGTCGCCTACCAGTCCGGCATCACGGCCCTTAGGCGAAAGGCGTTGGTCGGCATTGTCGTGGCGCAGTGTCAGCCTTGCCTCAGCCCTGGACGTAAACAAACGGTACGGCTCGTCCACGCCGTGCCTTATGAGGTCGTCGGCCAAAACACCGATATACGCCTCTTCCCGCCCGAGAACGAAAGGTTTTCGCCGCTGCACCGAGAACGCCGCGTTGACCCCGGCGAGCAATCCCTGACACGCAGCTTCTTCGTATCCGGTCGTACCGTTGATCTGACCGGCAAGAAAAAGCCCGTCCATCCGCGTCGACTCCATCGTGGGCCTCAGTTCCCTCGGATCTACAAAGTCGTACTCGATCGCATAGCCCGGACGAATTATATCGACGCTGTGAAATCCCTCGATCATCCGCAACAATTCGAGCTGAAGTTCTGACGGCAGCGAAGTAGAAAAGCCGTTGAGATAGACCTCGTTAGTGTTATGGCCCTCAGGTTCGAGGAACAGTTGATGGCGGTCCTTTTCGCCAAATTTTACGACCTTGTCTTCGATCGACGGGCAGTACCTTGGCCCGACTCCCTGGATCTGGCCTGAATACAGAGGCGAACGATGGAGGTTGCCCCTGATCGCATCGTGCACCGACCTGGTCGTATAGCCGATGTGGCACTGGATCTGAGGCTGGTCGATCCGATCGGTTGCAAATGAGAATGGTACCGGATCTTCGTCAGCAGGCTGCGGCTCAAATGCGTCCCAATCGATCGTTCGGCCGTCAAGCCGCGGCGGCGTACCGGTCTTGAGCCGCCCGACCGGAAAACCGAGTCGCTTCAGGTTCTCTGCCAGCTCTATCGACGCCGGTTCACCGGCTCTTCCGGCGGTAAATGTACGTTCGCCCGTATGGATCGTACCATTGAGGAAAGTCCCGGTCGCAACCACTACCGCCCGCGCCCCAAATCGACGCGTGTCCTGCATTTCGACACCTATAACTCGTTTATTCTCAACAATTAGCTCAACTACAACGCCCTGGCGAAGGTGCAGCTCAGGTGTTGCTTCGAGCACCCGGCGCATCTCGGTACGATACAGGCTGCGGTCGGCTTGCGCCCTGGGCGATTGCACCGCCGGCCCACGAGACCGGTTAAGCAAGCGAAACTGTATGCCGGTACGATCGATCACCCGTCCCATTATCCCGCCGAGAGCGTCCATCTCGCGTACCACATGTCCCTTGGCGATGCCGCCGATCGCCGGATTGCACGACATCTGGCCGATCAGATCGAGATTGAGGGTCACAAGAGCCGTGCGCGCACCGAGGCGCGCGGACGCCGACGCCGCCTCACATCCGGCGTGGCCCGCACCGATCACGATCACATCAAAACTCTCGTCAAACATATAGGACGCCTACTTGGCCTTTTTGCCAAAATTACTATTTTAGAGCAACGAACGCGATTTGCAACAAAAATCGCCATTTGAGGGACATGAACGCCGGATTCGCCGTTCAGGCAACACTGTGGCTTTTTTCGCGGATGACCGTGAATTCTTACGAATATTTTTCAATACTGCCGAGTTGATACAGGGCTTCAATTGGGCATCTTCGAGCGAAAGAAGCGATCAATAGCCAGTTCGGGCCATTGTTGGGCCAATTTTGGCAATGCGGGATCGGTCACGATCCACGTTTACGAGATCACGATCCACCCTTTGGCATTAGTTTTGCAGTTTTAAGATAAAGCGATATGAAACCGGCACTTAAAACTAACCGGGCCTTCGGGATCGACGAAGGTCAGCATCTTTTGGGATCCTTCATCGGCGACCCGGCCGGGCCGACACTCATCGTTGTCGGCAGTATCCATGGAAATGAACCTGCCGGGGTGTTGGCACTTCGAAACATTAGTGACGTCCTCGCCGGCTTTGGCGGCAAATTGCGGGGCCGTGTTTATTTTATTGCCGGAAACACACGGGCCATAAACCGCGGACTTCGGTTCGTCGATCACGACCTCAATCGGGCCTGGACCCGTCGCAATCTGTCGCCAAGGGGTTCTGAACACGTCGAATCTACGTCTGAGGGACACGAACTCCGCGAGCTCGATAGTCTGATCGACAGTATCCTGGTCACGGCCAAGAATGAGGTCTACATTATGGATCTACATTCAACGTCGGCGACCGGGCTGCCGTTCGCGACCGTCGGCGATACGCTTCGCAACCGCAGCTTTGCAATGCGTTTCGGGGTCACGATCCTGCTCGGTATCGAAGAACAGCTTGAAGGGACGATGTTGGAGCATTTCAACAACCTCGGCGCCGTCACCCTGGGCTTCGAAGGCGGCTCGCACGATTCACCCGAAACCGTCGAGAACCACCGCGCACTAGTGTGGCTCGGCCTCGTCAACTCGGGCATATTATCAGCCGCTGAGGTGCCGGAATTTAAACAAATGGCGGACCGCCTTGCCGCGACCCGCAAGGGTATGCGGATCGTCGAAGTGCGGCATCGCGAGGCCATACGACCGGAAGATGATTTCGAGATGAATCCCGGGTTTAATAATTTTGACCGAATCACCGAGGGGCAAACTCTGGCCAGAAATAGGTCGGGCGAGATAAGAGCGGTCGAATCAGGGATGATCCTTATGCCGCTTTACCAAAAGCTGGGCGAAGACGGCTTTTTTATCGGCCGATCGGTCGCCCCGTTCTGGCTTTGGCTTTCGGCTGTTATGCGCAGGCTGCGCGTTCAGAACATTCTCCGCTACCTTCCCGGCGTCAAGATCGATCCGGATGACAGCGAAACACTTCATCTGAATACCGCACTTGCCCGATTCTTCCCGCTGCAAGTGAGCCACCTTCTCGGTTTCCGAAAGCGGCGATTTCAGGATCGTGAACTGGTGGTCAGCAGGCGGCGGTTCGATCTATTTGGGCCGTTCACGAACAGGAGTTGAAAACGATGGGCGAACACGACATCAAAACCGGTCACAGCGAAGAGCAAATGCGTGCATTTACGCTTTCGGTTCTCAACGATCTGCAGGCATTTGAGCACATGTTCGAACGGGGACACTTTTCCGACGACGTTCGCCGCATCGGCTCCGAACAGGAGATGTTTCTGGTAGATTCGGCATTGCGTCCCGCTCCGCGCTCACTTGACGTTATTGCCGACGTAGGCGATTCGCGGCTTACGACCGAGATAGGTCTTTTCAATCTCGAGGCCAATATGACGCCTCGAGAGTTTAAGGGTGACTGTCTTTCTCAGATGGAATCTGAGTTGAATGAGCTCCTTGCCGCCGTGCGCCGGTCGATGGCAAAGTTTGGCGGCGGTGTCGTATTGGCGGGAATACTGCCGACGATCCAGCAATCGGACCTTACGGTCAGCAACCTTACGCCGCATCCGCGATATCACGAGATCGACCGCATCGTGACCGAGCTGCACGGCGAGAACCGCGTGATCCACATCAAAGGCCTCGATGAACTGCAGCTCACCCTGCAGAATACTTACATCGAGTTTTGCAATACCAGTTTTCAGATCCATCTGCAGATCGGACCCAAAGATTTCGTACGTTATTACAATTGGGCGCAGGCGATCTCGGCACCTGTGCTGGCATCGGCCGTAAATTCGCCGCTGCTGCTCAACCACCGGTTGTGGCATGAGACTCGGATCGCTGTCTTCAAACAGTCGACCGACACGCGCTCTTTGACCCATAAGCAACGCAATCAAAAACCCAGAGTGAACTTTGGCGACGCATGGGTCGACCGCTCGATCCTCGAAGTGCTCAGGGAGGACGCAGTACGTTACAGGATATTGTTGACCCAGGCGATAGAGGAGAACGCACTCGAGGTGCTGGCCGCCGGGGGCGTCCCGGAACTAAAGGCCTGGAGACTTCACAACGGTACGATCTGGCGCTGGAATCGCCCCTGTTACGGAACGCTCAATGGTAAGCCCGGGCTGCGGATCGAGGCCCGCTATCTGCCGGCCGGACCGACGGTTATCGATCAGATGGCCAATGCCGCGTTCTTCCTCGGTCTTTTGACCGAATTGCCGGAGGAGTTTGGCGACATTCGCAACTATATGTCATTCGACGATGCACGGACCAACTTTTACAATGCCGCCCGATATGGCCTGAAAGGCCAGATCCGCGGGCTGGACGGCCAGAGCCGGAGGATCGGCAGGATCATCCTCGAGGAACTTCTTCCGCGAGCGAGAAAGGGTCTTGCCCGGGCAAAGTGCGACCAAAAGGACATTGACCGCCTGCTCGATGTGATCGAGGGCCGTGTGACGAGCGAGAGAACCGGTGCCCAGTGGATGCTCGATTCGTACGAATCTATGGAACAGGCGGCAAAACCCAACGTAAAGCTTCGGACAATTACCGCCGCAATGAAATCGCATCAGGAGGATGACGACATTCCCGCCCATAAATGGGAACTCGCGAGTATTCCGGCCGGTTCGGAATGGATAGACAGTTATCGAACGGTCGAACAGTTTATGACCGTCGATCTTTATACCGTCCGCCCCGAGGACATCGTCGACCTCGCTGCCAGCCTGATGCATTGGCGGCATGTCAGGCATGTTCCTGTCGAGGACGATTCCGGTAAGCTCATCGGGTTGGTATCACACCGCGACCTGCTTGAGTTGATCGCTCAGGGCAAATGTTCGACAGGCCAGACGCTGGTTATCTCGGACATCATGAAAACCGACATTATATCAGTCACGCCGGAAACATCCTCGATCGATGCGCTTCAGTTGATGCGCGAGAAAAGTGTCGGGTGCCTGCCGGTGCTCGACGACGGCAGATTGGTGGGTTTGATCACCACATATGACTTCCTCACGGTGTCGGCCAAGCTGCTGGAGGAAAGGCTGAATGCAGAATGGCCCGGAGCCGTTCAGGCGGAAAGCAGCGCAATTTGAAGGTGTAACGGCAAATAGACGACAGGGCCATACGCGCGAGAATTTACGCGGATAAAGGCGAATTACCACATTCGATCCGTTTTTTGTTTGACGGAATCCAACAAAATGGGCGATATTTGTTGCAATCGACCTAAACCCCATTTTGGAACGCTATTTGCAATTCGAGTTTCGGAGGGTCGTTCATTTTCAGCCATTTTGAATACGACCTTAGATCAGCGGACGTGGCCCTTAACCGGGTTACGGTGAAAATATATGAAGGTCTTTCAAGACTTACGGATTCAACATAAGTGTAAAGATTGCGGAATTCGGGGCGATGGTTTCTTTTGCGACTTGCCCGAATCTGATCTGCGCCTGTTCGAATCGATAAAGATCACCAAGGCTTGCCCAAAGGGTACTATGCTGTTTGTCGAGGGCCAGCCTTCGACCGGCGTATACCTGCTATGCCAGGGAAAGGTCAAGATCTCGACGTGTTCGCCGGACGGCAAGGTGATCATACTTGGCATTGCCGAGCCCGGGCAGATGATCGGCCTCAGTTCCGTTATCAACGGGGTTGAGCACGAAACATCGGCGGAAACACTCGAAATGTGTCAGGTCGACCACATCAAGACAGACGATCTGATGCAATTGATCCAAAATAATCCTCACGCGTGCCTTAACGCAGCCAAGCAGCTCAGCCGCGACTATCACACGGCGTACGTACAGATCTGCGCGCTTGGATTATCAGATTCGGTCACCGACAAGTTGGCTAAGCTGTTTCTCAGTTGGAGCGGAAACGGCACCGGCGGTGACGGGCGCGTTCAGCTCAAGAATTTCTTTACTCACGAGGAGATCGCCGAGATGATCGGTGCATCCCGCGAAACCGTTACCAGAGCACTTAGATTCTTCAGGGAACGCGAACTCGTGACACTAAAGGGTTCGGACCTGGTCATCCACGACCGGCGGCGTCTCCGTGAGGTGATCGGTACGCGCAGCGGTTATCGAACCGATATGTGACCTTCGTCACAATCGGTTGTGACGACAGTCCTATTTTGCAAATTTTCTTTATGACATATTCGCGCTCGGCAGCATCGCCAGGGAGCACTTATGTCGTCCGGCACCAATTCGGGACATAGTTTTTTCGACTTTCCATTTTCCGGCTCTGAGTTCTTGGGCCACCTCTCTCCATCAGACCGTCAGGCTTTCGACACACTCCGCCGACGACGGTACTTTTCAAAAGACGACGAGATATTCCATATCGGGCAACCGCCCGAGTTTTTGTACGTGCTCAACCGCGGGCGCGTGGCGCTGATGCACGAAGACGCCGAGATCGACGCGATGTTCAAGTCACCAAATGGCTCAGAAAAGATATTTGGTGCCGTTGAGGCGTTATCCGAGTGTCCTTTTGACTCGACGTTAAAGGCTCTGAGCCTTTGTGAATTTGACATGGTTGACCGGAGAGCTTTTTTTGACTTTCTTTTGAGTCAACCGGCAGCGTGTTTGCAAATAACCATAATGATCAGCAACCGGTATCACCAATCGGTGCTGGTAATGGACTCAAAATAAGATGATCCGCATTTTACGAGGTAAAAAATTCTTTGAAAAAAATAGTTCAATTTGTGACGGTGCTCACATCACCGATAGTGTTTATTCATTAATCTGTAGCTACGATAAGACGCAAAGCGTCTTTCCTTTTATTTTTGGAGGCAACTTTTATGGCTTCAGCTAGAAAGATCAAGATCAGCATGCTAACCGCATTTGTAGTACTTGCGATGGCATGGGCGGTCTCGGGAACATTTTCATCAATATCCAGCGGCACAATGGCCGGGGAGCTCGATCCGGGCACTCCGCAGGCTGCTGCTTCAGCGGACGATTTTGTCGGCAGCGAGACCTGTAAGGCCTGTCATGAAGACCAATTCAAAGGCTTTGCGGGAACCAAGCATGCAAAACTTGCTGAAGTAAAAAGCTGGAAGGACAAGGCTCAAGGATGCGAATCGTGCCACGGCAGCGGAAAACTGCACGTTGAGGGCGGCGGTGACAAATCCAAGATCATTTCATTCAAGGGCAAAAATTCGAAAGAGATATCAGAAACATGTTTGAGCTGCCACGCCGGCAAGGAAAGTCACAACAACTTTAGACGCGGCGAACACTGGCGCAATGACGTGGGTTGTACCGATTGCCATACTTCGCACGGTACCGTCTTTAAGGATCAGATGCCCGGCTCGGCAACCGAGATCGGCGAGACCAATCGCCAAAACCCCGGTGTCGCGACGACGGCAATGCTCAAACGCAGCGAACCTCAGCTTTGCATGAGCTGCCATACGGAAACGAAATCACAGTTCAGCAAACCTTTTCATCACAAGGTTTTGGAAGGCGCGATGACATGCTCAAGCTGTCATAACGCTCATGGCGGATTTGAGTCGAAACAGACAAAGCTCGCCGTCGGAGCCGATTCCGCCTGTATCAAGTGCCACGGTGACAAGCAGGGCCCGTTCACGTTCGAACATGCCCCGCTGAAGACCGAAGGTTGTGCCTCGTGCCACACCCCGCATGGTTCGGCTAACCCGAAGATGTTGATTCGCAGTTCGGTTCGCCAGCTGTGTATGGAATGCCACAGCAACCTAAACGACGCCGAGGGCGGAGCCCCGCAGGCACCGCACAATCAGGTCACGACCCGATATTTGAACTGTACGGTTTGTCACGTTAGGATCCATGGATCGAACGCGAGCAGGTTTTATTTTAGATAGTTGATGAATAAGAGGAGGCAAAATGTTTGATATTTCACATAAAACAATTAGTACCGGTCGGTACCGCAGAATCTTATTCATCCGCATGATGGTAGTGATCGGCATCGCGATATTTGCCGCGACGGCATTTGGACAAACGCCGACACCCAAACCTGCAGAGGACGAAGATCTGATCGTCGGCGGCTATAAGGTCACCACGACGACCGAATTCGGTTATAGGTATCGTCGCCTTTACGGCAGCGAAAACAAATTCAACAGCGATCTCAATTACAAGAAAGGCTTTCGCCTTTTTGATTCAAACATTCTTTTCGAAGCCGACAGCGGAAAAGGAAAGTACTTTGATTCGCTGCTGATCTCAAACACCGGTTGGGGCGCAGATCCCTCGGGATTTACACGCGTAAACGTGGAAAAGACGGGTATCTATAAATTTAACTCAACCGTTAGGCGCGTTAAGTACTTCAACAACCTTTCAAATTTCGCGCTTCAACAACACACGTTTAACACGCGACATTCACTTGGTGATTTTGACTTCACATTATTACCGCAGAATGAAAAGATCAGGTTCAACTTCGGTGCTTCATTCAGCAATGTGTCAGGGCCTGGTGTTTCCAACGCTCGTGCATACCGAGATGACTTTCCTGTTACGGCCGATTACGAAAATAAGTCAAATGACTTTCGAGCGGGAGTCGAAGGAAAGCTGCTTGGATTTAATTTGGGATTAACGCAGGGTTTCCGATTTTTCAAGGATCGGTCACAGTACTTTCTGACCGCTCCAAATGTCGGAAACAACCCGGCGGATACAACTGTTTACAATACCTTCAGCCGGACCTTTCCGACGGACGGAAATGCGTATTACACACATTTCAATGCCCATCGGACGTTCGCAAAGAAATTGGATTTCACCGGACAGTTTATTTACACGAGCACCGACAGCAAGATGGGAATGCTCGAACTTATCTCCGGCCGTGACAACAGTAACAATTTTGTCGATCGTGACAGATTTGAGATCAACGCGGACGCCAAGCGGATCCAAACCCGCGGCGATATTGGCCTGACCTATATGGTCAACAATAATTTCCGCATCTCAAACACCTTCTCAGTTGATAGATTTACCGTCAACGGAGGCGAGAAACTTGAGGAATGGTTGGATCGGCGAAATGCTGCCGGTAACCCGCTGGCATCGACATTTACCCGTTCAGCCGCTTATCGCGTGAATGATTATCGCCGATTTGTTAATACGATCGAGGGCGATTATCAATTCAATAATCGTGTTAGTGCACATATTGGATATCGATACACAAATAGGAAAGTGGATGTGATGGGCTATGACATTACGTTAACTTCGGCACCTTCGTCCACGAACCCTCGTAACATTCTCGAAGATGAGAAGAATAGCACCAATACCCTGATCGCGGGAATGAAGATAAAACCGGTCAAGAACTGGGTCATCTTCTGGGACGTCGAAAAGGGGTCGGCTGATAACGTTTTTTCGAGACTTGAAAACTATAAGTTCACCAACTTCCGCATTCGCTCGAAGGTAACTGTGGATAAGTTCTCGTTCAACTTCTCGGCCGTGGCCAAGGATAATAACAATCCGTCGCAAACTCCGACCGCCCTCAACTTTGGCACCGACATCAAAAACTACTTCTACTCCGGTAGTGTTGAGTGGGCTCCAATGGATAAGGTGCAGATCAGCAGCGGTTATACTTATCACCACCTCACCGCGGACACGCCAATCATCGTGCCGGTTGATGGTGTTAGCCGATTGGGATTCAGCCAGTTCTATATGCGGGATCATTACGGCTACTTGGATGTGTCGGCAAAACCGCTGAAGCGACTTTCGTTGTATGGAAGCCTGAAGATCAACCGTGACAAGGGTCAAAGCAATCGGTTTTCGACCCTGCCCGAGATCATCTATGGCGGATATCCTATGAATATGCTGTCGCCGGAGTTTCGTGCAGCCATCAGGCTGACCCGAAATGTTGATTGGAATATTGGCTATCAGTATTTCAATTATCAGGACTCGCAGACGTCGAGCCAGAACTATAGGGCACATCTGCCTTACACGTCTTTGAAGATCTATTTTGGAGGCGGAGCCGCTGACCGCTAAAAAGATATAGAGGTCTCAAAGACCAGATGCCGGCGAGGTGCCCTCCCCTCGCCGGCATCATTTTTTTTGCCCCGTGAAAATAACTGCCTTCCGATGATCCAAATGTGACAAACGTCACGGTCATTATCTCTAGAGAGCCTAAAATTAAATTGAGGAACGATCCTGAATATGTACTGTATTAAAGATCCCACAAACCATCCGTCAGTCACACACAGTTTTGCGAGGTACCGGGCGACCGAGTTCCGGCTAATACTATGAAAACAGGTGTCAAAGTAGGTGTCATTTTACTATTTGCCGTATTTACCGCAGCGGCCTATCTATTAACGTTGGGCGATACTCACGCCGAGGCCCAACCGGCACCGTCAGCTCCCGCTGCAAACACCGCCGTACCCGCGGCGGAACCGACTGCTCCAAAACTCGATTGTGCCGGCTGTCACGGGCCGGGCCGAAGCCTGCCGTATCTCGCCGGAGAAAAGTTTCACAAGGACGCTCACACGGCGATGGATACCAGCATCCACGCCAAGGTCGCTGTCCGCGGCAAGCCCGCCGCCAACTGCATGGACTGTCATTCGGTCAACGGTGACATGACGACCATCCGTGCCGCCGACGATCCGCGATCTACGATCAACCGGGCAAACATATCGCAGACTTGCGGCAGATGCCATAACGATCCGGCGCTCATGGCCGAGAAAGGGATAACTAACCGCCCGTTCCTGGCATATCAGGAAAGCGTCCACGGAAAGGCCCTCTCGCACGGCAATATGAAGGCGGCAGTTTGCTCGGACTGTCATAACAGCCATGCAGTTTTGCCCGCAACGGATACCAATTCGACGATATCCAAATTTAATGTCGCGGCGACCTGCGGCAAGTGTCACGGTGAGATCGCCGGCCAGTTTACCGAGAGCGTACATGGAATGTCGCTCGCGAGGGGCAACTACCAGTCGCCGAATTGCACGGACTGTCACGGCATCCACGGCATCAAGGCTCAGAAGGAATCACGCCAGGCCCTCGGGTTGACCAGCTGCTCACAGTGTCATGACGGCGTACGGCTGTCGCAGGACTACGGCATTCCTTCGGAACGCGTCTCGAGCTTTCAGGACAGCTATCACGGCCGCGCTTTGAAGCTCGGTTCCGACGTAGTTGCCGATTGTGCCAGCTGCCACGGCATCCATAACATCTTGCCGTCGAGCAACCCGAAATCGCTCATACATAAGTCAAACCTCGTTACCACTTGCGGCCAATGTCACCTTGGCGCAGGCGAGAATTTTGCGATCGGTAAGGTTCATCTTGAGACCGGGGCGTCACAGGACATCGGCAGCCAGGGCAAGAACTGGGTCCGGACCATCTATCTCCTCCTGATCTTCGGCGTGGTTGGCGGTATGTTGGTCCACAACGGAGTGATCTGGTACCGAAAGGCCGCAGCGAAACGAAAACTCGAGGCGAGGCCGATCGTCCGGATGTCTCTGAATCAGCGAGTCCAGCATTGGCTCCTGCTGACGAGCTTTATCGTCCTGGTGATCACCGGATTCGCTCTTGAGTACCCTGAGACCTGGATCACGTGGATCACCGGCAACAGTGAATCCGTTCGGCGAATGATACACCGCGTGGCGGCTGTCGTAATGATGGTCACCGGCGTCTATCACATCGTGTATCTGCTCGCTCTCAAGGAAGGCCGTCTGTGGGCCTACGATATGCTCCCGCGGTGGAAGGACTTTCAGGATCTATATCAGAATTTCCGCCACTTTGTCCTCAACAAAGGCGAGAGGCCCAAATTCGCACGCTTTCGCTATGCCGACAAGGCCGAGTATTGGGCCGTCGTTTGGGGAACGATCATTATGGGCCTCACCGGATTGATGATCTGGTTCAAGGTCGGAATGTTCGGCTTCCTGCCTCGATGGGCGATCGACATTGCGATAGCCATACACTTTTACGAAGCGATCCTCGCGACGCTGGCCATCGTCGTCTGGCATTTCTATCACGTCATATTTGACCCGGATGTCTATCCGATTAACTGGACGTTTTATGACGGCCGAATGTCCGAGGAACTGTTCAAGGAAGAACACGAACAAGCCTTTGAAGATATGAAAGCCGAGGAGGCACGCATCGCTGAGGAAGAGGCTGTGGGTGACGGCGAAACACAGAACGCGGACGAAGAGAAGAAAGACTAACCTATCGCCCGGAAATTAAAGAACCGGGTTCCCTACATAAAAGTACCGCCGGAAAACTCTCCGGCGGTACTTATAGTTTGCGTTGTCCGACGACAGATCAGAGCAACTATTTTCTTGGGTGACAGACCGCACATTGGAACTGCGAAATGTCACCAAGATTGATCGGATGCTTGAACTGCTTATCAGGTTGATGGCAAGTATCGCATCTCCGCTCAGCGAGAGCCCCTAGATCCACGGGATGGATGAATGGCCCGGTCTTCATGTTCGCCGACGGCGGATTGTCCGAATCATAAAGCGTCGTGTGGCAAATGTTGCAGTCATTAGAGATCATCTTTCCGGTGTTGCTGAAGTGCTGGCCGTCGTGACATCTGAAACAACCCGGCGAATTAAGGTGGCCGGCATTGTTTGGATGTGTCTGCCAGTTGGTCCTCATTTCCGGGAAGAAGTAGTTTTGATAGATCCGCTGCAGCTCAAGAGTCGCGGCCGAGATCGAATCCTGCTTCTGCATGGAAATGTCGGGATAACTCACACGGTAGAAATCCTTAAGGCCAGCATCGATCGCCCCGAGAGCCTGGTCATTGGTCTCATACGCTCCGCTGAGCAGAGCGACAGCCTGACGCTTGAGAAACGGCAGCGATTGATCAAGCCTTCCTGACGCAAACGATTTGTCCACTGCCAGGTCCGGCGGCAAATACAAATGGGCTGGCCGATTGTGGCAATCCACGCAGTCCATCTTGCGCTTCTTTCCGTTTGCCAGCTGCTCGGCTGTCACCGGACGACTGCGGTCAAAATACTCAATTATCTTTCCGTCTTTGTCCTTCGAACTTACCCACGGAATTTCCTGTCGGCGTTCGTCGATCGAAACGTAGTTGACCTCATTTTCCGGATTGACGTGCCAATGTATGCCGGTAACTTTGCCCGTAGCCGGACTGCTGCCGCCGACGTTAAGCAGCAGTCGCCGCTCGTGAAGGGTGTTCTTTTCGTCATTGCCGTAGCGGTCAAACACTTTCAGCATGCCGCCAAAGAACTTCTCCGGCCAGTGGCATTGTTCGCATGTTTCGGGTGCCGGCCGCAGATTGTGGACCGGCGAACCGATCGGCCGCGAGTATTTGTTGAACGAGACCGAATAGAGCTGGTACGCTCCGGACAGCTTTGACCGCACATACCAATCCGCACCGGATCCGACGTGACAATCGACGCAGCGGACCCGGGCGTGAGCCCCGGCCTTATAGGCCAGATATTCGGGCTTCATGACCGAATGACATGTCTCGCCGCAAAACGTGACTGACTCAGAATATTCAAACGCCTTATAGCTTCCAAAGGCGCTCGCGGAGATGAATACGAGCGTCACGACCATGAATACCATGAAAGAGCGCCGGGTGTGCGGATTGTTCAGATCCAGCATCGGATACTCTGTCACCTCATCCGGAGCCCTTGTTCGCCTTCTCCGCCGTTCCAAGATCATACCCAACGCGACAACGGCCAGGCCGAACATCATGATCGACGGGATGATGATGTAGGTCAGGATACCGATATAGGCATTTTCGGTCGCGGAGGTTATCTCGATCAGAAAGAGTAGCAGATCGCTTGTGATCGCGGCTGTAACGATCGCAATTCCGACGAAGCTGACGTAATTACGCATCAAACTAGGCGGACGCATTTTGGTCACCACCTCGTTGGGCAATTCATCCTTTTTGTCATTTTCCTCTTTCATAATCAGCACCTAAAACCGTATCGGAAAAAAGCACCAAGGCCGCCCTGTTTCGATCGTCAACCTTTCGGCAAAAGTCGGGGCGGCCATGGCCATCTTCAATATACAAACTTACCGTTCATTAATTAGCCGCAGTCTTCAGAGACTTCATGTATGTCACAAGTGCCTGAGCGTCTTCCGGCGTGATCTTGCCTTCATAAGCAGGCATATTAGGCGGCGTGGCAGCCTTTACGCCCTTCATGATCGATTCGACAAGCTGTGCATCGGGCTTGGTAGCGTCAAACTTCTTTTCAGCTTTCGGTGAATGACACATCGCACATTTTGCCTTGTACGTGACTGCCGGATCCTCGGCCGTCAATAATGCAGCTTTTGTCGGGACTGTCTTAAGGACTGTCAACATCAACAACGGCAAGGTTAATAAAACAACTGCGACAAATTTGATTCGGTTCATTCCAATTATCAACTCCTAAATTCCTTCTTCGAACTCGTTTTAGAAACATCCAACGAACGCTTCTGACCAGGTCAAGTGCAACGTGCGTGCCACGAGCCAAAATCGTCAAATACTACGCAATAATCGCCTTGATCGTGTGTTATGAAGGTTTACACGCGATCTCGGAGTTGCCATTATTCACGTCGAGTGTGAATAATTACGCACCGCCCCGGGACTAAAACTTGAATGTTTTCCCTTCGTGACAGCGTTTGCAATTTGTAAAATCATTCGCCCCAAAAGCTCTCTTGCCATTGTGGCACGCCTGACAGCTTTGCCGTCCGGCGGGTGCGAAATGCATCGACGCAAGCGGTGCCGTTACCTGTCTTCCGCGGGCCGCACCGGCCAGCACGGTGTGACACGACGCACAATTCATATTTCCTTTTCGGAGATGTTCCTGATGGCCAAAGTTGACCGTGTATGCCTTGGCCCACTCTGACGTTCGTGTCGGCCGTCCGGGCGAGTGACAAGTGCTGCAGGAGCCGATCGGCTTATCCTGTGTGTGACACTGGAAACAAGAGTTATGTGCAGCAGCCCCCTTCGGGATCGAAAATGCGACGCCGCGGCTGGTGGATTTATGACAGGTCGCACAATTTGTCTGGCGAACGTGCCGGCCGTGATCAAATCTCGCGTTAAAGCTCTTGAGCGAAGGAAATCGCTTCATTGCACCGGTTTGCGGATTACTATGACAGATCGTACAGATCGGGCTGCCGGGGTCCTGGAGTTGTGCAGTATGACATCCGGCACACGGAGCGTGCTCTATCTTTCCCGGAAACGTAAGACGCGTCGAGTTATCGTCGCGACGGTGGCACAGCAGACAAGGCAGCCGTGTGTGTGACGGATTTGAATGGCCGAATCGTGAAAAATCGATATCCTGCGGGTCCGCCGGAACAGTCTCAATTTCCGGGCTGATGATGATCGGATCTTCTGCGGCGGATGAGCCTTTTGCCTCGGTCTGGCCTGGCAAAACAAAGAAAAGATAACCGAAGATAACGGCGGCCAAAACAACTATGATGAACTGCAGCCTCGCTGCCAGCGGCCTCTTTGCTTTTAATTTGTTTTCGGTACTGATCATTATTCGCCACCCGCGTCAGTGATCGCCTTAGTATGTGATTCCGGAATAGGTAGTTTTCCAAATGAGATATGACACTTCACGCATTGGAATTTCGCATCCTTTTGCCGGGCATCTACCTCTACATTCAATGATCCGCCGTCGCCGACGCTCGCCGTGACATGACACATCGCGCAGGATGAGATACCGACCCGCATCGTGGTCGGGTCGGCCGTATTCATCTTTGTTACGTTATGGCACGTCGCACATTCCATATCGACGTGGGCCCCGAACGCATGCTGAAACTTCCCGGTCGAATCCCGCAACCGCCATGTATCCAGCATTCGTTTGTCGTCGATCTTCATCGCCGAGGCCAGCTTTTCGTCAAAGTCGGCCTTTGGCTGCACAGGCTTCAGCGAGTGGCACGCGGCACAGTCACTCGGCACCGGAGTCATTCCGCTGTCGGCCGAATGACACGTAAAGCATGTCGTATGGCCGATCGGGGCCGTCTTAAAGGTACCCTTCTTGAGCCAAAACGCTTCACCCAGCTTGGCCGGCGGCGGCGTAACAAATTCGTCGGGCGAATCGCCCTGCGGCTTGTAGGTCTGATGACAAACGGCACAACTCTCTTCGCCGGCAAACCGTTTGGCACCTACCGAAAAATTAGCCTTCGCAAAACTGACTGGCCTTTCGCCTGTCATCGATACGATCTCGATGTGCTTATCGTGCGGAAATCCCACCACGAAGTCCGACTGTGCCTTTTTACCCTTTGGCGACAGGTCAAATATCTCCCTGGGATTTGGAAACGGATGCCTCGAGCTGTCTCTCGGCGATGGATTTGTATGACAGATCGAGCAGATCGTCGGCCTGGCACCCTTAAAGAACTGTTGCTTATGGCAGCTCAGGCACGTCTCGTGTTTTGGGTATTCGGTAATGTCCGCGAAAGCGGAATCGCCCGTTCGAACTTTGTTCCAATTATCAGATGGGAATTTGTGGCATGCGGCACATTCCTTCTGATGGGCCTTAACGCTATGCGGAAATTCGGAATACTTTACCTTGCGCGGAGCAGCCGGCTTTTTTGTTACGGCTTTTCGGGGTGTCGCCGCGGGCTCGGGATCTGTCAAAGATGCACTCTCTGATGCAATTCCGGGTGAAGGAATATATATCGCCGCGATAGATGCCGCCGTGATCGTAAGAATTGCCGCCGCCGCCTGTAATAAAGTGATCCGAGTGGAATTAGTCATACCCAATCCTTTGTTCGGCTTATCATAACTCAATTTACGATGTCCGGTGTGTGATTCGCATCACAATTATAAATTCAATTTTCAAATGCGTCTTTTTCGCGTAATTATTCGCGGTCAGTCCACAATTATTCGCACCAATTGCCAGAAAAATGTGGCATAATCCTCGTTAAGTTTCCACGTAAACCAACATTTTATAAGGCGGTTAGGCGCAAATCGCTTCCCTCCGTGCCACAAGGCACGCTGCTTGCACCTACCGAACCGAGTTTTTACTAACACTATGTCTACAGTTGAACAAGCGGTAAATCAAAGCGATCCGAGCGTAGCTGCAAAAAAGGCGGCGGGGCAATCAATAATTACTCGATTTCTCAAGTTTATCTCGTCCGTGAGATTCGGCGTCACCCTTCTGGTTTTGTTAGGGCTGGCCTGTCTGGTCGGAATGCTTGTGATGCAGCAGAACGTCGCCGGATTTGACCGGTACTTTGCCGAGCTCACACCCGCCCAAAGGCTGGTTTACGGCCGGTTGGGGTTCTTTAATATCTACCACGTCTGGTATTTCAATGTTTTGCTGGCGGTATTGTCGCTGAACATCATTTTGGCGTCGATCGACCGGTTTCCCAAAACGTGGCTGTTCGTCTCCAAGCCGCATTACACTGTTCCGATCCGTTGGCTCAAGGAACAGGCTCAGAACAGCGAGATCGAGTTCCCCGGCACTTTTCAGGAAGTGAAGGATCGGATCTCGGCCGCAATGACCAAGAGCGGTTGGAAGAAAGTCACCGCGACGGAAAAGAACGGAAAAACTTATCTTTTCGCCCAAAGCGGCGTGTGGAACCGCCTGAGCGCCTATCCGGTACACGTCGGGCTTTTGACCATTTTCGTCGGCGGCTTTATGACCGCACAATTGGGTTCGACCGGTCAGATGCCGCTGACACCCGGAAAATCTACCGACCTGATGTTCGACACGATCGTCGAACTCGACAAAACGCGCGAGGTGACCCAGAAGGTGCCGTTTACGGTCACATGTACCGACATTCAGCAAAAGCTGATCAAAAAGGACGACTCGATCTCGGCGATGAATACTATCGACTGGATCACCCGCTATACGATCACCGACGAAACGGGCACGCACGAAGCGATGGTCCAGATGAACCGTCCTTTTGACTATCGCGGTTATCGATTTTTCCAGGCGAGTTTCACGCCGATCGGCCGCGCACGCAACATTACCGTCACGGCCAAACCGGCCGACGGCAGTCAAGCGGTCCAAATAACAATTCCGCGCGACGGCGCGACACCGCTTCCTGACGGAACGGTGGTCAAGTTCAAAGAGTTTAGGGGAAACTTCAGTATAGGTGCCGAGGATCCCAATGAGGATACCTCTAGTTATCCCAACCCCGGCGCCGTTCTGCAGGTCACCCAACCCGGCGGACAGACACAGGTGGCGTACGCATTCGGGCCGCAAATGGCCAGCATGCCCGTAGCCTCAAAACCGGTCGCCGGTTATACATATCAGTTAACAGATTTCGAAAAAGTCGCAGACCAACACATACTCTCGGTCCAACGTGATCCTGGAGCAACCGTTGTCTACGTCGGATTCATTATCTTGTGTCTTGCTCTGATAGCTGCATTTTTCTTCTCGCACCAACGCGTGTGGGCAGTAATTGAGAGCGTCAGCGATCAGGATCACAAGGTTGTTCTCGGGGGACATACAAACCGAAGTCTCAATGCGTTTGACGAAAAATTCAAACGATTTTTAGGAGAATTGGCTATCCGAAATGAGCAGTAACATTTGGAGGATAATCAAGATGACAATTAGTATTAAATCGGTGAAAGTGATCGCGATAGCTTCATTTTCCGCAATGATGATCTTAGCCTTTTCGTTCGGCGAATCGGCGGTGACCGTTGGCCACGCAGAGATACCGGGAGCCCCTTCACGGCGTACCGGTGCTCCGGGCGAGTCAAATTGCACTTCGTGCCACAATTCAAACACCCAGACGGGACAGGCAAATATCATCGCGCCGGCGACCTATGTGCCGGGACAGACTTACACCATTCAGATCCAGAACACCACGACGGACCTCTCGCGAACCTCATGGGGATTTGAGATGACGTCTCTGACAGCTGCAAATACCGCGGCCGGAACTTATACACATACTACCGCTTTCACCCAGACCAAGACCGGAACAGTATCGGGCGGTGTCCGAAATTACGCGACACACACTTCGTCCGGCGTCTTTCCGGGACAATCCGGCGGATCGACCTGGTCATTTAACTGGACCGCTCCGGCAACCGATGTAGGACCGGTCACCCATTATTTGGCAGTACTGCACGGCGACAACGGACAAGACGACACGGGCGATCAAACATATCTAAAGACACTGGTCGTTAACCCGGCGGTCGCGGTCGTGATCCACCACGGATTTGCCGATTTTGATGCTGACGGCAAGGCCGATCCGAGCGTATTCCGCGGATCGAACGGCTTTTGGTATATCAATCGGAGCACGGCCGGATTTACGGCGGCTCAATGGGGCCTTTCGACCGACAAGCTGGTTCCGGCGGATTTCGACGGCGACGACAAAACTGACATCGCGGTATGGCGTGCCGATGTTGCGACCGTTGCCGGATTTTATATCCTTCAAAGCTCGACCAACACGATGCGTATCGAACGGTTCGGACAGACCGGCGATGACGCTGGTGTAGTGGGCGACTGGGACGGTGACGGCAAGGCCGATCCGGCGGTCTATCGCGGCGGTGCCCAAGGTATCTTCTATTACCGGGGCTCGCTGAATAACCCCAACGGTAATGTCACTTTCGCACCGTGGGGAGCCAGCGGCGACAACGCAATGCGTGGCGATTTTGACGGTGACGGTAAGTTGGACCTTGCGGTCTTCAGGCCTACAAATGGGGTTTGGTACATTTCCCAAAGTTCGAACGGTACGACCCGATATGAGAACTGGGGAATTTCATCCGACAAGTTCGTTCCCGCCGACTACGACGGAGACGCCAAAACGGATCTTGCTGTTTACAGGAGCGGTGTCTGGTATATTAAGCAAAGCTCCAATTCACAGGCCGTCTACACAAGCTTCGGTTCAGCGACCGATGCCCCGGTGCCGGCCGACTACGACGGCGACGGCAAGACCGATGTGGCCGTTTATCGAAACGGCATCTGGTATGAACGCCTGAGCGGCTCAGGCAGTTTGAACATAGTAAATTTCGGCCTCAGCACCGACATCGCTGTTGCCGGAGCATTTGTTAAGTAGTTAGCAACCTTTACCCGGGCCGCAGACCCTCAGATCGGCGCTGGCGGCCCGGGCTTTCAAAAAGAGAGGGGATCATATGAACCAAGAAGTATTAAATAAACCAATTGTAATGCCCGCATCCGAAGAGGACGGGTCAGCACCAAAATCAACCTGGCAATCATATATTCCGGCGTTTCTGGCCATTTTTGGGTCATTTGCGCTTGTATTCTTAAGGATAAACGTCGGCGGCGAGCGGTTTATCTCCGACGGTGCGCTGATGATGTTGGCGTTGGCGTCATACTTGATCGCGGCGGTTTTTCATTTGACCAATCTCTATGCCCCCTTCCGATTTGCCGAAAAGCTCGGCCTTTGGGCGGCTACGCTCGGCGTGTTCTTCAATCTCTCGAGTTGGCTGGTCCGATGGGTGGCGGCATATGACCGCGAACTTGCGATCTTTAACAGTCAGGGAGCCAATCCGGCAGATATGCCCTGGGTCTTTCGCTATGTTCCGTTTGCCAATCTCTATGATCTAAGTCTGGCGTTCGCCTTCGGTGCCGGTATAACGACTCTGATAGTGATGAGGCGAAAGCAGTTTCAGATCGTCGCCGCTTTGTCGCTGCCGCTTTCGGCGATCATTTTGGTCCTTGCCCGCTTCATCGGAAGTGAGATCATCGATCTTCCGCCTGTTCTCGATTCATATTGGCGGCCGATCCACGTCGGTATCGCCTCGCTCAGCTACGGCATCGCCCTTGTCTGTTTTGCGGTCGCAGTTCTGTATCTGCTGAAGGACGGCCTAAAGGTTGAGAAGATGGCCATTTGGACCAGCATCTTCGCATTAGGTGTATTTTTTACCATCAGCAAATTCAGCGTGTTCGCACCGGCGACTTTCGGCACCTATACGGCGTCGACGTTTGTCGGCACATCTCGCATGGCTCTAGGGTTGCGGGCTGATATTCCATATGTCGGATGGTTGATAGTCGCGGCGGCGGCACTGCTTGTGGCGGCTTCGATCGGCTACGCACTTTATACATCCAAGAATGATCTCAACGCTCGGACCTGGGCAAACCGTTTTCTTTACGCGGCACTCGCCGTGCAGGGTGCCGGCGTGGCAATGCTCGTCTACCAGCTCAAGAACCTGCAGAATGTCGTCGCCGCGATCAGCCCGTCTCAATATCCTAAGTTCGCGGTATGGATGATGCAGCAGCAGGATCTGCCGCAGGCCCAGATCAATGCGATGGGACAGCAGCAGCTCTACGATATTGCAAACAAATGGGTCATTGAGAATGGTGCAAATCTGCACCTCAGCCTCAATGCCAATCCGGTCGAATTATCGGCGTTGATCACCGCGTTCACCGGCACGTTCTTTATTGTTCTGTTCGGCATCAATACTGAGAAGATCCGCTCGCTGCTGCCTTCGACCGAAAAGCTCGACGGCCTGATGTACAAGCTGGCCGGCGTCACATTTGCCGGGCTCGCATTGCTGCTGATCACCGGTGCCGTCTGGGCAAACGAGTCATGGGGCAGATATTGGGGATGGGACGCCAAAGAGGTCGGAGCACTCGTCGCCTGGCTCACATACGCCGGATTCTTACATTCGCGTATTGCATACGGCTGGCGTGGACGGCGGTCGGCATATTTTGCCGTGGTTGCCTTCCTGTTTGTGATCTTTACATATTTAGGCGTCAGCTATCTGCTGCCCGGACTACACTCGTACGCATAGGTTTTTATGAACAAGGAAAATATATTATTCGGCGTAGTTGGCCTGCTGGCAGGCCTCATAATTGGCTTTATGTTCGCCAATTCGGTTAATCAGGGCGGAGCCGCTACGGCAACGACCGCCAAGCTCAACTCGAACATGCCGCCCGACCATCCGGCGGTTCCGCCCGGAACGACCATGCCGGGCGGTGCACCGGGGGCGATGGGGCCTGAGGTTCAGGCGGCCATTGATAAGGCTAAAGCAGCTCCTGACGATTTTGACGCGCAGGTCAAAGCTGCTGAGGTTTACTATCAGATCGAACGATTTGATGACGCCATCACGTACCTGAAGGCGGCGAACAAGATCAAGCCTGACGATCGCGAAGTTGTCGTCCATCTTGGCAACGCGAATTTCGACGGCGGCCATTACGAAGAAGCGGAGAAGTGGTACACGGCGGCATTGGCAAAGAAGGCCGATGATGTCAATGTCCGAACGGATATGGGCCTCACCTTTGTTTTTCGCAGCCCGCCCAATTATGACCGGGCTATACAGGAGTTCAACCAGTCCCTCCAGCTCGATCCGAACCACATTCAGACCCTCCAAAATCTGACAGTGGCATACACGAAGAAGGGTGACTCGGCAAAAGCGTCGGCGACGCTAGCAAAACTCGAGGGCGTGGACCCGAAGAATAGCGCCCTCTCTAAACTGAAAGAGGATATCTCAAAGATGGGATCGAAATGATCTCCGGTCGATGTTCGCAATGAGAAAGGGGTGCCGCGGCACCCCTTTTCTGTTTTTGATCAAAGGGCCCAAATAGAACAGGGCCGGCAACGATCGCGTTGCCGGCCCTGTTCACCAGGAGAGCAAGTGAAATTATCCCTTTGACTTTCTAACTACTTCAACGGAGCAAGCTGCCCTGGCCGCCACGGCGGCAGAGGTGCTTCCCAACAGAAACCGCTCAATGCGGCTGCCGAAAGCATTGGCGCCGACGAAGATGCAGTCGGCGTGCCAATTTTCTGCCTCGTGGGCGAGAATCCTGTTCGGATCCCCCTCGATGATCCTTGTCGTGACTTTCAGCCCGGCTTTTGACAATAGCCTTGCAGCCTTTTCGGCCATCGTCGCGACCCATTCATATTCAATTTTCAGCTCATCCTCTGCCCAGTCCGCGACGGGGGGAATGAACCTGCCGATCGCCGTCGGAACGATCGAATCAGTTGCCGCCACCAAATGTACCTCTGTTCCCTCGGGCCAATAGCGGTCGAGCACGGTTTCAACTGCGGCGTTGGCTCCGGCCGAGCCGTCAAATCCGATGATCAATCTCGCCGGTGCCGGATCCACCTCGATGCGGCCGCGTGCCACGCGTACCGAGCAATGCGCTTCGGTCAATATCTTTTGAGAAATACTGCCCAGAACGATGCGGCCTATCGTCGAATGGCCGTGTGAACCGACCACGATAAGATCCGGCTTAAATTCGTCCGCGATGGTCAGAATCTCCCAGGCCGGCGATCCATACGTCGCCCTGGCCGAGGTCTTCCAGCCCGGCAGGATCGCCCGCAGGCGATCATCAGCGTGCTTGGCCATCATCTCGGCCGAGGTCAACCACCTTTCGCCTTTTTCACGGTGCTTTTTAACTATCTCCTTAATGAAATCAGGAGATGCGCCGTTACCGTTTTCCAACTCCGGCGGCGGCAGCCACACTTCGGCAACTGTCACGACGACAACCTCACCCGTGTCCGGAAGGCCCGCCCGCTCGAGGTCGTCAAGGGCTGACTCCGAACTTCGCGAACCGTCGTATGCAATGAGTATTTTCATAGGGTGAACGTCAAACGCTGTTCTTGTCACTGAACAGTGAGCAACGCCCGTGCCATGTCAAAATGCGGTGATTTGTGGCGAAAATTGACGATATCCTGAGTAATAATCCTGTTTGGTGCGTATTTTTTCGCACTGAGGGGATTAAGATTTCTCACTACATCGCCTATAATAAAGCGCAGCTAGAAACGAACATGTCAGATATCAGCGGCAAGATACTCGTAGTTGATGATGATCGATTCATCCGAATGGCTCTCGGTGAAGCCCTTCGCTCGTGGAATTACGAGGTGATCGAGGCGGACTCTGTTGAGTCGGCCAAACGGATCTTTGCCGAAGAGGAACCGCCGATCGCACTGCTTGATATCGACCTGCCTGACGGATCGGGCATCGACATCCTCAACAGTATCAAGGAGTCAAATCCGAACACCATCGCCGTGATGATCACCGGCAATGTGGATGTTGAAAATTCGATCGCCGCTCTGCGCGGCGGAGCACATGATTTTATAGGCAAACCCGTCAGGCTCGAGGAATTGCGGATAACGCTGAGAAACGCGGTCGAAACGCGCGAACTCCGACGCGAGGTCAAACAGGTCAGGCAGGAGCGCTCACGCAGTTTCAGCTTTTCCGAGATCATCGGCGAATCCGACGCCATCAAGCGGGCGCTTGAACTGGCAAAGCGTGTGGCCGTATCTGATGTCGCCTCGATCCTGCTCAACGGCGAGACCGGGACCGGAAAAGACTTATTTGCAAGGGCGATCCATTATGCGTCGGACCGGGCTGAGGCACCGTACCTTGCGATCAACTGCGCGGCACTTCCGGCCACACTGATCGAGTCAGAATTGTTCGGTTATGAAAAGGGAGCCTTTACCGACGCAAAGCAGCGAAAAGAAGGACTCTTTGAACAAGCCCATGGCGGCACGATCTTTCTGGACGAGATCGGCGAGATGGAATTGTCGCTGCAGGCCAAGTTGCTGAGAGTGCTCGAGGAAGGCAACTTTCGCCGCGTCGGAGGACTGAAGGACATCAGCCTAAACGCACGAATCGTCGCTGCATCAAATCGCGATCTTAAGAAGGAAAGCGAAGAGGGCAATTTCCGGCTGGACCTTTATTTTCGATTGTCGGTGATCCAGGTCGATATTCCGCCGCTGCGAGATCGCGGCGATGACATACTCTTGCTGGCAAAGCACTACATTGACCGTGTTAACGTCAAGCGCCGCGGAAAGCCGTTGACCGGACTTTCGCCCGACGTTGCGGCGATATTTCGTAATTATCGTTGGAGCGGAAATGTGAGAGAACTCCGCAACGTGATCGAGCGGTCGTCGATACTCGAGGACGGCGAGGTGGTTACCGCGACGCACTTGCCGGCTGACATGCTGGCGATCTCCGCCGAGGCCGGTTACGGTTCATCGGCCGTCATTCTGCCGCCGAACGGTATATCGCTCGAAACGGTCGAATTCGAACTTGCTCGACAGGCGATCGAACGAACCGGAGGTAATCTGACGAGAGCGGCCAAACTCCTGGACATTTCCCGCGATCAGCTCCGCTACAAATTGCGCAAAGCAGGCATCGAGAATATTACCGAGGAATGATCGGAATATACCGTTTTGAGCGACACAGGCGAACTTTCAGATATTAACTTAAGGGCACCGGCCGATAAGGAATTGGCCGACCTGAAGTTTGCGCTTGATCAATCGGCGATCGTGGCGATCACCGATCAGAAGGGCGTGATCACCTACGTCAACGATAAGTTCTGTGAAATATCAAAATTCGGCCGGCACGAACTGATCGGGCAGGACCACCGCATCATCAATTCGGGGTACCACTCCAAGGAGTTTATCCGATCGATCTGGACGACGATCGCCAATGGCAAGGTCTGGCACGGCGAGATCCGAAATCGGGCAAAGGACGGATCGATCTATTGGGTGGACACGAAGATCGTTCCGTTTCTGAATGAGGATGGTAAACCGTTCCAGTACATCTCGATCCGCTATGACGTGACGGAGCGAAAGCGAGGCGAAGAACGGATCAGTCAACAGGCTTCACTGCTCGATAAGGCCCAGGACGCGATCCTCGTGTGCGACCTCAACTATCAGATCCTATATTGGAACAAAGGAGCTGAACGGATCTACGGGTGGTCGCTCAATGAGGTGCTCGGACGCAATTTGTGTGAACTGGTCTGCGGCGGCAACAAAACGCTGATCGAGGATGCCCGTGCCGCATTCAAGGTTTCCGACGAATGGAAGACCGAGGTCGCCAACGTAAACAAGGACCGGAACTCGATCTTTGTCGAAAGCCGCTGGAGCTTGATCCGCAATCAACGCGGCCAGCCTGACTATATCCTGATAACCAATACCGATATCTCGGACAAAAAGCGGACTGAGGAACATCTGCTGAGGGCGCAGCGGATGGAATCGATCGGTACCCTGGCCGGTGGTATTGCCCACGACCTCAACAACATACTCTCGCCGATCCTGATGTCAGTCGATATGTTGCAGCTAAATCGGCCGGACCCTGAGACCGCCCGCTGGCTTTCGATGATCCGCGAAAATGCCGAGCGCGGTGCGGACCTCATCCGACAGGTCCTTACGTTTGCGAGAGGCATGAGCGGCGAGCGCATTCCGGTCCAGCTAAAGCACATTATCAAGGAGATAGTCAGTGTGCTGCGCGAGACCATGCCGCGATCGATCGAGGTCAAGTTTGATATCGAACCTGAGCTATGGGTAATATCTGCCGACCCGACGCAGATCCATCAGGTCCTGATGAATATTTGCATAAACGCCCGCGATGCAATGCCGTCGGGCGGCAGCATCACTATTAAGGCCAGCAATGTCATCGTTGACGAAAACTACGCCCGAATGAACATCGACGCCGAGCCCGGCAGATATGCGTTGCTGACGATCAGCGACACCGGCACCGGAATGGGTCCGGAGGTCATTTCGCGAATTTTCGACCCGTTCTTTACGACCAAAGAGATCGGCAAGGGCACGGGACTGGGCCTTTCGACCACGCTCACCATCATTAAGAGCCACGGGGGCTTTTTGAATGTTTACAGTGAGGTGAAGCGCGGATCGCGGTTCTCGATCTATCTGCCCTCGAATGACGACGCTCAGCATCATGTTGAGAGCTTGCCTGAGACAAAGCTGCCGGCGGGTAATGGCGAGTTGATATTGATCGTCGATGACGAAGAGAACATCCGCCTGGTTGCCGAAGCGACGCTGCAAAAATACGGATACCGTACAATGCTGGCCGTCGACGGCACTGACGCTCTCGCGATATTCGCCAAGCATGGTGACGATATCTCGCTCGTACTTACCGATATGGCGATGCCGTATATGGACGGAATGGCCCTGATAAGAGCACTGAGGAAGATCGATCAAAACGTGAGGGTAATAGCGATGAGCGGACTGGCGAGCGTCGACCAGACGGCCGAACTAAAGGAAATGAACATTACCCATTTTCTGATCAAACCGTATACAGCCGAATCTCTGCTCAACTCGGTTGCCGATGTTCTGGCCCGGTCGTAAAACTGAAACCGCAATCAGACCTGGCCGCAGCGGAGCCGACGCGCCAACAGCGGCAAAAAGATCATAAATACGATCCCGAAGGACATCAATCCGCCGCGGGTCACGTCGTAATCACTTAGGATCACGTCCCACGACGCTCCCAGTATCAGCCGGCCCAACACGGCCTCAAAGCAGACCGTCAATATTGCCCAGCAAACGCCGATCGCCAACAATCTGTGACGAAGCGACGTGTCGATCCACTTGATAAACACGATCGTCAAGGAAAGCAATATCAGCAGCGAAAGTCCAAAGGAAAGTTGTTTTGCGTAAATCTGCCCTATGTATCGAACGAGAAATGCCTCCCGAAATGAACCATTGACCGACTCGGCCGCGATCAGGGCCAGCCACACCGTAAAACTGCGGATCGCGAGTGTCCATCCCGCCCGTTCCGTATATATTTGGGCGACCGTAGACATACTTCCACTCCTACTTGTGCGGGGTTCTAACCACCAGTACCGAACACGGCGCATGATGCACCACACCGTCTGAAACAGAACCAAGCATGCGGCCCCAAAAGCCGCGGCCGTGCGATCCGACGATGATCAGGTCGCACTTCGACTTTTTGGCAAATTCGACGATCTCGCGGTCGGGTGAACCGCGCAGGACCTCGGTCGAGACATTAAGCGTTTTACCCGGAAATCTGGCAATAAGATCATCAGCGGCCTCCTGAATGAACTGGACCGCCTGTTCCTTGACCGCTTCTTCGATCTTCTGATAATACTCCGCGGAAAGCGCGAACGGCTCGGCCGTGATCGGAAACGCGTCTTCGTACGCAGAGACGACTATTATTTCGGTATTATCGGTATTGGCAATATACTTACTGGCCTCGGCGACGGCCGCTTTGCTGTAATCAGAACCATCGGTTGCGATAACTATCCTCATTTCATTGACCTCCTGTGAAAGGATCTTTGTCACTCTGAAAAGGTGCAATTGCCGTACCGCTCGGCGCGTTAGTTCGCCGAACGGGAAATCAGTGCCTGATGACCAGGCGGACGCCGGCCAAAACCGCCGCGATGTCCTCAGATCGTGAAAATGCCCGCGCCGATAAGTAGATTTTTCGCGATCCTATGAGCTCACAAATGCCCGAACCGCAGGGCACGTACTTTGCTATCATAGAAATTTGGGAAATACGGTGAACGGAGGGATCATATGTTGGAAGTCGCAGAGCTATCGAGGCAGCACATCATAGAGCTATTGGAACGACTCGATTACGGGCACCTTGCGTGTTCGTTGGATGACCGCCCATACGTGATACCCGTCCATTTCGCGTATGACAACGGCGAGATATTCATCTACACCACCGAAGGGAAGAAATCGCGCATCCTCGCGGCAAACCCTCGAGTGTGTCTGCAACTCGAAGAGGTTATCGACAATCAAAATTGGGTCAGCGTAATAATCGAAGGCGAAGCCGCACGGGTGACGGACGCAAAGGAACGCGAACGGATCCTCGGCCTGATAGTCGCCATAAATCCGACATTGACACCTGCCGTCAGTATTCACTGGATGGACAACTGGGTCCGGGAGAATATTGAGGTTCTCTACCGCATAGTTCCGCTTGAGATGAATGGCCGCCGGGCCGCCGGTAAGGCGAACGATGCCGTTCAGCTGGTACCGGGTAAGGACGACACCATTCAATAATGAAATGAGCCCGCCAAAAAAGCGGGCTCCCAACGGTTAATATGAATTGAATCGCTAACCCAGTGTCAGCAATTCGCTTTTAACGTACTCAACGAGAAAAGGCATTGGATGAAGAAAATTCACAAGCGTCTTAGTACCGGAATCGTCCTCGATATCCAGCGTACCGCCCGGGCCGTGCGCCTCGAAAGCGACCGACCTCGGCTCATATATGTTGTGCGTTTGGTGGTTTTTTGAACCTCCGCCGACATTCAACTCCATAACGCCGTGGCCGTGCCGGTTCTCATAGGTCAACCCATTGAACGGCAGCCCCTCGGAAAGCATTTGAGCCCCTGAATTTTGATTTAGTATTTGAACCGATATTTCCCAGTCTAAAAAATCCTGACTGATTCGATCGAAAAACTCTTTCCAGTCGGCTTGTTGGATCTTCTCCGTCATGGTGTCACCTCCCATTGTGTTCTGACATTTGAGATCTCAAATGCTCCGCTTGTGTTCCTAGCAACAGTTGTACCAGAAACGATCCATTCTATTTGAGCGATATCCATCCGGATCGCATCGTGAAAAATCACACGAATTCTGATCCGGTTCGTGAATTTTCTCGCGGTCCGATTCCGCAGTCGGCCGATCAAGACCCGTTTTTCGCACTTTGAAATGCCATGTCGCGTGGCACGGCGATTGCGATGGACATGTGTAGTGAACTCGGGAGGGAAATTCGATCCTCCAAAAGATTTCGATCGCAGCCCCACGGGGATGTATCGAAACAAAGAGATCGCGGAGATCAGACCTGGGGCCAGCGCCGACCCCTGACATGGTTTCCGCGATCTTCTTTTGCGCGAAAAATGACACATTTACCGACGCCGTTGTGGTCTTTTCCGCGCGTGCCGCGGCAATGCCCGGCGATTTTCCGGTTGATAAATGATTGGCACGTTCCTTGCTAACTTGATAATGCGAATACCGATACGTGAGAGCATTCTCACACATTTAATAACTGGGAATAGGAGAAATAAAAAATGGTCAAATTATATGGAGTGCTTTGGCTGGCAATAGCGACGGTCGCATTGATCCTCTTTTTAGGAGGTGTGATGACGCAGCCCGTGGTGGTGGTCTTTGGCTTTATTTCCTTCGGAATGATCTTTATGGGAATGATCGGAGTATTACCGACGATGGTATCGCATCATTCGACCGAGGTCGCCAAACCGGCCAAAGAAGCCGAGAAGGGCAAACAGCGCAAGATGCACCGGCCGGCCCACGCATGATTCTATTCCCGTGTAGATCTGGTTCTCGGCACCGCTATTAGGTGCCGAGCTTAATTGGAGTAAAGGGACATGAAAAATGAAGCAACAGCACAGGCAAAGGAGCCGGTGAACACCGAGCCGAGATTTCCGGCCTTCGTCGAGATAGAAAAGATGCTCGACCGCGTCGCGGAATTTACGGCCGAAACGTCAAAAAAGGCTTACGACTATTTTATGCTGCGCGGCGACGAGTTGACGTCGCACTTTGACGACTGGCTCAAAGCCGAGATGGACATACTGCGTCCGACACCGCTTGAGATCACTCAGACCGATGAAATGATCAACGTCCGTGCGGCGGTTCCCGGTTTCAAACCCGAGGAAATTGAGATCAGCCTTAAGGATGATCTGTTGATCATGAGCGGCGAGACCAAGGCCGAAGAAAAGAAAGAGGATGAGAAACTATTTCTCAATGAGTGGCGGAGCAATCGCTTTTGCCGGCAAATGAGATTGCCGAGCGCGGTCGAAAAAGAGAATGTGAACGCCAAACTCAAGGACGGCATTCTGTACCTCGAGCTTAAAAAGAAACCGGCTGAAGAGGCCGCAAATATACCGATAACGGCGGAGTAAATCCCGCCAATGGGCCGCGGATCAGACTGGTAATGCCGTTCCGGTCTGGTTCGCGGTCCTTTTTTATTTACCGATACAAAAAGTCGAAAATATCCGCCCGAGCATATCTTCCGTGGTGGTTTCGCCTGTGATCTCACCCAAAAACCGCAGAGCGTTATGGAGTCCGATCAAGACGATCTCCTCGCTCATTCCGTCGTCAAGACGCTTTATCGAATCTTCGATCTCCATCTTTGTCCGGATCAGTAGGTCGTGATGCCGTGCGTCCGAAACCAAAAATCCGGCGTTCGAAACGTCCTCTGGGGCAAACGGTTGAATGATCGCGGCCTTTAGTTCATCGATCCCCTCACCCGACTTGGCGGACACCGGCGTTATCCGCGGCCGCAGATACGCGAGACTCGAGTGTTGTGCCGCAATGACGCGGTCGATGTCGGACGACGGGACCTTGTCTATCTTATTCAGCGCGACTATATAGTTGAATCGGCCTGCGTCGTTCAGGATCTCATGGTCCTCGGCCGTGATCGATTCAGACGCATCCAGGATGACGATCACGAGGTCCGCATCCGCCATCAACGCCCTCGACCTTTCGACCCCGATGCTCTCGACAGTATCGCTCGTCTCACGCAATCCCGCAGTGTCGATCAGTGAGATCGGAATATCGTTGATGACCAGCCGCTCGTGGATCTGATCTCGGGTCGTACCCGCAATGTCGGTAACTATGGCACGGTCCCCGCCAAAGAGTGCGTTGAAAAGGCTGGACTTGCCGACGTTCGGCCGGCCGACGATCGCGACGCACAGCCCCTCGCGAATGAGATGCCCGGCCTTGTATGTGCCGGCAAGTCTTTCGGTTTCGAGGGCGATGTCGGCGAGGCTATTGCGGACGCCTTCTGTTTGGGCCGCCGGCAGGTCGTCCTCGACAAACTCAAGTGCCGACTCGAGCACGACGATCACGCTCAAGATCTCGTTCTTCAAAGGCGTCAGCTGGCGCGACATTTCTCCGCCCATCTGCCTGACCGCCTGCCGCGCCGACGCCGCGGTCTGCGAATCGATCAGGTCGCGAATTGCTTCGGCCTCGGCAAGGTCGATTCTCCCGTTGGAAAGGGCCCTCAAGGTAAATTCGCCGGGCTCAGCCATGCGCGCGTCCAACTCAAGGCAAATGTCTATGACCTGTCGGAGAAGGACCGGCGAACCGTGACAACTGATCTCGACCACGTCTTCGCCCGTGAAGGACCGCGGGCCGGGAAAATACGTGATCACCGCCTCGTCGATCACCTCGTTCGTCGATGGGTAAAACAATTTTCGAAGCGTCGCCTTGCGGGGCATTAATGAGAGGTCGCCGCCGCCGGTCATTCGCTGAGTGATAGACATCGCCGCGTCACCGCTGATACGGATCACACCGATCCCGCTGCGGCCCGTTGGAGTTGCTAATGCGACGATAGTCTGGGGCATTAAATATATTTCACCACAGTAAAAGCAAAGAGCACAGAGCAGGTCTTCAAAACCAGCTCCGTGCCCTCATGTGACCTTGCCTTCCGGCAGCTATTGCAGCCGAACTTGAAGACGGCGTTCGCGGCCGTCGCCGACCGATTCGGTAAAAAGGTCCTCTTCCTTTTGCAGGGTCAGATGAATGATCCGCCTCTCGGTCGAATTGAGAACGCCGAACGTAAATGGACGGCCCGTCTTTCTGACTTGATCAGCGGCAAATCGCGCCATCGCATGAAGCTCGGCCTTTCGCGTTTGACGAAACCCTTCGGCGTCAACGACAAATCGGTGCTCACGGTCGAGTTCGCGGCCGTAAACCTGAAACAACAGTACCTCAAACGCATCAAGCAGTTCGCCGTTCTCAGCCAGTGCAAAGTGGGCGTCCTCGCCGCTGAGGTTCAGCAGGCATCCCTCGTCGGTCCACGATGAGGTCACACTCAGGTCAAACTTCATATCGGTCACAAGCCCCGACAAGAACTCTCTGGCGTTGTCACAAATCTCGTTCATAATCTTCAAAACATCCGGCCGCTATCATCGGGTCCGAACACTTCCACTTATCATTTCGACTTAATTTTCTTAGCGCCTGCCGGCACGGAATCTACTATCTGGGTTCCCGGCGGCACCGACGTCTTGTTCAACCGGTTGATGACCATCTGCTGGCCAAAGCTCACGATGTTGCCAAAGAACCAGTACAGCAGAAGTCCGGACGGGGCTGACCACATTACCCACAACATCATTATCGGCATCAGATACGTCATCATTTTCTGCTGCATCTGTTGTTCGGGTGTCACGGTCGCCGCCGTCGGCGTAAATTTCATCGAGAGCACCATCGATATCGCAAATGCGAACTCAAGCAGATGCCAAGGGTCAGCGGCCGAAAGGTCCGGCAGCCAGAGGAATGACGCCTGGCGAACCTCCAGTGATACCGTCACTGCCGTATAAAACGCGATCAATAGCGGAAACTGCAGCAGCATCGGCAGGCACCCGCCGATCGGCAGAGCATCCTTGGTCAGCTTGAGCTGCTCCATCTGCAGGGCACGCATTCGCGGATCATCATTCGGAACACCTTTTTTCTGCAGATCCTTGATCTTGTCCTGGATCTCCTTCATTTTCGGAGCATTGCCCGAAGCCTTCTTGAACGACTTCGACTGCGACCACCGGAGCGGAAACAGCAGCGAGTAGAACAGGAAAGTGAATACGATGATCGCAAGACCGTAATTATGCGTAAGCCCGTTAAAGAAATTCAGGGCATACAGGATCGGGATCGAGATCGGTTTGGTCAACCATCTGAGCCACCAGTAATTGCTGAAATTGATCAGATTGGTGATCTCGACCGGGCGGCCGACCTGGTCCGAAAGCGGTTTGTTCAGCGACGACAGGAGGAAATAGTCCTTCGTACCGGTAAAGATCTTGGTCACCGAGCCATCGCCTGCGATCGGCATATAGACCGTCACCAGATGACGCGTCTCGCTGGTCTTGGCGTTGCGGAGCACCCATTGGAAAATGCTCTCGTAAAACGGCTTGGTCTGCACGTCATACTTTGAGGCACGGTACTCCAACCCCTGAACCTGAGCGGCCGGGATCGCCGCCATTGCAAAATACGCGTCTCCGACACCGGCCCAATCGACGGTGCCGCTGTCAGTCAGTGATGCCTGGCCGTTGGCGTCGTAAACAAAAGTGTAGTTTCCCTGATGCCGCTTGATATCACCATTGATCGAAGCCACCGCCTCCGATTCGATGTGATAGAAATTGTGGTTGTTGATGGCGTGGTCGCCGATACTCGCTCCGATCAGCAATCGGGTATTCGGAACGCTCTGTCCGCCCCTTTTCAGGCTGACGCCAAGGTCGGCGATATAGCTGTCGGCACGGAAGACAAACGTCTTTTTGACCTCGACGCCCGAGGCATCGGTTAACATGAACTCGATCTGCTTTTCCTGCCCCTGAGCAAGCGAAATAGTATCTTCGGCTGCCGAGATAGTATAGTTTCGCCCGTTCACGAGGTCATTAACGGCGGCATCGTCGGTACTCAGCCTGAACGGAATTTCCTGCGGGCTTCTGGCAAGAGCCTCAGGCGAGATCAACTGCATCGGCTTTTTGTCGTTTTCAGTTGAACCGTCGGCGTAGACCGGGAATTGGCTTTTGGGCGAATCATTCTTGAGGATGATCCAACTCGTGGCCATTGCACCCTTTGAGTCGAGTGTGACCTCGTAAAGCGGCGATTTGATCGTGATCTTGCGATTCGGCGTCGTATCGGGCGTCGCTGCGGCCGGTGTGGCCGCCGGTGTCTGTGCGACCGGGGCAGGAGTCGGCGTCGCCGCCGCGGTGTTGGCATTAGCCGCGGTGTTTGCGTTCGTATTGGCGTCGCCGGCCGGCGGCTTCGGTGCAAAAAAGTACGACCACCCAAAAAGTACGACCATCGATAAGACGGCCGCAATCAAAAAACGAGATTGACTCTGATTACCGGAATTTTCCATTATTTCACCGGGTCGTGTCCGCCCTTACAAAATGGCTGACACCTCAAAATACGCGTTAGACCCATCCATGTTCCGCGTAATGCACCATACTTTTCGACGGCCTGACGGGCATATTCCGAGCATGTCGGCTCAAAACGGCAGGCAGGCGGCAAAAACGGCGATAGAAACGCCTTGTAAATGCCCAAAATATCTAAAACCAAAAACTTCATCCGCAAAAAAGAATAAAGGCGGAAACACGTGCCGTAAGCGAGTGTGTTCTTCCGCCCTATCTCATATCCGTGGGGACCGCGTCGCCGTCGCTCGGGATCCCACCTTTGATCTTTGCCGCGATCGCTCTAAATTCGCCAAGGGGCTTTTCGAGTTTTGCATACAGCAGGCTTCGCCTTGCGTTCAAAACCCAATCAAACTTGGTCTCGATCATGTCGAGTTCGGCACGGCTCAGTCGAAATGCTTCTCTGAGCAATCGCTTTGCGCGATTACGGGCAACGGCATTGCCGATCGCTTTTTTGGTCGCCGTAACGCCCAACCGGTGAACACCAAGTTCTGCGGGCAAAATGAAAACCGTCATAAAACGGCCTTCAAAACGTCTGCCCCGATCGTAGACACGAAGGAAATCGGCGCGCTTTCTCAGCCGCTCGTCCTTCGGCAACGAAAGGCCTAATAATGGTGAACCGTTAATCGTTTGCGTCCTTTTGCTCGGCGGCGCTTGATGACCGCACGCCCGTTCTTGGTCGCCATGCGTGCGCGAAAGCCGTGCTTTTTGGCGCGTCGGCGGTTGTTCGGTTGATAAGTTCTCTTCGGCATAATTACTCTCCATCACATTCACTTCGAGAAGTGAAAACTTAGAGTTTACGCGCAACGATAGGCAGTTGTCAAAACTAAAACCTTGTAAAAACGGACACTTAGCGATGAGGTGGGCAAAGTGCCACTCTGTAGTGGTGCGCTCAGCAGAGACCCAATATGTTGTAGCACCCGGCCGGATCGCGGAGCCCTTGCCGCACTATTCCCGGCAGGTTTCCGATCGAGCCGCTTCAGGGATTTTTCGAATCACTCTCGATGCCCCCGGCCGCCAGTTTCTTAACAGCGGCGACATAGAGTCCGTGCTCCTGCTCAAGGATGCGGTCGGAGAGGGCTTCATGGGTGTCGCCGTCGAGCACCGCGACCTCTCGCTGCATGATGATCTCGCCGTGGTCAAGTAGCTCATCGACAAAGTGAACGGTACAGCCGGATGTTCTCACGCCGGCCTCGATGGCCTGCCGTTGAGCGTCAAGTCCCGGGAAAGCCGGCAGCAGGCTCGGATGAATGTTCACGATCCGGTTCGGAAAAGCAGCAATAAACCCCGGAGACAGCAGACGCATATAGCCGGCGAGGCAGACGAGTTCGACGCCGCGTTTTTTGAGCTCGCTGATTATCTCGACGTCGTGCTCCTCGCGGGTGCGCCCTTTGCGTTCAACTACAACGGTCTCGACGCCGCGTTCGCGCGCCTTTGCAAGCCCCGGAGCCGCCGGCTTGTCGCTGATGACGACTGCGGCCTCCGATTGCGGTATCTCGCCGCTCTTTATTGCATCGACAAGCGCCGTCATGTTCGAACCGCGGCCTGAGATTAGTATTCCGATCTTCATTACAGGAACTTAAGTACTTCGTAGGAATTTGCGTCGAAGATAACCCCTGAGTTCTTCGGGTTCTGGACATACTCGACCTTGGTCAGCAGCCGCGATTCCGTCACCATCGTCTGCCCGACCTGAAAGCCGGGCACGGTGGTCTCAGCGATCAGCCACTGCTTTCCTTCCCACGTGAAATCGAGCTTGTTTGCATTTACGAGTTCGCCCTGCGGCACTGCCACTGTGATATGACGCGGTGTGTAGAGCAAAAGATAATCCTCGCCGATCTGCTCGAGCAATGAGGCGAGCAGGATCGTTTTGTTGCTGCAGTCGCCGGTTCGCGTCATGAGCGTCTCGCTTCCGCGCTTCAGCGTTTCGCCTCGGCTTAACGCCTCGGTATAGCTGTACTGGATCTCATTTGAAACAAAATCGACCAGTGCCTGGATCCTCGCGTATCGATCGGTGCCCGCGTCGCGAACGAGGTCTTCGGCCAGGCGTTTTAGCGACGGTTCGCCAGGTTTTGCGACCATTATGCCGTGATTGGCAAAGATCACGGTCGGCGAAAAGCTCCGCTCGGGTACCTGAGTGATAACGCGGCCGCCGTAAACCTGCGAGTTGTTTGTGAGATTTTTGATCTCCTCGAGCGTCGGCGAATAAGTAACCTTGCTAAAGGGAAAACTCAATGTCTTTCGGTGATCGATGCGGATGTTTCCGATCGTCGTTCGGAATAGACGGCCGAACCGATCAGAAGCAGTCACCTTATAATCACCGAGCTTTAGTTCGCCATCCGTCTCGGTGCCAAAGTCCACCTTTGTGATATCCCAAAAGTGTGTTTTTACAAACTCCAAAAACTCTTCGTCGCTCGATCTGGGGTAGGTAAAGATCGCCTCGTTGATAACGCGTTTGTATTTTTCGAGACGGCCCTTTCCGAGCAACTGCTGCCGAAACTCCTCGCCGGAAAAGGTCTGATAGTCCAGCAGCAAAACCATGCTGTCGCGTATCTCGACCGCCAACTCCTCTTCCGGGTCAGGCCCTTTAGGAATGCTGTAGAGATAAAGCCCGTAGGCCGCCGCAACAAAGATCACCAATGCCGCCGCGCCGATCAGCAATTTCGTGGGATTAATATTTCGCTTTGTGTGAGATTCGAAAAGGTCCGCCATACTGATTCCCCTTTTTAGGTTCAAAGGACAGCAACTGAACCGTCACCATCGACGACTCGCCCGATCCAATGGGCGTTGCCGACACCGGAGGCGATCGATCCGGCATCGCCCTCCGAACAAACGATGATCATACCAATACCCATGTTGAATGTCCTGAACATTTCAAGAACGGGAACGTTTCCGAGCTTTTGCATCATGCCGAAGACCGACGGTTCGGGCCAGCTGCCGCGGTTGATCTCGACCGAGACGCCGTCGGGCAGGATGCGTGGGATATTCTCCAAAAAGCCGCCGCCGGTGATATGGACCAACCCTTTGATAACGCCGCTGTCGAGCAGCGGGCCGATCTGCGGAAGGAACGACTGATGAGTGGCCAAAAGTGCATCGCCGACGGTGGTTCCGAGTTCTTCGACGAACGAATCTGGCGTATAACCGCCGACCTCGAAAAATAGCTTGCGTGCGAGCGAATAGCCGTTGGTCTGCAGCCCGTTTGACGGAATTCCCAGCACGACATCGCCGGGAACTATCGACTTGCCGTCGATGACCTTCGGTTTGTCGACGACGCCGACGATAAAGCCCGCTAGGTCGTATTCGCCATCCGCGTACATCGACGGCATCTCAGCCGTCTCGCCGCCGAGCAGTACGCAACCGTTCTCGCGGCAGGCCCGGGCCATGCCTTCAACAACTGACGCAGTGACGTCCGGTTCGAGCTTGCCCGTGGCGAAATAATCGAGAAAGAACAGCGGCCTCGCACCCTGCACCAGAATGTCGTTGACGCAATGGTTGACGAGGTCGGCCCCGACCGTGTTGTGGATGCCCGTTTCGAACGCCAGCTTGAGCTTGGTCCCGACGCCGTCTGCCGAAGCGACAAGTATCGGCTCGGCCATATCAGGAAACGCACCGGCGAACATCCCGCCAAAGCTGCCGATCTCGGTCAGTGTCCTTTCATTGAAAGTGCTGCGGGCGTACTCGCGTATCTTCGCCACGGCCTTGTTCGCGTTGTCGATAGACACGCCCGCGTCGGCATATGAGATCGGTTGGGTCATAAACGTGATTATATTCGCTTGGCTATCACATTTCCACGCGTCTTTGCTAAAACCTCGTTGACTATTCGCCGCCAACACTATTAGCATTTGCTGGGGGATATTTATGAGCTATACATTGATAGATATGGGTTCTGAGAACTTCGAGATGCCGGCAAGCGTATGGCAATGGAAAGCGGCTCTTGAGGTTATCAAGAGTCTGGACGTGATCGGCGAAGGGGCGATCAGGCAAATGACGTATGCCGGTACCGGGGTCAAGGTTTCCATCGATGACGCTCACGAACTGGGAGCACGCATCCGCGACCGGATATTGCCAAAGCTGGAACCGAATAAGCGCATTTTTGCGGACCTGACCATCACCGACGCCCCCGACGATATGACGCTCCACCGGGATGGTGACGAGCAATGGAAAAACTACAGTGTCGGATACGAGTGGATGTGTGATTTTGCCGAATTCTGTTTGAAATCGAAAGGCTTTCAGGTTTTCTAGGTTTCGACCGGGCAGATAACGATCAACAGTGCAGGATATACTAAACAGCATTGAACCGATCTTTAAGGATCTGTACGTCCAGATAGCTCTTCTGATCTTGTTCGCGACCGTCCACGGCTATGTCGGGGCCTGGTTGGCGGTCAGGATGCTTTTCCGGCCGCGAAAGCCACTGCGGCTTTTTGGGCTCACGATATTTCCGCAGGGCATGATACCCCGGCACCGCGACCGCCTCGCGACCGCGATCGGAAAGGCGGTGGGCGAGGAGTTGGTCTCACACGACACCATCATCGAGCAATTGACCGGAAACGACTTTCTCCGCCGAAAGATTCGCGGAGTTGTCGATTCATACACCTCCGATCTCCTGTCGCAAAATTACCCGTCGATAATTGAAACACTGCCTAAGAATGTTCGAGAGCCGATCCTTGACGCGATCTCAGGGCTGCAATTAAGGCTGTCGGAGCACATCACCGAGATCCTTAAGAGCGATGAGTCGACCGCGGCGATCAGTTCGTTCGTGACCCGGCGGGTCGACGACGTGATGGGCAAGCGGGTTTCAGAGGTTATCGACGACGAGACGTTCGAAAAGATCACTTCGTTTCTGGATGCCCGTGTCCGCTCCGCGGTCGCGGCCAGATCGTTCGAAGATAAGATCCGAGAGTTCATCAACCGACGGATCGATGATCTTGCCGGATCCGAGACGCCTCTTGGCGACCTGTTCACCGATGACGCCGTCGCCCTGCTCAAAGAAAAGGCCAACGAACAGGTCGAGCCTGCCATTCGCCAGCTCACCGAACTTGCGGCGTCGGAGCGGACACGCAACCAGATCGGGGCCCTTATCAAGAAAGAGGTCCACGGATACTACGAGAACCTGCCTTTCTATAAAAAGATCTTTGTGTCCCGCGAGAATCTACTGCAGGAGGTCGACAACCTTGTCAACGAGAGCCTGCCGCGGCGGATCGAGGAAACGCTTCGCGGCGAGTTCTTTGCCGACGAAGCCCGCAATTTTATTGGCTCGAGCATCGACAACGCGCTTTCCAAACCATTGCCGGTCGCTATCGGCACCATTGCGCCCGAGCAGTTGTTCAGGCTAAAGGAACAGGTCGCCGGTTCTGTCCTCGGCCTCATTCGCGGTGAAGAAATGATCGGCGGCATCACGTCGTACATCAGCGAGGCGCTCGACGGCCTGCGGCCGCACAGTATAGATTCCATTCTTCGAGCGATACATCCAGAGGCTGAAGAAAAGCTCAAGTCGATGCTCTCGAGAGGCCTCCTTGATATCCTTGCCCGCGAGGAGACCGCAAATATCATTAACGAGATGCTTGCCGGTCAGATCGACAAACTACTTTCGCAGCCGATCGGCCGGATAGGCGACCACATCGGCGAACAGAAAGTGCGAGACGCCAGCACTTCGCTGACGGACGCGATCATTTCGGCCGTGCACGCTAAACTGCCTGAGGCGGTGGCAGAGTTTGATGTCGGCGGCGTGGTGCGCGAGAAGATCCGCAATTATCCGGTCGAAAAACTCGAGTCGCTCGTGATGTCGGTTGCCAAAGAACACCTGAGGACCATTGAGCTTTTTGGAGCGTTGTTCGGCTTTCTGATAGGGTTGGCCCAGGCGGTGCAATTCTACTTTTTTGCCAGATAACGGCCTCATTGTAACGACCAAAATGATGAAACAGTTTCGCAATTCGATACTTTTAGCCGCTATTCTGCTATTGGCCGGCATCGCTGCCGCCGCACAGACAGCCTCGGCCGCTCCGGCCGCCGGAGAACTGACCGACCTGCTGAAATACTTTCTCGCGGGTGCCGGACGCAACGATGCCGCGGTCCACGATCGTTTCTGGGCCGACGATCTGATCTATACACGCTCGGCCGGCGTACGCATCAACAAGGCCGAACTGATGAAAGGTGTTCGCTCAGCCCCATCGGCGAAACTGGGTGACCCGGTCACTGTCTACTCGGCCGAAGAGATACAGATCCATCAATACGGCAAGGCTGCCGTCGTGGCATTCAAGCTCGTCGGGACCACAACCCGGGCGGACGGCACCAAAACAGTAACAAATCACTACAATACCGGAACCTTCGTTAAGCGAAAGGGCAAATGGCAAGCCGTCGCCTGGCAGGCGACCGCCACCCCCAAACCGGCCGCCGAAAAATGAAACTCTAAACGACAGATCTCCGCTTTCAGAGTTTTTGCGAACATTTGCCTGACCGTTGCGTAAAGGTATAGCGAGCCGCGTCGCTTTGACGCCGGCGTCGATGCTCAACCTTTATGCTCGAAGTAAAGAATCTTTCAAAAACATATTCCGGTGATGGACAGGACTTTCAGGCGCTTTCAGAGGTTGACCTGCAGATCACGAACGGAGAGTGTGTCGCGATCGTCGGAAAATCCGGTAGCGGCAAGTCAACACTGATGCATGTGCTTGCGTGCCTCGATGAACCGACCGAGGGCAGCGTCATGGTCGACGGCAGAGACATTTCACTGCTTTCGGAAAGGGCAAAGAACACGCTTCGAAATGAAAAGTTCGGGTTTGTCTTTCAGCAGTTCTTTCTAAATGGCCGCGATACCGTATTTGAAAACGTCGCTCTTCCGCTTCGCATTCGCGGAGCCGACATCGCCGAACTAAGATCCGAAGCGAATACTGCTCTCGGTGCGGTCGGCCTGAGTGACAAGATAAACAAAAGAGCCAAGGACCTCTCTGGCGGCGAAAAGCAAAGGGTGTGTATCGCCCGTGCACTGGTCGGCGGGCCGCAGGTGATCTTTGCCGACGAACCCACCGGCAACCTCGACTCGATCAACGGTTCTATCGTCGAAAACCTCCTTTTTGATCTCAATCGCGATCAGGGCATTACGGTCGTTATCGTCACCCACGACGACGAACTTGCTGAACGTTGTCAGAGGATAATCGAAATGAAAGACGGCCGGATAGTTTCGGAAAGGCGAGGTAAGAACATATGAAACTCTGGGACCTTATTCGCTTGGCCAACCGAAATCTATTTCGGAACAAACTCAGGACCTTTCTGACGGTGGCGGCCATTTTTGTTGGTTCGTTCACCCTCACCATGACCAACGGACTCGGCGACGGCATGCGCAATTATGTTGAGAGCCAGGTGAAAAATATCGAAAGCGACAGGGTGATAATGGTACGCCGAAAGATCGAAAGGCCGCCGGGCGGCCCCAAGGCAGGTGCGCCGGAAGAATACAAGGAAATGGCCACTGACGACGAAGGCGAGTCGTTTGACCCAAATACGTTTCTGTTGACGGTTCCGCAGATGGACGCCGCGGTCCGCGATATGGACGGAGTCAAGAGCATCACCCCTCGTTATCAGATCAAGGGCGAATACATCACGCTCGACGGACAAAAGAAATACAAACTTGAGCTCGGCGTCCTGTCCGAAGGCATTACCCAAAAGACCGAAGCCGGGCGTTCGATCAACGGTCCGGATCAGATCGTCATCCCGCTCGGCCTCGCACGCGAATTGGCACCTGAGGTCGGGAGCCTGATCGGCAAACAGGTGACAATTGCCTACAAGTCGCCCGACGGTTCGTTCAGATCTCTGCCGCTTGAACTCGTCGGGGTCGCGACCAAGGGCTTTATGACAAACTACAACTCATTTGTCGATGCCGGCACTGCCCGCAAAATACACCAGGATCAGCGGACCGGCGAGGGCATTGACAAGTTTCCCGGCTTTACGATCCAGATGGCGAGCAATGACGATGGTAAGATCGCCGCGGTCAAACGTGCTCTCGACGCAAAGGGCTTTGAGGCCGACACCATTGCCGATACCCAAAAGCGCACCTACGACGCGATCGGGATCTTTAAGATCGGAATGAGCCTTTTTGCCCTTATCGCCCTGCTGGCGGCGTCATTCGGGATCATCAATACCCTCGTCATCGCCGTACTCGAACGCACAAAGGAGATCGGCCTGCAAAAGGCTCTCGGGATGAGCCGCGGAAAGATATTTGCCATATTTTCGCTCGAATCGGTGCTGATCGGATTTTGGGGGGCGTTGCTCGGCACGATGGGCGGCGTTGTTGTCGGCCTGACGGCGAACAGGGTCCTGATCGCTGCATACGCCGAGTCGTTTGAAGGTTTTAACCTATTTGCATTCACGCTGCCGTCGATATTGTCGGTATTCGCATTGGTGTCGACGGTCGCGTTTTTTGCCGGCGTAATGCCCGCGTTCAGAGCCAGCAGGCTCAATCCGATCGAGTCTCTACGATACGAATAAAACTTTTTGCGAACTTTGTAGGCATCAAAACCGTTCAAAGGTTCAGCTTATCGATCAATACTTGGAGGCAATAATAATGAAACGGTTTGGGTTTATATTTTTCGCGGTGGCACTCGTGATCGGCCTCGCGGCTTCAAATTTCTTCTCTTTTGGGCAGGTCGGTGCCCGCATCGTCAATTTCTCGATGGACTTCGGCTCGATCACCGGAAACGGCAATGTCGTGACCGAGGTCCGCAACGTGTCCGGTTTTGACGGTGTCGATGTCGGCGGCATCTTTCAGGTTGATATCGTGACCGGCAAGGACTTTAACGTCCAGGTCGACGCCGACGAAAACCTCATCAACCACGTCGTGACCGAGGTTCGTGACGGCAAACTCTATATTGAGGTCGATCACAAGATCAGATCCAAGAAGGGGCTCAAGGTCCGTATCACTGCACCGGCGATCAACACGGTCGATACGTCCGGTGTCGCTGTCGTCTCGCTGAGCGGTGTCAAAAGCGACGCGTTGCATATCCGATCGAGCGGTGCGTCGAAAGTGTCAGCCTCGGGCGAGAGTGCCGAACTCAATGTCGACATCAGCGGTGCTACAAAGGTCCTTGCAGAAGGCCTCAGCGTAACTAACGCGAAGATCGAGGCGAGCGGAGCCAGTTTCGCGGCGGTAAATGTTGCCGGCGAATTGAATTCGGACCTCTCGGGAGCGAGCCGCGTCGAGTACAAAGGGAATCCGGGATCGATCGTTACCAAAAAGTCCGGAGCAAGCAGCGTGAGTGCCAAATAGTCGGAAATGAGTTTATAAGCTCAAAAGGCTGCCCGCTATTGGGCAGCCTTTTTTTATGTTTCAACCGCGCTCATTCGAATCCCGGCCATCCTGCCGCTTTTATCGATGCCGGCCACGATGATCTCGAGCCTGACGGTGCCGACACGGAATACCTTGATCCCGGTAAGCTGCGTCAGCAATATTTGGTGCAGCTTTGAGAATCTATCCGCCCGGGCCGCCTCACGCGGACCGAACCAATCCTTTCGCTCGGTCAGTTTCTGAAAGAAAGCAGGTTCATCAACAACCTCGACTTTGGTTGACGGGTCAACCTTGCAAAGCCGGAGAATGTTGTTACGATCGATGCTGTCAATCTTATTTGCAACAAAAGGAACGATCGCCGAGTCGGTCTCACTGATAAATATCAGGCCTTTACATGCGTTTTCCAACTCAGTTATCAGGCTGTCAGTTTCGCCCCTCGATCCGGGTGAAATTTTTTCGTTTTTTTTTGTCATTTTTATCCCGTTTTCGACCCGAAAATGCCTCTGAAAGTTAACCCTGGACCGAACGAAAATCAACTCAAGTGTTTGTTAAAAAAGGGTGTTAAATCCGCGTTAAAACACCTCAGAAAAACCTGTGGAATTCCGTTTGCGCTTGCCTATTATTCGTGTTAGTCTGATATCCGTTTTTCGCGTAATAGTTCTCGTAAAGTATTGAAAATAAAAGACTTGAAGCTTTACCTTAGAGTTTAAGCGCTTTTTCCACACGTCTGTGGAAAACATTGTGGAAAACTCTGTCTTATTTTACACGAAGCCGACAGTAAAAAGCTCGCAAAAAGAAAGGTTTTTGTACCGTTTACAGCCTTCGCCCACTGCGGGATCTTACCAGGCCGGCCGTATTGAGAATTGACCGAAAAACCGTTTACCTCTTAAGCACATTTTGGAGTATATCCTTGGAACTGATTCTGGAAAAAACCACTGTTTGGGATGACATTCTCGGCCTTATCCGAGAGCAGCTGAACTCACAAATATTTGACACATGGTTCCTGCCAATTAGATTTGTCGGACTGGACGCCGACAAACGCGAAATACAACTGTCCGCCGGCGACGCCACCATTGACTGGGTCGAACAGTTTTACACAGGACTTTTAGAAGAATCGCTCAAAGAAGTGAACCTTCCCGGATACAAGGTCACATGGACCAAACCTGATCCGGATAGCCACGAAGACACCGGTGCAGCCGCCGACGAACTTTATTTCGAACCCAAGCCGCGGCCCGTCATACACGGCGTAACGACCAATTTTCGCGAACTGGATCCGATAGATACATCACTCAATCCAAAATATACTTTCGACAAGTTCGTTGTCGGATCGGGCAACCAGTTTGCTCACGCGGCCGCTCTCGGGGCTGCTGAGTCGCCGGGGACGACCTACAATCCGCTGTTCATTTACGGCGGCGTGGGACTCGGCAAAACGCACTTGATGCATGCTATCGGCCACTCGATACGGCAGCGAAATCCGAGTTTGCGGGTCGCATACATTACCAGCGAAAAGTTCATGAATGAACTTATCAACGCTATCCGTTTTGACAAGACGCCGGCGTTTCGCGATAAGTATCGGTCGATCGACGTCCTCCTCATGGACGATGTCCAGTTCATGGCCGGCAAAGAGCGTACGCAGGAAGAGTTTTTTCACACGTTCAATACGCTCCATAACAATCAGAAGCAGATCGTTATATCGAGTGACTGTCCGCCGCGTGAGATTCCGACGCTCGAAGAGCGGCTGCACTCGAGATTTGAGTGGGGTCTGATCGCCGACATCGAACCGCCCGATCTTGAGACCAAGGTCGCGATCCTCAAGCGAAAGGCCGACCTTGACGTTTACCATCTGCCCGATGACATTGCCATCTTTATGGCCGGTAAGATAAAGAGCAACGTCCGCGAACTCGAGGGGTCGCTGGTGCGCCTTGTCGCCATCGCGTCGCTCAAGGGACTGCCGCTTTCAAAAATGCTGGCACAGGAAGCTCTCAAGAATATTATCGATAGTGAGCATCCGGCCGGCCTGACGATGGACCGAATTGCAAGGACCGTCGCTTCGCATTACCGTATGACGGTCGAGGAACTCAAGTCGAAAAGTAATTCCCGGGCGATCGCGGTACCGCGGCAGGTGGCGATGTATCTGTGCAAGCGGCTCACGAACCACAGCTTTCCCGAGATCGGGCGTGAGTTCGGCGGCAAGCATCATACGACCGTGATGCACTCTGTTGAAAAGATCGAATCACTTACCCGTGACGATCGTGTTTTCCACAAAGGTGTCAGCGAGTTAATTGACAGTCTTTGCAGCTAATTAAAGGTTGTTTTGCAGTTTTGGCGGTGGAATTATTTCCACAGAGCCTGGATTATATAGATCGCCGTAAGTGCCTTATTATCAGCTATTTGAGAAAAAGATTTCCACTTTTCCGAAACACCGGGCGACAGACACCTGTGGAGATCGGTGGAAAACGGACAGAGGCCAGGAATATCCGCAGGCAGCCGACTTTATCCACAAGTTTTCCACACGGGCTGTGGACGGAAAAGTGACCATTTTTTAAGAGCTTACGGCGTTATTGCACATATCCACAGGCCCTATTACTAGTACTAGATATAAATACAGTTTTCTGTCTTGATAGTAATAGTTAAATGGAGCCTTACGATCCAAAATAGCGAATTGGCGGCAGAAACGGTATTGACCTATAATATTTGAAACGACATCAAGAGAACATCAGTTCGGGGCCGGTCAACGGCCCAGGCGAAGTTGGGCATTGATGGGACGAACTTAGGGAGTCATCAGAAATGGAATTTACTATCAAACAGAGCGTATTGAAGGAAGAGTTGGGATTTATCCAGGGCGTCGTCGAACGTAAGACTACGATCCCGGTGCTTGCCAATATCCTGATCGAATCGATCGGCGAAAATGAGATCCGCATTGTCGGAACCGATCTGGATGTAACCATCCGCTGCGATGCTGAGGCAAACATTGCCCGGCCGGGTTCGATGTGTATCCAGGCCCGCAAACTCTTTGATATCGTGCGTGCACTCGAATCGGGTGACGTCCATTTCAAAAAAGAGGACAATGAGTGGGTCACGATGCGATGCGGCCGGGCAAACTTTAAGCTCGCCGGCGTCAACAAGGACCAGTTCCCTGAGATCCCTCATTTCAAGAGTACCCCGATGAAACTGCCGGCGGCAGTCTTCAACTACTTCATCCAAAATACCGCGTTCGCCATCACTAACGAGGTTTCGCGGTTCACACTCTCGGGTGCAAAGTTCATCGTCGGCGAGGGCTCCGCCAAAATGGTCACGACTGACGGCCATCGTCTTGCGTATATCGAAAAGGCACTTGGTTCGTCTGACTCGACCGACGCCATCGATACGCTGATCCCGAAAAAGGCCTTGCTCGAACTCGCTAAGGTTTCCCGCGACACGGCCAGCGATATCAGTTTTGGTGAGGATAATAACCACCTTTATTTCGAGATGGAAGGCCGCCTTTTGATAAGTCGAAAGTTGTCGGGCAGCTTCCCGAATTATGAGATGGTTATGCCTAAGGACAACGACAAAGAGGCGATCTTCGACCTCGACGATATGCGTAACGCCGTTCGCCGCGTCAGTCTCATGGCGGACGAGAGAAATAGATCGATCCGCGTGACGGTACGTTCCGGCGAGATCGAGCTAACGGCTCAATCGAGCGAAGAAGGTGAAGGCCGCGAAGCCGTTCAGGCGGATTATTCCGGCGACGAGTTTCAGCTCGGGTTCAACTGGCAATACCTGCTTGAGTTTCTGAACAACGCCGGTTCACTCGAGGGGTCGGCCTCAGCCGATGGCGAACAGGAATCTGACGGTGACGGCACGGTTCGTGTTAAAGAAGGCCGTTCACCTGTGCGTATTTCGTTCCAGTTCAAGGACGCCAACGCTCAGACACAGATGTCGATAGCCGGCGATTCGCTTTACGATTACAAGTACATTGTAATGCCGTTGAGAATATGATCGAACGGTAACGCCGCGTTGCCGTACTGGATCTCGAGTGAGTTCTGACCTTTTGATAAGGATTTCCCATGAGTACAATTTTCGACCGAAGTGAAGGTGTTGTATTAAGCAGTGAACCCGAGGAAGTTTCGACGGAAACACTCGCCCAACTCAAAAGCGGAGCAAACTGGTTTTACTGGATCGCCGGATTGTCATTGATCAATTCGGCGATCTTTGTTTTTGGCGGGAACGTCAATTTTATCGCCGGCCTCGCATTCACACAGATCGTTGACGCGATTTTCGACGCGTCTGTGTCACAGGGGGCACCTGGCGGCATCATGGCCGTTGCGGTTGTCATTGACCTCATTGTCGTGGTGGTGTTTGCTCTGATCGGTTATTTCTCAAACAAGGCGATGAATGCGGTTTTTATCGGCGGTATGGTCATTTACGCGATCGACGGCGTGATCTGGCTGCTGCTCGGATCATTATTCGCCGCCGGATTCCACGTATTCGCTTTGGTAATGATATTCCGCGGCTTTATGGCGAGCCGTGAGGTCAATCGCATCAAAACCGAAAACAGAGCCTTGCGGGCCTGATCAGCCTCTCGTCCGCTCGATATCGACTGATATGTTTCGCCATTTTCCGCGGCGAAAGATCGAGAGGCTCAGAAGGCATCGGGTAATATGGCCCGAAAGTATCGCGAGCCAAATATGGATCGGCTCAAGGTGTCCAAATTCCCTGATCAAAAAACAAATTCCCAGCGGTATCACGACCTGAGAGATTATCGAAATGTACAATGGGCTCTTAGTATCGCCGCTGCCCTGCAGCCCGCCCGTATATGTCAGGGCTACCGAGATGAATAGCCCCGAAAACGCCAGTATCCGCAAAAGCTGAATTCCGATCGTGACCGCCTCGGGATCGGTCATGCCGAAGACAGCCAACAGTTGCTGCGGGAAGAAAAAGTAAAATATTCCCAAAAAAGCCGAACCGGCCATTCCGTAACGGGCGGCAACAGCGACTGCCTTGTTTGCCCTGTCGGGATGTCCGGCACCGATATTTTGGCCGACCACGGCTGCTGCGGCACCCATCAATCCGACCGATGTCCACGTAACCAGCGAAAAAAGCTGGGTGTACGAGATCGCAAACGCCGCCTGTGCGGCCGCACTCTGTGCCAGCGAGCCAATAAATGAGAGCATCAAAACGCCGCCGACATTCATCGCTATCCCCTGAATGCCGGTCGGCAGGCCGAACTTGAACAATGAACGAATGACATTCCAGTCCGGCCCCCAACCCTGACCTCTGGGAAATGCGACCACCCATCCGCCGCTCCACATCTTGTAGATAGCAAAAATGCCGACCAATCCGGTCGCCAAACTGGTCCCGATCGCAGCACCGGCGGTGCCAAAAGCAGGTATGGGCCCGAGGCCGCGGATAAGTATGACGTTAAATACGAGATTGAGCAGCGTCATCGCGATGCCGAGCGTCATCGGGGTCCTCGCGTCGCCGGCGGACCGCAGTGCTCCGCTCGTCATAAAATAAATGAGCAAACCAAAGCTGAAAACGAATGTGATACGCAGGAAAGGCAGGGCCTCAGCCTTGACGCCGGGATCCGCGTTTACGAGATCGAGCAGGATCGGAGACAGAAAATATCCCACCGGAGCCATTATGCCGACCGCGATAAAAACCGCCGTGAGGAAAGCCTGATATACGGTCCGGTTGACCTTTGCCTCGTCATGGGCACCGGCAAAACGGGCCACAAGCACACTCATTCCCGTAAACAGTGATGAGATAAAGACTATGACGACCAGAAATATCTGAAAGCTGACACCGATCGCCGCGTTTGCCTTATAGCCGACCAAATTGCCGACCAGCACGTGATCTACCATTCCCTGCATTCCCGCGATGGCATTGGTCAGCATCGTCGGCCAGGCGATCTTCCACACGGCCGCACCGAGCGGGCCTTCGACGATCGAGCGGTCAAACTTTGATGTTTTGGTAGGACTGGCCGAAGGGGTTTCTTCACAAACCTCTTCGAGATTGTCGGTTTCGCTGGTTTCTGTCATTTGCCGTTAGTTAACAGACTACCGATTAACCGTTGGCAGAGGCAAATCGCCCGATAACGTATCGACTCATTTCGACTATTCCTACTTCTTTCTGCCCCAGGCAACAAAGCCGCAAAGCAGAGCGATGATCGCCGGAAAAATCGACATCAACGGGGAACCTATTGCCGAGACGACGACTGCACCGATCATTAAGATAAAAAGGAGCGATGCCGCCAGCGGCGTCAGGCCCGGCTTTATCTTGAGGGCCCACGGCAGGACTAGCCCGAGTGAGCCCAGTACCTCGCAGACACCGACAAAGTAAATGAAATTGATCGATAGAAATGCCGGCATGTTCTGTGCCATCTCTTCGGCCGGCATCAAAAATTTTGAAACGCCGGCGAACATGAACAGTAATGCCAATAGTATCTGGATGATCCAAAGTAATATGTTCATAAGATCGAAAGACCTCTAGTTGTTGCCCGACTCAACCTTTGACCGCAGTTGTGAAAGGCCCTTTTCAAAATCCGTCCCGACCAACCTGTCCATATTCACGACTAATGAGAATGCCTTCAACGCGAAGTTTCGTTTTCCCGTCATTGTCCAGGTGACATTGGTCTTGTCACCGTCCGGTGCGATCGCAAATTCGATCAGGTTCTTGGCGGCGATCGGCGCGGTAAACTCGAGATCTATCTTAATATGATCCGACGGCCGGCTTTCGAGGATCGTCATCTTGCCCTCGCCGGCGTCACCGTTTCCGGACCATGCGTAGGCCGCGCCGACACCCTTTTCCGGGCCCGAATACGTAGATCTCATGGTCGGGTCGATCTTGGCCCACGGCGACCACGATTCCCAATTGTGAAAATCGTCGATCTGCTCAAAGATCGCCGCCGGAGGAGCCTTGATCGATGCCGTCCTGGTTATCTTAAAGTCCTCCGGCTGAAACGCCGCCACCACGCAAAATAGAGCCGCGATCGCCGATATGATAACGATCGCCGCAATCAGGATCTTTTTGAACATTTTCAGACTCCTTAGATACTCTTCGGAACTTTACAGTATCGGGCCGTCGAAGCCAAGAAAATTTTTTATCCGCGATTGCCCAACCGGGGCGAATGCCCGCGATCTGCCTCAGTGCACTGTAACAATTATTGATGTTTCGGGTGTAAGATGTAATCGGGAATAACGATCTCGGCGCACAATAAATGACAAGGTTTCCCGGCATCTTATATGAGGCGATGTACAAAATGCGGTACTACTTACACGGACGAGTCACTTAGGTTTTGTCTGACAGATGGCACCCCGCTCGAGTTACCTGATGAGCAGGTGACGGTCCTGCATGGCAATGCCCCGGACACGCTGCCGTTTACACGCGGCGACCAGATGCGCGTCGATATTCCGCAGAGTGTTCCACAGGCTCCATTTTCGCCGCCGGCGGCCGCCCCGCAGCAGTCGGGCCCCGGTATTGGCAAGATCTTACTGGTCGTTGGGCTGTTTCTATCGCTTATCGTTATTGGCATCGTCGGGGCCGGAGCTCTTATATATTTCAACAAGGACACCCGGACCGCCGGCAGCGAAAACAGTAATCTGCCTAAACCGAACAACTCAGGCACTTCGTCCACGCCGGCGATCACGCCATCACCGACAGAAGATCCGACAGAGGTGCTTCGCGAACAGATCGCCAATCTCGAAAAGCGGTTGAATGAACAAAAGAAGTCAGGCCAGCTTTCCAACGTGCCGCTGACAATGCCCGAGATCAAGACCACGACGACAACGACCGCTACGGTCAACTCGCCCGGCGACGGATTTCTCGCTCTCAGAACCTTGCCGAACAGCGAGGCCGGTCAACGGATAATGAAGATACCCCATGGTGCGGTCATTTCGGTAGGTGCCTGCGGCCCAGTTGTCAGGCCCGTTCAGAGGGCCGGACGATGGTGCCAGGCAAGTTATAACGGCCAAAGAGGTTGGGTCTTTGACGCGTACCTGATATATTAAGCACCCTTAAAAGGAAAGGGTGCAGCCTTTTGGAAGACCACACCCGGTAGGTTTAATCGGAAGGTATAATAGACAGGAATTATGAATTCGTTCTGTTACGGTCGAACGACACCGACGGGGGATAGTAGAACGTCCCCAATGTCTTGAAGTTTGAGATATCAAACTCCTTTCGTGCTCCGCACTCGAGGCATGCACGATAAGAACCTTTTTTGCTCGAAAACGGGCGGCTCAGATCTCTGTGCCAGCATCCGAATATCTTGCCGAACAATCCGATCTTTCGGCCGAAAGAACTTTCTGTTCTATCTATTACACGTTCGGCGATCGAGTTTTGTTCCAATACTGCCTGCATAACTTTTTCGTCTCCATTTGCACTGCCTCACAGTGCCTCCGTTCTCATAAAGTAGAACGTTTGTCCGGAAGAGTTTTGCGTAACCTATGATGAAAAGTTCTGAAAAAAGGTTTGTCAAAAATTTTCAAAAAATACGTCCGCTTTCTCTTGCCCAACATATTCGATAGAATCATCGGAAAAGATTCAGGAGAGATCTATTATGACCAAAATGGTGTTTCGTTCGTTGATGATTTTGTCCCTCTTCGCGGCTTGTTCGCTGCCGATCTATTCGTGGGACGAGACCGGGCATAAGATCACGGCCTATATTGCCTGGCAGCGAATGACGCCGGAGGTTCGCGAAAAGGTAGTAAAGATATTGCTGACGGCTCCTGAAGACTCTGATATTTCAACGTTCTATCTGCCTTACGGTTCGCGAAACGTCGAATCACGCAAGCGCGAGTATTTTATGCTGATGGCGACCTGGGCCGATATTATTCGGGACAGGGCTTTTCCGGTCCGGGTAAAGAATTACGATCACGGCGATTGGCATTACAACAACGCGTTTTGGAAATTTGAAAAAGGCAAGGTCGTAATGCTCGACGATATGCCCAAAACCGGATTGGCGATGGATAAGCTGGCGGACTTTTCGGCCCTTATTCGCAGCTCTGCGCCGGATCCCGAAAAAGCGGTGGCGATCGCGTGGCTCGAACATTTGATCGGCGATATGCACCAACCGCTGCACGCGTCCGGCAAGGTCGCCCCGAGCACGCCCGAGGGCGACCGCGGCGGCAACGCATTTCTGCTGACGCCGAAAGGCACGCCGCGCGACCAACAGGAGAATCTGCACTGGTTTTGGGACTCAATAATCGCCCGAAATATTCCCAATAATGACAAATGCGACGCCGATTACATCGATCCGATCGCTCAGGAAATAATCCGTCTGTTCCCGGCGGAAAAGTTCAAGGACAGGCTGCTGCCGGGTGATTTTGAGGCTTGGAAAAAAGAGAGCGTCCAGTTTGCGACCACCGAGGTGTATCGCGGCGTCGATTTCTTTCAAACCCCGTCCGACAAATACAAAAAGAAAGCACTTGAGATCGCACAGGAGCGATTAGCTCTCGCGGGTTACCGAATGGGCGATCTGTTCAATGAGGTCTTCGGTACAAAGCCGGCCGCTTCCGCGAACACGATCCCGTGCAAGATCATCCGAAAGGTTATGTATCCCTTGACCAAGACAAGTTCAGTCAAGCAGACGCTTGAGATCGCTCTGCTCGATCTCTGTCCGACGCAGGTGGCATCGCGGCCGATGTACAGTTTTTTCATCGACGGTAACATGGTGATGAAAGAGTACGATGTGCTGAGGACATTTAAGACCGAGGCCGAGGCGCGGAAATACGCCGCTGACAACAAGGTCACCGACATTAGCTTTTAGCCTCGACAATTAATGACGACACTCGAGACACTACACTATTTTCAAAATCGCGAACCGGCGATCGTCGAAGCGATATGCGGCATTGTTGATATCGAATCACCGTCGAACAATGTTGAGCAGAGTCTTGCGGTAGTTGATCAAGTTCTCAAATATGCGGCCGACCGCGGTGTGGAAGCGATCGTCGAGCGTGTGGCGGCCGCCGGCGTCGGCGAACACCTTATCATACGGGCCTGGCCCGGCGCCGGCCGACACATCCTGCTGCTCGGTCACACGGACACTGTCCATCCGATCGGTTCCAACAAAAAAAATCCGACCCGGGTTGAAGGCGATCGTCTTTACGGCTGCGGGATATTTGATATGAAGGCCAATATCGTCCTGATGATCGAGGCCATCAGCTATCTTTCCGCTAACGGTGTCAGGCCGCCGTGTCCGGTCACGATCCTGCTGTCGTGTGACGAAGAGACTGGCAGCCATACCGGGCGAGACCTTGTCGAACGCGAGGCGGCGAACGCTGAGATATGTCTCGTATTCGAACCGTCAGCCGAGGGCCGCGTCAAAACCGGCCGCAAGGGGACCGGGCAATATACATTGGTATCACACGGCAGTCCGGCACACGCCGGGCTCGAGCCGGAAAAAGGCGTGAACGCTGTGTCCGAGATCGCCCGGCAGATCGAGCGCATCCATGCCCTCGCCCGGCCCGAACTCGGAACGACCGTCAACGTCTGTACGATCAGCGGCGGTACGACCTCAAACGTGATACCGGAATATGCCGAATGCGAGATCGACGTGCGTTTTACGACGATGACCGAAGCGTTGCGTGTCGATGAGTCGCTTCGTTCGCTAAAACCATTTGACGCCCGCGTCAAACTCGAACTTTTGGGAGCGATAAACCGTCCTCCGCTCGAGCGAACGCCGCAGGTCGCCGCACTATTTGAAAAAGCCAAGTCTATCGCCGCCAGCTACGATTACGAGATCGATGAGATTCAGGTCGGAGGTGCGTCTGACGGTAATTTTGTCGCGGCTCTGGGCGTCCCGGTTCTCGACGGCCTCGGAATCGCAGGCAACGGCGCTCACCGGCTCGATGAACATATTTTGGTGAGTGATATCGCGAACAGGGCGACGCTAGTAACTCTGCTTCTAAATAATGTCTAATAATGGGAGCTTGGGGAACAGGAATCAGTTCAAATGACTCCTACGCCGATGTATACGGCGAATTCTTCGATCTTTATAATGACGGCGTCGAAGTCGGTGAACTATCAGCAAAACTCATTAAGCAGAATCAAGAGACTATTTGCGACCCGGATGATGCGAATAATTTTTGGTTTGCATTGGCAAAAGCCCAATGGGAATGCGGTGAACTTGATCCGGACCTCTTCCGCCGAGTTAGCTTAATCATTGAAAGCGGTTCAGATATCGATGTTTGGCGGCGACTAGACGCTAGCGAAAGAGACATTCAAAAACGAACAAAAGGACTGGCGGCATTTCTCGAAAAGCTAAGGTCTGCGAACCCTAGACCACGTCGCAGGAAAAAGAAGGCCATTAAGCAACCCCCTTTTGAAAAAGGTACGTGCCTGGCGTTTAAGCTGAATAACGGAAACTACGGTGGGGCAGTGGTTATTGAAGCCGTTGCAATGGAAGGATTCGGAATGAATCTTGTTGCTAGTACACGCCTTAATCAGCAAAACTTGCCAAGCGTAGATGATTTCTTGTCAGCTGAGGTACTGCTCGTGAATTTCGTAACCTACCAGGACGAGCCGATGATTAATTGGAAATACAACATCGGCTTTCGAAAGGACAAGGATCTATTTGTCGTTATTGGAAAAATGGATGTCTTCCAGACTTTCGACCCACAAGATTATTCGGCTCCGTATAGGTACGGGGGACATTGGTCGTCAATAGTTGAGGTGGCTTCCTTGCAATTCGAATCGGAAAAATCAAAACAAAAGCCAAGAAAAAATTTAAGGATCAGTAAGCTTACAAAGTCATCTCGATGGAAATTTTGGTAGGCTAAGGATTATTCCGGGAGGCGCAACTTGTCCGGTGATGGGCTCGGTCTTCAAAACCGTTTGTGAGCGCGCGAGAGCGCGTCTCAGGTGGGTTCGACTCCCACACGCCTCCGCCAATTGCTCGTATGATTTCTTGGATCGCACTTAATATGACTCCCGGCGTCGGTCCGCGGGCAGCGACCAAGCTGCTTGAGCGGTTCGGGTCGCCGGACGCCGTGTTTCACGCGAGCCGTACCGAACTCGAATCGCTTCGTCTGACGCCTGAGTCGATCGAGAGCATCATGAAACGTGAGTTTCATGAAAAGGCCGTCGTCGAGCTTGAACGCGTCAAGGCGCTCGGCGGCGATGTTCTGATCCTCGATGACGGCAGTTACCCCAACCTCCTGCGAGAGATCGATGATCCGCCGATCGTTTTGTACGTCAAGGGCGATTGGCAGGGGTGTTTCGACCAGCCATGCGTGGGCGTCGTTGGCTCAAGGATGTGCTCGACATACGGCGAAAATTCGTCCGAAATGCTTGCCCGCGATCTGTCGTCACGCGGCATCACCGTCGTTTCCGGTCTCGCCCGCGGTATCGACACCGCCGCCCATAAGGGTGCGATTCGCGGAAATGGTAAGACGGTCGGCGTGATCGGCACAGGTATCGACAGCGTCTATCCGCGTGAGAACACGGGCCTTGTACGCGAGATCATCGCGTCAGGCGGCTGCCTCGTTTCGCAGTTCCCGATCGGCACACCGCCGATAAAAGAGAATTTTCCCTATCGAAACCGCATAATCAGCGGCCTGAGCCACGGCGTGCTGATCGTCGAGGCTTCTGAACGCAGCGGATCATTGATCACGGCCCGGCTCGCGATGGAGCAGAATCGCGAGGTCATGGCTGTGCCCGGAAATATCACTTCGGGCAACTCTTTCGGGACGAATTATCTCATCAAATGCGGTGCAAAACTCGTGCAGCAGTGGCAGGATGTGGTTGCCGAACTGCCGTCAGAGATCGCTGCAACTATCCTACCGCCGAAGATCGACCAGCCAAAAGCCGAAGATGCCGTCCGGCAGCCTGAACTCATACCCTCCGATATGACCGAGCACGAAATGGCAATATGGTCATTGCTGTCGCCGGACGAAGGAACCCATATCGACATCCTGCTCGAAACCAGCGGACTGTCATTTGGCGACCTAAATACAGCTCTGGTGGCCCTCGATATCCGCGATCTGATCCGCGTCCTGCCCGGAAAACACTACGCCCGGCGAACTTGATCGCGGCGAGTTTTGACATTGGTCGATTTTCCGATAAGGTATAGCCTCGAATTGACAGACTTGCGAACGAGGTGATAGAAGTCAGAATGTCAGTACGCAATTAGGCGTCTGACATATTTTTTTCTCGAATGGTTGGATCTGTGGCAAAACCGATACGGATCACACGAATGCCGAAGGCCGAGTATCTTGACCTGATACGCGGATACAACCGCAAGAAGAAAAGCCTGATATTTGAACCGCAACTGCCGCTCGACCGAACGCCAAAACGGGTTTCGGAAAATATAGCAACCGCCGCGAATGAGCCGATACCGGAATGTACGACGTGCGGAGTTTGTTGCGATCTGCCGCTGGTAGTGCCGATCGCGAGGGCCGAGACCGAGAGATTTTCCGAGTATTGGGAGATATATCCGGACGAATCAGTTTCTGACGCGGTGATCGAACGAATGTTGCCGCGTGACGCCGAAAGCGGCCGCTGCATTCACCTAGCCGGCGAAATCATGGTCGATATCGGTTGCCGTGTTTATGCGGACCGGCCGTCTCCGTGCCGCGACTTTGAGGCAGGCAGCGACCGTTGCCACGAGTACCGCCGGATGTACGGCGTCGAAAAGCCGCTGAGCCGATCGGCAGCAAAGGCCGCGGTCAAAAAGATCTCGTCGACGCCGCGAGGTGTGATCACATACTCGGTGATCGTTGTTGAATCGACGGGTTGGAAGTCATCATATTCTGCCGGTTCGCCCGACGGCCCTCAGACCGTTCCGGTGACGTACCTGAGAATAGCGGCGATCGTCGACGACATCGAGGATGATGTGAAGATCATCCACTCTTATGAGGCGTCGGAAGAGGTTTGGTTTGAAAGTGATTTTATAGGGTTGACCATTGATGCGGCACAGAGCTTGATCGAGTCGCGGGTCCACACTGATTAGTGTCTTAATTTATGTCAAAGAGTCTTGTGATCGTTGAGTCGCCCGCCAAGGCGAAAACGATAAATAAATATCTCGGGTCCGACTATGTCGTAATGGCCTCGATCGGCCATATTAAGGACCTGCCGAAAAGCGGCCTGGGTGTCGATATCGATAACAACTTTGAACCCACCTACGAGGTCATCCCCGATGTAAAAAAGCGGAATAATAAAAAGGTAGTCTCTGATCTCAAAAAGGCCGCCAAGGCAAGCGATGCGATCTACCTCGCGGCCGACCCCGATCGCGAAGGCGAGGCGATCTGTCAGCATCTGGCCGAAGAGATCGTCCCTAAAAAGACCAAGATACCGGTCTTTCGGGTGATGTTTAACGAGATCACCAAAAATGCCATCCAGGATGCATTTAAGGAACCTAAACAGGTCAATGAGGATCTGGTAAATGCTCAGCAAACACGACGCATTCTTGACCGATTGGTTGGATACAAGGTTTCGCCGATCCTCTGGAAGACGATCGGCGGCAAACTCTCGGCCGGGCGCGTTCAGACCGTCGCCGTCCGCCTTGTGGTCGAACGCGAACGTGAGATCGAGGCATTTAATAAGACAGAATATTGGTCGATAGTCGCCAATCTGACCGCTGCCTTGCCGCCCAATTTTGACGCCAAGCTAAATAGGATCGAAGACAAGTCGGTCAAATACGGCAAGTTTGACGAAGATCTTAAACCGAACGAATACCACATCAAGACCGAGGAGCAGGCGAGGTCGATCGTCGATGAGGCGTCATCCGCCGAATACGTCGTCAACTCGGTGACCACCAAAGAAAAGAAACGTAACCCTACGCCGCCGTTCATCACGTCAAAACTGCAGCAGGAAGCCGCCCGAAAACTCGGCTTTTCCGTCAAGCGGACGATGACCGCGGCTCAGCGGCTTTACGAAGGGATCGACCTCGGCAGCGAAGGTGCTGTCGGTCTGATCACCTATATGCGAACTGACTCGACACGCGTTTCAGACGCGGCCTTGGCTGAGGTTCGCGGATTTGTCGGCGACACGTACGGCGAGCGCTATTTGCCCGGAAAACCCAATTTTTATCGATCCAAAAAGGACGCTCAGGACGCTCACGAGGCGATCCGGCCGACCGACGTCAACCGTACGCCCGAAAGTCTCGCGAGCCGGCTGCAACCTGACGAACTCAAGCTTTATCGTCTGATCTGGCAGCGATTTGTCGCTTCGCAGATGATGCCGGCGGTGTTCGACCAGACGACGGTCGATATCAAAGCCGGGCGGTTCACTTTCCGTGCCAGCGGCCTTGTCCAAAAGTTTGACGGTTATCTCAGGGTCTATGAAGAGGGCCGCGACGAAAAACCGCAGGACGACGAGGAAGATGACGAGGAACGCAGCCTGCCGCAGCTTCGCGAGGGCGAAACTCTGAAACTGAACAGCCTGAACCCGAATCAGCATTTTACACAGCCGCCGCCGCGGTATTCAGAGGCGACGCTTGTAAAGGCGCTTGAGGAAAAGGGCATCGGCCGCCCGTCGACCTACGCCGCGATCATGACGACCATTCAGGACCGCGAATACGTCGAAAAGATTGAGGGCCGCTTTCATCCGACCCCGCTCGGGACGACAGTAAATGACCTGTTGATCGCCAATTTCGACGATATTTTCAATTCGGCGTACACCGCCCGAATGGAAGAACAGCTCGACGAGATCGAGGACGGAAAACTGGATTGGCGCTCGGCGCTTCATGATTTTTACGGCAAATTCTCAAAGGATCTTGAAAAGGCTGACGAGACCATCAAGTCGATGAAGAAGATGTCGATCCCGACTGACGAGATCTGCGAAAAATGCGGTGCCGGGATGGTCATCAAATTTGGTAGGTTCGGCCAGTTTCTGGCCTGTGCCAATTATCCTGAGTGTAAGAATACCCGCGAGGTGGCCAGCAAGCGTGCCGACACCGAGAGCGCCGCTAACGGCGAAGGTGAAACGGCCGAGGAAATCCCGGTCTGCGAACTTTGCGGCCGCGAAATGGCTCTCAAGAAAGGTCGTTTCGGTTCATTTTACGGCTGCACCGGCTATCCGGAGTGCAAGAACATACGGAAGATAGCCAAGGGAGATCAGAAACCCGCCGCGCCGCCCGTTCCGCTCGATGAAATGTGCCCGAAGGACGGCGTTCACCTTGTCCGCCGGCAGGGCAGGTTCGGCGAGTTCATTTCCTGTTCCAATTATCCGAAGTGCGACTATATCAAACGGGAGACGGTCGGAATTTCGTGTCCGAAGGACGGCGGCGACATCGCCGTCAAAAAATCCAAGCGCGGAAAGGTGTTTTACGGCTGCGTCAATTATCCGAAGTGTGACGCCGTTTATTGGGACAAGCCGGTCGCCGGCCCGTGCCCGTCATGCAGCGCGCCGTTTTTGCTTGAAAAGACGACTAAAAAGGACGGCACCGTGCGGTATTGCCAAAACGAAGACTGTGATTATAAAATGACTGTCGATAACACTGATGTAACATCGGAAGAAAGATCAGGCGCCCGGCCTTCCGTGTAAGTCGACCCAATGAAAGAAAATCTACAGTTCTTACAGGCTTTCTTAAAGAATCCGTTGAAGGTTGGTGCAGTTGCACCAAGCTCGCCGGAGTTGGCCGCTGAAATGCTGGTCGGCATCAAGCCCGATGAAAACAATATCGTTCTCGAACTCGGCGTCGGGACCGGAGCGATCACAAAGTACCTTCAGCAGATCATCCCCAACCGGGAATCGTATCTCGGGATCGAACTCGACACCGAAATGGTCAAGACCCTTGGCCAGAAATACGCCGACCTCAACATCGTCTGCGGTAATGCGGCCGAATCTTATCGCATTCATCAGGAGTCAGGCCTTGGCAAGGTGCGCTATCTCGTCTGCTGCCTGCCGTTCGTTTCGCTGCCTAAGGAAGTCAGCGAGAGCGTCCTGCTCGAGATCGAAAAGTTTATGGATGAGGGTTGTGAACTGCGTATCTTTCAGTACGCGCACGGCTATTATCTGCCCCCTGCCATCAAACTTCGCGAATTTTTACGAAACCGTTACGGCAAATCAAAGCGCAGTCCGCTCATTCTGAAAAACGTGCCGCCGGCGTTTACCTTGACGTGGTCGTCCATCTGACAAATCTTTACACTTTTTTCCTCCCTTCTTGTGCTATAAGTAGTTAAGTCTTTACAAGAGATCCATTACATCTATCAGGAGATAAGTTAATTATGCTACGACGCAAGATTGTAGGCATTTTGGTCATTTATACGTTTTTGCTGCCGACGTTCGCGCTCGGACAGACGGCTCCGAAGGTCTACGAAGCACCGAAAGAGGTCATCGATAAGATCAAGGAAGAAGGTACAAAGAACTCGCAGGTCATGCAGACGCTCAGCTATATGTCCGATGTTATCGGGCCGCGGCTGACCGCGTCGCCCGGTGCCAAGCGAGCCAACGAGTGGACTCGCGACACCCTCGCTAAATGGGGTTTGCAGAACGCACACCTCGAATCGTGGGGACCGTTCGGCCGCGGCTGGACGCTCAAGCGGTTTACGGCGATGGTCGATGGGCCGACCGCTTTTCCGCTTATCGCGTACCCCAAGGCATGGTCGCCCGGCACTGATAAGTTGATCACCCCGGCGCCCGTCGATCCGAAGGCGAAGAACAAGGCTGCGGCACCGGCAAACCCGAGCACCGCATATACCGGCGAAGTTGTCCGCTTTAACGCACAAAATGTCGCCGAGCTTGAACAGTACAAGGGCAAGCTGAAAGGCAAGATCGTGCTTATCGGCCCGATCCGTGAGGTCAAGGCCTGGATGGAAGCCCCCGGCAAACGTTTCACCGATACCGAACTCCTGAATATGGCGGACGCTCCGGACCCGGCTACGATCCGTCGGCCCGCTGGCGGTCCCGGCGGCGGCCCGGGCGGTAATCCTAATTTTGCACAGATGCAGCAGTTCAACTCGGCAAGAATGCGTTTTCTCGCTGAAGAGGGTGCCGCGATCCTGGTCGACTCGGCACGCGGAGACGGCGGCACGATCTTTGTTCAGGGTGCAACCGCCGTTCAGCCGCCTCCGGCAGCTCCGGGTTCGCCGGCAAATCCGCCGGTTCGCGTTTATGACAAGGGGGCGAATGTCCCGATCCAGGTCAGCGCGTCGGTCGAACATTTCAATCGCGTTGCCCGAATGATAGATGCCGGCGAAAAGGTCACCATGACGATCGATCTCGCCGTCGAATATCAGGACGCCGATCCTAACGGTTACAATACGCTGGCCGAAATTCCCGGTACTGACAAGGCGGACGAGCTGGTCATGCTCGGCGGCCATCTCGACTCCTGGCATGGCGGCACAGGTGCTACCGACAATGCGGCCGGATGTGCCGTGATGATGGAGGCCGTACGTATCATCCAGACGCTCGGGCTCAAGCCGCGCCGCACGATCCGCATCGGATTGTGGACGGGCGAAGAGCAGGGCTTGCTCGGTTCGCGGGCTTATGTCAAACAGCACCTCGGCTATCTTGGCGACGGTTCGACCCCGTCATTTGGCGGCGGCGGTGGAAATGCGGCACCGCAGCCTCTGACGAAACTCGCCGAGTATGACAAGTTCTCGGCCTATTTCAATATCGACAACGGTACCGGCAAGATCCGCGGCGTCTATATGCAGGGCAACGAGGGTGTCCGGCCGATCTTCAGAAACTGGCTGTCGTCATTCAAGGATCCGAAATGGTACGACGCGTCGAAGCCGCTCGATATGAGTGCAAATACGCTGACGCTTTCGAATACCGGCGGCACCGATCACCTCAGCTTTGACGCGATCGGATTGCCCGGCTTCCAGTTCATACAGGACGCTGTCGAGTACGACACCCGGACACACCACTCAAATCAGGATGTGTACGATCGTATCCAGGCCGACGATATGAAGCAGATGGCGATCATCTTGGCGACATTTGTCTATCAGGCCGCAATGATGGACGACAAGATGCCGAGAAAGCGGTAAGCCTTTATCGACACCATTAACTGAAATTTGCCTGAGATGCCGCCGAGCGGTGCCTCAGGCAAATTTTTGTTTCAAATCGCAGAGATTTCAGCTAAAATCAGGCGATCCTTATCAACCATATGACAAATGTCGAATATTACAACGGCGCGATCGACGCCACCGGATGCGTCAGCAACGGTTGGAACCTGATCAAGAACAATTACGGATTGTTTCTCGGGATAACGCTGGTCGCGATGATAATCGCCGGCTGCGTGCCGTGCTTCAGCCTATTTTTTGTCGGGCCGATAATGGGCGGCGTATTTTACGTCGTACTCCGTGAGATGCGCGGCGAGCCGATCGAGTTCGGGATGATGTTCAAGGGGTTTGAGAAGTTCGTCCCGCTGATGGTCATCGGCATCATCCAGTCGATACCTGAGATAGTCGGCCAGGGCATACGGTTTACTGTCGATATCGGAAGGATCGGCCTGTTAGGCGGTGATGGTGACCCTGATCTGCAGTTCTTTCAGTCCTCAAACCCCGAATTTGCGATCGCCAGCGGCTTGTTGATCGTACTTGCGGTTGTCGGCGTTCTGCTTATGCTGTTTGCGGTCGTGTGGCGGGTTCTACTGTTCTTCGCGATCCCGCTTGCGATGGAGTATGACCTTGGGCCGGTCGATGCGATGAAGCTCAGTGCACGCGCCGCGACGTCAAATATCGGCGGATTGATCGTACTTTTTATACTTGAGGCGTTGGTCGTACTTCTGGGCATCCTGATGCTGTGTATCGGGCTGTTTTTTGTGATGCCGATAATCTACGCGGCAAACGCATTTGCCTATCGCCAGGTGTTTCCGCTGATAGAGCAAAATTTTCAGGTGACACCGCCTCCGCCGACGATTTACGGCAGCAGCTACGGCCGCGGGATATAGTTCATAATGCGAGTTCCATGAACAACACGTCCGGATGCGGATTATCGTAATATGCCGGTATCTGCTCAAAGCCGTGAGATTGGTAGAGGCTCACGGCTTTGCCCATTTTGGGCGGAAATGTATCGAGCCGCATTTTGCTGTAACCGGCTGATCTGGCCTCTTCGATCAGCTTTCTGACCAGCCGCATGCCCAGCTTGTGCCCCCTGAAACCGGCCCTGACAAATAGCCGTTTCATTTCACAGACCCCGCTGCCGAGCGGCCTTAGAGCTATGCAGCCGGCCGGCCGGCCGTCGACATACGCGATGTAAAGGCGTCCTGACGGCATTGCGTACTTGCCCGGCAGTGACGCAAGCTCAGCCTCAAATCCCTGAAAACAAAGGTCAAGTCCGAGCCATGCCTCGTACTCGCGAAAGAGTTCTCTGATTTCGGCGATCTGTTCGTCAGTCTCGGCCTGAGTGATCGTGAGCATATCTAAGTTATATCAGGATCTGTCCGCGGATCAATGATGATGAGCGCAGATAAAAGGCCTTCCCCCATCCGAGTTTATCTGCTGCAAAAAATCTTCAGCCTTTGCCCTTTGTCGTTTTTGCGCTGAAAATATATTTCATGGAACTAGCAGTCGAACAGTACAAGATCGCCCGAGAGCCTTTTTATTTGCCGATCGGCAATGAGGTGGAGTTGTTTGAAGCGGCGTACGCGGCAAAACTGCCGGCGATGCTCAAAGGCCCGACGGGCTGCGGCAAGACCCGTTTCGTCGAGTATATGGCGCATCGGCTTAACCGCCCTCTCATCACCGTAGCCTGCCACGAAGACCTCTCCTCGACCGATCTCGTCGGCCGTTTCCTGCTCGAGGGCGAAGAGACCGTCTGGCATGACGGTCCGCTGACCGCCGCCGTCCGGGCCGGTGCGATCTGTTATCTCGACGAGGTGGTCGAGGCCCGCAAGGACACCGTTGTTATCATCCACCCGCTCACCGACGATCGCCGACGCTTGCCGATCGAGAAACGCGGCACCGTGATCGAGGCGCCCGAGGAATTTATGCTCGTCGTCTCGTACAATCCCGGCTATCAATCGATCCTCAAAGATCTCAAACAGTCCACACGCCAACGTTTCGTCGCGATGGAGTTTGATTACCCTGAAGCCGAAGCCGAGACCGAGATCGTAGCCCGAGAGGGCGGCATCGACGAATCAACAGCCGCCGACCTCGTCAAGATCGGCCAAAAGGTCCGCAATCTTCGCGGTCACGGCCTCGAAGAGGGCGTCTCGACACGCCTGCTGATCTATGCGGCGCAGATGATCGCCAAGGGCATCTCGCCCATCGCCGCCGCCGAGGTCGCCATCTGCTCGCCCATTACAGATGACCGCGAACTCCAACGGTCGATCCGCGAGATCGTAACGACCATAATCTGATGTCCGATCCGTCTTATCGTCGGCGAGAGAAGAAAGGCTGTCGAAAACGACAGCCTTTTCTACTTTCGGAGCGGCAAGGCAACTATTGAAGCCGTCTAATAACGAAGTTGTCAGCGTAGCCGTTTCCTTCGAAACCGGCGTATCTTGGCGGGGCAATGCTGGTAGCAAATGTCCCGAGGTCAACCCCGTTGATACTCGCTCCGACGCTGCGGTTTTGCGGGTTGTAGCGGATCTTCATCTGATTAAAGAACAGATCGTCGGTCGAGCCTGACGCCAGGAGTTGACCGCCAAAGCCACCCAGGCGAAATTCGTAGACCGAGGTCCAGCCGTCCTGGCTGGGCTTGAGGATCAGGACGATACTGCCGCCGGACGAGAGGTTGTTGGTCGTCGAGCCCGAGTTGGTCAAACCGAGAGCAAGATAGGTGTTGGCGACGTTCCAATACGTCCCGTCGATCTCGAGTTCGTACGGAACGGCGAGGTTTGAAGGCACCGGCATCAGGGCCGTCGGGCGAACGGTCAGGTCCGGCTGCGCGTTCAGGATCGTACATACGATAGCGTTCTGCTCCCACCCAAAGACGGTCTCCAGCGGTGACGGCAGTTGATACGGGTTCATCCCCGTTCCGCAATATCGCCACGTGTCACCCGAGTCAGGTGCGGTCCAGCGATTGTTTTTGGTGCCCGGATATTCCAGCCAAAATCCGCCGATCGACGCACCCAGATATGTGTCTTTCAAAGTTCCCTTTCCGCTGGCCGGCCGCATCATATTCGGCCCCTGGCCGAACGAATCGCGGAGTACGACGTCCGGTGCCGGCGGGAGTTGCGGCAATGGAGCTACTGCTGTGAAGTTTGTTGTCTGAGCAAATGCGGCCAAAACCGTCAATGCAATGATCGAGGCAACACCAATGATTGTTCTTGCGACTTTTTCGGATCTTTTAGTCATTCGATTTTCTCCAGCTCTGTGATGATCTCTGGCGGAGGAATAAATCGTCATGGACCAAATACATCTGATCCTTAATCGCCCGACCAAAATTACAGTGCGATCGTTATGAGTAAAAAGACACGGCCGGCATAAAAAGATGCCCGGCGGATCTGCGTGTGTCTGCGCCAGTCGGCGGTCAATGCACTTTTACATTTAACACTCATTTAACACCCCATTCACTTTCGGTTAACTTCCACACTCTAATCTGCCTCTTGCAGCCAAGAAATTTTTAAGAACCGGCAGGTCGCGGATCGCAGCATGACGATAGTCGTATGCGTTCGGGCCCGAAAACTATTTTGAATATTTCCGCTTAGGAGAAATGATGAAACCGAGAGATCTCGCAAACAGAATATCAATAATATTTACCTTACTAACCGTATTTGCGCTGAGCGTTTTGGCTCAGGCGAACGGCCAGATCGCCGGCACGGTGGTCGACACCAACGGCGGCGTCATTCCCGGAGCGTCCGTCACCGTCATCAATGAAAAGACGGGCGAATCGCGCAGCGTACTCGCCAAGGCGGACGGCACCTTTCTGGTCGTCAACCTGAGGCCGGCGACATATACCGTCACCGCCGGCGGCAGCACGTTCGAGACGACCACGCGAAAGAACATCGAATTGCTCGTCGGCCAGGAACTCGATCTCGAGCTTAAACTGCAGGCCAAGGGCGTGTCAGTCTCGGTCGATGTCGTGTCGGGCGAGGATATGATCGTCAACACGTCGTCGGCGAGCATGAGTGCCAACGTCAACGCCCGCGAGGTCGAGGGACTGCCGATCAACGGCCGCCAGTTGTCACAGCTCTACCTACAGGCTCCGGGCGGCGTCAACAGCGGCAGCGGGACATTTTCGGACATTCGTTTCTCGGGCCGTGCCAATAATCAAAACGTCGTCCGGTACGACGGCATCGAGGGCACCGCCATCATCGACGCCAGCCCCGGCAATCTTAACGGCGAGGTGCCGTCGCCGTTTCGCCTGCAGTCGAGCCTTGAGAACGTGCAGGAGTTTCGCGTCGATTCTAGCAACTTCCCGGCCGAGTTCGGGACCGGCACTGGCGGCCAGATCAGCGTCGTGACCAAGAGCGGCGGAAACAGCTTTCACGGCTCGGTCTTCGAATATTTCCGCCGCGACGGCCTCGACGCCCGCAACTTCTTCGAGAACGCATCGCCCGGCATTGATAAGGGCAAACTCGCCCTCGACCAGTTCGGCGGTTCGATCGGCGGCCCGATCATCAAGGACAAGCTATTTTTCTTCGGCAGCTACGAGCAGTACCGCGGCCGTTTCGGCCTGAATTTTGTCGAGGCGGCACCGAGCCTGAGCCTCGCGTTGCCCGGAGCCCTGATCCCGGGAACGTCGACACCGGTAAACCCGCTCATCCAGCCCTACATTGCGGCATTTCGCTCGGCCAACGCCGTCGTCATCCCTGGCGGCTCGGCGGTCACCGGCTTTGACGTGCTGCAGCTGCAGGACAACGAAAAGGTCGACGAAAAGGCGTTTGCGGCCCGCATCGACTATCAGCTCAACCCCAACCACAAGCTCTATATGCGGTTCTTTCGCGACGAAGGCACCGACATCGCCCCTGAGGGCATCTCGGGCCGAGTGACGTCGATCGAGGCGGTCCCGCAGAACGGCGTCGCCGGTTTTCAGTCGATCCTTAAGAAGGACGGCTCGCTGATCAACGAGTTCAAGTTTGGCTACAACGCCGCCCGCACCCGTATCAACGGCCAGGCACCGACCGTCGGCGGCCTCGACTTTTCAAACCTGATCCTCAACATCTCGGGCAGCGTCGCCAATACGGGCATCGCCGGCCAGGGCACATCATCGGGCATCTCGATCCCGGGCGGCCTCGTCCGTGCAAACTCGGCCACCAATGGCCGCGGCCAGCCGTACACACCGTACTCGCTGTCGTTCGTCGACAGCCTCAACTGGATCCGCGGCAGCCACAACTTCAAGTTCGGCGGCGAGCTCCGTTTGATCAGGATGTACACCGACCGCCTCGGCGGTACGACCTATACGTTCTCAAACCTGGCGGCCTTTTTGGCCAATACGCCGACGTCGGTCCAGTATCTGGGCGATGTCAGTGCCCCGAGCCCGTTCAACAACGGCCTGACCGGCCAGCGTCTTGCAAAGCAGGAATACTACATCGGCTATGCCCAGGACGAGTGGAAGCTCAAGCCCGGCCTGACCCTCAGCTACGGACTGCGTTACGAATCCTACACACCGCTCCGCGAAGCAAACAACGGCCAGGTGCTGTTCGACATCAGGACCGGCACACTGCGGCCGTCGTCCGAGGCGGCATTCAAGTCGTCCAAGACCAACTTCGGGCCCCGCGTCGCGATCGCATGGTCACCGGATCAGGACGGTAACGGTTTCTTCTCGGCCGGCAAGACCGTCATCCGCGGCGGACTCGGGCTCTATTACGGCCCGGGCCAGACCGAGGACCAGATCCAGCCGATCGAGAGCGACCGTGTCAGCTCGACCGTGACGAGCGGTTCGTTGCTCGCGTTCCCGGCAAATATTCCGGCGATCATCGCCAACTTTAACTCTAATCCGAACAACCGCAGCTATCAGCCGCGTGCATATTCTGGCGACTATACGATACCCGAGCGCATCTTTCAATACAGCGTTTCGTGGCAGCAACAGCTGCCGGGCGGCATCACGACGACGCTCGCGTATGTCGGCAGCAAGGGCACCAACCTGTTTCTCAGAAGCGTCGCCAACCAGATACTGCCGGGCCAGACGACAATAGCCAACGGTACCAACATCCCGACCGGGTTCGGCGTCGTCAACCGTACCAATCCGGCCGGCCAGGTCATCGGCGTGACGACGGTCAGGCAGTTCAGCATCGTCAGCGGCACGACCGTCTCAAACCCGTACGCCGAGATCGACTACAAGACCAGCGGCGGCGACGACCAGTACAACGCGCTGCAGTTTTCGGCCCAGCGGAGCTTTCGCAGCGGCCTGACCATGAACGCCCAGTACACCTACGGCAGCAGCCGCGGTACGACCGCAGGGTCGAACGAGGCCCGCACCGGTGCACAACTCGACAATTTTGAGGCTGACCGCGGCCGCAACAACTTTGACGTGCGGCATACCTTCAATCTCAGCGCACTGTATGGGCTGCCTTTCGGCAAGGGCAAGAAGTTTGACCTCGGCCGTACCGGCAACTTCATACTCGGCGGCTGGGAGCTCGGCGGTATCATCAATGCCCGCAGCGGCGTCCCGGTCGAGGTGCTGGTCGTGAGGCCTGACATCGTGGTCCAGTGTCAGCAGGCGGGCGGCTGCCCGAACGGTGTCGGCGGCTTTTTTGCTAATGGGTTCACCGCGAACCTGCCGTCATTCGGTGCGTCATTCCCGGCACTGCCGACGGGCTTTGTCGCGGTCGTCAATACGCCGGGCGGCGGTAATTCGCGTAACGTACGGCGGCCGAACCTGATCGCCGGGGTCAACCCGTACCTGAATAACGACCGCAACTTCATCAATCCGGCGGCATTTGCCACACCGGCACCCGGAACGTGGGGCGACCTCGCCCGCAACGCTCTGTCGGGCCCGACATTTCGTCAGGTCGATATGATCGTCGCTAAACGCTTTCGCATTCGCGAAAAGATGAATTTCGAATTTCGCACTGAGGTTTTCAACGTATTCAATCAGGCGAATTTTGCCAATCCGTCGACCACGCTCAACAACGCGTTGCCAAATCTGGCCTTTAACACCTCGACGTCGGTTTACACCGCGACCACGTCGAACGTCGTCCAGCCTGGCCAGGCATTTACACAGGGTTCGGCCGGATCGACCTTTGGCCTGCTGAGATCGACCGTCGGACGAACCGTCGGTCTTGGCTCGAACCGACAGATCCAATTCGCCTTCAGGTTCAACTTCTGATCCAAACCGGGTGAAATAGGAACGCGGCCGTCTGATGATCGATCATCGGGCGGCCGTTTTCTGCGTCGCGGATCGTTCACCAAACTGTTTCAAATTAATTTGGA
>CAZQGN010000002.1:0-158047 GCA_964592865.1 uncultured Chloracidobacterium sp. | reverse complement strand
GAGCCAATTTGATCAACAAGTTACGGGCACCAATATGGTGCCCGTATTTGTTTGTTTGGCTCGGTGGATGGATCGGTCGGCCGATCAGCGGACGAATGATGCAGGCACCGCGAGGTCGCCAGTTTGTCCGAATTGCTGGATCAGCACGCCCGCGGTCGAGCGGTTGGCGTACCAGGTCGAGGTTGACGGGCGAAAGACCGCGGCATCCATTTTGCCGTCGCCGTCATAGTCGCCGGGCGCGGGAGTGTCACCATTCGTGCCGAACGGGAAAGCGTAAAATGTCGAGTTTTCGCTGCGAAGGACGTACCATTCGCCGGTCGAGGGCCGCCAGAATGCCACATCCGCTTTGCCGTCGCCCGTGAGATCGCCGACAGTTGTCCGATCGCCGCTCTGCCCGAAACGGTAGGCGATCAACCCGGCGGTGCTGCGGTTTAGCCACCAATCGCCCGAGCTCGGGCGAAAGATCGCGACGTCGGCCTTGCCGTCGCCATCATAATCGGCCGCGGCCGGGACATCGCCGGATAAACCAAATGCCGTTATAGTGGTGCCGCCGCCTGAGTTATTGATGTACCACGTCGAGGTCGATGGCCGGTACACCGCCGCGTCTGCTCTGCCGTCGCCATCGTAATCCGCGGGCACGGGAACATCGCCGTTCGTGCCGAACGGAAACGCATAGAACGAGAGGTCTTCACTCCTCAGAACATACCAAAATCCCGTCGCCGGGCGGAAAAATGCAATATCCGTCTTGCCGTCACCGGTGAGGTCGGCCGGGGTAATAATGTCGGACGACGTGCCGAATTGCGCAGCCGCGTTCGATCCGTTGCTGCTCCTTAAATACCACCATTCGCCCGGGGCCGGACGAAAGATCGAAATGTCCGTCTTGCCGTCGCCGTCAAAATCAAAGACCTTTGGCGCAGCCGGTAACGGGCTGCAGTTAGGAGCAACGGCGGCCTGCGTATCGCTATCCGCGTTGCCGACCGAGTTTCGTGCCCTGACAAAATAGCTGTAGGTCGCACCGACGGTTATATTTCCGCTATTCATAAATTGTGTGCCGGTGATGCCGCTGAAATACAAATTTCCGTTGCGGTACACGTCGTAGGCAGTGGCACCGGCCGAGGCGGTCCAGTTCAGCCTGATGCGGCTCGACGATCCGCTGCATTCCGGGGTAAGGGTCAGTGAGAATGAACCGGGAGCCGTGACCGTCAGATCGTTATAATACCGCGGATCATATGACGCGAGCTGGGCCGCCGTGTATGTGCGATACGAGGTTCGCCAGTCGGCACCGGACGACTCGATGACCCGGTAATTGCCGTTGCCGTAGTTGGTTTCGATCAGTCGTGTGTGATCGCCGGGAATATTTAAGATGTCGCCGGGCTCAGTGGCCGAAAGCGGCCTCGAAGTCGAAATGTTTGGCAGCGAGGTGGTCGATTGTTTTGCACTCAAGGCCCACGCCCGCGAAACAAGTCCGGAACAATCGAGCCCAACCGCGCATGAGGGCTCGGCTCCGAAGGCGGTCACGGTGTTATTGTCACCGGCCGATCTGCCCAGATCAAGATAGCCCTGGATCGCCGAAACGGTTGTCCAGCCGCCCCAGCAATAGGGCATCGACGTATTTGTGCCGATCTGGACCCACGCGGGTGTTTGTACCGTCTTACCGCCGCAACTGACGCCGGTCCAGATATTGGTGCCGGATGCTGTCCACGTCTGGGTCGTGTATGGCACGGCATTGCTGATGATCTGCTCTCTGGTGATCGGGGCGAGATCAGGCGGAGCAACGCTCAAATCCGCGTCGACGTAGCTGTCCACACGGAGCAGATGGTCGTTATAGTGGTATCCGGCGTCAGCGATCCGCGGCGGATATTCGCGTCCCGCGGCTGCCGAGGTCTCGGTCAACGCAAAGACAAACGTGCCGTCAGGTGATGTCACCATATTGAATACGGCACCGCTTTCACTAAGCGTCAGATCACGGTTTGAATAGACAAAATAGCAGTCAGGCAGCCGCGTTTTAGCAATGATCGGCCCGATACCGTCGGCATCCAACCGGATCACGACGAGGGTTCGCTCGACCGAAACCGGAGCCTCTGAGCGAAACGTCTGGACATCAAGGATCAATCGTTCGCCGGTCGAGCCGACGGCAAACACGCCGGCGACTTTTCCGTCCGCAGAAAAATCAGCTTCACGGCTGGTGCCATCATTTTCGAAGACCCGAACGCGATAGTCACCGTTTCGGCCAATACGTGTTTCGACACGGCGTCCGGACGCCGACATCCATCCTTCGGTCTCATCCGCCGGCAGCGATCTGCCGTCAGATTCGATCATCACGCTGTTGCCGGAAGGGAGCAGCAGATAGGTCGCGTTGGCAAACCTCTCCAGGCGTTCAACACCGCGATAAGTACGCGGAAATGGGAACTTGCCGGAGAGCCTTCCGGCCTCGTCGTAACGCCTAACGCTGTCGTCGGCCAGCACAAAAAAGTGGCCGTCACTATAGACGAAATCGCGCGGTGCCGGCTCTACAAAAAATCGCGTAACGGCCTCGCCGCTTGCCCGATCGACGACGACGATCTCATTTGTCGAATTGCACAGGTACGCGATCCGTTTTTCGTCCAGCACCGCAAATGAGACCGCTCCGAGATTGGTGCCCGGTACGCGAACGTTGGCGAGGCCCGATCGAACGTCCCAGTTTGTTTGAGACACCTGTTCGACTCGTAAACCGGTTTGCAGCTGCCCCGCAACCGAGGCAAACAGGCCGGATAAGGCAAAAATGAATGCGAAAATAACCATTCAGAACCTCATAATACGACACTTTTAAGCCCAATGGTTAAAATAGACGCCCGAGCGGAAGATCAACAAATTTTGAACAACGTTTTCGGGGTTTGGCCGAGTTCGGCCTCGATCTTTTTTGCGGTTCGCGTGATCGAGAGGCCGCCGAGGTTTGTGCATCTGAGGGTGTGATGGATGCGGTCGCCGACCTCTTTCATCGCGCCGATGACCTCGTCGAGCGGGATGAGATGGTCATAACCGGCGAGAGCCATATTGGCACATGAGATGGCGTTGGTCGCGGCCAGCACGTTGCGCCCAAGGCACGGAGCCTCGACACGGTTGCCGATCGGGTCGCAGATCAGGCCAAGCGAATTTTGCAGCGCCAGTGACGCGGCCGCGAGCGAACGGTCGAGTGAACCGCCGGCGAGCCCGACAAGAGCCGCGGCGGCCATCCCGGCACCGGCACCGGTCTCTGCCATACAACCGCCGACCTCGGCAGCAAAGGTGGCGTGAGCGGTGATGAAAACGCCGATAATACCGGCCGCGAGCATCGCCCTAACGATATCGTCCTCCGGCAGCCCGAGCGTATGAGCCGTGCCGAGCACGGCTCCGGGCAAGGCGCCGCACGAACCGGCGGTCGGAGCAGCGACGATCACGCCCATCGAGCTTTTGACCTCCATCACCGCCGAAACGTACATAATGACGGTGTTGTTGACGTCACCCGCGATCAGACGGTCGCCATCGAGCTGTTCCTTGAACCTGACCGACTGGCTGCCGAGAATGCGGTCGGCGTACTCGGTCCCGCTGAGGCCGGTCTTGACGGCGGCATCCATTATCCGCACGATCGACCGCATTTTCTCGAATACCTCGCCGTTCGAAATGCCGCCGCGAGCCGCCTCGTAATGAACGGCGAGCTCCCACAGCTCGAGGCCCTTGCCCTCGTTGTAGGCAAGCATCTCATCGCACGTGATGAAAGGAACGCTGACGCCGCGGCCGGTCAAAACTGGCAGAACGGGCGCAAGTTTGCGAATAACACCGACGCCGCCCATTGCCGTGAGTTCACTAAGGAAATCATCATCCGGAAACGCCCCGGACCTGATCTCGACAAAAGTACGGCCGCCCGTTCGCACCGTGACATCGTAAAACTCCGGCCGCGACCCGGCCGCGGCGATCACCTCAGCCGGCTGATCGCAATAGACAAGCGTCACATATTGCCCGCCGGCCAGCGAGACGGCCGCACCGTCGATCTCGATGACCTCGATCATTCCGCCGCCGGTCGAGATCGCTGTGAGGCGGTGCGTTTCGAGTGGGTTCGAGAGCGTCAGTTTATAGGTGTTCGGGTGCGAGGCACCGATATCGGTGATCTCGATAGCGACCGATATCCCGGCATCGGCGAGATGTTTTTCCGAATCGGGCAAACGTTCATCGTCCGCTTCCCAACCGAGGAAACCGCCGAAAAGCCCCATGTCCGAGCCCTGATCGATGTGCGTCGTGGCAAGCGAGCCGTTCGGGTCAAACTCGATCAGGATGCTTGTGATATCGCCGCCCATGAGATCGCGGCAAAGTCGCCCGATCCTCAGGGATGCCGCGCAGTGCGAGCTCGAAGGCCCGCGCATCACCGGCCCGATAACGTCATTGAAAATGCTCGGATGATCGCTCATATCGCCAGACTTAGAGATTGTTAAGCCAGTATTTCTCCATCGTACGGCGGAGGTGGAGCGAGGTGTTCTCGCCCTCGTTGATGCCGTGTGCACGCATCGGGTACGACATCATCGTAAACAGTTTGTTGTGCTTGATGAGTTCGTTGACCAGCATCTCAAAGCTCTGATAGTGCACATTGTCGTCGCCCGTGCCATGAATGATCATCAGATTGCCCTGCAGATTCGAGGCGTAGGTGATAGGCGAGCCGTCGCGATAGCCCTTGGCGTTTTCTTCCAACAGGCCCATATAGCGTTCCTGATAGGTCGCGTCGTACAGTTTTTGGTCAGAAACGAACGCCACCGCGATGCCCGTCTTATAGATCTCCGGGTAACGGAACATACAGTTGAGCGTCATCTGGCCGCCGCCGCTCCAACCCCAGATGCCGACGCGCTTTTCATCAAGAAAATCGTACATACTGAGCAGCTTTTTCGCCGCCTTGCTCTGGTCCTCAGACGCGAGGATGCCGATCTGGCCGTAGATCGACTGCCGCCACTTGCGGCCCCGCGGCGAACGCGTGCCGCGGTTATCAACGCTGACGACGACGTAACCCTTTTGCGCCATGTACTGATGCCAGAGCCCCTCGCCGCCGTCCCAGTTATTCTGGACCGTCGTCCCGGCCGGTTCGCCGTAAACGTAAAACAGCAGCGGATACTTCTTTGCCGGGTCAAAATTTGCCGGCTTGATCATAAAGGCATCAAGCTGCTCGCCGCCGATATCGACGCGGAAAAACTCCTTCGGCCGCAGCCCGAGTTTGTCGTATTTTGCCTTGAGTTCGCGGTTGTCCTCGAGCAGTTTGGTCTCTTTGTTTTCGGGCAGATAGATCAGAGAAATGCGGTTCGGCGTTGTCGCGTTGTTGTAAGTGTGGATCGCCCACTTGGCGTCGGCAGACATCTGATATGAGTGATGTCCGGGCGAACCGGCCGGCGTGACCCGTTCGGCCTTGCCGGTGCCGTCGAGGCGGCTGCGATAAAGGTAACGTTCGGTCGGGTTGTCGGGCGAGGCGATGTAGTAAACGTATCCGCCGTCAGGGTCGATGCAGTTGATATTCACCACGTCAAAATCACCGTTGGTGATCGGCTTGACCTCCTTGCCGTCACGCGAAACGCGATAGAGGTGCATCCAGCCGTCGCGTTCGCTGGTCCAGGTGAAATACTTCTCACCGTCGAGCCACCGAATGTTGTCATGAACGTCCAGAAACCCCTCGACCGTCTCGGTCATAATGTTGTTGATCCGCATCGTGCGGGCGTCGCCGATCCAGACCTTGTTGGTGTTTTGCTTGCGGTTAAGCTGCTGGACCATCACCTCGTTCGAATTAGGAATGAAATCCATCCGGGCGAGATAGTTGTTGGTCGGGTCGCCGGGAATGTCGAACCACTTTGTCTTGCCGCCGACGGCCGGAATGACGCCGACCTTGACCGCCGACAACTTGGTACCGACCTTCGGGTAAGGCAGCGGGATCGGCTTCGAATAAATGTCCGATACGTTATCGATCAGGTAGAAGGTGCCGATGTTCTTCGAGTCCGTCTGCCAATAGGCGATCGTCTTGCCGTCCGGGCTCCAGCGAAAGCCGTCGCGGCAATCGAGCTCTTCCTCATAAACCCAGTCGAATGTGCCGTTTATGATATTGCCGCCGCCATCGGCCGTGATCTGAGTGACCCGCGACGTGGCGATGTCCTCGACATAGATATTCTGCTTGCTGACATAGCCGACGCGTGTTCCGTCGGGCGAAAATTTGGCAAACATCAGCGTGCTGGCTTCGAGCCCCTTGCCGAGCTGCTGCAGTTTTCCGGTTCGCAGGTTCAGGACCCAATAGTCGCCGCGCGTGTTGTATCGCCATACCTTTTTGGCGTTGGTGAAAACGAGCAGCTGCGAGTTGTCGTCCGACCAGATGTAATCGGCGATCTCGAGCGGCGCTTTGCCGCCAGCGGGGATCAGCTGCGTCGCCGACACCAGCACCGTGCGTTCGCCGGTCGCGGCATCGTACCTGATGATCTCACGCCCGCCGGCCGCCCTGTTCGACTCGACGGTCGAGTAGCCTTTGCTGTCCTTTAGCCAACGCACGGGGCCGAAGCCGCGTTGGCCAAAGGCACGTTTTGAATAGATATTCTCGAGCGTGAGCGCCGGATCCTGTGCCGGAACGGCGAACGGGGCAACGGCCAAAACGGCCGCCATAAACGAAAGGCAAAGCAATTGTCGGATCTTCATAAATTATCTGCTAACTATCGTAGTTTCAATACGTAGGACCTGTCTTTCATGGTCGGAAATTCGATCACGCCGTTGACCGGTTCGATCGTTCGAAAAGTGTTCCCATTCGTCGTCAACTGCACCGGCCGGCCGGACTTTAGTCGGAACGGCAGCCCAGCGTGCGACGTGACCTTGAGCGTTTGAGCCTGACGGTCCGCCCAGCGAAGGACAAGCTCGAATCCGCCGCGGACGCGCACGCCGCTGAGTTCGCCGCTGACCCACTCGCCCGGCAGTGCACGCAGAAGGTCGACGGCGCCGTCCTGCGATTGTATCAGCATTTCCATTATCGCGGCGGTCATGCCCAATGAGCCGTCGACCTGCAGCGATTTGCCGCAAAGGGCGAACATCTGCGAGCAGCTTTGTTCGTTGAGATAGCCCTTGAATATCTTGTTGGCGCGGTCGCCGTCGCCGAGGCGTGCCCAGAGAGCCATTTTCCATGCCATCGAAAATCCCTTGCCGCCGTCGCCGCGCTCATTGAGCACTTTCTTATATGCCTCGATCAACGCCGGCGTCCGCTTGTCCCAGAGCACACGTCCCGGATAGAGGCCGTAAAGGTGCGAGAAATGCCGATGGTTCTTTTCCAGCGACCGCCAATCGTCGGCCCACTCCTGCAGCGAACCGTCCGAGCCGATCTGCGGCGGCACGAGCTGCTCACGCTGTTCTCTGATCTTGGCGACGAGCGGCGTGCGTTTGCCGAGTATCTCGGACGCCTTCAGGTAATAGCCGAAAAGGTCGTGGAGGATCTGCATATCGATCGACGATCCGGCGCAGATGGTCGTTCCCGGCAATCTGCTGCCGGTGACCTCGTCGAAGTACGGTTTATTGCCGCCGCCGTCGGGAAAATTCTCGGGCGATGTTGACGGATTGGTCACGAGCCATTTGCCGTTCGGGTGCCTGACGAGAAAGTCGCTGAAGAACTGTACCGAACCCTCGATCAGCGGATAGCTGCGCTCGAGGAACGCCTTGTCCTGCGTATATTCGTAATGCTCCCAGAGGTGCGTCGAGAGCCACGCTCCGCCGACCGTGAATGTGCCCCAGCTCGGGCCGTCCATCGGCGCCGCGACCCGCCAGATATCGGTATTTTGGTGAAAGACCCAGCCGCGGGCACCGTAATGTTCGCGGGCGACCTGCGAACCCTGATCGGTCAACTCGCGGATCATCTCGAACAGCGGTTCGGCGGTCTCGCCGAGATTTGCCGAGTCCGCCGGCCAATAGTTCATCTCGGTGTTGATGTTGGTCGTGTATTTCGAATCCCACGCGGGATTCATATCGTCATTCCAGATGCCCTGCAGATTAGCGGGCTGCGTGCCCGGTCGCGATGACGAGATCAGCAGGTAACGCCCAAAATTGTACGCAAGCGCCGCCAGGCTCGGGTCGGGTGACGTCTGATTCGTCTCCTTTCGCTCATTGGTCGGAAGGCTTGAGTTTTCGGTCGCCGGAAGGTCGAGCCCGGCCCGGTCGTAATATTTCCGGTGATCGGATTCGGCATCCCGGGCGATCTGCGGATATGTCCGGCCGTTCAAGCGGGCAAGATATTTCTCGACCCGCTCGTGCTGGTCGGCGCTCACGTCCTTGTAATTGACGAAGTTGGTCGCGGCCGCAAAGTAAAGCGTTACCGCGTCGGCATTTGCTACTTTCAGGTCAACGCCGTCGGTACGAACGGCGCCGCCCTCGGCCTTTGCCTTCAAACGCCCCTCGTAGCGAATCTTGCCCTCGACGCCGAGGTAATCTGCCGATTTGCCGGTAACGGCGAGGCCGTCCTGCCCGACCGGGTCCATACGAAAATAGTCCGTGCCGTAGTTCGAATGTGCCTGATTGCGGACGCCGCGAAGGTTGGCGGTAAAGGTTATCGCACCGGGCTTATCGGCGGTCAGCCTGACGACGATCACCTGATCGGGCGCCGATGCGAAAACCTCACGCGTAAACCGCACGCCGTTCACCGAGTACGTGGTCGTCGCGACGGCCGTGCGAAGGTCGAGCGAGCGGCGGTAATCGGTCACGTCTTTGCCGTGGCCGAAGAAGAGATGCAGGTTCGCGAGGCTCTGGTATTTTTGCTGCTCGACCGGATAACCCATCAATTGGCGGCCGAAGAGATTGTGCGCCTCGAGATACCGCTCGGCGAAAACGAGCCTCTGGATCTCGGGCAGGAATTTATAACCGCCCTTCACAACGGTCGAATAAGGCCCGCCGGACCAGTATGTTTCCTCGTTGAGCTGAATACGCTCTTCCTGAATGCCGCCAAAGACCATCCCGCCCAAACGGCCGTTGCCGACCGGTATCGCCTCGTCCCATTTGGCCGCGGGAACAGCGAACCAAACATTATTTGACGGATCGAACGCGGCTCCGGGCAGATCCGTCCGGGCAAGGGCCGCTGAGGCAAACAGGACGACGGCGATCAGTATTCGGCTAATCAATTTTTGGCTCATATCTCAAGACGGAACGGACAGCGGCCCGCGGTTCGAGGGCTGATCGCCGGACGCAAATGAAACCATATCTTTTAACGATTCTTGTCGATCGATTTTAACGCATCTTTGCTATTTTAAGTGACGAAAGGCGGAAAAAAGTTGAGGCCGGTTGGCCCGTGAGCGGCTGTTTTTGTCTTGTAAACAAAAATCGCCAATAATGTTCGAATGTTCAGATCGCGCTCCGCTGCCCTTTTAACAGTAATCGTCTTGGTCGTATTCGCTTCGTTAAGGGCGGACGCGAAAGGGTTTGTAACGACGCGCGGCGGTGCGTTCTACGCGGACGGTGCCGAATACACGTTTGTCGGCGCCAATTATTGGTACGGAGCGCTGATCGGGCTTGAAAAGGACCGAAAGCGCGGTATCGAGCGTTTGCGAAGGGAACTCGACTTTCTGAAACGGAACGGCGTGACCAATCTCCGGCTCCTGGGTGGTGCCGAGGGTTCCGGCCCGATCAACGATGTCATTCGCGTCGGCCCGCCGCTGCAGCCAAGACAGGGCGAGTTTGACGAAAAGGTGCTCGACGGCCTCGACCTCATTTTGCACGAGATGGGCAAGCGGCGAATGAAGGCTGTCATCTACCTCAGCAATAATTGGGAATGGAGCGGCGGATTTCAGCAATATCTGATCTGGAACAAGGTCGTTTCCGAGAGCCTTCTGACCCGAAAGCCAGATTGGGACGAGCTTCGCGACGTGGTCGCGAAATTCTATTCATGCGCCGCCTGTAAGGCCGGCTACCGCAAACAGGCCGAGTTGATCATCAAGCGCAGGAACCGGATCTCGGGCAAAAATTATGTCGACGATCCGACCATCATGGCTTGGGAGATCGCCAACGAACCCAGGCCGATGCGGCCATTTGCCAATGACGACTACAAACAGTGGCTGAGCCAAACGTCGGCGATGATCAAGTCGCTCGCCCCGCGGCACCTGGTCACGATCGGGCACGAGGGCTGGATCGGAACGCAGGATCTGAAACTCTTTGAGACGGTCCACGCCGACAGCAATGTCGATTATCTGACGATACACATCTGGCCGAAAAATTGGGGATGGTTCGCCGCCGAAAAGATGGCGGACGAATATCCGGCGGTCGCCGCCGAGACCGAAGAGTATATCGCCGACAATGCCGCTGCGGCCGCTCGTCTGTCAAAACCGCTCGTGATCGAAGAGTTCGGGCTGCCCCGAGACGGCCAGTCGTTTGACCCCGCGTCAAAAACGACCGTCCGCGACACATATTACGGCCTTATCCTGGCAAAAGTGGGCAGCGGTGTCGTAAAAGGCGCCAATTTCTGGGCATTTGGCGGTATGGCCCGCCCGAAGGCCGGCCAGACCTTCTGGCGAGCGGGCGATGAATATATGGGCGACCCGCCGATGGAAGAACAGGGCCTGAACACAGTGTTTGACAGCGACCGGACGACCTGGCAGGTCATCAGAAAATACGCCATGGCGACAAGATCGCCAAGATAGTACGGCTGTGTTTTGCGGCCGCCCGCCGGGTCGAACAAAGTGCCCCGCATCTGCCCGAAAACCGCCATATTTTATCTGTTTGGTTAAAATTGCCGCAAAAGGGGTTGAAGATTTCGCGAAAACGGCATACAGTTAGATGTTTGTTTGCTTAGGCAACAAACGAACGCACATCAGGGCTCACTGTTTGCTCTTCGCCTATAGAAGGGATTTTGCTCAATGAAGAAGATCTATTTATCTAAGGCGAAAAATCAGATCGCGCGTCACAACACGATCCGCGACATCAACCGTCAGATAGTACTCAATTATGTAAGAGTGCGCTCGCCGATCTCGCGGGCCGAGATCGCACGCGAGACCTCACTTCAGCGGTCGACCGTGTCGGCGATCGTCGATGACCTGCAGTCGCTGGGTTATATCGAGGAGATCGGCACCGGCGACTCCACCGGCGGACGCAAGCCGACGCTGCTGCAGCTCAAGACCGGGACGCCCGTCGCCATCGGCGTTGACATCACTCCGCGTGAAACGACCATAGTCCTGGCCGACCTCGGCGGCAACCTGCTTAGCGAAGAAACCCTGCCGACCTCGCCCGACCTCGAGTATATGAATGAGCAGATACTCACGCGGGTCAAGGCACTTGCCGACGCGAATCAGGGGCACGACCTCGAGGTCGGGATCAGCATACCCGGCATCGCCGACCAGGTCACCAACACGGTGCTCTATGTGCCCTATTTTCAATGGGTCAACTGGGATATCGGCCACCAGATAACGCGGGCGACAGGTCTGCCGGTGACCATCGACAATGACGCCAACGCCGTCGCTTTGGCCGAGCTTTGGTTTGGGGCCGATGAGGTCAAACGGACCCGCAACTTTATCATGGTGATGATCTCCGAGGGTATCGGAACGGGCATCGTCATCGACGGCGAAGTCTATCGCGGCGAGAATGGGGCCGCCGGCGAGTTTGGCCATATGTACGTCGGAGAGAATGCTCCGGTCGTGTGTTCGTGCGGGCGTCAGGATTGCTGGGAGGCGCACGCTTCGGAAAAGGCGGTGATCAGGCGCTATCTCGCCAACGGCGACGAATCGCGTTCCGCAATGGTCGATATGGATCACCTGATACGGCTCGCCGAAAACGGCGAGGAACGCGCGACCGCCATTCTCAAGGAAACGGCCAACTATCTCGGCATCGGTATCTCAAATCTGATCATCGGATTCAGTCCGCAGGCCGTTGTCGTCAGCGGGCGGATCGTTAAGGCCTGGGACATGATCAAGGACGACATCGAGGCTTTTGGCCGGCGAAGCATCCGGCAGGAACTGTCGGGAACCCAGATATTGCCCTCGGCATTGGGCGATACGCCGACGATCCTGGGCTCGATAAGCCTGGTTTTGGCAAGAAAATTCGCCTCGGCAAGTTAATTTTTTCAATTCGGCCCGTTTTTTCTTGACATTGTGTTACGAAAGTATTTATTCTTTGTTTGTTTACACAACAAACAATAAGCGAAGAGTTCTTGAGCCCAACGATTTCGCGTGAATTCTAAATTTTGAACGATCGATCGTCCGATCTCTTCGGACGTGCCTGAACCAGATCGCATTTTCGAAAGAGGTGGATAATTTGATGAAAAACTTAAGTATGTTACGTGTGCAGAATTATATTCTTGCCGCGATGACGCTGCTGTGCCTTGCCATGACCGGCCTGGCACAGACGGAATCGGCAAGGATACAGGGCACCGTGGCCGACGCTAACGGAGCGGTCGTCGCCGGAGCGACGGTCACCGTTACCTCGGTCGGCACGGGCCGAGTTTCAAAGGTGGTCTCAAACGCCGACGGATCATATACGGTCCTGTCGCTGCAGCCGGGCCGTTATCGGATCGAGGTCGCGCAAGCGAACTTTAAGACGATCAAACAGGAGGTCACCCTCGAGGTCGCCCAGAGTGCCAATCTCGACTTTGCCCTTGAGGCGGGTGCCGTTTCCGAAACGGTGACCGTCACCAGCGACATCCCACAGGTGGACACAACGACGTCGGCCCTCGGACAGGTCATCTCGGGCCGCGAGGCGATCGACCTGCCGCTCAACGGCCGCAACGTCCTCGAGCTCGCGCGTTTGACGCCCGGCGTGACGCAGGGCATCCCGGCCGGGTTTGCGACCGGTGTTTCGGGTAACGCCGAGACGTATCGCGGACGCAATACGGGCGGTGCCGCACTGTCGGTAAACGGTCAGCGGACGCAGGCCAATAACTTTCTGCTCGACGGTGTCGATAATAACGAATCGTTGGTCAACACGATCAACGTATTTCCGTCGGCCGAGGCCGTACAGGAGTTTCGAGTCCAGACCAGCGTCGCGTCGGCCGAGTTTGGCCGCGGCGGCGGCGGTATCGTCAACTCGGTCATCAAATCAGGCACGAACCGCTTTTTCGGCAGTGCTTTTGCGTTTGTCAGAAATGACAATTTTGACGCCCGCCCGACCTTTAACAGCACCAAGAACGAATTTCGCCGCGGCCAGTTTGGCGGCACCTTCGGCGGAGCGATCTGGCGCGACCGCGTCTTTTTCTTTGGCGATTACGAAGGCCTGAGACAGTTTTTGCCACTCAATCAGGAAACGGCGACCGTTCCGACGGCTCTGATGCGGACGGGTAATTTTTCGGAGCTGCTGCCGAGCATCCAGCTTCGCGACATCCTGACAAATCTGCCGATCGCCAATAACCGTGTCGATCTGCTTTCCGGCAACCGCATGAACCCGGTCGCCCTCAGATATCTGCAGGCGTTTCCGCTGCCCAATCGGCCGGGAATTTTCAACAACTACGCGACGACCCGCAACGAGACGACCAACGGCAACACGTTTGACACGCGAATCGACGCGACACTGTCGTCGAAGCACTCGCTCTTCGGCCGTTTCAGCTGGGGCAAGTTCGAGCAGACGGTTTCGTCGCGGCTGCCCGCCCTGCCGGCAGGTTTCGGATCGGGAACCAACCCGACCAAGACCAAGGGCATCGTTTTCGGACTCAACTCGTCGCTCCGGACCGATCTTTTCAATGAGCTTCGCGTCCAGGCGAGCCGCATCAATTACGGCTACACGCCGCCGTTCTTTGACCAGCCGATCTCGGGCAACCTCGGTATCCCGAACGCGAACCGCGACGCCAGCCTCGGCGGCGGAGCCCTGATCGGCGGCTACAACGGCCAACTCGAGTACACGGGCGATTTCGGCCCGTACATCGTCCCGCAGGACACTTATCAAATCGTCGACAGTATGAGCTATATCCGCGGCAACCACACCTTTAAGGTCGGCGGCACGGTGCTCAGAAGGGACGTCGCACTCTATCGCCCGAACCGCGGCAAAGGGTACTTTTTCCTGATCGGCAACAGCGATCCGACGCAGTGCGGCGGGGCGCCGACCACGGGTTGGGAGCAGGCCGACCTGCTGATCGGTTTTGTCTGCAACTATCAGATCGGACCGCCATTCGGTACGGTCGGTACGCGTAACTGGGAAAACGCCGTTTTCGCGCAGGATGATTGGAAAGCCACCAAGAATCTGACGCTCAACCTCGGCCTTCGTTACGAGTACTTTACGAACCCGACCGAAATGTACGGCCGCCAGGCGAACTTTGACCTGACGACCGGACGCCTGGTCGTGGCCAACGGCAAGAGCGACTCGCTGACCAATACGGACACGAACAACTTCAGCCCGAGGCTCGGCTTTGCCTACGATTTTGGCGGCAAGGGCAAATCGGTGCTCCGCGGCGGATACGGAATGTTCTATTTCCTCGATCGCGGCGGTATCGACAACCAGCTGGCGCAAAACCCGCCGTACAGCGGATTTTCACAGTTCAACTACGGCGACGGCGTCCGCATCACGCTGTCGGGCCGTGCTCCGAACGGCACACTTGATTCGCGTCTGGCAACCGGGCCGCTGCCGCTCGGCGACGTCTCGAGCGTCAATCTCAACAACCCGCAGAATGTCAGCGTCCTTGCCGTCAAACCCGACAACAAGACGTCGAACGTTCAGCAGTTCAACATCCAGTATCAGCGTCAGTTGACTGACAGCACGGCACTGAGCATCGGTTACGTCGGCACGCGCGGCAGCAACCTGATCCTCTATTACAACCTGAACGGCCGCATCGTCGAGGCAAACACCAATATGCCCTGCCCGAACGGCCGTACATCGCCGAACTGCTACACGAACGGCGGCCCGGTCCGCGTCCGTGACGACAACGGCAAATCTCAGTACGATTCGCTTCAGATCCAGCTTGAGCGCCGCTTTACGGCGGGATGGCAGTATCGTGCGGCGTACACCTTCTCGCAGACCCGCGACAACGGCGAGGGTGCATTTGATGCGGTTGCCGACAACAACATCAACTTCATCGAGCCGATGGCAAAATCACGAGTCGATTTTCCGCACGTACTTTCGCTCGAATCAGTGTACGACCTTCCGTTCGGAAAGGGCCGCCGCTGGGGTTCGAACTGGAATTCGGCAGCTGACGCTTTTCTCGGCGGATGGCAGGTCAACGGTATTTTCCGTTGGCAGAGCGGCCAGCCGTTCGACGTTCGCCGCAATGGCGTCCGCGTCGATCTGGTCGGCGATCCGTACACGGGCGGCGGTGCGAGCATGTACCTCAACCGTGCTTCGTTTGTCGATGCTCCGACCGGCCGGTTCGGCAATCTCGCCCGCAACAGCCTGCGTGCTCCGTCGAACAACCAGCTGAACATGGGCGTGTCGAAGTACTTTAATCTGTACGAGCGGTTCAAGATGCAGTTCCGTGCTGACTTCTTTAACCTGTTCAATACGCCGCAGCTGGCGGTGCCGAACACCGATCTTGGTAATACGAGCACGACCGATGGTTTTGGTACCATCCGCTCGACCTACCAGTTCACCAATCGGCAGATCCAATTCGGCCTTAGACTTGAGTTCTAAGGTTCCGGTAACGGTGTCGGCCGCAAGGCCGGCACCGAGGTCTATGACACGGGGCGTGAGACTTATGGTTGTCACGCCCTTTCTTTTGCCGCCTCATCGGCTGATGTTACGATGATGGCGATGACCGCGATGAAGTACGCACAGTGTCTAATTTGGCTAACGATGCTCGGTGCTGCCGTTCTGGCTCAGGCTCCGGCCGTCGAAAAGGTAGAGCCGCCAAATTGGTGGGCCGGTCACTCGGTCGGCACGGTACGCCTGCTCGTACGCGGCAGCGGGTTCAGGGACGCGGCTGTGCGGTCTGCCAACCCGGAACTCACGGTCGCAAATGTCCGGGTCAACGGAACGGGGACGTACGTTTTCTTTGACGTCAGGATCGCTCCCGCGGCACGCGCGGGCAAGTACCGATTTGAGTTGACCGCCGACGGCGGAAAGGTGCAGGTCCCGTTTGAAATATCGCCGCTCGCCAAGGCACCGCAGACGATAACTAATGACGACGTCATTTACCTGATAATGACCGACCGTTTCGCGGACGGTGACGCGTCAAACAACAAGAATGTCGATCGTTCGAACCCGCGCATGTGGCACGGAGGCGACCTTCGGGGCGTGATCAACAATCTCGGATACATAAAAGAACTCGGGGCCACCGCGATCTGGCTGACGCCGTGGTACGACAATGCGGACGAGGTCACGACCTGTGACAAGCCATGGTGCCCGATGGCCAGTTATCACGGGTACGGGGCGATCGACTATTACAGCGTCGAGAACCACTTCGGCACGATGGCCGACCTGACGGAACTTGTCCAAAAGGCCAACTCGATGGGCATAAAGGTCATTCAGGACCAGGTGGCGAACCACGTCGGATTTCGTCATCCGTGGATGAAGCAGGCGCCGCTCGACAACTGGTTTACGCCATTTAAGCAGAACAAATTCAACAATTCGTCGCTGCTTTCGCCGAACGCCTCGCCCGCCGATGTCGGAAATACGCTCAAAGGTTGGTTCGATTTCTCGCTGCCGGACCTCGATCAGGAAGAACCGGAAGTTGCCCGGTACGAGATACAGAACGCGCTTTGGTGGATAGGAATGACGGGCATCAGCGGGATCAGGCAGGATACGATCCAATATATGCCGCGCAAGTTCATCCGCGACTGGACGGCGGCGATCAACAAGCAATATCCGGGTTTCTACATGGTCGGCGAGGTGTTTGAGGAGGACTCGGCGCAGACCGCATTTTTTCAGGGCGGCAAGACCGGTTGGGACGGCGTGGACACGGGGCTGCCGTCGGTTTTTGATTTCAAATTGTGGCGATCCTCGCAGGAGGTCTTTACCGGCAAGAAGCCGGCACGAGCGCTTCGCGACGTGTTGAAATACGACGGGCTTTATCCCGACATCGGCCGGGTCACCGTGCTGGCGAACAATCACGACACCGACCGCTTTATGTCGCTCGATGGGGCGACCAGGGACGGCGCGAAACTGCATACCGCGTTCGTGATGGCGACGCGCGGCATACCGCAACTCTATTACGGTGAAGAAGTGCTGATGACGGGCGGCCACGAGCCGGCAAATCGCGGGGACATGGCCAAGTTTGAGCGTTCGTCGCGGACTACGGATGAGCAGGAGATGTTTGACTGGACGCGGCGGTGGGTCGCGACGCGGCGGCAGCACCCTGCAATGCGAAATGGGCAGACGATCGACGTTTTGTACAACGATAGCGTTTACGCGTTTCGCCGCGTCACAGCGGCCGAAGACCTGCTTTTCATCATCAATTCGAGCGAACGGCCGCAGAGCGTCTCGTTTGACCGGACGGAGATCAACGCGGTCAATATCGGCTGCTATTTTGACATCCTGATCGACCTCAAGACCGGTATGTCGCCCGGCGGACGATGTCCCGACGCGGGGAGCAGCAAGGTCGAATTTGCGTTGGAACCGAGATCGATAACCGCGGTCAAGTTTGAGAATCTTAGCGTTTTACGGGCCAGGTAGATCACAAAGGGCATGGGCTTTCAGCAGACGACAGATGCTTTTTCGAACTCGGCCGACGCGGCCGCGATCGAGGCGTTCGCGCGTGACGGACATATCCTGATGCGCGGCGTTGCGACGCCGGACGATATCGCAATGTATCGCCCGGCTATCTCGGCGGCCGCCGCGAGATACTCGGCTGAAACACGGCCGATCGAGGATCGCGACACTTACGGTAAGGCATTTTTGCAGGTGACGAATCTGTGGCGGCGCGACGATGCCGTCAAGCGGTTCGTTTTCGAGCGTAAGTTTGCGAGGATCGCCGCCGCACTTTTGGGCGTCGAAAAGGTCCGCCTGTACCATGACCAGGCGTTGTTCAAGGAACCGAACGGCGGATTTACGCCATGGCACCAGGACCAGTATTATTGGCCGCTCGACACCGACCGGACGATCACGATGTGGATGCCGCTCGTCGATATCGACGTTGAAATGGGAATGCTGACCTTCGCGTCGGGTTCGCACAAAATGGGCCCGATCGGCAGCCTCGGCATCTCGGACGAGAGCGAGGCGGCGTATGACAAGTACATTGCGGATAACCAATTTCCGGTCAGCCGGGCCGACCGAATGAACGCAGGCGATGCGACATTTCATATGGGCTGGACGATCCATTCGGCGGGCGGCAATCGATCGGCGACCACTACCCGCGAAGTAATGACGATCATCTATTTTGCCGACGGAGCAAAGGCCGCGGAACCGCAAAATGATAATCAGGCCGCGGATCTGGCGGCGTGGCTGGGCGGCCGGCGGCCGGGCGAAACGGCCGACTCGGAGATGAACCCGATACTGGATCGATAAGAAACTAATTATGAGCAATTTTCCGCGTGCGTCAGGCATCCTGCTTCATCCGACCTCGCTGCCGGGCGATCTCGGCATCGGGGACCTCGGGCCCGAGGCGTACAAGTTCGTCGATCTGCTTGCTGAGGCCAAGCAGCGATATTGGCAGATATTGCCACTCGGGCCGACCGGCTACGGGGATTCGCCGTATCAGTGCTTCTCGGCGTTTGCCGGTAATCCGCTGTTGATCTCGCCCGAGCGGTTGATCGACGACGGCCTGATAACCGCCGACGACCTTACCGACGCGCCCGGTTTCGTCGCTCACAAGGTCGATTTCGGAGCCGTCTATAAATGGAAGAATCAACTGCTCGAAAAGGCGTTCGAGGGTTTTCACCGCGTTACCAGTGTCGATCTTCGCGGCAAGTTCGAGACCTTTTGTCAGGAAAATGAGTTTTGGCTCGACGACTACGCGCTGTTTCGTTCGATCAAGGCGGACCAAGAGCAAAAGCCCTGGTACGAATGGCCGACCGAGCTAAAATTACGTGAGAAAAAGGCGACGGACGCGGCGGCCGAACGCCTGTTCGCCGAGATCCAGGCTCAGAAGTTCTACCAGTTCCTTTTCTTCAGGCAGTGGATGGCGTTAAAGGAATACGCGAACCGCGGCGGCATCAGGATCATCGGCGATATACCGATCTTTGTCGCCGCCGACTCGGCCGATGTTTGGTGCAATCAGAGCAAATTCAAACTCAACGCCGACGGCACGGCAAAGGTCGTGGCCGGCGTGCCGCCCGACTATTTTTCGAAAACGGGCCAGCTTTGGGGGAATCCGATCTACGATTGGGACGCGATGCGGGCCGATGGTTTTGGTTGGTGGATCGCCCGCGTATATTCGACCCTGCAGACGGTCGATGTGGTCCGGATCGATCATTTTCGCGGATTTGCGGCGTCATGGGAGGTGCCCGGAGGCGACAAGACCGCCGAGAACGGACGCTGGGTCGATGTGCCGGGAAAGGAGCTTTTTGTCGCCCTGCGGCGAACCTTGGGCGATCTGCCCATCATTGCCGAGGACCTTGGCGTGATAACGCCCGACGTCGAAGATCTTCGCGATGGTTTCGGCTTTCCGGGTATGCGGATACTGCAGTTCGCTTTCGGCGGCGATGCCAAAAATCACGACTTGCCGCACAACTATATCCGTAACTGCGTCGCTTACACAGGCACTCACGACAACGACACCACGGTCGGTTGGTTCAAGTCGCAGGCAGGTGCCGGATCGACCCGCGACGCCGCCGAGATCAGCCGCGAACACGACTATTGCCTCAAATATCTGAATAGCGACGGCAAAGAGATCAACTGGGACCTGATCCGTGCGGTGTGGGCCTCGGTCGCCGACACGGCGATCGCGCCGCTGCCCGACCTGCTCGGCATCGGCACGGAAGGGCGTATGAACCTGCCCGCATCGGAGTCGGGCAACTGGCACTGGCGGATGACCAAGGATTCATTGACGGACGACATTATCAAACGGCTAAAAGACCTGACGGAGACGTACGGCAGAAATGTCGAAGGCTAAAAAAGACAAAAAGGCACGGGCGGCCTCAGCGAACCGCGACGCCGCGGCACCGCGAGCGTCGAGGTGGCGAGTGGGTTACGACAACTTTGTCGAGCGGCATGCGACCCATATGTTCATCGCGGCCGCCATTTTGTTCTTCGTGGCGATGATCGCGCTCAGGTTGGCGTTCGATCATGTCGAAGGCCTGGCGTCGGCGGCACTTTTGATCTTCGGGGTGGTATTTCTCTGGTTCTACCACGATATGGTCTTTCCGCTCAAATTCGGGTTTAACGGTGACTCGGTTTGGCCTTTTGTCGGCATCTTTGCGTTTCTGGGATGGTCAATGGACGGTGCCGGCAACCGTCTTTATAACATTCCGATCGGGCTATTTTGCCCGCCTGCGTCGAAACTCGCCCGCGAGGTCGTATCGATCGAAACTTCGGACGGCACCGAACTTGGGCAGGCGTTTACGTGCGTTTCGCGGATCGACGGCAGCCAGACCGAGATCGCCTGGTATTTTGTCGACCTCGTGCGGGTGGCCGAGTATGTGGCGATCGGCCTCATTCTGTTATTCGCGTTTCGCGGCGTGCTTTATTTGAGAAATGGAAAATAAACTCAAGTCTTTGTTGATCGCATTGTTGGTGACACTCGGCGCGCAGGCCGCGGCGATGGGCCAGGCACCGAGCGTCGAAAAGGTCGAACCGCCGAGCTGGTGGAAAGGCTCGACGATCAACCCGGTTCGGGTACTTTTGACCGGAAAGGGGCTTGGCGGGGCTCGCGTTACCGCAACACCGGCGAGCGGCCTGCGGACGGGGAATATCAAGATCTCAGAGAACGGCCATTATCTTTTTGTCGATGTCACCATCACGCCGGCCGTCAAGACGGGAACCCAATACCTGACCGTTTCGAGTGCGAAAGGGTCGGCATTTGTGCCTTTCGAAGTAACGGCGAAATCGGTATCGGCCGGCACACATCGCGGCTATACGCCGGATGATGTCATATATTTTCTGATCCCGGACCGCTTTGCCGACGGCGATACGTCGAACAACGACCCCGAAAAATCGCGCGGCTTGTACGACCGCCGGCTGGGCCGGCACTATCACGGCGGCGACCTGCAGGGCGTGATAAACAAGCTGCCGTACCTCAAGTCGCTCGGGGTGACCGCGATCTGGACGACGCCGTTCTACGACAACAACGACAAGCCCGATTACAAAGAGATGTATGAGGGAATGCCGTTCACGACCGGCTATCACGGCTATGGTGCGGTCGATATGTACGCCGTCGATGAGCATCTCGGCGACATGGCAAAGCTCAAGGAGTTTGTGCAGCGGGCGCAGGCGATGGGTTTCAAGATCATTCAGGACCAGGTCGCCAATCACACCGGCCCGTACCACCGCTGGGCCGAAGACACGCCGACACCGACGTGGTGGAATGGTACCCTCAAGAGCCATTTGTCGAACAATTGGCAAAAGTGGACCGCGATGAATCCGCGTGCGACCTACCAGACCCAACGGCGAAATATCGAAGGCTGGTTCATAGACATTCTGCCGGATCTCAATCAGGGCGACCCCGAGGTCGAGCGTTACCTGATCCAAAACAGCCTCTGGTGGCTCGAACAGGGCGGATTTGACGCGGTCAGGATGGACACGCTGCCGCATGTGCCGCGTTCGTTCTGGGCAAAATGGGGTGCGGCGATAAAGCGCGAATACCCGAAGGTCAACATTCTCGGTGAGCTGTTTGACGGCGATCCGGCACTCGTCGCGTATTTTCAGGCCGGCCGCAAGGGCCACGACGGTATCGATACACAGATCGACACGCTCTACGATTTCGGGCTCTTTTACCAGATCCGTTCGGCGTTTGCCCGCGGCGAACCGATCCGCGGCGTATCACAGATGCTCGCCCGCGACTGGCTGTATCCGAACCCGAACGTATTGACCACGTTTCTGGGAGTTCACGACATGGAGCGGTTTATGAACGAAAAGGGTGCCACCGTCGAGGGCCTGAAGCTCGCTCAAACCTTCATAATGACCTCGCGCGGTACGCCGCTGCTGTATTACGGCGACGAGATCGCGATGCCCGGCGGCAGCGATCCGGATAACCGGCGCGATTTTCCGGGCGGTTTCCCGGGTGACGGTATCGACAAGTTTGCCGCGTCCGGCCGAACAAAGGACGAGAATGGCGTCTGGGACCACGTGGCGAAACTCGCCAAACTGCGTCAGGAGCTCGAACCGCTCCGCCGCGGCCGCACGCTCGACCTGCTCGACGAGGAACAGCAGATGGCGTACGCCCGCGTGACCGCCAAAGACGCCGTAATTGTTGTATTCAATAATGATACAAAACCGGCAACGGTCGGCTTTGACTTCTCGATGATCAAGCACTTTGCCGCCAACCAGACGTTTGTCGATCGGCTCGGCAGTGTCCGGCCGGTAAATGTCCGTAACAGCCGGCTGACATTCGAAATGCCGCCGCGATCGGCGGCGATACTCGTGGACGGAACAAAATAGTATGCAAAACAAACCGAACCTGACATTTTGGCAGATCTGGAATATGAGCTTCGGCTTTCTGGGCATTCAGTTTGGCTGGGGGCTGCAGATGGCCAATATGTCGCCGATCTATAAGTACCTCGGCGCCGATGAGAGTTCGCTGCCCTACCTCTGGCTCGCCGGGCCGTTGACCGGCCTGTTGATACAGCCGATCGTCGGGGCGATGAGCGACCGGACGTGGACGCGGCTCGGCCGGCGTCGCCCGTTCTTTCTGGTCGGGGCCATTCTGGCCAGCACCTGTTTGATACTGATGCCAAACTCGTCGGCGGTGTGGATGGCCGCGGGCCTGCTCTGGATAATGGACGCGTCGATCAACATCACGATGGAACCGTTTCGCGCCTTTGTCGGCGACAAGCTGCCCGAAGAGCAGCGTACGCTCGGGTTTGTAATGCAGTCGTTCTTTATCGGCATCGGCTCGACGCTGGCAAACGCTCTGCCCTACATTCTGACGTGGCTTGGCGTGGTCGGCATTATGAAAAGCGGCATTCCATATTCGACGCTTATCGCGTTTATCGTCGGAGCCGTCGCGTTTCTCTCGGCGGTCCTGTGGACGGTATTTACGACGGACGAATTCCCGCCCGAGGACATCGAGAGTTTTCGCCGAAAGAACGCCGAGGGTTCGATCGTCGGCAATATCGCCAAGGAGATCGCCGACGCGTTTCGCGAGATGCCGACAACTATGAAGCAGCTGGCGATCGTGCAGTTCTTTACGTGGTTCGCGCTTCCCTTTATGTGGCAGTTTTACGGTTTGACCGTGGCGAGGCACGTCTTCGGGGCGGCGGACGATCATTCGGAGCTTTTCAAACAGGGTACCGAATGGGGCGGCGTATGCTTTGCGGTTTACAATCTGGTCTGTTTTCTGGTCGCTTTCGGCATACCGCCGCTGGCCGAAAAGATCGGGCGAAAGGGCGTGCATATCATTTGCCTTTCGTGCGGCGGCCTCGGGCTGATCTCAACATACTTTGCGTCCGGGCCTTACTTTTTGTGGATCGGGATGCTCGGCATCGGCATCGCTTGGGCGTCGATCCTATCGATGCCGTACGTGATCCTGGCGGGTGCGATCAAGCCCGAGCGGATGGGCGTTTATATGGGCGTATTTAACCTTTTTATCGTCATTCCGCAGGTCGTGCAGAGCTTTTTGACGCCTCAGATCTACAAGGGGCTGCTGGGTAATAATCCGCTCAACGCGGTGATGCTCGGCGGCGTTTCGATGATCATCGCGGCTGTCAGCGTGCTGATCGTCAAGGACGTCGGGGCGGCGGCCGCAATGCATCACGGCGGCGGCGGACACTGAACGAACCGGGGGCGCTATCGGACATGAAAAACAAACTTACTTCATTCGCTTTATCGATCTTTCTTGCGAGCTGCGTATTTGGCCAGCAACAGCCGTCGCGGGATGTTTCCAGAGAAACCGCTCGCAGCTCGCAAGAATGGGTAAAGGACGCCGTGATCTATCAGATATGGGAGCGTGCCTACTCGCAAAAGGGCGACTTTAACTCGATCACGGCCGATCTCGACCGCATCAAGACGCTCGGCGTCGATGTGCTGTGGCTGATGCCTGTGCATCCGGTCGGGCAGGTGAAAAAGAAAGGTTCGGTGGGCTCGCCGTACGCGGTTCGCGACTATTACGGCGTCAACCCCGATTACGGCACGCCCGCGGACCTCAAACGGCTTGTGGCCGAGGCGCATAAACGCAATCTCAAAGTGATCACCGACGTGGTGCTGAACCACACCGCGTGGGACAACAAGCTGATAACCGAACATCCTGAGTTCTACAAAAAAAATGAAAAGGGCGAGATCGTGCCGCCGGTACCCGATTGGGCCGATGTCGCGGGCCTCGATTACTCGCGTCCGGAGCTTCGACGGTACATAATCGACAATCTCAAGAGCTGGATCCGCGATTATGACCTTGACGGATTTCGCTGCGACGTCGCGCTCTTCATACCGACCGATTTTTGGGAAGAGGCGCGTGCCGAGGTCGATAAGGTCAAGCCAAACACCTTCTGGCTGGCCGAGGCCGAAAAGCCTGACCTGCTCGTCAAGGCGTTTGACGTCGATTACGCGTGGAATATGCACAGCACGCTGACCGAGGTGCTGCAGGGAGCAAAGCCCGCGTCGGCGCTTCGCAATCTGTGGGAAGAGCAACTGGCGACAAATGCGAAAGGTGCCCTCAGAATGCGGTTTTCGGACAATCACGACGAGCGCCGGGCGATCGCGCGTTTCGGCGAAAAGGGTGCGCTTGCGGGACAGGCCCTGGCATTTACGCTCGACGGTCTGCCGCTGGTTTACAACGGAATGGAGGTTGGCGACACCGCCGAATCGGGCGCACCGGCCCTGTTCGAGCGTCTGCCGATCTTCTGGCAGTTTGCCGAACGCCGGCCGGAGTTTCCGCGGTTCTATAAGTCGATGATCGCTCTGCGAAAGTCGAGCGCGGCACTACGCCGCGGCAGCGTCGTATGGGTCAGGAATTCGGACGAATCGAGGGTACTGACATTCGCCCGCCGCTCGGGCAGCGAAGAACTCGTCGTTGCGATCAATATGTCCAATGCTCCGTTCTTCGGCTCGGTCGAGGTCGCGGGGCAGTTCGAAGAGATAACGCCCAACATCGGCAACCCGCTGCCGCCGGATGACGAAAAAGCACCGGCTGCGAAGGCTCCGGGCAATGGCCTGCCGACGCTGAGCCTCGACGGATTTGGATTCAGGATCTTCAGGCGAAAAATGTAACAACGCCGGTTGCCGATAGACACTTCTAAAGCAAATGCGATAGCCTCAGCAATATGAAGATGATCACACTTTTTCTAGCGTCTTTTCTTGGCTTTTACGCATGCGGCACTGCTCCTGCGTCAAGCAACGCGTCCACTTCGGAGAATAAAGCTTCGTCGGCAAACGGAGCCGGTTCCGCGGCAGCGGCGCCGTCGCCAACGCCCAAACCGGCCGGCGCAAATGACGGTCCGAAGACGATCCGCGATTTCTTTACGCTCCTGCCCGATAAGTACTTTACGCTCGAGGGCTGTATGCGCGAGAGCGACAAGGACTGCAGCAAGGCCCGTGCCGAATATCTAAAGACCTACACCGAGGTCGAGGATACGGCCAACGGATATTTCAAGGGCGGCTGCGACGGTGCCCAGTCGTGCATCGAAATGGCGATCTTTAAGCGGCCCGACGGTACATATCTCGTCGGACTTGCGACCTCGGGCGAGATGATGAACGACTTTTATTTCCTCGACTATAAGGACGGCAAATGGTCGGATATCTCATCGACCGTCGTACCTGAATTCAGCAAAAAGAACTGGTACGAACTGCCGCGGGTCGGTACGACGGTCAAGGTTTTTGCGAAAAAGATCGTCGAGCAGGGCACGGACTACGAGGTCAGCGAAAAGGGCAAAAAGCTCTACGATCTGGAATGGAGCGGCGGCCGATTCGTCAAAAAATAGGATATGAGGCCGCATCAACTGAGTTTGGGGCCGCGGCCTAATAGTATGAAATTCAACGACTTCTCACGCGGCCTTGGGCGATCTCTGTTCGTCCGGTCACTGCTCATTATTGTCTGCGCCCACCTCGGTTCGCAGTTATGCGCGGGCCAAACGCTCGCGCCGGGCGGCCCGGGCAGGGACGCTCAATGGGCGACAGCCGGTAAGCAGGGCGTCGGCACGTCCGCGTCGCCCGAATCAAAGGTCTGGTTCACGCTCGCCCAGGGCGTCATGACCGAGGCCTATTACCCGGATGTGACCGTCGCCAACGTTCACCTGCTCCAATTCGTCGTCGTTAACCCGAAAACAAAAAAGGTCGAGACCGAACAGGACGACGCCGTGCACGAGATCAAGGTCGTGCGGCCCGATTCGCTGACTTTTACGCAGATCAATCGGGCCAGGTCCGGCGAATGGACGATCACGAAAACGTATGTGACCGACGTTGAGAACGATTCGATCCTGATCGACGTCCAATTTGAGACCCGCAACCGGGCATTGAAACTGTACGTTTACTACGACCCGTCGCTGGGCAATTCCGGAATGGGCGACAAAGGCTTTTCGCCGCTTGCGCAAATGGAGACGACCATCGAACGCGAGAGCTCTGATCCGAAAGCGAAAACCAAAACGGTCGGAACGGAGACGGTCAATAGCGGGATCGGGGCGACGGATGGTGCCTATGCAAGCGCCCTTGTCTTTTCGACCAACATCGACGAGTTGAACAACGGATTTTACCGAGTCAGCGACGGGATGGAGCAGCTGCGCAAGTTCGGCAAGATCAAGGAGACCTTTGGCACGGCCGCCAACGGAAATGTCGCACAAATGGCAAGGATCGACGATCCGCGGCGGTTCACGGCCGTGCTGAGCTTTGCCAAAGACGCCGAATACAACATTTTGACGGCCGCCGGCACGGCATCGAGATCTCTGAAAAAGGGATTTACAACGGCACAAACGGAATATGAGGCCGGGTGGAACGAGTTCGTCAAAAAGCTCCCGCGAGTAGATACAAAATATCAGGCACAGTTCAACATGGCTGCGATGCAGCTCAAGGCACTCGAGGACAAGACCGCTCGAGGTGCCAATATCGCAAGCCTGACCGTTCCGTGGGGCGGCGGGGCGAACGCCAACGAAAACAACATTGGCGGTTATCATCTGGTCTGGTCGCGAGATCTCTATCAGGTTTTTACGGCGTATATGGCGATCGGCGACGGGGCCGCGGCGGAGCGTGCGTTGGATTTTTTGTTGAAGGTGCAGCAGAAGCCGGACGGCAGCTTTCCGCAAAATTCCTGGCTCGACGGCAAGCCGTTCTGGGGTTCGCTGCAGATGGACGAGGTCGCGTATCCGCTGATCATGGCGTGGCAGCTTGGGCGGTTTGATAAGGCGACGTATGAAGGTCACGTCAAGAAAGCCGCTGATTTTATTGTAAAGAACGGCCCGAAAACGCCGCAGGAGCGTTGGGAAGAAGAGAGCGGTTTTTCGCCGTCGACCATCGCTGCTGAGATCGCCGGCCTGGTCTGTGCCGCCGATATTGCTGTTAAGAACGGCGATCAGAAAAGTGCCGACGCTTGGCTGCGTGCGGCCGACGACTGGCAGGCGAACATCGAAAATTGGACTGCGACGAAGACCGGAAGATACGGCGACGGCAATTATTACTTACGCATTACACAGAACGGAAAGCCGGACTCGGGCGACAAGATCGAACTCAACAACGGTGCCGGCACGTTTGACGAACGCGACATCGTCGATGCCGGCTTTCTCGAACTCGTCCGCCTCGGCATCAAACCGGCCAACGATCCGCTGATCGCAAAGAGCGTCAAGGTCATCGATCAGGTCATAAAGGTCGATACGCCCAACGGCCCCGGATTTTACCGTTACAACCACGACGGTTACGGCGAGATGGACGACGGCCGGCGATGGAACTGGGACGGGAAATATACCGGAAAGGGAAGGTTGTGGGCGTTGCTGAGCGGTGAGCGAGGGCAATATGAACTAGCCCGATGCACAGCATCGGAAACACGACCGGCAGGTACTTTGCCCGCCGCGGCGACAACCTGTTACCGCGATGCCGAACTGCGACTTGCCCACATGGCCGCCTTCGCAAACGAGGGGTTGATGATACCCGAACAGATTTGGGACAAAAAAGAAACGCCGAAACGCGTCGACAAACAGTTCATTCCCGAACTCAAATTCGGCGAAGGCACCGGTTCGGCAACACCGCTCGCGTGGTCGATGGCGCAGTTCATCAGGCTCGCGGTCAACATCAAAGCGGGGAGCAATCTCGACACTCCCAAAATAGTTTTCGAGCGATATGTGCAGGGCAGGCGTTCGCCATGAGGGCTCTGACACCCGCTTGATCGAAAACTATTCCAATATCCGGTCAAAAGCGATATATTAACCCTCTGGTACCGACGATTTATGACGCACATCAGATCTCAGGACACGACCGGAATGCTGATCAAGCTGTCAGAGGGCGACAAGGACGTGATGAGCGACCTTTTGCCGCTGATATATGACGAGCTCAAGCGGCTCGCGGCCGGCTATCTCCGCCGTGAGAGGTCGGACCACACCCTGCAGCCGACCGCTCTCGTCCATGAGGCGTATCTCAAGATGGTCGATATTACGCGGGTCAACTGGCAGAGCAAAGCCCACTTTATCGGCGTAGCGGCCAACCAGATGCGGCGGATACTGGTCGATCACGCGCGTCAGCATAACGCGGAGAAACGCGGCGGTGACTTTCACATAATGACGCTCAACGAGGATATCGATAAGGCTGCCGAGCAAAGCACTGAGCTGATCGCGCTCGACGACGTCCTCAATGACCTTGCCAAGATCGACCCGACCAAGGCCAAACTCGTCGAACTGCGGTATTTTGGCGGCCTCACATTTGAGGAAACTGCCGAGGTGATGGGCGTGTCGGTCATCACCGTCAAACGCCATTGGCGAATGGCCAAGGCCTGGCTCTACGGACAGCTCACCAACCACTCCTGATACTTTTTTGGATGCGGTTTCGCCTTACGGTATGACGGACGTTAACGGTCCGAAATTCATACTAGGGAGATACTGCAATGATCAATCATATTTCAATCGGGGTTAATGATCCGGAACACGTCGCAAACGTTGTGGCTGAGCTATGGGGCGGTTACGCAATGCCGTTTCCGCCGAGTCCGGGCGGCTATGTAGCATTTGCCGATGACGGCAAAGGGTCGATGGTAGAGTTTGTGCCCGCTCACGTTCAGATCGTGCCCGGCATCGGCGTACCTGACGAAGAGGGTTTTTCGATCGAGACGGTGACGGACGATTTTGAGGGGACATTTGTCCCGGACAACGAGACGACGCTTTTCGGCTCGGTCCACCTGAACATCAACTCACCGCTCGACGAAGAATCGATCAAGGCGATCGCAAAGCGTGAGGGCTGGCGCTGTTTTACCGCAAATCGCGGACGCGGACTGTTTCAGCTGATCGAGTTTTGGATCGAGGACCGCTTTATGCTCGAGGTCAACACGCCTGAAATGACCGCCAGGTACCAGGAACTCGCGACGCCGGAGAATTGGGCCAATTTTCTGGAGGCGCCGCTGCCGCCCAAATACGCGAACAATTACGCGGGCGTTATCGGTTAATAACATCGTCGATCGCAATTATGAAGCGGCCGGTTTGGAAGCAAGCCGGCCGCTTCTTTTTGGGCTATAATATCGCGGTACGTCAATGACCGATCTCGCTGAAATGTATCGTCTGGCCGTGTACGTCGTCGAGGACGGCGATGTCCGATTTGTGATCCGGCTCGGCCGGGAAAATCATGAGCTCGATGCCCATCTTGCTGAGCACTTACTCGGCAGTTGGGCTTTTCTGACAGCGTACAATCCAAACTCGACACCGACCCCGGAAAACATAAATCTCGAGGCACAGGCGCGTCTCGCCGAGCAATTGACGCAAGCCGGACACCGCTATTTGCGCGGTTACGGTACAAGCGAATCGGGCGATTGGCCGCCCGAAGCATCGTTTTTCGTTGAGGATATTTCGCTCGACGATGCCGTCGGGCTCGGCCGCGAATATTGCCAAAGCGCCATCCTCTGGGGCCGCCGCGGCGGCGCCGCCGAACTCGTCTGGTGCGACTGACCGAACCGACCGCAACCTCCGATCCACTCCATCAATAAATTAACTTCACTGATGATACTTTCGGGCCGTGCACTTCGCCTTACGGTTTGAGGGCAGATCGGCCGTACCCGATCGACAGGCTCGAATTTATACAAGCAACGCATTCTTAACCAAGATCGGAGAAAAGAAATGAAACGAACGGCAATACTTACGATAGCAGCGATAGTCGGAATGGCGGTGACCGCCATGGCCGACGTCAAGATCAAGACGAAACAAACGATGAGCGGTCAAACGACCGAAAATACGACGTACATCAAGGGCAGGCGTCAGCGGACCGAGATGATGGGCGGGATCATGGTCTCGATCACCCAATGCGACCTCGCCCGCGACCTTCAGATCAATCCGAATACAAAAACCTACACGGTCTCATATTATGACGACGGTGCCGGCAACATAACGCCGGCCAACGGCAAAGCCGGGGCACAGCCCGCGATGATGAAGGGCGGCACGATGTACGTCACGACCACGCTCAAAGACACCGGCGAGCGAAAACAGATGTTCGGCTTTACGGCCCGCCGCATCATCCAGACGATCGAGACGGAATCGTCGCCTGACGCATGTAATCCGACCAAAACCAAGATGGAAATGGATATGTGGGTGATCGACGCCGAATTCGGCCTCGCATGCACCCAGGCCAATCCGTACCGCAGCTACAAGGGCGGCAAGGCCGGCGGATGCAGCGACAAGATCGTACCGAAAACTATCGGAACCGCCAAAACCGGCTATCCGCTCTATCAAAAGATGACGTCCTTCGACGCGAACGGCCGCGAGAGCTTTTCGATGATCCAGGAGGTCGTCGAAATGTCCAAGGCAACGCTTGACGCTTCGCTGTTTGACGTTCCGGCGGACTATCGTGAGGTCAAGGACGCGTCGCAGATGTACGCGGCCGCCGCCGTGTCGGGAGCTGATTACAGCGGCAGCACGGCCGATGCGCGATCGCCGTCCCAGTCCGGCCTCGGTTCGACTCTTAAAAATACCGCTGAACCGGTCGCGGCCGCACCGGTCGGCCCGAAAAAGGCGGGCACGATCCGGATCGGACTTGCCGGGATCAAGACGGGAGCCGTCGGCGAGGGCATTTCGGCCGCCGATCTGAGTGCCGCGGTACAAAACTCGCTGAGCAAATATCTGAAGGGAACCAGGGTCGAGCTCGTCGCACTTGAGGCAAAGCTGGCTTCGGCACAGGCGGACGAGGCAAAAGCGAAGGAGTGTGATTTTGTCATCGTGGCGACCGCGTCGCATAAAAAGGGCGGCGGCGGTTTCGGATTCGGAAAGATGATGAGCGTTGTCGCACCGGTCGTCGGCCAGACAGGTATCGGGCACACCGGCAGCACGGCGGGAAATATCGCGGGACAGATGGCGACAAATGCGATCGTGTCCGCCGGAACGGTCGCGGGCAGGGTCAAATCAAAGGATGAGATCACACTCGATCTCAAGGTCATATCGACCGCTGACAACAGCTCGCCGCTGACCAGGCAATTCAAGGCAAAGGCAAAATCGGATGGCGACGACCTCGTCTCAGCGATCGCCGAGCAGGCCGCTCAGGCTATCATCGACGCGGTCGGAAAATGATCTGACTCAAGTTATCTGACTCGAGAGGAGGCGGCAGATCGATCTGTCGCCTTTTTGATACGTTTCACGCGCGGTTTCCGCCTTTTCAATTGTGGGGCGATCAGATTACTCGCCGCACATCGGAGGGTTCCAAATGTATCGAAGCTTTTACACGCGGTTTATTTCGTCGATATTTGTATTCAGCATTGCAGTATCCGGCCTGCAGATGCCAGCTCAATCACGTCGCCCGGTACGTCCGGGCATAACGCCGGTCAAGAGCGAGTTAAAGGCCGGATGCAAGGGCGGGTGGAGCGGCATCGTCACATTTGCAAAGACGCTCAAGGACTCGCTTGAGTCGGACGAGCCGGGGATCCGCAAGAATATCGATCGTATCCAGCACCGAACGTCCCGCGACTATAACTACTACTCTCGGACGATCGTCGACGGTTCCGACCCCAGATCCACAATAGTCAATTCGAAGGTCAATTTCGAGGACAAGGATCTGCAGTGGGGCCAGGAAAAGGTCTTCGACACATGCAATTCACGTGAGAGCGGGCATTGGTTCATTATCGAGGGAACCGACGACCGTCACACCCAGGCACAGGCCGAGGGATCAGCCCGTTCGTTCAACCTGAGCGTTAACGAACTCGAGGGCAACTATAGCTTCAATGTCGCGATGCCCGACGCTAAAGGCGTCTTCAAGCGCGAAGAGCATGTAAGACGGAGCGGACACTGCCAGCCCAAGAACAACGAGCCTTACGACCGATCGACGAACGAACCGTATACGCTCAAGGGTGAATCGTTCTCAATCTCGGGTGAGAAGATCGACCCGAATGATCCCGACCACCTGTCGGGCACGAAGATCTGGGGCGACGACGGCAAGGGAGCTGTTCGCTCATTCATATATACGGTCACCTGGCGGTTCACCCGGTGTCCGGAAAAGCTGTTGATCACCGAATTGAGGTACGAGCACCCAAAATTTCCCGACTACGAAAATTGGCAGGAGATACCGGAATCGATCGGGACCATTGACGGCAACCGTATCAAGATCCGGGCAAAGGTACTGAATATGTCCGCTGAGACAAAATATGCCGAACTTAAACTAGCCGAAACATATAAGGGTGATCGATACAACGGTGCCCGAGCGGATGAGGTGCTGCCGGAAGGCGAATCTTCGTTGCGGCTCGATCCGGGCGAGGAACGAGAGGTCGAATATGTCTGGGACTCGGAAGGGCAATCGTGGTTTGACGACGGCCGGCCGCACTTAACGCATCGATTGAAAGCCACGCTTTCGGAGAACGGCGTCAAGAAGGACGAGAAAGAAAAGCCTGTCAATATCGCCCCCAAACCGTTGATCCTTGTTCACGGTGTGTGGTCTGACTATCGGATTTGGGAGCCGCTGTATCAGAACCTCTTGACGTTAAACCACAGCTATCAATGGAAGGCGTTTCCGGTCGGGAACGTTGGTGAAGGCCGATTGTCGACGGGCAACGCGTTTCTGTCCGGCGATCGCGCAGCGTCGGTATATGAAAATGCAGACAGCCTCGCGCGATACATAAAATATGCCCAGAGAGAAACGAACGCCTGGCACGTCGATATGGTCGCTCATTCGACCGGCGGGCTGATCGCGCGGCTCTATATGCACAAACTCATGCCGAACGTGCCCGATGCCCGGCCGCAGGTCAAGCACCTCGTTATGCTCGGCACACCGAACGGAGGAATGAAATGCGCGGATGTTTTTGTCGGCCTGTTCGACAGGTTCAAGGACAAACTCCAGCCGGTCAGCGAGTTTACCAATGACGCGATGTTGCGGTTCAACCGATTCGTAGTTAATACAGGCGGCACGAAATTCTCGGCGTTGGCGGGCAATTCTGTGCCGGTCATCTGCGGCGGTTACGAGTGGAATGACGGATTTGTGACCGTCAAGTCAGCCAAATATGGCATTTCGGACACCGGCGATTCCAACGACCTGAATCTGCAGCTGGTCGATGGCAAAAACTTCAGCAATTTTGTAAAGCCGCATCTTGTTACCGGGCCTGACCGCAAATATCCGCTCTCGGTCAAGAACGATCCTTCGGACATAGATCGCTGGAAGCTGAACGGAGCCGCTTTTGAGTACACCGAACGAGATCCGTACGCAGGACTCTTCGCCAAAGTTTCGACTGCCGCGGCGTTGCCCGGAAACGCCTCGGTCGATGCGGTACTGGCGGCGCATGAGACTCGCGACCTCGATCTGACGGTCGCGGCGGCCGCAAATCTCGCCGTCACATTTATGGCCGATCCGTCGGTAACGGCATCCCTCATTGACGAAAGCGGTGCGATCGTCCGTCGTGACGCAGCCCGCTCCACACTCGCCGCAATGACATTTCGGACATTGCTTTACAACCGTCCCGTCAACGGCGGCCGATGGCGGCTACGGGTCGAGAATACTTCGGACGGTGAAAAGTTGATCCTGGCTATCGTCGGTTCTAATGGGCCGCCGGCCGGACAGACGCTGGCCGAATGACGGCTCAGGCCCCACGAACCGGAGGGGCGATACATTGAATTTCAAGCGGTGATCCCGAACCGCTATTCACTTAAGGAGAAACAACTATGTATAAAGACCTAGCACTAATGCTCTTTCTGATCGGGGCGGCGGCAATGGCGGCGATCGCACAAACCGGTGGCGAGTACAGCCGACAAGACCTAACCGGCACTTGGAGCACCGGCGGTATGTCGATGCTCGCCGACCGTAACACCGTAACGGGCGCGACCACACCCAGTAATGGAAACACGCAGAAATACGTATTTGGGCCGGACGGAATGTTTAGCTTTGTTGGATACCTGCAATCGACGATGTATGGCTGTACCACGGCTCTTTTCAACGACAAGCAAGGCAAATACGAACTCGACGGTAATACCATCACGCTCATCCCAGCCAAGAACTTTTGGAGAAATACCAACAGCTGCTCGGCTGCGGCAACGAAGGAAAGAAATTTCACGCTTGAGCGTGAGACCTTCGAGATCCGGACCAAAACCGACGAGTACGGCAAGAATTATCTGTGTCTGGCTAATGTCAAAGGCGAGACCTGTTACAGAAAAGACGCCTACTAAAAACCGACGCGTTTTAATAGATCGTCAAATCGCGGGTCGCCGTTCAGTGTTTTGAGACGGCGGCCCACTTTTATCAGCGTCAGCCAGTTCGAGCGTTCCTGATAGGCACGTTCGAGCCAGTAAAACGCTTTGTCCTTGTCGTTCAGGCCCGCATGGACGACCGCCGGCAGGAAAGGCGAAACTTCTTTCAGCCGGACCCTTTCCTCGAGCGACGACGCGATCCGCAGAGCGTCGCTACGCCGTCCGGAAACCGCGTAAACGTGGCCTAGGGCCATCTCGGTCAGCGGGTCGTTTGACAGCTCTTTCGCCTTTAGAAACTGGGCGATCGCTTCGTCATATTTGCCCTGTTCCTGCAGTATCTCGCCGAGGTTCATATAACCGCGGGCGAATGTCGGATCTCGCTGAATGACCAGCCGAACGGCGGCCGCGGCCTCGTCATATCTGCCGGCGATGTACATCGCCCAGCCGATATTAGTGGCGATGTTGAGCGATACCGGATCGAGTTGCTGGGCGATCCGAAACTCATTCATCGCCTCGTCGGTGCGTCCCATCGCGACCAGAAAATTGCCGTACGAGTAGTGAGCCTCGGCGTTATTCGGCCCGAGCAGGATCGCCTTTTTGTAGGCTGCCTCAGCCGCCGGAAAATCCCAATCGAACGTCGCCTTGATAGACGCGAGCGAGACGTTGGCCGAGCTCAGAGTCGGGTCGAGAGCGAGTGCCCGTTCGGCCGCGTTTCTGGCACGCGTATATGCTTCCTGCGGCGACAGATATCCATACGCGGGTGCTGAGCGGAGAGCAAGCGACAGGCCCTGATAAGCAAGAGCGTAATTCGGGTCGATCTTGATGGCATTTTCAAAATCCTCGATCCCCTCGCGGGTGCCGGCCGGCGTGCCCTTTTGCCGATTAAACTCGCCCTTGAGATACAGCTCAAAAGCCGCGTTGTTCTCGGTGTAGGCTTTTTGAACAACGGGTGATCTCGGTGTAGCGTTGAGGTTGAGCTTGCCCATGACGCGGGCGACCATTTCGTCGCGAAGCGTCAATATCTTGTCGGCCGAATCCTCGATAATGACTCCGAACTCGCGTTTCCCGTCGGCCACGTTAACAAGTTCGGTCTTAAGCGAAAACTGATCGCCCGCCCGTGACAACGTGCCGATCAGTACGCTGTCAACGCCCAACTCGCGGCCGATGGTCTGCGGATCCAGATTTCTGGACCGGTAACTGAAGGCCGCTCCGCGTGAAATGACCCGAAGGTCCGAAAAGTCCGAGATCCGATTGATCAGGCTCTCGCTCATTCCGTCGGAGATATAGTCGTTGGCGGCATCGCCGGTCGCGTTCTCAAACGGCAGCACGGCGATCGAACGCTGTGCCTGCGGGACGGCCGAGGCCGGGATCGGGGCACGGGTCGAGACGGTGATGACGCCTGTCCAAAAGCCGACGATCAGTAGAAGTGAGGCAGCGGCGGCGAAACCTATCTTCCATGCGTGCCGACGGGCAAAGCTCGGCCTGAATTCGAGCGTCGGCAGCTCCGACGCGGTCATTGTCTTACCGTCCGCCGCCCACGACGATGTGTATTCGGGCAGAAATTCGCCCGTCGTCGATACGACGCGGCCATTTTCGAACCGTTTACAGGTGCGTTCAAGCAGGCTCAGGAATCGCGGGTCATCTCGGAGCGGCGCGTATTTGGCGTCGGTCCCCAGCCACACGAGCCACGGGTCGCGCTCATCCACGGCTATCTCAAAATACTCGAGAGCCTTGTCAAACCTTCGAGCGGCGACATTTGCCAGCCCGAGAAACATCGGTTTGACGTACTCTGCCTTAGACCGCTCCTCCATCTCGTCCGCCAACGCGGCCGCTTCATCGACGCGCCCGGCCGCCGTCAGAGCAAAGGACAGACCGTATTGCGCCAAAGCGGTATCAGGCATCAATCGGTTGGCGAGTTTGGCGGCCTCGAGCGCCTCGTCCACACGGCCGAGTTCGCACAGGACATAACTCCGCTGAATGTGGCCCTGCGGATAATTTTCGTCGAGACTTATGATCTCTTCGGCCTTGGCCAGTGCTTCGTCAAACCGGCCGGCCTGGTACGTCGTCCAGGCGACGAGCGTTTTGGTCCGCAGCGACATCGGGTCTAGCTCTTCGGCGAGCCGTATCTCCTTCAGCCCCTGCTCGGTGCGGCCCGTACCGATGAGCATCGCCGAGTACCACTCGTGGACAAGGGCATATCGCGGCACAAGATCGATCGATCGCAGCAGGAGCTTTTCGGCTTTGGCGTACTCAAATTTGTTCAGGGTGATCAGGCCGAGCGAGGCGTAAGCTTCGCCCAGTTCCGGATCGATCTGCAACGCACGGCGTGCCGAACTCTCGGCCATCTCATAGGCCTCGCGGCTCGATAGAATGCCGTAGATACTTGCCCAAAGGTAAATATCGGCGATACCGACGTGAGCAAGGGCGTAGTTCGGGTCGATCTCGATGGCCTTTTGATAAGCCTCGGTCGCCTTTGGCAGCGAATGTGACGTGAATTGGCCCCAATAGAAACGTCCCCGCAGATACGCCTCGTAGGCGAGCGGTTCGCTAGTGCCGCGCTTTGCCAGCCGCAGTTTGTCCTCGCCGGTCAGCTGCGGTATCAGGGCGGCGGCGACCTGTTCGGCGATGGCGTCCTCGAGTTCGAGTACGTCGGTCAGGTGCTCGTCGAACTGTCCGGCCCAGATCGCCGAACCGGCGGCAACGTCGAGCAGCTGCAGCGAGATTCGGATCCGTTCGCCGAACCGGCGAATGCGTCCGTCGAGGACAAAATCGACCCCGAGTTCGACGCCCGCCCGAAACGGATTGATGAGATGTTCGTTATACCGCGTGATCGAACTGGTCGGGCGCACGATGAGCTTATCGACGCTGGTCAGGCGCGTAATGATCGCGTCGGCCAGGCCCAGCGTCAGATACGATTCATCGGTGTTTTCCGTACCGGCCGGGCTCAACAGGCTGAGCGGCAGGACGGCGACCAGCTTGGACCCGAGATTGTTCTCCGGCCGTGATTCGCGCCGCAGCTGAGGATAGCGAAAGTCGAAACTGACGACACCGCCGCTAAAGTGTCGGGCGAGGTCTTCGCGAAATTTGCCGATCGACGGATACCGCTCGGCGGGGCTTTTGCGAAGGGCCTTGAGAATGATGTTGTCGAGATTTCCGCGAAGCTTTTCGGCCAGGCTCTCGGGCGTTTCTCGCCTTCGCAATGCGATCTCAGCGGCGCTCAGAGTGCCCGATTCGGCCTTGGCCGCCACCAGTTCATCACGTTGGCCGAGGGCCGCGACGCTCGGCAGACACGGCTCGTCGTCACAGATCGCCTTGGCGACATCGTGCGGTGCACGGCTCGCAATGACGTAGGGTCGGTAACCGGTCAGCAATTCGTACAGGATCACCCCGAGACTGTAAATGTCAGACGCGAACGTAACCCTTTCACCGCGGACCTGCTCGGGGCTGGCATAATCGACAGTCATCATCCGCAGGAGCGTCGCGGTCGGCTGCAGCGTGTCGTGGGCAAGATCGGGGTCGAGCAGCTTTGCGATGCCAAAGTCGAGCAGGCGGGGCGTGCCGTCGCCGGTGACGAAGATATTTGACGGTTTCAGGTCACGATGAATGACCATTTTCTGGTGAGCGTACTCGACCGCCTCGCAGATCCTGCCAAAGAGTTCGAGCCGCTCTTCAATATCGCAGCGGTTCTTATCGCAATAGCGATAGAGCGGCGACCCGTCGATATACTCCATCACAAAATACGGCCGGCCATCGTCGGTCGAACCGCCGTCGATCAGGCGCGTGATGTAGGGGTGTTCGAGTGTGGCCAGGATCTGCCGTTCATTCTTAAAACGCCGGAGGATAAAGTCGGTATCCATTCCGCGCTTGACGAGCTTTAGCGCGGCCCGCATCCTGAACTCGCCGTCGGCCCTGACGGCCTCGTAAACGGTGCCCATCCCGCCGCGGCCGACCTCGCGTTCGATACGGTAATTACCTATCTGACGGCCGAGCACCGGATCTTCGCCGTCCTGTATCAGCGACGCCAGCACACCGATACCGCTGTCGGCGACGATCGGCTGTTCGATAAAATCGCTCGACTCCTCAAACTGCGCAAGCAGCTTTTCGACCTCGCCGAGCAGTTCCGCGTCGTCGCCGCATGTATCGCGGACGTACTTCGCCCGATCGACCGCGGGCAGGTCGAGCGCGGTTTGGAAGATCTCCTCGATCTGGTTCCAGCGTTCGGGCGTCATAACTTGCGTTCCACTTAGGATACCTGAAGTCTAACGACTTTCTCCATCAAAATGTTTGCCGCAACAGGTCCGGCGGCAAAAGAAAAAAGGCCAACTGTTAAGTTGGCCTTTGTTTCCGAAAGATGATGGTGGAGACGAGGGGGATCGAACCCCTGACCTCTGCAATGCCATTGCAGCGCTCTCCCAGCTGAGCTACGTCCCCGATATTTCAATGCCGAGCTAATTTTCGGCGAACTATGAATGTATCGAAATTCGCCAACAGCGTCAAGTTTTCGGCGGTCACTTACCCTTAAAGGCCGGCTTTCGCTTTTCGAGAAACGCCGAAACACCCTCCTGCTTGTCCTCCGTCGAAAAACAAATGGCGAACAGATCGACCTCGCGTCGGAGTCCTTCGTCCAGGTTTGAACGCGAAGCAAATTTCACGGCTTCCTTGCACAACTGCAGTGCGATCGGCGCCTTGTCGGCGATCCTGGCGGCAAAGTCCATCGTTTTGGCCTCGAGTTCGTCAGCCGGAAAAACGTGATTGACCAGGCCGAAGCGATGGGCCGTCTCGGCGTCGATCATATCGCCGGAGAGGATCAGTTCCATTGCACGGCCTTCGCCGATAAGACGCGTCAGCCGCTGTGTGCCGCCGCCGCCGGGCATGATCCCGAGGTTTATCTCGGGTTGCGAAAACCGGGCGTTCTCACTGCAGATACGGATGTCGCAGGCAAGAGCCAGCTCGTTACCGCCGCCGAGACAAAATCCGTTGATCATCGCGATCACGGGTTTGGGAAAGGCGTCGATAGTATTAAAGAACGTGCGTTCGTGAAATAGGTCACGCTGAGTGACGGGCGTCTGGCCCTCAAACTCGCTGATGTCCGCTCCGGCGATAAATGATTTCGGGCCGGCACCGGTGATGACCAGGACACGGACGCTGTCGTCCGTCCGCAGATCGTCAAGAGCGGCGACGCCCTCGGCATGTACGCTGCGGTTAAGTGCGTTGAGTTTGTCGGGACGGTTAATTGTAAGCACGGCTACGGGGCCGCGTTTTTCGACGGTGATGCTCTCGTAATTAGACATATTTTGTAAAACAGGCAGATCTGAAATTTACAGCGGGTATTTATTCGTCGATCCCCTCGACCACGTTATCGTCCGCTATCCAGGCGACAAACAGGCGCAGCCAACTGTCCTTGGGCTCATCAATAGCGACGCCGACGCGCGATGTGCCGTAGTTAGCGGGCAGAACGCGGGCAGCGGTCGCCTTGACCTCGACAGGGACGCCGTCAGGCCGATGCGAACGAATGTAAAGGCTGTCGCCCTGGTTGATCGATTGATTGAGCTGAAACAGTGCTCCCAGCGTAGAAATGTCGTCAGTTTCGGTCGGTTCGCTCCACGTCGCACCGTCATCGGCGCGACCTGATACCACGATCGGCAGTCGCAACGCCAATCTCAGGGCAAATCGCTTTTCCTCATACTGGGACGACATAGAGGTCCTAATTCAGCCTAATTTTTCGCGGTCAAAACCCAAAGTGGGAATAGTTTAACACGAAAATCAAAATCGCATAACCAAAACGTCGGGGCACTTGGCGGCAGCCGAGTTGGTCAGAAATACGCGGATTTTGGACTAAGTCGGCGTTCGGTCGGTATAATCAAATCACAGTTAGATTTTTGTTAGATCCGACGATATTTCGTCCAAACAAATATATGGCGGCAACGCATCAAAAACATAAGGTAGTCATACTAGGTTCCGGCCCGGCCGGACTCACCGCGGCAATTTACGCATCACGGGCGCAGCTCGACCCGCTCGTCATCGACGGCCCGCAGCCGGGCGGCCAACTGACGATAACGACCGACGTTGAAAATTATCCCGGATTTTCAAAGGGCATAATGGGGCCGATCCTGATGGACGAGTTTCGCGAACAGGCATTGCGGTTCGGCACCAAGATCGAAAACGTTTGGATCGACCGCGTCGATCTGTCTGAGCGGCCGTTCAAACTGTACGCCAAGGAGAGCAGCGACAGCGAGGAGGTGCTTTCGATCATCGAGGCCGAGACACTGATCGTCTCGACCGGAGCGTCGGCCAAGTGGCTCGGCGTTCCCGGCGAAGAACCGGTACCCGTCGGTCTCGGCGGCAATGGTGTTTCGGCGTGTGCGACCTGTGACGGATTCTTTTTCCGTGACAGGCCGATCGTGGTCGTCGGCGGCGGCGACACGGCGATGGAAGAGGCGCTGTTCCTGACCAAGTTTGCTTCGAGCGTGACGCTGATCCATCGTCGCGGCGAGTTCCGAGCTTCGCAGATCATGCAAAACCGGGTCCTCAACCACGACAAGATCGAGATAATGTGGAACACCGAGATCCGCGAGATCAACGGGACGAAAGAGGCCGGTGTGCAGAGCGTACGCATCTACAACAATCAGACCGGCGAGGAGAGCGACTATCCGACCGAGGGCGTATTTATCGCCATCGGCCACAAGCCGAACACCGAACTTTTCAAGGGCGTCCTCGACATGGACGATGTCGGCTACCTGATCACCGAAGGCAAGACGATGAAAACGAACGTCCCGGGCGTGTTCGCTTGCGGCGACGCCCAGGACGCTTATTACAGACAGGCGATCACCGCCGCCGGAACCGGCTGTATGGCGGCGATCGATGCCGAACGCTTTCTCGCCGAGCACGGCGAATAAACGTGTCGGCCCGCTACTTGATCAATACTGATCCCTTCAGGACCTCGGCGTTCTGAGGGGATCTTTCGATCTTGGCCGGGCTGAAGCCCATTGCTTCGGCACGGCGGACGATGTCCTGGTAAACGGCGTCGTCAAGCACCGGCTTGCGGGCCAGGATCCAGAAATACTCGCGCTTGGGTTCGCCGATAGCGACATAGCCGTAGTCCTTATCAAGATCGATGATCCAGTAGTTGCCCCACACGAACGGCAGGAACGAAAGCGCGCCCGGCGCAAACCTGACCTTGAGCTTGGCATTGGTCTTTTTGTCGGCGATCTTTGCCTCACCGACCGCACGCTCGCCGGTGCCGTCCTTTTTGACGCACTCATTGACCACTTCGAGCCGGCCGCCGGCTTTCATGGCATAGGTCGCGGTCGTGTTGGCGACGCACTGTTTCTGAAATCGGTTGGGATATTTGGCGATCTCGTACCACTTTCCGACGTATCGGCCGAGATCGACGTTCGGGACGGTCTGCAGTGCCGGCAGTTTGTTCGTCTGGGCCGACGCGGACGCCGCGAGCGTATAGGTAGCGGAAAATATAGCGAATATGGTAAATAAAAATTTGTTCATAATTGAGTTTTCTCAACCTCCAAACACTATTCGATGCGCGAAAGCTTTTGGATTTTGGTTATAATAATGATTATTTGAGTGGGAATATAAAGAGAAATTGATATGCCGATTTACGAATATAAATGTCAGCAGTGCGGAGCACATTTCGAAAAGCGACAGAGCGTTTCCGACGAACCGTTGACAACCTGTGAAAAATGTCACGGCCGTCTCGAAAAGCAGTGGTCGCTTTCAGGTTTTCAGTTCAAGGGTGCGGGTTGGTATGTGACCGATTACGCGGGCAAAAAGGCCATCGGCGGTGAATCGTCGACAAAAAGTTCGGCTGCCGAATCAACCTCTGGCGGCGATACAGCATCCAAGTCCACGACCGAAAGCAGTTCGACCGTGAAGGATACGCCGGCTAAGTCCGGCACCGAATGACAAGACAGCTTCGATACATTGCCGCGATCGCCGGCCTGATGCTGATAACAACGGCTCTTGCCGGAGCGCAGTCGCGCCGTAATGTAAAAGGGGCTGATCTCGAGGGTTCGATCCTGTCGGTCACCGCGGTTCGGGCGGACGGCAAGCCGGACCCGATCAAGGTCGAGGATCTGTATCTGTACGAGAACGGGATCGAGCAGAAGATCAAGAATTTCAGCTACGACCCGTCGCCGGCAAAGATCGTCCTGCTGGTCGACAATTCGCAGACGCTGCCGACCTCCATCGAGTCGCTGAAAAAGGCGGCGATGGAGTTTGCCTACGAGATATTTGAGGGCGACCAGCTGTTTACGATCGCCTTTGACGAAAAAGCCGAGATCATACAGGAGTGGACCGACGACGCCAAAAAGATGGAGGCGTCATTTGCGACCTTTCGCAAAAAGGGCAATCCGTATCTGTTCGACGCGCTCAGCGCGTCGGTTAATGAGGTGCTGCTCCCCTTGATGCCCGGCACGCGAAAGACGGCGGTCGTGATCATCGGCGACGGGCTCGACCGCGGCAGCAAGACGAGCTTTGACAAGATCATGGGCGAACTTCAGAACCAGAACATCACGGTTTACGCCCTTCAGATACCGGACCGGACGGGCGGAGCGTACCGCCGCGATCAGCCCAAGCCGACAGCCATCATCCAACAGCTGACCGAGGCGACGGGCGGCCGGACTTTTTCGTTCGAAGAGGCTCAGGCGGCCGCCAAGGCGATCTGCGACGAACTTCGACGCAACCGCTACCTGCTCTCCTACGTCCCGGCTAACACATCGACCTACGACGCCCGCAAACTGCTGCTGGTCGGCGAAGAGGGCGTCACGATCCGCACCAAGTCGGCCCAACCGCCCAACATCAAGTAAATTCGCACCAATTTTTTAGGTTGTGCTAAACTCACATTGTTTCGATGATCTTGTGCAAAGGCCCGGGAACTGAATATCCGTGAGCGAAGATAACAAATTTCCGCCGCCACCTCCGCCGGACGACTTTTCGAAGACGACGCCGAATATCCGTCTGCCCGAAGACGACGCGCCGCAGTCAGATTGGGACAAGACCAACTACAATTTCCCCAAACAGCCGGCCGACGACGAATGGGGCAAGACCGTGACCAATATTAAGCCGATCGACACCGGCGGTTCGGACCTTGAAAAGACCTTCTACCCGGGCAGCAAGCCGCCTTCGACCCCCGAATGGGGTATGACCGAGCCGAATATCAACGTGAACGCCGCCGATCTCGGCACGAGGCCCGACGATTTTGGCGGCGGACAGAGCTACGACAAGACGACGCCGTATTTTCAGCTGCCCGACGCCGAGCGGGCGAAATACCAGAATCTGCCGCCGACGCCGGCCGAACAAGCCGCCAAAAAGGAGCAGGAAGAGAGTTCTAAGGGCGGCATACCGACCTGGGCCTGGATCGCCGCCGCACTGGGCGCCGTATTTTTCTTTATGATCGTCGTGCTGGCGGTCGTCTATTTTCTGATCTCACGCGACGCGAGCTTTGAGGTGACGATCAATAACGCCCCGATCGGCAGCACTATCCTGGTCGACGGTGTACCGATCGGCGTGACGGACGAGAGCGGTTCGCGGCGGCTGCAAAACCTCAGGGCCGGCGATCGCGAGATCAAGATCGTTCATCCCAATTTTGACTGTCCGGTGCGGCGCGTAACCGGGACCGACGGCGAGAAAAAGCCGCCGCTCGACGCGGGCTGTACCGCGATCGCCGCCAAATCGACCGATGATTGCGGCAATATCCGCTTTGGCGAGGACGATAAGGCCGAACGCTGTTACAACTCGGCCCTCGACGCCCTGCCCGATCCGTTTACCGCCGAGGATCTGGTCAAGGCACTCAATATTTTGATCATCAATTTTGAAAGCGGAAAATCGGATATCCCGCCCGTCCGCCTTGCCGCCCTGCAAAAGGGAGCTAACTTTATCAAGAAATTGCCGCAGGGTATCGTGCTTGAGGTCGGCGGCCATACCGACAATGTCGGCCAGCCGGCGTCAAACCAGACGCTGTCCGAGGCACGGGCGAACGCCGTCAAAGCGGCACTGGTGAAATTCGGCGTCGCCGACTCGACTCTTCAGACACGCGGTTACGGGGCGGCCAGGCCGATCACGACCAATGACACGGTCGACGGCAAGTTCAGAAACCGCCGTATCGAGTATTCGATCGTAAAGAAATAACTACACCGCGACTGGTGCGGCGATCTTGCCGTAAGACTGGTAGTTGTGCAGCTTCAGATTCTCAAACTTAAAGTTGAGCAGGCCTTCGAGGCCTCGAAAGTCCTCAGCGCCGATGATCTCAAGTTTTGGCAGTTCGAGCGGCTCGCGTGAGAGCAGTTCGTCGACCTGTTCGAGATGATTTGAGTATATGTGCAGGTCGCCGAAGGTATGGACGAAATCGCCGGCCTCGAGCCCGCAGACGTGTGCCACGAGATGCGTGAGCAGGGCGTAGCTGCTGATGTTGAACGGCACGCCGAGAAAGGCGTCGGCACTGCGCTGATAGAGCTGGCAATGCAGCGTGGTGCCGCTCTCGACCTTAAATTGAAAGAGTGTGTGGCATGGCGGCAGGGCGACGTCGTCGCAGACACGCGGGTCCCAGCCGCTTACCAGCAGACGCCGTGAATTTGGGTTTGTCTCGATCTCGCGTATCAGCCGTGCGATCTGATCGACGCCGTTCATCTGCGGATAATCGCCGCCGAAGGAACGCCACAGATAACCGTAGACAGGGCCTAGATCATGATCTTTTCGTCCAAATCGCGCGGTCTGCTCGTCGGTGGCCCACTCAGCCCAGATATCGACGCCCCGCGCGTCGAGGTCCTTCTCATTGGTCGAGCCGCTTAAGAACCAAAACAGCTCCTCAGCGACCCATCGGAACGGTACGCGCTTTGTTGTGACGATCGGAAAACCCGCTCGCAGATCGAAACGCGTCTGATAGCCGAAAGACGATATCGTGCCCGTGCCGGTACGGTCCTGGTGCCTTACGCCGGTGTCGAGGATGTGTTTTAGCAGATCATGGTACTGCTTCATGGTTTAGTGATTTCCATCTCGAACATTGTTCCGGATTCATCGACCTGCAGGCTGACGGCTTCAGAACCGGCCTTTCTTACCGCCCGTGCGATCTCGACGAGGTTTGCGAACGTCATACCTTTTGCCAGACTGATAACAACGGCCGTATCGGACAACCCGTTTTTCGCACGGTCTTGAAATATTTGGTTCAGGTGCTGCTCAACCTTTGATGTGTCGGGGAAAATGCCTTCTTTCTCACCGTTTAGCGAGATGTTGGATCTTTCGTCGATGTTGACCAGAAGAAATAGGGGGTTAGGCCTCGGCATCGCGTTGGGATCGGGCTTTTTCGGTACAAAAACACTGAGATCCGCGTCGACCTCGATCCTTATATCCGTTTTCGGGGACACGCGGAGTGCGTTTATCGCTGCGAGGATATCTGCCATCTTTGCGCCCTTATCAGGCCTGATCACGAATGACCGGCTGAACGAGTTTTTTGCGGACTGATCTGCAAGCGCACTAAGCATCGCCGGCGTTAAGAGGCTCGATCCGGACTTCTTTCTGACACTGACGCCGGCCATTCCCAGCGGCGTTATTGTTACTTCAAATTCGAAGTCAGAAGCCGCTTGATCTGAACCGGCGGCAACTGCCGGCTTTTTCCGGCCCGGTTGAGCACTTACAATTGCGGCCAACAGCAAAACAAACGCGATCACGGCGAAATTGCGATTCCTCATATTTTCTCCCTCATTGTCCGATGCCTAAAGTTGTGGAACTTTCGACATAAAGTTACCATAATCTACTTATGTCGGCGAAATTAGAGGTCAGTTTTAACAGTCCGCAGTGTGGATGGATGTCGGTCGGTTTTGATGACGGCGTGAGCGAGTTTCACACGACGACCGCACATGCTCCGCACGCGTCGGCGTTGCCCGAGTTAATGCGCATCCTGACCCGTTTGGCGGACCGAAACGGGGCGGACGGTAAATATCTGCTCAAGTGGAACCGTGACCCTGAGGAGTTTGATCTTCGGTTTGCCCGCGTCGGCGACGCGGTGACTATCGAGATATTTCAGTATCCGACCGAAACTCGCGATTCGAGCGAGTGCGAAATGGTATTTTCGCATAGCGGCAATGCCGCCGATGTCTGCGCGGCGTTTGCGGCGACGTTTGACCAGCTATACGATGCCCGCGATACGGACGAATTCGAATTCAACTGGCGGCAGCCGTTCCCGTTCGCCGAGTATGAGGATTTTAAGCGAGCAATAGAACGCGGATAGCGTCGATGGGTCAGATAAGCACCGACTGCCGGATCAGATCGATCCGTGATGAGCCGCGTTCTATTTACTTTTGATGAAAGAGAAACTTTTAGATCTATTGGCGTGTCCGACCTGCGGCGGTGATATTTTGCTGGCTTACGCGAGTAAGTACGAGGAAAAAGAGATCATCGACGCGGTGTTGACCTGCAAAAAATGCGACCGCGAGTACAAGGTCGTTCGCGGTGTGCCCCGCTTTGTCGATCTGGCAAAGATCGAGGAGGACAAGGCCGCGACCGCCGAGAATTTTGGCTGGCAGTGGACCAACTTCACACAGGAAGACCCGAAATACAACGAACAGTTCCTGGGCTGGCTGCAGCCCGTCAAGCCCGAGTTCTTTAAGGACAAGATCGTGCTCGAGGGCGGCTGCGGTAAGGGCCGCCATACCAAACTCGCCGCGACGTGGGGAGCCGCGGAGGTTGTCGGCATCGACCTCGGTGACGGCGTCGAATCGGCGTTCGCACTCACGCGTGACCTGCCGAATGCACATATTATCCAGTGCGACATCTTCAAACTGCCGCTCAAAAGGGCTTTTGATTACGCGTTCAGCGTCGGCGTGCTTCATCACACGCCCGACCCGAAGCGTGCTTTCGTCTCGCTTGCCGGAAAGGTGAAAAAGGGCGGCCACATCTCTGCCTGGATCTACGGCGCCGAAAATAACGAGTGGATAACGAATTATGTCGATCCGATCCGGACCGGCTTTACGTCGCAGATCAGCCAACCGCTGCTGTACCAATTGTCAAAACTGCCTACACTCGGCGTGTTTCTGACGACAAAGCTCATTTATCGGCCGCTTAACGCCGCTTCGAAGCCGCTCGCTAATAAGCTTTTCTACAACGAATATCTCAACCATCTGGGCACATTCGGTTGGCGTGAGCAGCATAATATCGTTTTTGACCACCTCGTCGCTCCGACCGCGTACTACATTTCAAAGGACGATTTTGCCGGCTGGTGGAAAGATATCGCCGCCGAAAATGTCGAGATAATGTGGCATAACCAGAATAGCTGGTGTGGATTTGGAAAGGTTCTTTAAACCGCGGATCAACGCAGATAAGGCTAGCCAAAGGCTGCTCTTATCTGCCTTGTCATTGAGGTGCCGCGGCCTAAACTCATATGAAATTTGATAAAGGTATCGACAAGAAATACCGCAAGTCGGTCGAGGACGCGATCGCCGCGATCATTGCGAACGGCAATGATTTTCACAAGCATATGATGAACGAGATACTCGAGTCGGATATGCTCGTCCGCGTGCGGTCGGTCAACGAGATCAACGCGTCGGGGATCACAGGTATCATCGACGAGCGGCGTACCAATGAGCGCATGTCGGACGAGCGTCTCAGCCTGCGCGAGGCTCTTGGCGAGATCTATATCGCGATCGCCAACGAAACCATCGATACCGGCGGCCAACGCGGCTGCGAAGGCACGTTTGTCCACGAGGGCCGCCACGCATACGATTTTGCCCAGACGATCGAAAGCCTTTCAAACGCCGACGTCAATCCGCTCAGCGTATTCAACCCGACCCTCTACGAGCTCGAATGGGAAGCTCATAAGACGGCCGGCGACTATATGATCTGCATCGACCGCAAAGAGTATCTCGACGAGGGGCTCCAGCTAATGATCCTCTGTCAGGAGGGCGGCAAGTGCGCGGTCAGCGACGACGGGATAATCCGGCGGCTCCGCGAAAGTTACGGCCTCGAAATCAACGGTGATCAGGGCCGTCTCGCCAGCGAGATGCTCGGGCTGCGTGTTTAGCAGCCGTTCTGTGGCAAAATAGAAATATGAACGCAGCATTGCCGCAAGAGATGCAGCAGCACACATACGCCATTATGGACGAGGTCGAGGGCTCGCACTGGTGGTTCGTAGGACGGCGCGCGATACTCGAGGGTTTTCTTCGGCAGATCCTGTCCAGGATCAACGGAAAAAGAGAAAAGATCAACATTCTTGATGTCGGCTGCGGCACCGGAGCCAATATCGAAATGCTCTCGCAGTTCGGCTCGGCTGAGGGCGTCGATGTTTCGGACGACGCACTTGAGTTTTGCCGCCAAAAGGGCCTGAAGGTGCAAAAGGGCCTGGCAGAGGCGTTGCCCTTCGGCGACGAAACGTTTGACCTGACGACCGCCCTCGACGTGATCGAACATCTGGATGACGACGTCGCGGGCCTTAGAGAGATGTTCCGCGTCACAAAAAGCGGAGGTTATTCGCTCTTTTTCGTCCCGGCATTTATGTGGCTGTGGGGCGTGCAGGATGACATTTCACACCACCGCATCCGGTACACGCGAAAGCAGATCGTCGAACGCATCGAAAAGGCGGGCTATGTAGTCGAGCGTGCGACGTACGCAAACTGGACGTTTTTCCCTCCGATCCTCGCTGGCCGGACATTGATGAAGATCACCGGCATCAAGCCCGAAAGCGAAAACAACATCAACGTCTCGGCACTCAATGGCCTGTTTGGCAAGCTCTTTTCGGCTGAGAGATTCTGGCTTAAGAAATTCAATTTTCCGATCGGCGTGTCGATCGTGGTTGTCGCGAGGAAGCCCGAATGAACTTTACCGTCGAGGTTTGTGTTGATTCGGTCGAGTCCGCTGTTGCGGCTCAGTCCGGCGGGGCCCAGCGGGTCGAGCTTTGCGACAACTTGATGGAAGGCGGCACGACGCCGAGTTTTGGCGCGATCGAGGCCGCCCGCGAGCTGCTGAGCATCAAACTGCACGTCATCATCCGTCCCCGCGGCGGTGATTTTCTGTATTCAGAGACCGAGTTTGACATCATGAGGCGCGACATTGTGACGGCAAAGCGGCTGGGAGTCGATGGCGTGGTGATCGGTATTCTCGACGCCAACGGCAACATCGACACCGCCCGAACGGCTGAACTGACGCGGCTCGCACGGCCGATGACGGTCACATTTCACCGTGCTTTTGACGTGTGTCGCGATGCTTTCAGGGCCGTTGACGAGCTCGCCTCGATCGGGGTCGACCGCATTTTGACGTCAGGCCAGGAAGCAACGGCCGTCGAAGGCCTCGAAATGCTGGCCGAACTTGTCCGTTACGCGGGTGACCGCATTACCATCATGGCCTGCGGCAACCTAAACGAACGCAACATCAAAAAGGTGATCACCGCCACAGAGGCCAGTGAGGCCCATTTCACGGCCTTCGGCGAAGTTGGCAGCGGTATGCTGCACCGCAACGAAAGGGTGTTCATGGGCGGAGCACTGCGTCCGCCGGAATATTCGCGTGCGGTGACCGATGCCGAAAAGGTACGGGCCGCGATCGACGCGATCTGAAACACTGCACTTTCTCTCCGAAAAGTGTAAATTAAAAGGTTCATAGTTCTTGAACCGATGGAAGCTAACGAGAAAGATAAACAAGCAGATGCCCCGGAGCTGTCCTTATTTCTACCCGTCTTAGACGAGGAGGACAATCTGCGGCCGATGCACGCAAAGATCGCCGCGGCACTAGACGCGCTCGGCAAAACGGCCGAGGTGATCTATGTCGATGACGGCTCGACCGACAATTCGCTAAAGGTTTTGAGGGATCTGGCCGACGAAGACGACCGCGTTCGCGTAATAAGCCTGCGGCGCAATTACGGCCAGACCGCCGCGATGTCCGCCGGCATCGACGCCGCCAGGGGCGACATCCTTATTCCGATGGACGCCGACCTGCAAAACGACCCGGCCGATATCAGCCGTTTGCTCGACAAGCTCGATGAGGGTTACGACGTCGTGTCGGGCTGGCGCAAGGACCGGCAGGACAAGCTGATCTCGCGTAAGATACCGTCGCAGATAGCCAACAAGATCATCTCGTGGATAGGTGATGTGCCGCTGCACGATTATGGCTGCTCGCTCAAGGCGTATCGCCGCGACGTCATACAGGACGTCAGGCTGTACGGCGAAATGCACCGTTTCATACCGATCTACGCGAGCTGGGCCGGCGCCCGTGTGACCGAGATCCCCGTCGATCACCACGCCCGCACGATGGGCAAGTCAAAGTACGGCATCTCGCGTACCGTCAAGGTCATATTCGATCTGATCACGATCAAATTCATGGCCGAATATCACACCAAGCCGCTGTACGTTTTCGGCGCGTTCGGGATGCTCGCATTCTTTATCTCGATGATCGCCGGCGTGTGGGCACTGGTGCTCAAGTTCGGTTACGGTACGTCCTTTATACTTACGCCGCTGCCGATCATAACGGTCGTAATGCTGGCGATCTCGGTGCAGTTCTTCCTGATGGGACTGCTGGCCGAGCTCCTCGTGCGTACCTATCACGAATCTCAGGACAAGGCGATCTACGCCGTACGGGAGAAGATCGGATTTAAGAACTAGGCCGTAGCCGGGCGCATATCCGAAGCGATATCAGCTGATCACTGCGTCTGTTACGATCGGCTTTGTTTTGCGGCTCAATTGTCTCAATATGTGCGGAATCGCCGGTTGGATCAACCTCAAACAATCTGACTCAAGGGACCACACCGAGGCGGTGCTGCATTCGATGTGCGAGACGATCCTGCATCGCGGCCCAAATTCTGAAGGGTTATGGCTGGACGACACGGCCGCCCTGGGGATGCGGCGGTTGTCGATCATCGATCTGCATACCGGCGATCAGCCGGTCTTTAGCGAGGACAAGTCGGTCATCGTGATGATGAACGGCGAGTTGTATAACTACCGCGAGATCCGCGCAGATCTCGAAAAACGCGGGCACAAGTTCATTACAAGATCTGACACCGAGATACTGCCGCACCTTTACGAAGAGTACGGCGAGGACCTCGTGGATCACCTCAATGGGATGTACGCGTTCTCGCTCTGGGACACGCGGCGAAAAAAGCTCATCATCGCCCGCGACCGTTTTGGAGAAAAGCCCCTGTATTACGGAACGTTCGGCGGCAAACTGCTCTGGGCGTCCGAGCCGAAAGCACTGATTGCCCATCCGTCTGTCAAGCCGGAGCTCGACCTGGACGCTCTACGCCAGTATCTGTCGTATGATTACGTCCCGGCGCCGAACTCGATCTATAAAGGGATCTCGAAACTGCCGGCCGCCCACATAATGACCGTCGAAGGCGGCGAGATCTCTATCCGGCGCTACTGGAACCAGACCTTTTCAAAGAACGGCGGCACGCCGTCGCTCGAAAGTTCGGCCGGCGAACTCAAAGAACTGCTTTCGGATGCTGTTCGGATGAGACTCGTTTCCGACGTTCCGCTGGGCATCCTGCTCTCGGGAGGCATCGATTCATCGACCGTCGCCGCACTCGCCGTCCGGCATTCGACCGAGAGGGTCAAGACGTTTTCGATCGGATTTGAGGAAGATTCGTTCGACGAGTCGAAATACGCACGCATGGTCGCGCGTCACCTCGACACCGAGCATTACGAGGAAAAACTCAGCGCATCGACGGCCGGCGACCTGATCAGCGAGATCGGCACCTGGCTCGACGAACCGCTCTCTGACGGTTCGCTAATACCGACGCTGCTGCTGTCTAAATTTGTCCGAAAGCACGTGACGGTCGCCCTCGGCGGTGACGGCGGCGACGAACTTTTTGCAGGTTATCCGATGTACTATGCGCATAAGGTGGCGCGGACATACACGGCGATACCGCAATTTCTGCGGGCCGGCTTGATCGAACCGGTCGTGAAACGATTGCCGGTCTCGACCAGGAACATGTCCTTTGACTACAAGGCGAAGCGCTTTGTCAGAGCGGCGAATCTCGAAACGGTCGAACGCCATCATTCGTGGTTCGGTTCGTTTTCGCTAGATGAGCAGCAGCAGTTGCTGTCACGGGATGTTCTCGCGGCGTCAGACGGCGATATTTACCGCGGCCCGAGGGAGATGCTTAGCCTTTGCGACGCGGTTGACGAGATCGAGCAGATGCAGTTTCTCGACATAAATTTCTATATGGCCGAGGACATCCTGACCAAGGTGGACCGGGCCGCGATGGCCGTCAGCCTTGAGACGCGGGCGCCGTTCCTCGATCCGCGAGTCGCCCAGTTTGCCGCCGGTCTGCCGCTCGAATACAAATTGAGCGGCAAGAACGGCAAGTTCATACTTAAAAAGGCGGTCGAGGGTATGTTACCCGGTGAGATATTGTCACGGCCGAAAAAGGGCTTCGGTATTCCGGTCGCCGAGTGGCTCAAGGGCCGGCTCAATCCGCTTATGCACGATCTGCTCGCTCCGGAGCGATTAAGGTCGCAGGGGCTTTTTGAACCCGAGTACGCCGCTCGGCTGATCCGCGAGCACGAGACCGGCCGGGCCTCGCATCACAAACAGCTCTGGACACTGCTGGTCTTTCAGCTCTGGTACGACAAGTTTCTCAAGCCGCCCGCGCGTACGGTTTGAGGTAACCGCGTTACAGGGCGTATTATCAAGATATGGCAACACTATACCCCGAGATCGAACCATTTGATTCAGGTATGTATATCGTCTCTGATATTCATACGATCTATTACGAACGCGTCGGCAATCCGGACGGCATTCCGGTCGTGTTCCTGCACGGCGGGCCCGGCGGCGGGTTGATACCGATGTATCGGCAATTCTTCGATCCGGCGGTCTATCACGTGATACTGTTTGACCAACGCGGTGCCGGACGGTCAACGCCGCACGCCGATCTGCGTGAGAACACGACGTGGGACCTGATCGCGGATATGGAAAAGCTGCGTACCAAGTTCGGCATCGATAAATGGTACGTATTCGGCGGGTCGTGGGGCAGTACGCTGAGCCTCGCTTACGCGGTTACGCATCCGGACAGATGTTTGGGCCTATTCTTGCGAGGTATTTTCCTGACGCGCCGCAAGGAACTCGACTGGTTCTACCAATACGGAGCCTCCGAGATATTCCCGGATTATTGGGCGCGGTATCGCGACGAGATCCCCGAGGCGGAACGCGGCGATTTTATCGCGGCATATCACAAACGCCTGACCAGCGACGACGAGGAAACCCGCCTTTCGGCCGCACGGGCATGGAGCGTTTGGGAGGGCTCGACGTCAAAGCTGTATCCCGATAAAGACCTTATGGACCACTGGGAAGGCGCCCATGAGGCACTAAGCCTGGCCCGTATCGAATGTCACTATTTCGTCAATAATTCGTTCTTTCCGACGGATAACTACCTGCTCGAAAATATCGGCAAGATCCGCCATATCCCGACCGTGATCGTGCAGGGCCGGTACGACGTCGTATGCCCGATAACGTCGGCGTGGGACCTGCACCTGGCGTTTCCCGAGGCCGAACTGATCGTGGTGCCTGACGCCGGCCATTCGGTCTCGGAAAAGGGCATTATTTCGGCACTTGTCGAGGCGACCGACCGATTTAAGTCGCGGCACTGAGAATTTATGGTGAATGTTGACGTAAATAGCTGTATTATGTGATTTGCGTCCACCGACCGTTATAAATTCGGATCCGATCGAAAGATCGTCGCATTAAATAGTATGAACTTTGGAACAACTGAAATTATCCTGATCGTCGCGGTGCTTTTCCTGCTTTTCGGAGCAACCCGTCTGCCGCAATTGGCCAAATCGCTCGGCCAATCGCGAAAGGCATTTAAGGAAGGTATGCGTGAGGCAGAGGAAGAAGAAAAGGCCGAACAGCAAAAGCTCTCGAACGCCGCGGCTCCGCAGATCAGTCAAATGAGCGACGAGGCACTGATGGAAGAGATGCGTAAGCGCGCCGAGGCCAAACAGGCCTGAGACGTGGTCAACGACGCCGACGTCGAGGTAAAAAGGCAGCCCCGGCCGCCGACTAATCTTTCTCGCCTGATAACAGCGTCGCCTTGACGGTGAATCTAAAGGAAAGTTTGCCGTCCTCGGAGTCAATATTTTGGGCGAGTCTCGTAAGGACACGTTCCCTTTCGCTCTCGTTCAACGGCGAGAGCCACACCGGCATCAAAAAATCGCTAACCAGCGGCGAGGCGATAAACTCGGCCCCGTCATCAAACTCGAACGCCTCGATAGCCGTTTCAGTGTTGACGTTGACCATACCGGCTCCGGCAGCCAGCGTTTCGAGGTGAGATACGGTCGGCAGTCCGGCGATAAGCTGTTCGACGAGCGGCCCGTATTCGAGCAGGTCTTCGTTATACATCGCCTCCCAAAGCAAAGAGAATATCTCGCCAAAACTGCCCGCGGTCGGCAGGAAAAGTGCGACGTCACCACCGGTGCGGGCGACCCGGGCCGTGTCTTCGATCACGCCGCCGATCGCCGTCGGGTCTGCAAAAGTAGCGTCCGCCAATACCGCGTCAAACGCATCGTCCTCAAACCTGATCGTCGAAAAATCGACCTTCGAACTGATCGCCGCCGCCTTGTCACGGGCGATCGCAAGGATATCCTCGTTCTCGCAGGTGGCAAAAATGTCGGTCTTTTCGCCGAATCGCTCATCGACGGCCATCGCATGAAAGCCTGTTCCCGCGTTGAGGTAGAGCATATTGTCCGAGTCGCGGAGGTCCAGGTGCTTGTCGACGAGGTCTGTAAAACGCTTGGTCCATTCCTCGGTAATGTACAGATCCCGCAAAAACGCGAGTTCCTTTTGTGTCTTCGCCATAGGTTCAATTAAACCGCATCCGCTCGCCCGACCGCAAACCGCAGCTCGGCGGCGATGGCATTGATCACTCGCCGTGATATCCTATTCGGACGACCAATACGATGAGTAAGAACGTAAAAGAACTATTTGACCTGACCGGCAAAACCGCGATCGTGACCGGCGGTTCCCGCGGGATCGGTAAAGAAATGGCCGAGGCACTCGCCGAAGCGGGCGCCAACCTGATGCTGTGCGCGCGGCGTGCAGAGTGGCTGAATGAGACGGTGGCCGAATTTACGGCGAGAGGCTTCAACGTTGACGGCCGAACGTGCGACGTGGCAAAGCCCGACGAGGTGCAAACGATAGTCGACGAGGCGGTAACGCGGTTCGGCTCGGTCGACATACTGGTCAATAACGCAGGTATCTCGTGGGGAGCGATGCCCGAGGAGATGCCGCTCGAACAATGGCAAAAGGTGCTGGATGTTAACCTGACCGGATGCTTTCTGTTCGCGCAGGCGGCCGGACGTCAGATGCTGAAGCAAAAAAGCGGGTCGATCATCAATATCGCGTCGATCGCCGGCCTGACCTCATCGGCGAACGGGCCGTTCTACGCAGGATATGTCGCCAGCAAGGCCGGACTGATCGGCCTTACCCGCGAGTTGGCCGCAAGCTGGGGCCGGCAGGGAATCCGCGTCAACGCTATCGCACCGGGCTTTTTTCACTCACGCCTGGCCGACGCCGTGATCGATATCTACGAACGCGCGATACAGGAAAATAATGTCATACCGCGGGTCGGAAACGCCGGCGAACTCAAGGGTGTAACAGTTTTTCTGGCCTCAGACGCATCAAGCTATGTGACGGGACAGACGATCGCCGTCGACGGCGGAATGACGGTTTAATAAAACAATGGAGATCACCCCTGAACTTACAACTTATTCGATACTCATCCTCGGATTTGCCCTGGGCCTTCGCCACGCGACCGAAGCCGATCACCTGGCGGCGGTCTCGACGATCGTCAGCGAGAAAAAAGGGCTGATGTCGGCGTCGATCGTCGGCGGACTGTGGGGTGTCGGACACACGATCGCATTATTTGCTGTCGGGCTCGTCGTCATTTTGCTGAAACTGCAGATATCTGAGTCGCTCGAGGCAAAGCTCGAGAGCGTGGTCGGCGTCATGCTGGTCATTCTGGGCATCAACGCCATTCGCAAGATACTGTCGAGCAAAAAGATCCACGCCCATGCCCATGAACACGGCGGCCATCAGCACAGCCACATTCATACACACATTGATGAGGACTCCGAGGTGTCGCACCACCGTTTAGGCCCGCGGTCGGTCATTGTCGGCATGGTCCACGGCCTGGCGGGCAGCGGTGCACTGATGTTCATCATATTGCCGTTGATACCGTCGCCGCTGGTCGCGCTCGCTTATATTGCCGTTTTCGGCATCGGTTCGATCGGTGGAATGATGATGATGAGCTTTCTGCTCGGCCTTCCGCTGCACTTTACAGCCGGCCGTTTTGACCTTGTGAACATGGGTATACGATGGTGTGCGGGGCTGTTCAGCGTCGGCCTCGGGATATTTATCGTTTACGAAAAGCTGATCGCCGCCTAACTGTCACCCGACGAACTTGAAATGGCCAAATTTGTCGGGGACGTGAAAATTGGGTATCGCCGTCGCGGTTGCCTGCCATGACAGATAACCGCGAGTTTCGCCGCTGCCAACACAGCGAAAGATGTTGCCGAGCCATACGTCTCCCGGAAAGGGCGTTTTTCCGAACGCTCGCCAGGGAATTTTGACCGCCATCAGGACCCGTCCTTCATCGATCCTCGCCGCTGACCGCATTTTGGAATCATAGTCAAAATCGCTAAGCCTACCCGCCGGCGTGACCTCGATCCCGATGTCGATCCACTCGCCGGTCGGCGCGATCTCAAACTCAAAATAGCGGTTTGGAGCCCCGCGGTCCGGAGCTATGAAGATCTCGCACACGTCGCGGTCCCATAGGCCATTCACCTTTCTTGTGACATCGGGATCATCGCTGACCACGAGCGGTTCGGCCTGATCTGCCTCGAACCGAACATAAAGCCCTTCGTCGGACCAAAGGAGACTCGCAGCGAAGTGCCTGCCCGCGGGAGCCGGTTCGCCGGACCAGTAGTTTGTCACAGCGACCGACTGTCCGAGTGCCCACGACGCGCGATCGAGTTCCTCAATGGCAAAATCCTGCTTCAGATGATGGATCTCGATCACGGATCCGGCATTGTTCTTCATAATTCGAGCCTGACACAGGCCTGATAGAGCGGTGAAAACACCACAATTATCGATATCCGCACTTCGCAATTTGGAGGTGCCAAAGTTCACTAATTACTGCAAAAACCGCCGCCTAAGCCATCGTAATTCGGTTGCAGCGGCTCGTGTCAGGCCTCCGCCGAGCAGCCCAAGGGGACTGTTGCCGCCGAATGCAGATGTGATCGCGTAAAGTGTCCTGAATGATACCTGAGGTTCCGTCGATACGGCAAATACCGGTTCCCATCGGTCAGGCTTCAGTTTTGCCTTGAAGGCGTCGAGGCCGTCAAAATTGTAAAATCGCCGGCCGTGTCTCCGCAGCCATGACAGCAACAGCTTGAGCCAGACCGGATCTCGAAATGGCCCGACGTCGGCCCGCGTCGAGAGAGGTGACAGGCCCAGCGTTGCATATTCGTGCCCATCGGCGGCAAGTGTCCGCATGGCGGTATCGATCATAAGTTCGACGGTCCCATTTGGAGCTCCCGGGCGGTGCGGGAATTGCTCGAAAAGCCAGCCGTTCCGTGTCGGGACGGGTGACAACACAACAAAGCCCTGAACGCTTCCGCCGCGGTCGGCGACAAATACTCTCCGACCTTCAAGCCGGGCAAGCGTATCCGATTCGACCATGAAATGCAGTGGCGGTAACCCTTTTGATCCAAGCCACGTATGGAGACAGGCATTGAGTTCCGGATCGCAGGTCGCCCGCTCGATCGGCCATTCCGATACGTTTACGCCCTTGTTTCGGGCCCGATTCAATTGAGCTCTGAGTGATCTGTGGCTCCGGACGAGATGTTCCCAAACGCGGAGGCGCCACACCGGCTGGGCTCCAAGAAGAAACCTTGTATGGTTCGCCGAGTCCGCATAGATCGAGTCGAGCCGTTCCTCAGCCGCAAAGTAACATACGCGTTCGCCGGCCTCGCGTGCTTCGCGTTCAAAATCGCCCGCGACCTTGGGCAGCCGCTCCAACGTACAGACCGGAGCTCCGACGACGATACGCATTTTGTTGGCAGTTACATAACCGACGACCGCGTCGCCCTCGCGCGGAAACCATTGACGAATGCCCGGGTTAACGATCTGGAAAGCGGTAGAGTTCCATCCATGCGCCAGCACCAGCTTTCGGGCACGGGCGATCGACGGATCCTCAAGTATTCCAGTATCTTCGGGCATCGATTACAGCGGGCCCGGGACAGTTAGTTTCCGGGATTCATTACCGTCTTGAACGCCATTTTGGCGAGTTTCCATGTGCGGTCCCAGTCGATCTTGCCGCCCTCGTCGCGGCCCATGATCTTATCGACAAAAGCCTTGCGAAAATCGGCGCCTTCGCGGCGAAGCATAAATTCCTTAGCGTACGGTTTGGCCGTCTCAAAGAAATTGAACTCGGGGTCGGTGATGATGCCGATGCCCTCGAGCGTCATCAGAGCCCGCATTATGTATGTAAAGTTTGACGGCAGACGGAACGGATAATCGTACATGACGTCCGCCAGGTCGTAGGTCAGCTCCTTAAAGTTGACGTCCTTGAGCTTGCGGTTCAGATGAAACTCGAACATTTTCTCGACGACCGGCTTGACGACGTTCCGGTTTGTCCCGGGCTTGAGAAAGTCGAGCGCGATCAGGTCTTCGGCAATGCCGCCGGCATCCTTGCTGACGACATGAAAAAATGCGTCGATCATCTTGGACTGCAGCTCGGGCGAGATACGGCCGACCATCCCGAAATCAAAAAAAGCGATCCGTCCGTCGGGCATCACCAATAGGTTGCCGGGGTGCGGGTCGGCGTGAAAAAAACCGTCCTCGAGCAGCTGCTTGAGGTAAGTCTTGATCAGCATTCGGTTCACCTTTTCGGGTGACACGTTTCGGGCGATAAGTTGATCGACGTCAGTGACCTTGGAGCCGTGAATAAACTCCATCGTCATCACTTTCGACGTTGTCGCGTTCCAATAGATGGCAGGTACGTGAATGTCGCTCCAGTTCTTGAAATTGATTCGGAACCGCTCGGCGTTCTGCCCCTCGGCCGCATAGTCCATTTCCTCGTGAACGGTGACGTCAAACTCGCGGAGCATTCCGGCCCAGTCGGCGTTTTCGTTGAGCTGCGGAAATCGCTCGGCAAACTTTGCTACCTTTTTGAGAATGACGAGGTCACCCTTGATGGTCGCATCGAGATTGGGCCGCTGGACCTTGACGGCGACCTCCTCGCCACTGTGCAGCCGGGCCCGGTATACCTGGCCGAGCGACGCGGCGGCAACCGGTTCGAGTTCAAACTCGGCGTACATCTCGTTGATCTTGCAACCGAGTTCGTATTCGATACGGGCAAAGGCGATCTCGTTCGGAAACGGCGGTACGCTGTCGACGAGGGTTCCTAGTTCCTTGACGAAAGGCAGCGGCAGAAGGTCCGCCCGCGTGCCCATCGACTGGCCGATCTTGATAAATGTGGGCCCGAGACTGATGAGCTTTTCCTTCAGCCAGACGGCTTGCTTCTCTTGGTTCTGCTCGCGGTTAGTATTACTGCCGAGCACGAAACGGCGGGCCAGGGCTGTCAATTGATGTATCAGCCATAGCCGAACGGAATAGAGCCTCTCGCCGTAAACGGCAAGCCGCGTCAGCCGCGATGCCGTTTTCATCCGATGTTTCTTATGACGCACCTGCTGCACACGGTGCATGTCAAACTGATCGAGATAGAGGTACACCGCGAGCATCACAATGACCCGCGAGATCTGGAACAAGCGCCAGTAACCGCGCCAACCATGGTAGACGCTCTCGACCTCGGCCTCCTTCTTTTGCAGGAACTTTTCTTCGGCGATCAGCTGTTTGTTAGTGACGAGCTTGGCGATCGCCAGGTCGCCGGTCGAAACAAAATGCGGCCGGCCGTTGCCATTAGCAGCGGCCGAGCGTTCCTTTATCGATGTTCCGGCGTCAATGCCTAAATTACTCATTTCGATCTGCTATTGGCTGCCCAAACTGCAAGATATAGCCATTGTTGTCATATACGGCAAATTCGCGCATGCCCCATTCAAATTCTTCGATGCCGTAACAGATCCGGGCTTTGCCGTTGATCTTTGACCACATCGCTTCAACGTCGTCGGTGCGAAAGTAGAAGCTGCCCGTAAAGCCGATCTTGTCATACGGCGTGTGAGCATTTGGCCTCGCGGCCATGATGCCGACGCCGTCGATCGAGAGCGATGCCCAACCCCATTGGTCATTTCGCTCAACACAGGCAAAGCCGAGCACATCGCGATAAAACCCCACCGTGCCGTCGAGGTCCTCGGTCCAGATCATCGGCGTCAATTCCACGATCCTCATAGAACCTCGAGCAAATTCCTTACGCCGATGTGGCCGAAATAGTTCCTTGCACGAGCGGAGTCCATCTCGATCTGCGCTTTTAGCTCATCAATACCGCCGAACTTTCGTTCATCGCGGATCCGACGTAAAAACCGCACCCTGAGGACGTCTCCGTAAAGATCGCCGTCAAAGTCGAATATATGCGTTTCGATCGAAGGTTCCGAATCGGATTCAAAAGTCGGCCGGACGCCGATATTTGTAATGCTGCGGCGCCAGATGCCGTCGATCAGCGTCGCGGTCGCGTAAACGCCGTATTTGGGGATCACGCGATTTTGAGGTTTGAGATTTGCGGTCGGAAATCCGATCGTCCGCCCGCGGTGATTGCCGTGAATGACCACACCCTCGACGCCATACGGACGGCCGAGCATGCGGCGGGCAAGATTGACGCGGCCCTCGCCCAGCAGCCGGCGGATCTGTGACGAGCTGATCCGCTGGCCGCGAAGCTGTATCTCATCGACCTCGTCAGCGGCGAACCCGAGCTGGTGACTCATCGTTCGCAAAAGGGCGATATTGCCGCCGCGGTTCTTGCCGAAGGCAAAGCCCTTGCCGAGATAGACCTCGCGGGCCTGTAGCCGCTCGTGAACGATGTCGGTGAGAAAATCTTCGGCCGGTTGGCCGGCAAACTCCCGCGTGAACGGAATCAGGATCGTCTGTTTGATGCCGAGCACCTCGAGGTTGGCCAACCGCTGGTCGAGCGTCTGCAGCAGCGGCGGTGCTGAATCAGGGTGTAGGACAGCCCGCGGATGCGGGTCAAATGTGATGGCCGTCGGCACGGCGTCGATCGCAAGCGCGCGTTCGACGACCTTGTACATTATCTGCTGATGCCCGAGATGAAGGCCGTCAAAAACCCCGAGTGTCAAAACGGTCGGCCTGACGATATTGGCATTTTCGGTCCCGTGAAAAATCTTCATACGCTGCCCAAAACGCCATTTTAGCACGTTGCCGAGATCAATATCGCTATCCGCCGCCCCGTTTGTTGAATTCCATCGTGCCGTCGGCTATGCGTCCGTAGCGGAGCATTGAAAGGTCTTTGACGTAGTTTTGATGGAGCCGCCAGGGGTGCTTTGAGCCCTGACTCGGTAACTGGTCGAGCGCACGCAGCACGTAGCCCGAGTTAAAGTCGAGCACCGGTTCAGGCAGGACCGACGGGTCTGACCGTCGCGGCACGCAGTGATCATAGCCGTTTTCGTCCATATATTTGATAAGGCGGCAAACATATTCGCTCGTCAGATCGCATTTGAGCGTCCACGAGGCATTTGTGTAGCCAAAGGCCTGTGCCAGATTCGGAACGTCACTGTACATCATGCCCTTGTAGGCCATCACCTTTGAAAGATCGACCGTTTTGCCGTCAACGACCAGCGTCAGGCCGGCCATGATCTTGAGCACAAGTCCGGTCGCAGTCACGATGATGTCGGCGTTGAGCTCGTCGCCATTTTTCAGCCTTACGCCGCTTTCGGTAAAGGTTTCGATCTCGCCGTTGACGACCGACGCCTTGCCCTCGCGGATCGACCTGAATAGGTCCGAGTCGGGCACGACGCACAGACGTTGGTCCCAGGGATCGTATTTCGGCTCGAAATGCTCGGGCGGATATTCGTCGCCGAGCTCGGCCCGAACGCCCTTGGCAATGAGCCGCCTGATAAAGGCGGGCTGCTTTCGCGACAGTTCGTAAAAGAACATCTGGCGAAAGACGTTCTTCCATCGTGAGAGCATATACGCGGCCTTGGCCGGCAAAACAGAGCGTAGAAAATTTGCGATGCCGTCCTGCGAAGGCATTGTGACGATATAGGTCGGCGACCGCTGGAGCATGGTCACATGCGCCGCCGTTTCGGCCATGGCGGGCACGAGGGTCACGGCCGTTGCTCCGCTGCCGATGACGAGGACATTCTTTCCGGCGTAGTCGAGCCCCTCGGGCCATTTCTGCGGATGGACTACGGTGCCGCGGTATTGGTCAAATCCGGCCCAGTCGGGCGTGTAACCGGCGTCGTAGTCATAGTAGCCGGTGCAGAGATAGAGAAAATTACAGGTAAATAGAACATTTTCCGTCTCTGCGTCTCCGCGTCTCTGCGGTAACTTGACCCCGATCTCGACTTCGACCGTCCACTGCGAGCTTTCAGACGACCACTCGGCCCGCCGAACGCGGTGCCCGTACCGAATGTCCTTTTCGAGGTCGTATTCCCTTGCTGTTTCCCGGATGTAATCGAGTATCGCGGGCCCGTCGGCAATCGCCTTGCCGTCTTGCCACGGCCTGAATCGATAACCGAGCGTGAACATATCGGAATCGGACCTGATTCCCGGATAACGGAAAAGGTCCCACGTTCCGCCCGACGCTTCGCGTCCCTCGAGGATCGCGAAAGTCTTGTCCGGACAGTCCATCTGCATCCGCGCACCGGCACCGATGCCGGAAAGCCCCGCGCCGATCACCAAAACGTCAAAATGTTCCATTTTACGTCGGACTCCAATTTGTCAGTCAGCCATACCAATATATCAAATTGTCGAAGTCGTCACACCGGCGAACCTCGTCAATGTACTTGAGATAACTGACATTGCTTTGCGGATACCTCGTAGAGCGGTTTGGACAAAGTATTTATTGGGTCATTGCCGGATTGTGACAACCGTCACATACGCCAATATTCACGGTTGTAAGATGAGAACAGGTGGACTGTTTTAATCGCCGGGTTCAAGCGCTCAATCTTCATTATGGGTCGCTGAAAGGAACCAGAGACGACCGGATGATGATCGCTCACTCTCGGAGGTATCATTATGTCGTCTTATTATCGGTTTAACGCAACAGAATTAACCTGCAGGACCCCGGTCGTTCTCTCTGTTTTAAGCTTACTAATTTTACTCGCTGTGTTTGTTCTGCCGGTACGCGCGCAGGGCGTCCCGCCAGCATTTGAACTACGATTTATCGGTACGGGATCTCCGACCAAGATCAATATTCAGAGAACAGTAATAGGCACCCGAACGGTTGGCAGCGCATACTTACCGCTCGTCAGTACGAACGGAGAGTCGTGGTCGGTGCTGCCGGTTCCGTCAGGTTCGATGAGCACTTTCCCAACGGACATAAACAGCAATGGGGTGATCGTCGGCGTATCGTTCAGTCCGCAATGGAATCCGGTCTCAGTTCGATGGACCCTTACGGCCGGTACCTACAATCTGGAAGTATTGCCGGTCATGGTGGGCGACACGGCCTCATACGCAACTGCGATCAATGATCTAGGACAGATCGTCGGTGCGAGAAGTTCGTTAGGGTATCAACCGACCGGCACGGGATGGGTGTATAGCGATCAACAGGGATTCAGACGACTTTCGGATCTTGGCTTTTGGATAGTCCCACGCGACATTAACAACAGCGGAATAGTGATCGGCGGCCAGGAAAGGCTGGATCTCGCGACCGGCCAGGTCGACGTGACGGGCCAGGGGCCGGCAAATTACAACGCGATCACGAGCATCGCCATAAATTCAAGCGGAATGATGGTTGGCTCATCCTCGCTGAGGTCCAGTTCACTCAACATTGTTTCCGTTTTTCGATACCATCCCGGGAGCGGATGGACATTCGTCGCCGGATCATCACGCTACACAACCGCCAACGACATTAACAACATTGGTGATATCAGTTATGGCGAACTTGGCGCCGGACTTTACCTTAAGGATCTGGGCACATTCGCATTATCGGGTCTCTTGAGTCCCGAGACCATAGCCAATGGTTGGACGATCACAGGAAACGGGTCATACATAAATGATAATCGAGAGGTTGCGACGGTTGGCCGAAATACTGTCACCGGTGAGAGCGGTACTGTATTGCTGCTTCCGGTCGGAGCGGTGCCGCCTCCGATGGCTCCAACGAACCTTCGCGGCGATCCACATCCGGCGACTCGGATGGAGCCATTTAACTCGATCGAACTTACTTGGGTAAATACCAGCCCGCTGACGCAAAGTTGGGAACTCCAGCGGAGCGTTCACGGTTCGACAAACTGGGAGACTCTTTCTCTTGTCCCGCCGGGCACCGCCAGCAGGCACTCCGACACGACGGTCGGGGTCAATGTCACGTACGACTACCGCGTCCGCGCGGTCGGCCTCGGCGGGCCGTCCTTATGGTCGGATACCATTACGGTAACTTCGCCGCTGACGCCGCTTGACACAACTCCGCCAGTCGTGACGATACTTGAACCGACCGACGGAGCAAGTGTGAGCGGCATTGTCCGAGTGCGGGCAAGAGCGACTGACAATGTCGCTATCGAATATCAGGACATCAGTTTTTGGAACCAGTATACAGGTCAGCAGGTGATCATCGGTTCGTCCAGTGCGGACGGTGAGATCTCGTTTAATTGGGACACGAGCCAACTAACTCCGGCAACATACCAGCTCACCGCCTTTGCTAATGACACGATGGGGAATTTCAGCCGCTCGAACATTAATGTCAGTGTGACCAGAAACGTCGGTTTGGTCATCCGCGTTAGTTCGATCACACTCTATTCAGTTAGGACCTCGGCGGGCACTCAGGTCAACGGCGATGTAAGAGTTGTCGACGGCCTCGGAAATCCAGTCCAGGGAGCCACGGTTTCAGTTATTTGGCGGCTGCCGAGAGGCCGAATGATGTTTCAGACCGGAACGAGCAACGATCAAGGAAAAGTGACATTTTCTGTTTTGTCCGTTGCCGGGACATATAGGCTGACCATCACAAACGTAGCAAAACCCGGCTATGAATTCGCAGGAGCTGATAGCCGACTCACAGCTGAGTTCCGATTAGCGAAAGTCGAATGACCGAGTGATCGTCTCATTAGCTGAGGCGATACAATAATTATTAATAGCGAACCCAACGAATATTGTTAACTAAAATGCCTCGTTAAAGCTGACATCACCGGCAACGGCGACCTGATATGCGGAAACGCGGCGTTCGAAGAAGTTTGCGAGCTCCTGTACGTCCTGCAGATCCATGAACGAAAACGGGTTTTTCGCCCCGTAGACCTTCTGGAGGCCAAGCATCACCAAACGCTGGTCGGCGATGTACTCGAGATACTGCCGCATATCTCCGGTCGAAAGGCCCGAGATGCCGCCGCTCAAAATGTCCTCGGCAAACTGCATCTCGCAGCTTACTGCCTCGTCGAGCATCTCGACGATCTGGCGATGGAGTTGGTCATCAAACAGTTCTGGCTGTTCGGAGCGCACCTTGTTGACCACCTCAAGGGCAAAAGCCATATGTGCCGACTCGTCGCGAAACACCCAGTTGGTGCCGGCGGCGAGGCCGTGCAGCAGGCCTTTTGACCGCAGAAAATAGACATAGGCAAAGGCCGCAAAGAAAAACAACCCTTCGATACACGTCGCAAAGCAGATCAGGTTGAGCAGGAACTGGCGCCGGTGCTCGGGCGTCTGCAGCGAGTCGAGGTCGTTGATCGTATCGATCCACTTCATGCAGAATTGGGCCTTTTTACGGATCGACGGAATGTTGTCGACCGCGGCAAACGCCTGTTCGCGTTCGTGATGGTCCGGAATATACGTGTCGAGCAGCGTGAGGTAAAACTGTACGTGGACCGCCTCTTCAAACAGCTGCCGCGACAGATACATCCGAGCCTCGGGCGCGTTGATGTGCTTGTAAAGATTGAGCACGAGATTGTTCGACACGATCGAGTCGCCCGTCGCAAAGAATGCGACCAGCCGGTTGATCATATGCCGTTCGGACGGCGTCATCTTGTTCTTGAGGTCCATCACGTCGGTCGAAAAATCGACCTCCTCGACGGTCCAAGTGTTCTTGATGGCATTCCGGTACATCTCGTAAAAGTCCGGATACTTCATCGGTCGAAGTGTAAGGTTAAATCCAGGGTCTAATAGCATAAAATCAAATATTGAATATTGAATATCGAATATTGAATGGGTTACATATTCGACTTCTTTGTTTTAATGGACGTGACGAAAATTGCTGTCAATTGTTCGGTCTCGTCGATCAGTTCTTTCAACTTATTGGCTTCGACGAACTTTCCTTCAATGAGTAATTCTAGCCAATATCCCGTTTCATCAAGCTCCTGAAGGGCACTTGTCATCTTGCTTATGAACTCAGCGTCTGAGCGTGGGCGGCAAGCCTCCCGGTACTGTGCTCCGATGCTGGTGCCGCTTCGAAATAACTGTTTGCCTATCACTTGAGCATCCGGTGATTTCGGCAGTGATCTGAAAAGTCGAATGATCCGCAATGCAAATTGCTTTGTACGTGACTTGAGATCAAATTCTTTCATTCATGATTCGATATTCGAAATTCATCATTCGCTATTGACATGCTTCACATGCCTCGGGATTTTCTAACGAGCAGACCAACGCTTCTTCATCGGTGTAAACCTTCTTTGGTTCATTGATGACGGCGTTGATGTTTTCGCCGGCGGCGACCTGTGCGATACGCGTCGCCGGACGTGAACGCAAATAGTAGGTCGTCTTCAGGCCTTTCTGCCAGGCGTACATATACATCGACGAGAGTTTGCCGATATTCGGGCTCTCCATAAACAGATTGAGCGACGCTGACTGGTCAATATAGGCTCCGCGATCGGCGGCCATGTCGATCAGCGATCGCATCGGTATTTCCCATGCCGTCCGGTATATCGCCTTGAGCTCATCGCTAAATTCCTCGATGTCCTGGACCGATCCTTCGGCAAGTTTGATCTTGTTGCGGATCTCCTCGGTCCATAGGCCGGCTGCCTTCAGTTCCTTGACCAGATATTTGTTGATCTGGACAAAGTCGCCTGAGAGCGTTTCGCGTTTGAAAAGGTTCGACACCTGCGGCTCGATGCACTCGTAGCAGCCCGCGATCGAAGCGATCGTCGCTGTCGGCGCAATGGCGATCATCAGGCTGTTGCGAAGCCCGGTCGTGCGGATCTTTTCACGCAGAGCGTCCCAACGGCCGATATCGTCCGGCGTGACTCCCCAAAAATCGAACTGCAGGTCACCCTGAGCGGCGCGCGTGTCGGGAAATGCCGGATGCGGGCCTTTTTCAGCAGCGAGGTCGCTCGAAGCGTCGAGTGCGGCGTAATAGATCTCTTCCTGGATCTTGGCCGAGATCTTACGGGCCTCGTCCGAATCGAACGGCAGCCGCAGCCTGAAGAAAACGTCCTGCAGGCCCATCACACCCAGTCCGATATTTCGCCAGCGGTTGTTAGAGTCGGACGTCGACGGTATGGCGTAGTAATTAAGGTCGATCACCTTGTCGAGCTGTCTGACAGCGAGGCGAACGTTGCTGCGCAGCTTTTGATAATCAAACTCACCGTTATTTACATAACGCGACGCGTTGATCGACCCGAGGTTGCATACGGCGGTCTCGTTCTCGGACGTCACCTCGATGATCTCGGTGCAGAGATTTGAGAGGTGAACGACGTTTTCGGGCTTGGCGGTCTGATTCGACTTGCGGTTGCTGGCGTCCTTAAACGTCATCCAGCCGTTGCCGGTCTGTGCCATCGTACGCATCATCTTGGCGTACAGGTCACGCGCGTTGATCTGCCGCATGAACAGACCTTCTTCCTCAGCCTTGATGTACGCGGCCTCAAATTCCTCACCGTACAGATCGGGGAAGTGAGGGACCACCTTGGGGTCAAAGAGCGACCAAACGCCGTCGGCCTGCACCCGTTTCATGAACAGGTCGGGTATCCAGTTGGCGAGATTCAGGTTGTGCGTGCGGCGGGCCTCGTCGCCGGTGTTGTCACGCAGTTCGAGAAAATCATCGATGTCGGCGTGCCATGTCTCAAGGTACACACAGCAGGCGCCTTTGCGTTTGCCGCCCTGATTGACGGCCGCCACTGACGAGTCAAGCGTCTTGAGCCAGGGCACGATGCCGTTCGAATGGCCGTTGGTCCCGCGGATAAGCGACCCCTGCGAACGGACGCGGTGATATGCGATACCGATACCGCCCGAGAATTTGGACAGCATCGCGACGTCAGCATACTTCTTATAGATACTCTCGAGGCTGTCCTGCGGACTGTCTAGCAGAAAGCACGACGAGAGCTGTTCGTGCCGCGTGCCCGAATTGAACAACGTCGGCGTTGACGGCACATACTCAAGCGACGAGAACAGGTTGTAAAGATCGATCGCCTCGTACGGGCTTTCGGCCAGGCCGCACGCGACACGCATCCAGAAAAATTGCGGTGTCTCGATCACATCGCGGGTGACCGGGTTCTTTAACAAATAGCGGTCGTAGAGTGTCCTCAGCCCGAAGAACTCGAACAGGTCATTGCGCGTCTGGTCGATGGCGTCATTGAGCTTGCGGCTGTTCTCAATGACGAACTGGGCGACGCGGTCGCCGATCAAACCCTCCTTGACGCCAAACGCGATCGACTGGGAAAAGGAATGGATCTCCTGATTTCGGACCTCTTTTTCGACATATTGGTTGAGCAGTCGTGCCCCGAGACGTGAATACTCGGGCTCCTCAAAGATCAGGCTCGCGGCCGTCTGGATCGAGAGCTTGTCGAGTTCCTTGGTCGTCGCGCCATCGTACAGGCCGCTGATCGTTTTGGTCGCAATGCGAAGGCTGTCGACCGACGGCAGATTGACGCAGCAGCGCGTGATCGCACGGACGATCTTATTGATGTCCACCGGTTCGAGCGAACCGTTACGTTTGCGCACCTGCATCGTGGTCTGCGCCGTGTTGTCTGTCTGCCTGGAAGTTGCTGTGCCGGTCTGAGCGAAGTTGTTGTCCATAATCAGTCGTCAAAATTCCCCTACGTCAGGGCGTGGTTCCGCTGCGTTGAAGGGTATTTAAGGTGCAAAAAAAGAGTGAAAGTCCCGCGAACCCGCTTCGCATCTTACCGTTTCGGCAAATGGGCGAGGCCAATTAATTACACCGCAGTTTTTGAGTATTTTCACGTGGAAAACTGCCCGAGCTTTCAGCAGTTTTTCCCGCGTGGATATAGACTATATGGTAGTGAATAGGCTTTGTCAACACAAAATATAGTGGTTTTAAAACTTTCCCCTAAGTGGCTTTTTTACAACAATTAACGCGCGCCGCCTCAGGTAGAGCCTTAAATTATCGGTAACATTTTGGTAACGCCTTGCGGCGCAAGGATTTAACCGGGAATCCACAGGTGGAAAAGTGAAAAGTCAGAGGCTTTCGACCACTAATTCGTCATGCGCGAACCACACATTTTCGGGCAGCATATGCGAATCTCGCGAGTGAAGCACGTCGTGATTGAGGTGGGTCAGATAGGCGCGCTTCGGTCTGAGGTCCTCGATGTACGCAAGCGCCTCATCGAGACAGAGGTGGGTCGAGTGCGGTTTGAACCGGACACAGTCGAGAACGAGGACGTCGAGCCCGCGAAGCCCGTCCATCGAGGCCGGCGGGATCGTTTTAAGATCGGTCGCGTAGGCGAAATCGTTAAATCGATATGCGATGACCGGCAGTCGGCCGTGTGTGACCTCGAGCGGCGTTATTTCGATCTCGCTGCCGATCATGAACGGAGCGTTCGGCACGACGGTATGCGGGATCAACTGCGGCAGGCCGCCGCCGAAGTGGGTCGGTTTGAAAATATACTGAAAGATCCGTCTAAGGTCGGTCCAGGCGATCTCGTTGGCGTAAACGCCCATCGCTCCATAGCGGAAATTGAGCGGCCTTATATCGTCGAGGCCAAAGACGTGATCGACGTGGCAGTGAGTGATCAGAACGGCATCCAGATGCCGAATATTTGCTCGCAACGCCTGCTGGCGAAAATCTATCGACGTGTCGACGAGGATCGAACGGCCCGCATGTTCTATCAGGATCGAAACCCTCAGGCGTTTGTCCCGCGGATCGTCAGAAACGCACGTGTCACAATCGCACCCGATCGAGGGAACGCCGGTCGATGTGCCTGTGCCGAGAAAGGTGAGTTTCATAAAAGATCAGCCACCGCTTACACAGAGTTCACCGAGAGTGGCCAAACGCCGTTCTGCAAATGTGAGTGGCTATTTCTTTCCGAGAATGTCGGCGCCGGAGAATTTCTGGGCGGCCTGTGCCTTTAGCTTTTCTTCGGTAGCGCGGACGACCTGAACGTACTGCATTCTAAGATCTGCCAGGAGCCCTTCAAGAAGTCGCTCTTCTTTCGCGTGCAGATTGCCCTTTGTCTTGTCTCTGAGCATGGCGAGCACGTCGAGCCAGTATTTACCGGAATCGAGGTCGAGGCTGCGCTGACCGGTCACCGGGTGCGGCATCGCGCCGAGGGCTGCCGCGGCGTTGGTCGCGAGAGTTGATAAAAAATTGACGAAGCTCGCCGGATCCTTGGCACCGGGTATCTCGCCGTCATCTTCGGACCCGGGCTCGTCGTCGAGGTAGGCGTCGTCATAGGCGCCGGCCGCCATCGCGGCCTCGACTTCGGCGGCGTCGGCGACAGCATCCTGAGCATCGGCCTCCGGGGCGGCCGGTTCAACCGGTGCCCTTTGTGGTTCGAGGGTTACGCCCTCTTTGAGCGATCCGTCGGGGTTGTACTTTCGACGGTCTGCCACCTTGAAACTGACTTCTTCGTTGTTGTCGTCCTTGCCGATCATATATTTATAACCTTTTCCAATATTACCATTTTGCGTTTGGGTGTTGGAAGCGGTTCGACCTAGCGTGACCTACTTGACTCAAACCGCCCGCTTGACTCTAATTGTCGTATGTCAAGATCATTTGATGAACTCGTCGCTGTAATGGCGCGCCTGCGGGCTCCCGGCGGTTGCCCGTGGGACCACGAACAAACATACGCGTCGCTTGCGCAATATCTGCTCGAAGAAGCGTACGAGACCTTTGACGCGATCCAGGAGGCGGATCAGACGGGCAATACCGCAAATCTTGCGGAGGAGCTGGGCGACCTGCTGCTTCAGGTCGTGTTTCATGCAACGATCGGCGCCGAGCGCGGTGATTTTACGATCGACGATGTGGCCGAGGGCGTGACACAGAAACTGATCCTGCGGCATCCCCACGTTTTCGGTGACGCGAATTTTGCCCGGGCCGAAGACGTGCTCGACAACTGGGACAAACTCAAAGCCGACGAACGAAAAGCGTCCGGCAAGGCCGAAAAGGTAAAGGACTCGATCCTCGACGAAGTACCGGTACATTTCCCGGCGTTGCTCGAGGGACTTAAATTGACCAAACGGGCGGCCAAGGTCGGTTTTGACTGGGAAAACGCCGAACAGATCTTCGACAAGCTCGATGAGGAAACCGCCGAATTAAAGGCTGCGATCACGAACGGCGACACGGCGCACGTTGAAGAAGAGATCGGCGATCTTTTGTTCGTTGTGCAAAATCTGGCCCGGCACCTGGGCGTCGAGCCCGAGACGGCACTGAAAAAGACCAACCGTAAATTCCGAAAACGATTCAAGTTTATTGAGGATGAACTTAATGCGAGCGGGAAGAGCATCGAGCGGTCGACTCTGAAGGACATGGACGAACTGTGGAACAGATCGAAAAGCTCGGCGTCCTCATGAGCAGCTCAAATTGTTACGTCCGTAGAACCAGAACCACCGCATCGTACACGGATAGCTGTCGTTGCTGTTGCAGATCCGGGAGATGACCGGCACTTTTTTTCAACAAACCATTGACAATGGACCCTGATGCGCTTAATGTGTTTCAACCAGCTTTAAAAAACAATCTTTGATTTATAGGGAGAAAGAATGAAAATCTACTCACGTCTGTTTCGCAATCTTCTCGTGGCCACATTGAACTTCACGCTGCTCGCGACCACGTCGATGTTTGCTCTTGCAGCACCCGGCAATCAGCTTTCGGGCGAGATCATCATCTCAGGAGCAATGGTTGACGGATCAAAGCCGTCGGTTACCGTTAATGGGGAAAATGCAGAGTCGGGAAGAACTTTCTTCTCCGGCGCCGTGATCGAAACCCCCGCAAACAGCACAGCTACGCTGAATCTCGGGAAGCTCGGCCAGATCTTCGTGAGCCCGAACTCGACCTTATCGTTGACGTTGACCGAAAATAACATCGGCGGAAAATTGACGTCGGGAAACATTCAGGTTTTCAACAACGATGGTGTTGCCATCAGTATTGAAAAGATCGAGAACGGCGAATCATCAGTTGTCCCATCGGCTCGCAAAGATGATGATGATGACGACAAAGCGAAGAAGATAGTGCCGATCGTGCTTTTGGTCGGAGTGGGAGTGGTTGCTACGTTTTGGATCCTCTCCGTCGGAACCAAGACCACGACAGTTGCCAGCCCGGTTAGATAAGATTTTTGCTTAGGCAGATAATTAAAGAGCACGAGTAATATTTACTCGTGCTCTTTTTTCGTTTGATATTTGAATGACCTCAGTTCATTCGGCAAACATCTCCGCCAGGCACTCGATGACCGGCTTTCGGGCTGCTTCGTCGAGTACGCCGACCTTTTTGACCAAGCGGGGCGTGTCGACCGCACGCAGTTGGTCGAGAACGACCGCCCGCTCGCTGTTGAGAAAGTTGACCGGAATACGCGTCGGATAGCGGGCAGTATTTGACGACAAAGGTGCGACGATCACGGTCGAGATATTGCGATTGATCTCGTCGGGCGAGATCACAACGCAGGGCCGCGTATTCTTGGCGTCCTTGCCGACCGCGTCATCGAGACTGACCAAAAAAACGTCAAAGCGCTCTACCATTGCCACTCCTTTTTATCGAACTCGTTTGCCGATCTGCCGCCGATAAGGTCGTCGTCCTCGTTTTCGGCCATTGCCTTGAATTGAGCGTCCCAATCCGATCGGGGCTTCTGAGCGTTTCGGATGAGGATGCCGTCGGGATGAAGTTCGAGGTCGACCTCGCCGATGATCCGGCTTTCTTCGAGCAGGACTTTCGGGATGCGGATCCCTTGCGAATTGCCGATCTGGATGATCTGGGTTTTCATAATTACATCGTAATTACATCACCTTTTGCCGTCAACTGCAGGACCCGACAGGATGCTATTTAGGCCTGATCTCGGTCAGCCCGTGCATATACGGCTGAAGGACATCGGGGATCGTGATCGATCCGTCTTCCTGCTGATAATTTTCGACAATGGCGAGCCAGGTCCGCCCGACGGCAAGGCCGCTGCCATTCAAGGTGTGAGCAAATTCGGGCTTTGCACCGCCCGAGCGCCGAAACCTAAGGTTCATCCGTCGGGATTGAAAATCGCCGCAGTTCGAACAGCTCGAGATCTCGCGGTAAGTTTTTTGACTCGGCAGCCACACCTCGAGGTCATATGTCTTTTGAGCTCCGAATCCCATATCGCCGGTCGACAGTACGACCGTCCGGTACGGCAGGCCGAGCAACTGCAGGATGCGTTCGGCGTCGGAGGTCAGCTTTTCGTGTTCCTCGGCCGAATTTTCAGGCAGGCAGATCTTGACCAGCTCGACTTTTTCGAACTGATGCTGGCGGATCAGCCCTCGGGTATCGCGCCCGTAACTTCCGGCTTCGCTGCGAAAGCACATAGTGTACGCGGTGAAATGTTTCGGCAGGTCGGCGGCGTCGAGTATCTCACCCGAGTAATAGTTGGTGACCGGGACCTCAGCCGTCGGTATCAATGCAAGCCGCCGCTCGTCCGTGGTGTGAAAAAGGTCCTCTTCGAATTTAGGCAGCTGATTTGTGCCGAAAAGCGAATTGCGGTTGACCAGGTACGGCGGCAGTGTCTCGGCATAGCCGTGCTTGGTCGTGTGAACGTCGAGCATAAAATTGACGAGCGCCCGTTCGAGGCGGGCACCAGCTCCGTGGAGAATGGCGAAGCGCGAACCCGCGATCTTGGTCGCGCGTTCGAGATCGAGTATGCCGAGCCGCTCGCCCAGATCGACGTGATCTTTTGGTTCAAACGCGAACGTTCGCGGTTCTCCCCATTTGCGGACCTCGATATTGGCAGATTCGTCCGCACCGACGGGTACGTCGGCCGCGGGAATGTTGGGCAGGTTGATGAGAATATCCCTCATCGCCGATTCGGCGGCGTCACGCTGCGTTTCCAGTTCTGCCTGCTTTTCCTTGAGGCCCGCGACCTCGGCCTTTTTGGCTTCGGCAGCATCGCGTTCGCCCGCCTGCATCAGAGCACCGATCTCTTTGCTCGAGGCGTTGCGCAGCTGGTTTATCGCGTCCGATTCACCTATGACGCGGCGGCGCTCAGCGTCGAGAACGGCAAATTCATTCAGCGCGTCGGGCGGAAAGTTGCGGTTGGCAAGCGCGGCCCGGACGGTGTCGATATTTTCTCTTACAAAATTAAGGTCCAGCATTTCTGATCCGTTTGAAATCGGCGGGTGGTCGCCCCGCACTTTTTATTAGCCAGACACAACCTTGAAAGTTTGTTTATCGGGCATTTTTGACCTAAAATCTAGAGTTTGTCTTTTACTTAAAGACAAGTCGAATTTAGCAAAAGAGCTATGACAAACAAAGTTCGCAAAGCCGTTTTTCCAGCCGCCGGATTGGGCACAAGGTTTCTGCCGGCAACCAAGGCGTCGCCCAAGGAGATGCTGCCGCTCGTCGATAAACCGCTCATCCAATATTCGGTCGAAGAGGCAGTATCGAGCGGGATCGAATCGATACTGATCATCACCGGCCGCGACAAAAGCGCGATCGAGAATCATTTTGATATTTCGTTCGAACTGGAGCAGCTGCTGCAGGACAAGGGCAAAAGCGAGATGTTTGATCAGGTCCGTGCCATATCAGACATCGCAAAGATCAGCTACACGAGGCAAAAACAGGCATTGGGCCTCGGGCACGCCATCTATCAGGCGAAGGATTTTGTCGGCAACGAACCTTTTGCGGCACTGCTGGCCGATGACGTGGTCGATGCTGATCGCCCGGCACTGCGGCAGATGATGGACGTTTTTGAAAAGTATCAGGCACCCGTCATCGCGACCATGCAGGTCGAGGGCGAGGCGATCTCACGTTTTGGTGTGATCGACGCCGATGAGGTCGAGCCGGGTGTTTTTAAGATCAAGGACATGGTCGAAAAACCCGCGTTTGCCGACGCTCCGTCAGACCTGGCGATCATCGGGCGATACATCTTTACACCCGATATCTTTGAGGCGATCGAGCAGACCACTCCCGGAGCCGGCGGTGAGATACAGATAACCGACGCGATGCGATTGCTGCTCAAAAAGCGGCCATTTTACGCGGTAAAGCTCAAGGGTGCCCGGCACGACGCGGGCGATAAGCTCGGGTTTTTGATCGCGACGGTCGAGTACGCTCTGAAAAGAGAGGACCTCGGCGGCGAGTTTCGCGAGTATCTGAAGGGGCTGGATCTTAACAGCTAAGCCTCGGCGGGGCGGCGTGCGGCGAGCACCGCCTGCACGACCAGCAGCAGTACGATGCACCCGACCAGCACGTACATCCCGGACCGAAGGTCGCCTGTCCGGTCCGATACAAAACCTATCAGCCACGTTGACGCCGCCGCACCGAGCGTACCGCAAATAAAAAGCGGCGTCGCCCGCCGTGACGCACTTGGCCCGAAAGTTTTGGAAAATCGAGCAACGTTGGTCGGAAATATCCAGGAGGTGCCAAATCCCGCGATCGCGGCACCGACTCCGAGCAACAAAACAGATCGAGCAGTCACGGTCACCATCATTCCGCCAAGCACGACCAAAAGCCCAAGGATCAACATTTTGTTCTCGTTCAGAAAACGAAAGAGCAGCGGCGCAAATCCCCTGCCGACCACAAAGAACAAAAAGTACAAGAGTGTAGGCGACAGCCAATGGCCGGCCTGCGTCTGGTCGACGCGTTCGGTGTAGGTCGTCAGCCAACCGCCCATTCCGCTCTCAAATCCGACGTGGATAAAATTAAAGAGCGCGATCACCCACGCCAGCGGTAAGGTCCAGATCGGCGCATCGCTGTCATCGCCCGCCGTATCGCCGGCAGCGGGCGCAATTACTCGGGTCGGCTGGAAATAGAGCATCGCTGTCGCGGCCAACATCGGGACCGCGAGTAAGAGAGTCGTCGGCAAAATGTTGGTCCCGAGGCTGGTGAGATCAACGAACGGTTTACAAATGATCGCCCCGACGCCCCAGCAAAAATTCAGAATGCTCAATGCCGACGCCGTATTGAGCGGGCTGAGTTCGAGCACCGTCATATTTATCGCCGGTAGCGTGAGGCCGATGCCGATACCATTGAGAAAGAACGCGATAAGCGAAACCGCGAACGAATCAACGTTCATCAGGAGCAGGCCCGACGCCATCAGTGCCGCCCCAACCATCGACGCGTGTAAAAATCGGTCTTGCCGGGCGTATCTGCTGGTGAGGAACGTACCGGCCAGCGAACCGGCGAATTGCGCCGGAAAATAAAAGCTCAACTGCAGATCGTTGAGCGAATAATGACGGGCGAGTATCGGCAAAACCTGGCCGATCAGCACGGTAACGGTGCCTGAGATCAGAAAAAGGCCGTGCAGTATGGCCTTGAGCCTCACTGAATTGGCTGGAAGAGACGGCGGCATAAACTGTTATTTTGTCAGCATAATCAGCAAACACAAGTAACCAAAGCAGTTTTGGCGAAACACAAGGGCCTGCGCGTAACTACCGTGACCACCGTTATTGTTAGCAAAAAACGCCGTCATTCGTTAAGATTTAGGTATTAACAAAGGATGGTCGGGGCCGGTCCGAGTGCGCGGCCCGATCAGAAAAAAATGTCCCTATCCTCAATCGAAGACGCCGTCAAAGACATCCGCGACGGCAAGATGATCATTATTGTCGACGACGAAGACCGTGAAAACGAGGGCGACCTGGTCTGCGCCGCCGAAAAGGTCACGCCCGAGATCATCAATTTCATGGCGACCCACGGCCGCGGCCTGATCTGCCTGCCGCTTACGGAAGAGCGTTGCGAAGAGCTCCAGCTTATCCCGCAGACATCGGACAATACGTCGAGCATGGGTACGGCGTTTACGATCTCGATCGAGGCACGCGAAGGCGTGACGACCGGTATTTCGGCTGCTGACCGGGCGACGACCATACTCAAGGCGGTCGATCCGGCATCCAGGGCGGCGGACCTTGCCCGCCCGGGCCACGTTTTTCCGCTCAGGGCTAAACGCGGCGGGGTGCTCGTCCGGGTCGGCCAGACCGAGGCCAGCGTCGATATCGCCAAGATCGCCGGCCTCACGCCGGCCGCGGTCATCTGCGAAATAATGAATGACGACGGCACGATGGCCCGTATGCCGGAGCTCGAGGTGTTTGCCGCCAAACACGGGCTCAAGATCATCTCGGTCGCCGATCTCGTCCGCTATCGCGTACAGAAGGAAAAGTTGGTCAAGCGCGTTGTCGAATCGGAGCTTCCCAGCGATACGGGAATATGGCGTGCGATCGTTTACGAAAACCAGATAAACGGTGAAACACACGTCGCGTTTGTCATGGGCGACGTTTCCGATACAACGGTCGAGACGCTGGTTCGCGTCCAAACAGAGAATATAACCTTTGCGATGTTTGGTTCGAACATCGGCGAGGCATCAGCGGCGATAAGGTCGTCGCTCAACCAGATCGCGGCGGCGGGCCGCGGCGTTATTCTTTATTTGCGGCAGCGTGAGAACAATCTTGACCTTGTAAATCAGCTCAGGACGTACAAACTGATGCAGGAACAGGGGCTCGATCTTGCCACCGCCAAACAGCAGACCGGATACGGCAAAACTCACGATTACGGTATCGGTGCCCAGATCCTGAGCGATCTTGGGCTCAAACGCATAAAACTCTTGACCAATCATCCGCCGCGTTTCTCGGCGATCGAGGCATTTGATCTCGAAATAGTTGAGACCGTCGGCCTCTGACCGAACGCTTCGAAGACACGATCGAATGGCAGACGATAAGATCGAAAATCAGTCGGGCGAGGATAATCTGGACGGCGGTGAAAACTCGCCGCCCACAAAGCCTTGGCCCGCCCGCCGAAAGCTGCTGACGATGCTCGGCATCGGCGCTTTGGCGGTCGTGGCCGTCTGCGTCACGGTTTTTGTGCTCTACCGCGTCGGTGTTTTCGACGGGTACATCAAGGGGCAGCTGACCTCCAAACTCGATCAGATCGGTATCGCCTTCGAGCCGGAATCGTTTCGCGTGACAGCGTCGCCGATGACGCTTGAGGTGCGTAACGCGACCTTCAAGGACAAGCTGACGGGCGATCGCCTCTTCTTCGTCCGTGACCTGCGGCTTGAGATGACGGTTCTCGACCTCCTGGCGTGGAGGCTGACCCGCGATATCAGCCTCGACGCGACGAATGTCAGCGGCGCTGAGGTTTGGGTCAAATTTGACGAGAACGGCCGCTCCAATTTTTCGAACCTGAAATTTGTCGAGGACGAACGCGGTTCTTCGGTCAATTTTAGATACGATTCGGTCCGGGTGAACATCACTGACAGCGTGGTCCATTTTGGTGACCTTTCGCGTCGAATTGCCGGCGACGCTAGGGAGCTGACGATCTCGATCGCACCTGACGCCGCTTCGGCCGGTGCCGCGGCAGATGCCAAACGGTACAATTTTGACCTGTACTCCAGGGACTCAAACCTCAAATACGAAGATCGTCAGATCGAGAATATCGATGTGCGGGCGATCGGGATCGCTGATAAGAACGGTGCCGACCTCACCGAACTTCGTGTAAATACACCTGTCGGTCAGGCAAGCCTGACCGGGACGATCCGCGACTGGGCCGATCCGCGATATGAACTACAGGCCGAATCAACGCTGGACATCTCGCAGATCTCAAATTTTGTCTCGCCGGGCTCGGCTCTTCGCGGCGTCGGCAACTTTAAGGGCAAGGTGACCGGCCGCGGCGAGGAATATCGGGTCGAGGGGAATGCAGATTCGCAGGCGATCCGTGCCGGCGGCGTGTATCTTCGGGCCGCAAATGTCACTGCGACGGTCGAGGGAACCAACGACAACTACACCGCCAACGGCACGGCTGTGGCCGAGATGTTGACGTTTGAGGATTTTCAGGTTGATTTTCCTAAGTTGACCGGCAATGTTCGCGGAACAGGAACCGACTTTCGATGGTTCGGCGAACTGCAGGCGATCGCGGCGAAATCCGATTCGCTGTCGCTCGGCGGACTATTTTTGTCGGACGCGTTGGCCGAGTACAAGGACCGGCAGTTCAGGGCCGAGGTGGGAAACGGCCGGGCACAGCGGTTTTCGATCGGCGACACCGAGTTGATCGACCTGCGGGCCCGCCAGATGAAGCTCAAACTGATCGACGGCGGCATCGATATCTCATCGCCGAACGTCTCGGCAAACTCATATGTCACCAAGGATTACCGCCTTAACGGCGTGACCTCGAACGGAGTCGACGTCAAAGGCGTGACCGGCCGAACGACGATCGCTATCAAGGGTGTAAGGTCCCGGACGGCCGAGACCAAGGACGCCAAGCTGGAAGACGTTTCGGCGAGCAAGCTGGACATCGATGTGCGAAAAGGCAATGTCGGCGTATCGGCCGCGGACCTGAAAGCAACTCGTGTCGATGCCAATGGTGTGGTGGCCGGCGGTATTGAAACGCCGCTCGCCACGCTCGAAGATACGTCCGCGGGCACCGTAATTTATTCCGACAGGTTAAGGGTCGCCCGGCTTGATACGGGCTCGGCGGTGCTCGGCAGCCTCAATATCGCGGGTGTCCGGCTGACGATCCGCAACGGCACGATCGAGGGCCGTTCCGGGGATATTGATGCCGGTGATGTCGCTCTGAAGCGGACAAAGTCACTTAGCGAAGGCGGCCAGCTCGAAGCGGTCAAGATCAACCGGCCGGTGTTCGTCCTCGAACGTTCGGGACGCTATCGGGCGACCGCTGATATGAGCATCGGCGGCGGAATGATCGGCACCGTAGCTCTCGGTTCGGCGACCGCAAAGGTCGATATCAATAATGACCGGGCACTGCTCGACCAACTCAATGCCCGCGTTATGGACGGCGAAATGATCGGCAATGTGACGATCGCCCTCAATTCGCGGACGCGATCTCAGGTCGATGCGTCGTTCACGTCACTCGACCTTTCAAAGCTCGCGGCACTGAAGAGCGGCCGCGTGATCCCGATCGAGGGCAGCACTAACGGCACCGTCATTTTGACGTTTGACGGTACTGATCTCAACACCGTCTCCGGCACGGTCGACGCCGCGATAACGGCCAATGCCAGAACGGCCGAACGCGGAATGGTGCCGGTCAACGGCGAGGTCGCACTTTCGGCGGTTCGCGGGCTCTTTGACATTTCAAAAGCTCGCTTGTTTACCGACAAGAGCGAGATGACCGCGTCGGGCCGGTTTGACCTTCGGGCGGAAGAGTCTGACCTCGGCCTGCAGGTCAGCTCGACCGATGCGGCCGAGATCAAGCGTCTGTTTGAGATAACGGGCCTCGCGCCTGACGTCGAACGCGAATTGAACGATCTCGAGGTCGATGTCGCCGGCCGCCTCAGCTTTAACGGAAAATTGAAAGGCAATCTCTATTCGCCCGATGTTGACGGCAAGGCATCGATCGAACTCGTTTCGATGCGCGGCCGTCCGCTTGGCCAGCTTACGGCCGACGTCGGCGTGAACAGCGATGATTTTAGGCTGGCGAACGGAAAGCTGTCCGAGCCCGCCGGAGGTTCGGCCGACTTTACACTGATAGTCCCGTTCGGCAAGCCAAACAGCGTCGAGGTACAGGCCAGGCTGAACGGCGTCAATACCAGTAATCTGCTTTCGGCGTTGCCGATCGTTCTGCCCGAACGCATCCGCGACCTGAGCGGCAAAACGTCGGGCACCGTCGATATCAAGGGGCTGCCGGACAACGCCCAGGGAAACATTGACCTTGCTTCGAGGGATGGGGTCATCGCGGCGCAAAATTTTGACGATCTCAAGGCAAAGGCGGTATTTCGCGGGACGTCGATCGAACTCGAGACCGGCGAGATCAGGATCGGTGAGGGTTCGCTAAACGCAAAGGGGTCATACGACCGTCAGTTGAAGGACTTTGATTTTCAGATCATTGGCGAGGATATTCCTCTGCCGCTGGTACTATCGATCCTGCCGAAAAATGACAATGTTCCGGCGATCACGGGTTCCGTCGATCTCGCCGGACGGGCATCCGGCAAGTTGGACAGCCCGACGACCTATATGATCGAACTCGCCGGCGGCGCAAAGGGCGTGTATATAGGCGAAAATCCCTTCGGCGAGGTCCTGATCAGTACCAAGACCCAAAATTCCGTATTGACCGCCGCACTGATGGCAAATCTCGAAGGCCGTCAGCAGGTGATAGACGCCTCGATCAGATTTGATCAGGACGAGTTTCCATTCAGCGTGTCGACGGTCTTCGATCAAAGCCCGATCTCGCCGTACCTTGCTTTTGTACCGCAGCTCAAGGGCGTGCCGATAACCGGTACCGGTACCGGAAGGATCGAATTTGGCGGCAATCTGCGCGAAAAGAATGACAAGGGCGAGTTCATCTACACTGGCTCCCGTTTGACCGGGACGGCTTCGTTCACGCAATTGGCGATGACTGTCCAGGAAAATCCGCTCGCGGCAGTCGAGCCGATCATGATCCGATTTAACACACGCGAGGTCATTTTTGAGAACGCAAAGTTTGCGGGCGGCGGATCAAATATGACCATTAGCGGCCGCAAGGCCCTCGTCGACGAGGGCATGAACGACCTCTCGGTCGACGGCCGGATCAACCTGACGCTGCTAAATCTGGCGGCGACGGATATCTTTTTTGCGGGGTTTGCCGACGTTGCGGTTCGATACTCGGGCCCGAATCTGACGGCTCGGCTATCGGGCTCGGCCAAGGCTGAGAACGCGGCGATCGCGACATTCATCGGCTCAGACCGCCTGACCTTTGACCGCGTTAATTCCCGCGTTATTTTCACGTCCAACCAGGCGGAGATCGAGGAGGCGTCGGGTTATCTCGGCGGCGGCAAGTTTTCCGGCTCGGGCGGAGCGGTGCTCAACGGCCTTTCGGTCAGGTCATTTCGCGTAAATGTTAACGGCGACAGTGTCACTGTGCCGCTGCCTAAGGACTTTTTGACCACCGGCGACGCCCGGCTCGAGATCACCGGGATCAGGCGTAACGATAAAGATAATCTGCAGATCACGATCGGCGGGCGTGTGTACGCCAAGCGGAGCTTGTACTCAAAGGACATCGATCTGGCCAATGTCGTCGGCGCCCGCCGAGACACTTCTCTTTCGGCAGGTGCTTCGACCGTTTCGGCCCCGCGATTCGATCTGGTGATCGAGGGTCGTGACGCTCTGGTCGTTCGCAATAATATTGCCGACCTAACCGCCTCGGTCGCACTTGCACTGACCGGCGACGCTAATAATCCGCAATTGTCGGGCCGCATTACAGCTAATAGCGGCACGCTTTTCTATCGAAAGGACCGATATGACGTTCAACGCGGCGTTTTGGAATTTCCGCCAAATACCGAGATCGAACCGGTCATAAATCTGCAGGCTGAAACCGAGATCGGCGGATATCAGATATTTGTCAATCTCGCCGGTCCGCTCAACGACACCGAACTGTTGACCGCGACGCTGAGATCAAGCCCGGCACTGCCGCAGGCCGATGTTGTTTCGCTGATAACGACCGGTGCACTGACAAACACGGCCGGCGGGATACCTACGCTCGCACAGACCGGTATAAACACGGCGGCCGAAATTTTGACCGATTCGATCATAAATAATCCGGCCCGACGCGCGACCGACAAGCTGTTTGGCCTCAATGTGTTCGAGATCGACCCGATCATTTCGGGCCAACAGTTGAATCCGTCAGCACGCCTGACCGTTGGGCGCCAGATAAATAACAATCTGCGAGTCACGTATTCGACGAACTTATCGCAGGACCAGAATCAGGTCTTGGCACTTGAGTACCGTGTTTCAAACAAACTCTCGTTCGTCGCGCAGTACGAGCAGCGTTCATTGAGCAATGTCACACGCAACCGCGACAATTTTAGTTTTGAAATAAGGTTTAGAAAGAGATTTTAAGGTTTGGTGGTGAAACGTTGACGAATATCGCCGCAGCGAACAAAGACAGCATTGTGTACGGAGCCCGCGGCCGTGCACTCGGGCTGTGTCTCGTATTCGCGGCGATGCTATTTATTATCTGCCCGCTCAGCGGGACGGCATCAGCGCAGGCGCGGTACGAGCGGCGTTTGATCGAAAAGCTTGAGGTGATCGTCGACGGCGGACAACCTAACATACCGGCTGCCGAACCGTTTCTGATGATCGTTAAGGACCGTATCGGAGCGTCGTATTCGGCGCCGCGGATCCATGATTCGATCGAGGCCCTATACCGCACAAATAAGGTTGCCGAGGTCAAGGTGACCGCTTCGGCAAACGGCACGGGCGGCGTGGACCTTAGATTTGCCGTCCGGCGCAAACGCCAGGCTGACAAGGTCTCGATCGTACTCGGCAAATTTTCCGACAAGGCGATAACCGAGCAGGAATTGCTCTTCAAACTTGATCTGCTCTCGCCCGGAACGACGATCACCGAGCAGACCCTGCGTAACAACGCCGACCAGATCCTCGACTACCTTCGAGAACGAGGGTATTACCGCTCGGAAGTCACGTTTGAACAGACACCGCTGCAGGGCGAAAATTCGGTCGCCGTCGTCTTTAGCGTCGTGCCGGGCGAACAGGCGAAGGTAGAGGAATTTAAGATCGACATCGCCGGCCTCGACCGGCCGATACCGCCCAAGACGGTCAAATTGATCCAGGGGGCACCCTTTACCCGCGAGGCTCTCGCCCGTGATATCAGCTCATTGCGTGCCTTTCTGAGAAAGCAGGATCTGACCACACCCGAACTCGATGACCCGCGTGTGAGTTACGACAGCGATAAGAACACGATCACCATTAGCCTTCGCGGCAAGGTCGGGCCGATCGTCAAGATAACCGTCGAATCAGATGCCGGAAAGGTCGGTGACGCAACGCTAGACCGCATATTGCCGCTCAGACGCGAAGGTACGCTGGACTATGCCGCGATCGTCGAGGGCGAGCGTCGGTTGGAAAACTACTTTCAGGAAAAGGGCTACTTTTTTGCTAACGTGACGCCGGTATGCAGCGTCGAACCTCCGCTCGCCGGCGACGGCATCGACGCCATCCCCAACAACACCGAGGTCCTCTGTTCAAATCTGGGCACAGTTGATCTGGAGGGCCGAACCGTCACGATCAATTACCAGGCAAAAGCGAACCGCAAGCTGCGGCTCTTGAGCCTGCGTCTGCGGGGAACTGACCGGTTGCCGATCGAAGAGATCCGGACCGTGCTCGAATCACAAGAGGCAAATCTGCTGGGCGTGATACCGCTGTTCGGGTACGGCCGCGGATTTACAAGCCTCAGCATTCTCGAACGCGACGCGGCGACCATTCGATCGCTGCTCAACGAACTCGGCTACCGCGATGCTCAGGTTCGCGTTATTCAGGGCGTTTCGCCGAATGGTGAGGACCTGATCATCACGTTTCAGGTCGAGGACGGACCTCCGTCTATCGTCGAGGACGTCGCGGTCACCGGCAACAAGGCGTTTACAGCCGATGCGCTGCTGGCCAAAGTGCCGAACCTGAAAGGCCGCGAGTATTCGCGTGCTAAGGTCCGAAATGCGGTCAAGGAACTCGCCGAATTCTATTCAAAAGAGGGCTATTTTGACGCCCGCGTGAGTTCGTCGATCGTCGAAAATGAGCTCGCCGAGGGGAGCGACAAGCGGACGCTGAAAGTGGAATTTAAGATCGAGTCCGAAGGCCGCCGCGTCGTCATAAACCGCGTCCTGGTCAATGGCGTGAATGACACCAAACCGCGGGCGATCCTGAAAGCGTCAAGACTAAAACCCGGCCAGTTCCTGCGGGCCGCTGATATCTACGGGACCGAGCAAAACCTGTACGCGACCGATGCGTTTGACCGAGTCGAGATCAAGGCCCAACCGGCCGGTGACACGGCGTCCGGCGACCGCGCGTCCGATGTGATCATTAATGTCAATGAGCAGCCTCCGCGGCTGTTGACCTACGGCGGCGGTTTTTCGACCGACCTCGGGGCAAACGGTTTTTTTGACATTCGCCACGTTAATCTGCTGGGCAACCTCTGGCAGGGCGGGGCGCGTATGCGGTGGAGTCAGCGTCAGCAGTTGGTGCAGTTCGATTTCATAAATCCGCGCTTTTTGAGCGACGGCGAGGGCAGGTTTGCTCCGCTGACCTTTTCGGCCCAGTACCAACGCGATTCGACCGTCACACGATTTTTCAGATCGGCGTTTGATAAAGGCACGTTCGGCGTAGTTCAACGAGTCGACGCCAACGGCACGCCGATCGATACATTCGGAAATCCGACGGGCAGCCCGACGATCAACCGCCTCTCGGTCTCGGCCGAGACGAGCCGCACTCTGAGCCGCAAGAACCGCAGCATTATCTTCGGCAGATACCGTTTTGAGGATGTCCGACTTTCCAATATCGAAAGCCTGCTTATCAAAGACCTTTTGACGCCTGACGCACGTGTGCGGATATCCGGTTTCGGATTTACGTATGTTCGCGATACTCGCGAAAATTGTTCGGCCAGGTCCAGCCTGCTCGAACTGATCGCGAAGGGCGAACCGGGCGACAAGTGCCGGTACAACGCCAGTGACCCGACCCGCGGCAGCTACATCACCGCTGAGTACAACGTCTCGATACCCCAACTCGGAGCTAATATCGGATTTCAGAAATTTCAGGCGAGCTACAACTTTTATTACACGTTCCCAAAGATCAAGAATACGACGATCGCCGGCCGGGCTATCCTAGGCCTTGCGACCGTTTTCTCGGCCACTAACCGATTTAATAACGCCCAGTTTCCCGATCTGAACAACATCCTGCCGGTCAGCGAGCGCTTTTTTGCCGGCGGGGCAAATACCTTGCGCGGATTCGATTTTGAAGAGGCGGGACCGCGTGTCGTGATCGTTCCGCAGGGAACATTTCTGAACTCGGCCGGAAACAGCGTATATTTGACGCCGTTCACGGTACCGTTCGGCGGCAATGCGATGGCGGTGATAAATCTCGAGGCGCGAGTTCCGGTATCTAAGTCTATAAGGTTCGTGCCGTTTTATGACGGCGGCAATGTCTTTCGGCGGATCGGCGATATTTTTAATCCGCCGGACGTGCCGGCCAATGACGTTTTTCGTCAAAACCTCAGGGCTCTGTGGACCCACACGGCCGGGATCGGCCTCCGGCTCAAGACGCCGGTCGGCGGCGAATTTGCGGTGGACTACGGCAGATTGCTTAATCCGCCGCGATTTCTCATACCTCAAACGGCCGGCCCCAACGCAATTTACCAGTTGCGTCAGGACCAGGTACATTTTCGCTTTTCACAGGCTTTCTAAAGGGATCTCAGTTGATCGCGGACGAGATCACGTGTGACTCATCGAGCTCGATGATGAAGTGCTCGTTCGGCGGACTGTCCGGCAGCGGGCCGCGGCTGACCGTTTCGGTCTTAAGTACATCAGACAGCGTGGCGCGTTCATGCATGGCCAGATCATGGCTCTCGCGCTTGCGTGCCGATTTTTGCAGGTACATCGCCTTGTCCGCGGCGATGATCAACTCGTCAAATGTTACGCCGTTCGCCGGGTAGCCCGCCGAGCCCAGACTGACGCCGACCGACGCGAACTTGTCATCGCCGACCGGCAGTTTGAACGCGCTCACGGCCGACTCGATCCGGCCGCATAGGTCGGTCACGTCGCCGTATTCCGCGTCGGGGATCAGGGCGACGAACTCGTCGCCGCCGTATCGTGCCAAGAAGTCATAGTCACGCAGCTGTGCCTGGATGACGGCACCGACCTCGCGAAGCATTTCGTCTCCGGCAATGTGTCCAAAGTTATCATTGACGGCCTTAAAACCGTCAAGGTCCATGACGAGAACCTGAAATGTGCTTCCCGAACGGCTGGCCCGGCCGAGTTCCTTTTCAAACTGGAACTGGAGACTGCGCGCATTAGGCAGGCCGGTCATCGGGTCGGTAAGCGCGTTTGCCTTAGCCTCGGCGTGTTCCTGGGTCTTGCCGATCGCCTCGGCGGCGATACGCGAAACCGTTTCGAGCAGCCGCAGGTGCTCTTCGTCGTATTCGGGCAGGTCGTTAGAGTAGATCGAAACCGCCCCGACGATCTCGTCATCGGCTATTAGCGGCAGTGCCGCCATCGTCGAATACTGCTGGATAAGCTCAAGGTGCGAGAGCGAGAAATCAAGGTCCGGATTTACGTTCTTGACCATCTGGCGGCGTTTCAGCGCGATGCCGGTCGCACCCTTGCCCACCTTGATGTGCCGTTCAGCAAGGATCTCGGAATTATCGCCCGAAACGTGTGCCGCCTTGGCCGAGCGCTTGGACGCGTCGAGTAAATACACGACACAGGTATCAAACGGCACAAGGCGTCTGACGTGGTCCGAAAACAGCGCGAGCATTTCGTCCAGATTTGCCGACGAGCCAAATTCACGGGCCAGTTCGTACAGCGTGAACACTTCTTTATTGGCCAGTTTGATCTGTTCGATATAGTCCTCGGCCTCGACCGATACGGCCTCTTCCATCAGGCTCGACCGATCGGTGTACCCGAGTCCCTGTGCCTCGACCTGGGCCTCAAGACCGGCAAGCCGTTTGAGGAACACGCTTACAACGTTCGGATCGAACTGTGTCCCGGCTCCCTCCTGAAGTACCTCGCGGGCTTCGTCGACCGATTTTGCAGGGCGAAAAGGCCGATCGCTGCGAAGCGTGTCATAGGTGTCGGCAACGGCCAAAATGCGGGCGGTCTTCGGAATATCCTCTCCGGCCAAACCATCGGGGTAACCGGTGCCGTCCCAGCACTCATGATGATGGCGTACGGCCGGCACGACGGGGTAGTTAAACCCTACTTTTTCGAGGATCGACGCCCCGACGACCGAATGGACCTTTGTTTTTTCGAGTTCGGCGGCGGTCAGCGGGCCGGGCTTGCTCAGAATATGATCGGGCACCGCCAATTTGCCGATGTCATGGAGCAGTGCTCCGGACCGCAGGGCGTTTATCTCACTTTCGCTGAGGCCCATCGCGGTCCCCAGCCCGACCGCGTAGATCTGCGTGCGGCGGACGTGGCCGCTGCCGACCTGGTCGCGTGCGTCGATCGCCGTAGCCAGTGCCTCGACCGTTGCCAACTGGATGCGGCTTGCCTCCATTATCTGCGACGTCTTGACGGCCAGGCTGCTGAGGTGCACGCGGTAAGACAGCACCGCCAGTATCGAACACGGCAGTACGACGAAGCCGAACGCCAGGCCAAAATATGAGAAAAGCCCGACCAGCGTGACCGAAAACAGAAACACCGGGATCACCTCGATCGCCCGCTTCTCGATGCGGTTATCAATGTTCGAGCGCCGGCCGCTGTTCCTGTCAGCGAGCGCCGTCAGCGGCTCAAAAGCGAATCGTGCGATCGCGATCACCAGTGTCATCAAGATCGCACCTACAATGATCGTGTCCTGATTACCGACGGTATAGAGATGTTCTTCGCGATAGAGGTCGAGGCCGTAGATGAAATGGTACGACAGCCCGGCCGCACCGGCGGCGAGCGTGCCGCAGGCCGCCGCGAGTTTGCCCTTCAGCGTGAATTTACCGTCACGGCCGGCCCTAGCGATAGAAGCGGCGGCGCCGAGCAGAACGCCGCCGCTTACCCCAAGCCAAAAAACGCCCCAGATCACAATAATGTCACCCACTGCGATCTCGATAGACGATTTTGGCAGCCTCAACTCGTACTTTGAGACGATCGTAGCGACGAAGATCGCGGCCAGCAAGACCACGAGCCTCTGTCCGCGATATTGAGAAACGTAAAAGACGGCCGCCGCCGCCGCGGCAACGGCGAGCGTTACCGTGACGAGCCACATGGCTCTCGGCATCGGATCCAGCTTTTTTAAGTCGGAGAATTTCATTACGTTTCTTTGGCGGCCGCTGCGGGCAGATCGCTTTTGAGCGGCCGCCGAAAAGGAGGATAACCAAGCTGTTGTAAATATCGTCCGCAACTGTGGCAAGCGGCCGATACACCTCCGCAACTGCGTATTCAAGTTCCGTGCCAATGCCGAAACTCACGCGGAAACGCCGAACTTATTGGGTTTGGGGTAAAAGTGAGGTTGTGAGAAGGTCAAATCGCCGTTCGATATGACCGAGATCCGATCGCTGAGTCGGTCATTGTGACCGACTCAAGGTGTGTGCTGGTCTGCCGGCCGCCGATCAATAATGATCGTCGTCGTAACCGTATTCCGAAAAATCATCGGACTGACGCAGATCATCGTCATCCTCTGTCTGGAGGTCAAGTTCGATGGGGTCCAACCCGACCACGACCAGTTTGGCACCGCACTCGTCACACGAAACGACGTCACCCTGTTCCGAGTCTGCGTCAACGTAAACGTCCTCGCTGCATTCTGGACAGTTTGATGTAGGCATCTTGATAATCTCCGGGAAGTTAATAGTTTAAGTGGAACAATGGTCGAATATCAGGCTTAGTTGATATCCTTTAATAAATCTATCCTGTCAGGTATAAACTTGGCAAGAATTAAAAGGGGAAAATCCCGCGGCCTGAGAGCGGCTGGCACCGGACGACCGTCAACTATGAAGTTTCCATTCAAACTGCGATCCGACACCCAATTTGACTGTATCGGATTCGGCACGAACGCCGTCGATTTTCTGATCGAAGTACCACATTATCCGGCATATGATTCCAAGGTCGAACTGACCAATTACGTACGTGCTGCCGGCGGCGAGGTCGCGACTACGATGGCCGGCCTGACCCGGCTGGGCCTTGCGACCGCGTACGCGGGCCGCTTCGGCGACGACGATGCGGGAGGGATCGGCTGGGCGTCGCTGGCCGACGAAGGCGTAGATATGCGCTTTGCCGAGAGCATCGCCGGCGCAAGGACCCAGATCGCCTTTATCATCATCGACGAGCGAACGGGCGAACGGACCGTCATTTGGCAGAGGGACGGCCGCCTCGGTTACGCCGCCGATGAGGCTCCGGCCGATGCGTCCGCAATGGCCAAGGTGCTGCATTTTACACCCCACGATACCGGAGCATGTCTGCGGATGGCCAAAGCCGCACGTTCCGCCGGTACGATCGTATCGATCGATATCGACAACATATTTGAAGGGGTCGAGGACGTTCTGAGCAATGTTGACATTCTGATCTCGTCAGCTGAGTTTCCCGAGCGCTTTCTCGGTATCAGCGATCCGCGCCTTGCCATCACGGAGATGCAGTCACGTTTCGGATGCGGCATTGCCGGAGTTACGCTAGGGGCCACCGGTTCGCTGCTTCGCTGCGGAGACACGTTCGTCGAAACCGGCGGATTTGCCGTGCCGGGCGGATGTCAGGACACGACCGGAGCCGGCGACGCATTTCGTGTCGGCCTGCTCTTCGGCCTGCTGACCGGCGAGTCGGTCGAGGAAAGCGCCCGAATGGCAAACGCCGTCGCCGCCCTCAAATGCCGATCGCTCGGGGCCCGCACCGCACTGCCGCGGGCGGAGGAACTTGCCGAATTCCTTCAAAAAAATATATAGACATTAAACAATGTTTATACTACACTCGTAATGCGCGGTTTTCTGTCCCGTAATTTCCGGGCTCCCGACCCTTCTCGCCACATTGCATTTTCACCTATTTCCCGCCTGACCGATATGGACTCGAAGATAGGACTTATCATCCAAATAGCCGGCGTTTCACTTATTACGCTACTGACGCTCTTTCTGCGGCGGTCGCTGAAAGTGGTCGCGCTGAAACATTGGACGCACGCGTGGCTCTTTTTGTCATTTGCGTTGTTTTGTCTGCGTCTGGCGTTCAGTTACGAAGATTATTCGACACAGTTGTTCAGCTTCTATTTTTTGACCGAGTATATTTTCGGGTTTTTGCTGGTCGCAGGCTGCCGCAGCCTCGGTGAAAACGGCGACATGCCGATCCGGCAGGAGATTCTGCTGCTGCCGTTCATCGTTATCGCATTCAGCCTGCCCTTCGTGGCGGCCGACTTTAACCTCGTTTTCAACCTGCACTCACTCATTCTGTCAGGGTTTTTCACGGTCGCTTTTGTCGAATTGTGGAAAACAAGGATCGGTACTTTCGGATGGAAGGTGATGCTGGTCGCACTCGGTCTGCTGATCTTCGATTTTGTTCAGTACTTTGCGGTATTTACACTACGACAGTTTTACGAATTTCCGTCAGACTATCTGATGTTCAATTCGATCGTTGATCTCGTGCTGCAGATCCTTCTCGGATTTGGAATGGTCATCATCCTGCTCGAGCTCGTACTCTCGGATGCCCGGATCGCTAATGAAAAGCTCCGCAAGGCGCACGAAAAGCTCGAGGAACTTGCTCATATCGACCCGCTGACGACGGCGCTCAACCGGCATGCGTTTCACGGGTATCTGAAACGACACGGCTCAAGTGACGACAAGGCTTCGGGCAGTGTCGGATTCTTTGACATCGACAATCTCAAGGTCATCAATGATATGTATGGCCACGCCGTCGGCGACATTGCCATTCGCTCAGTCGTCCGTGCGATTCGCGAGATCATACGCGGCGAAGATCTGATCTTCCGTTGGGGCGGTGACGAGTTTTTTGTAATTATGGTCGGCCTCGATGCCGATGTCGCCTACGAAAGGGTCGCGCGAATGGAGGCGATGCTGACAAACGTGAGAATCGAGGGCGTCAATCACCCGCTGACAATTGGCGTTTCGCACGCGTTTGAGAACTTTGAAGACGTCTCACGGCTCGAAGCTACCATCGAGGCGGCTGACGCCAAGATGTACCGGCAAAAGCAGTTGCGAAAGACAGGCGTTAAGCCCCAATTTATGCCGTCACTGCCGCCCGAACCTACGCAGGCCGTCCGGCGTTGACCGATCACGAAGATAATCACAAAAGGGCCGGCACGTGTTTGGATCACGATGCCGGCCTTTTTCTGGATCTGTCTGAAGGGCTTTCTTAGAGCTTGTCGCGAAAGAAACCGGTGACCAGTGCCCACGCGTCACGCGCCGCCGTCTCGTTATAAACGTCGGGCCGGGTGTTGTTAAAGAACGCGTGATCGGCGTCATATTTGACCGAGGTCAGCGGCAGCTCAAATCGCTCGACGGCGTCCTCAAGCGCCGCTATCTTTTCGGTATTGATCCATGCGTCGCGCTTGCCCGAGACAAAGATGGTCGGGGTTGTCAGTTTATGCAGAATGTCGTCATCGGGTATGTCGCCGTAGAACGGTGCCGCGGCACTGATGCCCTCGAGTTCGCATGCTGCCCTGAGGGCAAATGTCCCGCCCATACAATATCCCGAGATGCCAAAATGAGTAATGCCGTATCCGATGCCGGCGGCACCGATGGTGTTCCGGATAGTGTCCAAGCCATCCTCGATGGCGAGTCCGTGCATCATCCTGGACGCCTCGTCGGGATCGGTCGCGACCACGCCGCGGTACAGATCGGGTGCGATCGCTATAAACCCTTCGGCTGCATATCGTTCGGCTATGTCCTTGATGTGGTCATTGAGGCCCCACCATTCATGGATCAATATCACCGCACGCTCAGTCTCGCCTTCGGGCATGGCCACGAACGCCGTGGTCAACCCGCCCGCCGTCTCGAACGACAACGATTCTGTTCTGGTAGTCATAAAACTCCTCCGATAAATTGGTTGCGAACCAATAGCCAATTATACCTGAAACCGGCCTCGAATGAGGTAAGCGTCCGGTATCATCTCAATGACCTCGACTAAATACCTTGGCCCCTTCGATCTTCTCGAGGTGTGGTTTTAGTGCTGCAAACTGGGTCACAAGTATTGCAAAGAAATTGATCTCGGTGTCGCCAAACCGATCCGTCACGATCTTTAATATCTCGGATGGACTCAGGTCGCCGGACCTATTAAACGTTTTGGTCGGCCGAACATCGATGAACATAACGTGCATCGGTATTTCCTGATAATATTTAACGACCTTTTTAACGAGATAGATGGCCGTGATCTCCTCGAAAGTTCCGAGTTTTACCGGTATAAGATCGATCAGATCCTGCGGCAGTGAATGAGGTTCGAAATTGTCCCCCGGCTGCACCGTGTCGCGTTCCTTTTGCGCAAGGCCGAGCATCTCATATTGCTTTTCCGCAGTGTTAGCGTATTTCTTAGCTTCGTCGATTCGGCCCTTACCGCGAAGGTACTCAAAGATCAACTCACTGCCTGCGAGGCGGTAACTCTCGTCAAGTTCTATCGCAGACTCCGCGTCTGCGATACCGCGTTCGTCTCCGAGTGCCAACCTAACGCCGGCTAAATTATATTTAACGAGCGCGCTTTCAGGGTATTTTTCGGCGGCGCTTTCAAGCGTGGGAACCGCAAATTCCGGGCTTTGCTTTTCAGCGATACGCAAAGCGATCTCGACCATTTCTTCGTCGGTCAGGTCCTCGCTCTGCGCTTTGGTATCGAGTTCATCAAGCCGCTTTTGTGATTCCTGAAAATGGTCGTAGCGCGTCTTCCAGTCCTTTGCCGCCTTTTCATCCCAGGATTCGTCAAAAGTGGCGGCAAACGCGTCTGCAGAGCTCCCGAGAAATACCTCGGCTGCACTTTGGCTCGGAACGACAGGTAAATGCGGCAGGTCACTACCGTTCCAATAACCTATCAGGCGGAGCCTGTCGCCCAAAGACGGATGTGTGTCACCGTAATCGGTCGGAACAGAAATGGCCTTTTCGAGCGTAAGGCGCTCGCGTTCGCGGTCAACGAACGTCATCGCTCCCAACATACGGGAAAAGAGCCGCGGGGACGGATCGGGGTTTTCAAGATTCTCCTGATGGACCGCCTTCCAGAAATTTTCTTGCAGTTCGGTGTCGCGTGTGTGTAGAGCGATCAGTGCTTCGCCTAGGGGTTTGGAGCCTGCCAATCTAACCGCGTCTCTATCAGCCTCCTTCTCGTTCTCACGCATCAAGACAAATGAATAGGCGGAAAAATACGGAAAATACCATTTCACAAAACGCTCATACAGCGACGCGAACCTGTTTTCCGCGGCTTCCTGTGACTGGATGAATCGATCCCAGGCTTCCTGGACCTGGAAGGCCCATTTGCCAAAAGCACCGTGCCTGCCCGAAACATGGCCCAATTCATGCGCGATCACAGCCTTGAACTGCTCAGGCGATAGAGCCCTCATGAGCGGCAGGCCAAGCCGTAAATAGACCTTGCGGCCAAAGATGCCGAACCGCGGCAATGTTACCACCGAGGCGTTAAATTCATCCGTGATCTGAACTCGCTTCGGCCGTTGTGTGGCGAGAGCTCTGGATGTATCGCTGACAAAATCGAACAGATCGGGAGCCGCGGTACGTTCGATCGAGAGACCCTCCGGCTCGGGTACTTTTGCAAAGATCGAGCGGATGGCTCCGCCCAGAAAGCCAAAAAATACGCCAATACCCGGGATTATGATCCACCACAATTTGGCCGCCATTAAGAGGCTCCGAAAGGTTTCACCGGGAGCGAAGATCAGCCCGGTGACAACGATCCCGATCGGCAGCGTGAAAAGAGTTATCAGGCCGATAAAATATAGGTACCCGAGCATTGCCAAACCGTAAACCCGATATTGATAGGAGCTCGGATTTGAGGATGCGTAATCTTCGAGCCGGCGGATCAGCGAAACATATTGTTCAAATTTCATGGGACGAACGACAAACAGGAGATATTTAATTTTGACGAGAAACTTATCAGATTTTCCCCAAAAGTGAAAGAAAAAAAAGGGCCCGGCATCAAACGGTGCCGGGCCTGTACGATCTATCGAAACGAGTGGGATCAGAAATATCTCAACGTATAGCTTACCCTCACACCGCGGCCGATCTCGGGTGAGATGTCCTTGATGAATGAGATGTGGTTGTAATACAGCTTGTTGTTGAGATTAAAGCCGTTGACCGAAAATATGTGTGCAACGTGCTTTTGCGAGATGACGTAGTTTGCCGTGAAATTGACCGTTCCGTAGCCGGCGGTCGGAGTTTCGTTGACGAATACGCGATCCTGTTTGCTTACGGCGACGAACTCGGGCCGGAAGCTAAAGTCCTTATACCGAAGGTCGAGGCCGATGCGTCCGCGAAGCGGTGCGATACGCGGCAGAGGCGTGCCGTCCTTTAGTTCGGCGTTGACGTAGTCGAGGCCCGTGAATGCCGTGACATATTTATTGACCGTAGCGTCAAGGCTGAACTCGGTCCCGACAAATCGGCTGTTGCCCTGCAGATAGCGGGCGATCGAAAGTCCGCTGTCCGGATCGACGTTGCCCGTCGGAGCCAGAAAGACGAAGTTCTTAAGGTCGTAGTAGTAAAAATTCAGCTCCGACCGAAAACGCTTGCCCTGATGCCGCAGTGCAAAGTCCAGGCCGTCATTCGTCTCGACCCGCAGATCGGGATTGCCGATCTCGAAGGTCAGTGTTCCATCGTGGGGCCCATTGTTGTAGAGTTCCTCGAGGGCAGGAGCTCGCGTCGCGTGAGTATAATTGGCCACGAACGCTCCGCCTTTCCAAAGGTCGACGCGCATACCGGCCGCACCTGAGAATCCGGTAAAACTGCGGTTCGGCAGTGCCGTGTTGACCGGATCGTAGCGATTATTCTCGATCCGGGCTCCGAGCTGAAAGTTGACGCGTTCAAACTTGAGCTCCTGCAGCGTAAATGCCGAAAATGCATCCTGTTTGACCGGCCCGTCGATCAGTGTTTCATCGCCGACGGTCGAGAAATCGCGCCGGTAACCGTCAACGCCGAATCGGCCGCTCCATTTGCCGACGGCCTTCTGCTCGAACATCGCACGGTAAGAATATACGTTGTTCCTGAACGTCGTGCCGACGATGTTCTCCTCAAGCTCCTTGTGCTGATAACGCGAAACGTCAAACGTGAATTTCATCGACGTCACCGCCCATGTCGGATCGTTGTATCCGAAATTGAACTTCACGTTGTTGCGGTGCATGTCGATCGTCCGGCGAACCGGGTCGTCGGGGTCGAGCGGTACGCCGTACTTGCTTTGAAAATAGCTGTAGTTGGTATTAAAGAACGCCTTTTTGCCAAAATAACCAAAACCGGTGCTCGCGGTAACGTTTCGTGTCGCGGTATTGAGGACCTTGCCAAAATCGCCGCCCGCGGTATAATCGCCGGTCCGCTGAGCGCTCGTGTTGCCCCAGAACATCCAGTTTCCGACGCCGTATTCGATACCGCCAGCCGCCGATGCCTGACCGCCGTTATAGCCGCCGGTCGTCGAAAAGGTCATTCTGAGTCCCGGGTGCGAGCCTTCGTCATGGCCGCTGATGGCATTGACCACGCCGCCGATAGCGTTGCTGCCGTAGAGCAGCGTCGCCGGGCCCTTGACCACCTCGATGCGTTCGACCGCGAGGGTGTCGACCGGTTCGGCATGGTCGCCTGACTGCGACGCGAGCGAACCGTTTCGCACGCCGTCGTTCGACACCAGCACACGGTCGCCGTCAAAACCGCGTATGACCGGCCGCGACGAACCCGGGCCGGACGAACGCTTTGCCACGCCGGACTCGTCACCCAGGGCGTCGCCGAGCCCGACCGCCGCCCGTGAGATCAGTTGTGTCGAATCAATGGTGCTGACCGTCTCGATCGCCTCAAAAGTGCTCTGCGCCGTGCCGCTCGCGGTCACGGTGACCTCTTCGTTAATGCCGGCCAGCTTCAACTCGAAATCGGCCGTCACGGTCCCGCCCGCGGTCACCGTCACGGACCTGGTCGAATCGGAAAACCCCTCGAGATGGGTGACGACACGGTAGGTGCCGGCCGGGACGTTGGTGAATGTATAGACGCCGAGATCGTCGGTCAAAACCGTCCGATTCAGCTCGACGATCTTAACGGTAACCTGATGAATTACAGCCTTGTCGTCGCCGAAGCTGACAGTGCCGGTGATCTTGCCGCCCGTTTGCCCGAAAGCCGCGGCGGCCATCACTGTCAAAAGAATTGTTGAGAAGAGAATTTTATTCATTGCCGTATCGATAAAAAAACAAAATAATAGAGCTTAAGTCTAAGCCCCGCCTTCGATATCGAACGACAAGTTTTCAATGAATGGCAGAATGCGGCCAATGACCGGTCACAATCGCAGCAAACGGTTGCGCAGTATCTTGGACTGGAGCCGGCTGGCCGCCAGTTCTTGGCCGTTGCTCAGCGTGACCAGGTATGTACCGCCGGGCATCGGGTGGATCGTGCGGATCATTGCGAGATTGGCAAGACAGCCTCGCGAAAGCCGTACAAACGCGTCGGGGTCGAGCCGCAGTTCGAGGTCCTTGAGCCGGTGATTGATAACGTATTTTTTACCCGCGGCGGTCACGATGTGCAGCAGTTCGCCGTCGGCGGTGATCGAGGCGACCTCGGCGACAGGGACCAGTATGATGTCGTCGCGCTGACGCACCGGAATGCGTTCTATCAGGGTTTGTCGCTCAGCGTCGGCGTAGGCTCCCGCGACGCGCTTTATCTTTTCGGCCTCGACGCTGCGCCAATCCTCCTGTTCGAGCCGCTCCGCCGCACGGGCTATCGTCTCAGCGATCCGGGCCCGCTCAACCGGCTTGAGGAGATAATCGACCGCGTTCACCTCAAATGCCTGCACGGCAAATTCGTCATGGGCGGTGACAAAGGCTACCTGAGGCATTTGAGTCTTGCGGAGCAGGCGAACAGCTTCGAGGCCCGACATTTCGGGCATTTTGAGGTCGAGAAAAGCCAGGTCGGGTTTGACCGACTTGATAAGTTCGACCGCGTCAGCCCCGTTTTCGGCCTCGCCGACGATCTCGACGTTCCCGAATTCGCGTAGGACCGCTTTTAGGAACTCGCGTGCCGGGCGTTCGTCGTCAGCAATAATTACTCGCAGCTTGTTCATCGCTTTCTGTGCCGATCTATCGATTGATCGGCAATTCGACCTCGACGGCAGTACCGCCGGCGGCCTCGGTGGTAAAGGTCAGGCGCGCATCGTCGCCATAATACGCCCCCAGCCGCTCGCGAATGTTGCGGAGCCCCACGCCGCTCGTTTCGCCCCGGCTTTCGGCTCCGCCGCCGGCACCGGTGTCGCGAACAGTGAGCTTGAGCGACGGGCGTCCGCCGATTTCGCCATGGCATGCCGTTATACGTATCGTACCGCCTTTTTTGTTTTCGGAAATGCCGTGTTTGACGGCGTTTTCGACCAAGGGCTGCAAAATAAGCGCAGGCACCGCGATCCGCCGCAGTTCGTCGGGTACATCGACCTCCACCGTCAATCGCTCCTCAAATCGCGCTCGTTCGATCTCGAGATAGCTTTCGATCAGCCGTATTTCGTCACCGAGCGGGCAAAATTCGCTGTTCGAACTTAAAACTCCGCGCAGAAGCTGGGTCAGACGCAGCAGAGTGTCGAACGCCTTGTCCGGGTCGGCTTTGATCAGATAGCCGATCGTCGTCAGCGAATTGAACAAAAAGTGCGGATCGAGCTGTGCCCGCAGGGCTGTCAGGCGCGCCTCGGCCGCGAGCTTTGCAAATTCCTGCTGGCGAAACTCCTGCTCATAACGCTCGTTGGTCACCCTTACCGCGTCGATCCGCCGTGCCGTGATCAGCGATATCGCCTCAAGCGTGGCGACCTCGTCGGAGAGCAGCCGCCGGCCGCCGTAGAACTCGCCCAAACGGATCTCGAAAAACGGTGATTCAGCCGTCGGAACAAAAATGCGGGCTTCGTTAGGCGTAAATCCGACATCGACAAAGGCGAGATCCGATTCCTTGATCAGTACGGGCGACCAACGCGAAGTGTCGGCCGTCAGGCCGCCGCCGACGCGTTCGCAGACGTGGCTGAGTATCGCCTCGGCCGAATCGATCGATTCGATCTCAGCCGCAATGTCCGCCTGCAACTCGGCGTAATCGCCGCGATGCAGTATTACCGTATCGACGAGCCAGGTCGCCAACCGATACAACGCGGGATAGACAAGCGCGGTCGCGATCCAGAGCGTAAGGATCAGGCTGATCGCCGATGCGTCGTCACGGTCGTGTGTCTCGTGATAGCGCAGCAGCGGCGCCGCGACCGCCACGTACAGTCCAAAAGCCGTCAGGGCGAGGAGTATCAGTGAGATAGCACGCTTTAGGAACAGATCGGCGAAAGCAAACCTGTAATTTTGATACAGGATCGTCAATGCCAGCGGCAGCGACGCCTGGTGCGCGATCAATTCGACCAGCCACGAGTTGCCCTCGCGTTCGCCGCTCAGGTGCAGTGCGGACACCGCAAAAACGAGCAGGGCACTGGCCCAGATGGTTTTTTTCTCGAGCGTTTGCTTGAGGTTGAACAGTAAGAGCCCGCTTGCCAACGCGACCGCCCCGATCGTCTGCGCCTGCAGGGCGAGATCAGACGGCACCGACTGGCCGGCAGCGGCCGAGTAAAGGTGCAGCCCCGCCGCCAGAAGGCTCAATGTATACGCGGCGTACGTCAGCCAGTGTGTTCCCTCGTCATCGGCCTGCGCCGAGTGGACGACCACCGATGGCAAAAAGCCGAGCGCCGAAAACGATATCGCGGCAAGCCATGGTGAAATGCCCCCCGAAGCAAAGTCCTTCTGAATGAACGAGTAGAGCTCGCCGAGGTTCCACAACAGCCCCAAACCGGCCGTCGTCAGCAGCAGCAGGTCTACATTGGCAAGCTTTGACTTTGAACGGTGCCGCAGGACCATTGCGACCACCAGAGCGTACAATGCCACGCCGACCGTAAAACCGATCAGATTAATGAGCAAAGCGGCATTGAGGGCGTTCATCTCCATCCGATGCTATTCCCCGCGGCAGATAGGCACAATTCTAACTCAATGAATGGTCGATACCACACAACCAAGTGGCGAATTAACCTGATCCCCGGTCATCTGACCGTTGCGAATTTGATGGTGATATTCTCCGCGTTGGTCTAAAATCATCGCAACGATGAAAACGCTGTATCTGATGCGTCACGCAAAATCGAGTTGGGAAAACGCGGGCATCGCCGACTTTGACCGGCCGTTGAACGAACGCGGCATCAGAGCCGCCGCATTTATGGGCGGCATTGCGCGCGAATACGGCGTCCAGCCCGAGATCATCATTTGTTCGACCGCCGAACGAGCCCGTCAGACCAACGAATTGTTTTGTGCGGCCGCCGGCTTTGACGGCGTCACGGCGACAGAGGGCCGCATTTACGAGGCCACGGCCGGCCGGCTCATCGAGATCATCTCGGCGTTGGACGACCGTTATGACTCGGCGATGCTGATCGGCCATAACCCCGGAATGGAAGGCCTGATCTATTACCTGACCGGAGCCGTCGAGCCGATGCCGACCGCCGCGATCGCGACCATAGAACTGAGCAACGAAAATTGGTCCGAAATAGGAACGGGTATGAGCCGGCTTGCGTGCGTGTTACGCCCGAGGCAGTTGATGGATCGTTGAACCGGTCGGCGGACCGCCATAGCTGCAACATTTAACATCTTCGTAACATTCTGTTCATACGCTATTAAGGTTGGGGGCATACGATAGCGCCGTCAGCCTGAAAATCGAATAGAATCTACAAACAAGATGCAAACCATTCTGATCGTCGAAGATGACGCCGACATTGCCGAAAGTTTGGAATACAACTTACGGCGTGAGGGCTTTCGGCCCGTAATAGCTGAGTCGGGCGAAAAGGGGCTGCGGCTGGCGATCGACGAAAAGCATACGCCGTCGCTGATCATACTCGACCTGATGCTGCCGGGAATGACCGGAATGGAACTCTGCCGCCGGTTGCGGCGCGAGTCGCTCACCGAAAAAACCCCGATAATAATGCTCACGGCAAAGGCGGCCGAGGGCGACAAGATCGCCGGTCTCGATATCGGCGCCGATGACTATATCGTCAAGCCTTTCTCGATAAAAGAGGTCATCGCCCGCGTCAGGGCCGTGCTCAGGCGTGCCGCAAAGGAATCGGCTCCGAAATATTCGGACGAGAATCTTACGGTCGATTTTGCGGATATGCGTGTCACCTGCGGAGGCGAGGACATCAAGCTTACTCGCAAGGAGTTTGCCCTGCTCGAGCATCTGATCAAGAACACTGGACGCGTCGCCGCTCGCCAACAGCTGCTCGATAACGTCTGGGGGTACAGCTATTTTGGCGATACACGCACGCTCGATGTTCATATTCGCCGGCTGCGCCAAAAGCTCGGGCAGTGCAGCGGATGCGTTGAAACCGTCGTGGGCATAGGCTATCGTTTTGTTGGAACTAAATGAACGAAGTTACTATGGCGGCGGCCGCCTCGGCGGGATCGTCGGAAATACTCCAAAGGCTGATCGACACGACGCGCGAGTGCGTTTTGATAGTCGACAGCGACCTGCGGATCGCCAGCTGCAACGCTTCGGCGGCGATGGTCTTCGGCCGGCCCGGCATCGAACTTGAACAACGCCGTTTGAGCGAGGTGATCCGCGACCTCGATGTTCATGAGGCGTATCGACGTGCTATCGGCGAACATTTCTCATCAGACGTCCGCCTCGAATTGATCGGAGCAGAGCGTCGAACTTTTGATGTGCACATCGCTCCGCTCGAGATCGACGGGCGGCCGCAGGCGATCGGATTTTTCTACGACAAGACCCAGATCGAGCGACTCGAGTCCGTCCGTCAGGAATTTTTGTCTAACATATCGCATGAGCTTCGAACGCCGCTGACGTCGATCCTCGCATTTGTCGAGACGCTCGAGGACGGTGCTCTCGACGATGTTGAGAACAGCCGGCGTTTTCTGGGCGTCATTCGACGCAACGCCGAGCGAATGAACAGCCTGATCGCCGACATTCTAGAGTTGTCGATGATCGAATCGGGCAAGGTAACGATCGAAAAACGTCCGGTACGCGTTGCCGAAATGACCGCTGAGATTTATACCAATCTGACGGCCAAGGCCAATGAATTTGGCGTCGAACTCGTCAATCTGATCCCGCCGGATACGCTCGTAACGGCCGACAGCATCAGGCTCGAACAAATGCTGATCAACCTGATCGACAACGCGATCAAGTTCAACCGACGCGGCGGGACGGTGACGACGTCATTCGAACGCTCCGGAAGCGTTTACATCATCAGGGTCAAGGATACCGGCGAGGGCATTCTGCCCGAGCACCTCGGCCGCATTTTTGAGCGGTTTTATCGGGTTGACCGTGCCCGTTCCCGCGAGATCGGCGGAACCGGGCTCGGGCTCGCGATCGTCAAGCACCTCGGCCGACTTCAGGGCGGCGAGGTTTCGGTCGCATCGACCTTGAGCGAGGGCACGACATTCAGTATCGAGCTGCCTTAGAGATCGGATAGTGTTTCGGGCACATCTACCTATTTTTGACATTCCTTCGCTTGCGACTCCAAATTTTCGACGGACAAGACTTTTGTCTTTATGAGAGCCAGCGATGAACGCCGACCCTACCGCAGTCTTGCAAAATTCGAACGTAACATATTACTATTTACCCTCACCATCGACCGTATGCAGTTTAAATAGAGATTCACGAGATTTTGATAGCTTTCACCCATCAGCTATGAGAACAATCCCTACAGCGAATTCCGTTCCTTCCGGATTTGTGACGATTCTTAATCAACTGTATTTTTTGGAACATCAAATCTCGAAGTTCGCGGAAGCTAACCCGGCAATGCGAAATATTAATCGGATTAAACAGCAATTTGCAGATTGGGGTTACTCAATCGAAGAACTTCTTGGGCAAAAGTACGATGAGACTCGAACAGATTGTGAGGCTAATATTGCAGGAGCGACGACTGAAAACCTTATAATTATAGATGTGATAAAGCCGCTTATCAGGTATCGCGACTCTAACGGGTCGATCATTGTTCAGCGTGGTGTGGTGATTGTCGAGGGCATAAACGAACCCAAATGAACGCCAAATATAGGCTAACTAGCAGCTGATTATGTCAAACAATATTGATTACGGAATCGATTTGGGTACCACAAATTCTCTAATCGCAAAATTCAACAAAGGTTCAGTTGATGTTCTAAGGAATCCAATAGGCTGGAAAGATACTACTCCATCAGTGGTCGGATTTCGTAAGGATCGGATTCTTGTTGGCGATAAGGCACGTGAGTTTCAAGAGAAAGCTCCTGAAAATGTCGCGGGCTTGTTCAAGCGTAAGATGGGAACCACCGAAATGATTCTTGTTGGCCCGTCGCGGAATCCCAAGTCTCCAGTTGAACTTTCCGCTCATGTACTTAAAGAGCTAAGGACGTTTGTGCAAAGCGGAGAAAAGGTTGACTCAGCAGTAATAACGGTGCCTGCATCATTTGATCTGGTGCAATCCAATGCTACGAAGAAAGCCGCCGAGCAAGCCGGACTCAGTAATGTGGTTCTTCTACAAGAACCCATCGCAGCAAGTCTGGCATACGCTAACCAACGCTCAACTGCTGATTATTCGAACGGAAAGTGGCTCGTATACGACCTTGGTGGTGGAACGTTCGATGTTGCACTTGTGAAAGTTGAAGACGGAGAGATGCGTATTCTAGATCATGAAGGTGACAATTATCTAGGGGGCACGGATTTCGATAGGTTGATTGTTGAACACCTTATTGTGCCTTACATAAGCAGTAATTTTGATGATGTCGATATCGCGTTGGATTTTCAGAGTGCGAGCGGGAAATATAATGCACTGTTCTACAAACTCTTGCGGAAGGCCGAAGACGCTAAGAAAGAACTTTCAAGTCAAACATCGACTGAGATTGATTTCGAATTTGAAGATGAAGATCTCGCGATTGAAATCACTCGGTCAGACTTCGAGAACATCATAAGGGAACCAATTAATCGGACAGCGGAAATGGTCCGAACCATATTGACTAGAAACGCACTTACGCCAAATGATCTTAAGTTTATTCTTTTGGTTGGTGGCTCCACCTACATTCCCTTCGTCCGGAGCAGAATAGAAGAATTACTCCGAATACCAGTCAAGACCGATATCGACCCGACGACTGCTGTGGTTTTTGGGGCAGCATATTATGCCGGCACCAAGGAAAAATCTATATCGATTGACGCCGACCAGTCAGAAACTAATTACGAAGTTCTAGTGAAAGCGGTTTTCCAAAAGAGCTCAAGAGAAAATGTGGAACCATTTTTTGCCAAGATTACGGGAGAAATCGACGGACTCTACTATCGAATTACGAGAGGGGATGGTGGATTCGACTCCGGCCTTCGTGAATTGAAGGAACGGATTTCCGAGGAGTTGACACTCGTTAACGACGATTACAATGTCTTCACTTTTTCGATATTTGATGGGCAGAACAACAAAATCGAGACGAATTTTTCGGATTTCGGTATTGCTCACAATATCGTTAGCATTTCTGGTCAACCACTTCCAGAAGACATATGTCTTGAACTTGATAACTCGGACTCTTCCTATTTAGACCAAGTCTTTCGAAAAGGTACGTCACTCCCATCTCGCCAAGTTCGGACGGTTACTGCAACTCGAACAGTAACAAAGGGTACCTTAGATGAGGCACTTTACATAAATGTCGTACAAGGGGACTCATCATACTTACCCGAGTCGGCGAAACACGTAGGTACGCTAACTATTCATGGGTCCGAACTTAATCGGGACCTGGTCAAAGGGTCCGAAATTGAACTATCAATTGAAATCAACGAATCTCGCATAGTCACGGTAAATGCATTCATACCCTATACTGGCCAGTCGTTTGAGAGAGTGTTTCATCCAAAGGAGCACTCGGTTGAAACTGAATGGCTTCAAATAGAAATTCAGTCACTTCTCGATAAAATCGACTCAAACGTCGAAGTAGCAAAGCGTCGACAAGATTCCGATTTATTGCGCGAACTAAACGCTTTCGCAAAGGATGTCGATCAATTGGAAGATCGGGTACTGGAGCTTTCAATCGATGATGTGACGGATATCAAATATCAGATTGATAACGAAAAGAATCGGATTGCACAAAAGGTCAATATTGCGATACAGCGGCGACAGGCCGACGTGCTTCTTGAAGAGTATATTGAGGCCCGCAGAAGATGCGAGGTATTGATAGATGATTGTGGGACGGAGACGAACAAAGAACATCTTGCGGAAATAGTAGTTGCTGAACAGCAATATATCGAACCACCGTCGCCGCCCCATTTGAAGGCGAAGATTGGCGAATTAAATAACTTATATTATTCCGTCCTATGGCGTCAGCCACCATTTCTAACAAATGAGTTCAATTGGATTGTTGAACAGGAGAAGTTAAGTGACTCAGACACCGTTCAAAGACTGATTGAGCAAGGGCAGGTTGCTATCATTGACGGAGACTTCGATTCACTTCGCAATATAATTTTCAGGCTTTACGACTTAATGCCAAAGGAAAAGCGACAGCGACGGCAGACAAAAACTGGAATCGGTTAGAAGTTTCAGGTATTCGAGCGATGCAGTACATAAACCCTTATTCATTACTCGGCATCGAAGCGGGAAGCTTATTTGATAATCCGAAATCGATTCGTGCCGCGAAAAGGCGGGTTCTTGCGGATATTGCTCTTGAAGATACCTATGAAAATGACGGAATCACAATAGATCGATCAGCTGCTCTTCACGCCATTGAAGATTTGGATGATAGTCTGAAATCAGACATTCATGCTCGCGTACAGGAGCATCCTGCATTCCATCGATTTTTGACTCATGGCGATTCCGACTATTTTGAGCGCTATATATCTTCGGGACGCTCAAATGAGTTCTCCGATGAACAATCTATCGAATTCCTCTCACCGTTTTATGTCGATCAGTTTAGTCGACTACTTAATCGTTGCATAAATGAAGGTGATAATAGACTTTTAAGACTCATGGTGCATGACGCATTCCGTCTTGGGCCAGCCTGGCACCAAAAGGCTTACGATCCAGCCAATCAATATTACGAAGACATAAACATCCACATCCGTGGTTTGACCGATGAGTTGTCTGAGTCCGGCGAATTAACAGATATTCTTCCAGAAGGCGTTGAGTTAATGGAGTTTGCGGATGAGTTTTACAATCCTTTTAAGTCGCCTCCGCGTTTGTATCCAATCCGCCGGTTTCTGGATTACTTAATTAGTTCCGAATGTATCGACTGTCTTAACGAGCTTCCAGATGATTTCCAACTGCTCCGCGACAAGATAGCAAATGCACTTGATGGTCTGGCAGTCGACGTCAATAACGATCATGACGAAGCACGAATAGCGCTTTCGATCACCCAAAGAGCCATAGAAGTTGATTCAGGGGCAGTGACGTATCAACGGATTTTAAATAACAGAGAAATTCTAAATATAATCGTAAATCGTGAGAATGTGGAATTACTCGATTCTCAGCTCATTCGATTGATCAATTTGATTGAACGAAAAAAAATCAAATGTTCGAAAGAAGTGGTTGAAATCGTTGATCGTATTCTGGACGTGGATGAAATAAATAGACAATCTACAGTTCGGATGCAAAACTCAATTATCGAATCGGTGAGACATATAATTGAGATTTCCTGGAGACTTGTTAGTTACTACAACTCCCGCGATGACGCATTGGCCGTAATCAATCGAGGTCTTCAAATTCGTTTGCAAGGAAAAATTGCGTCGGAACGATTGTTGAATAACCTCACGACAGAATATCGGAAGATCTTGATGTTAGGTGCAAACCCTAAAGCACTACCTTTGCCGTGGGAAGACATTGTTAATCGTTTGACGCCAGTAACGGGTGAAAGTTCGAAAAGAAGAGCAGAACGTCCGGCATCAAAAGTAAAAGCAGAAGTAAAAATAGAAACTGAGTTCACTGCGGGATTAATCAACGAACCGGGTATTTTTGAATCGTTCGTTTCATTGTTTCGAAAGGCCGAAGCTCATCAGAAGATAATCGCTGGAGCAATTTTTCTCATACTAGCCATCTTCACTTTGGGTTTCGTGCGAAGTATCACCGATTTTATTAGAAATGCCGGATCCGAGGTTTCAACAGCGGACAAAGGTAACAGAGATTCTCACGGAAATACGGCTGTAGCGAATTCGAGTCTTGCCAATATTAAGAGTGGTAATGTTCCGGTCGTGGCGGCGTCACCCACTGCTTCTTTACCTCAGCCAACGCCGACCCCGAAGGTTGAACGACCTAATTCAGGCTTCGTAATGTCGAAAGGTTCGCTCCGACGCGGACTTGGTAATCTCTCGATTTCGAATGGCACATATAATGATGCAATAGCGAAGCTCATCGATACCTCAACTGGAAAGTCGTATCGTGAAGTCTTTGTCCGGTCGAATTCGACCATAACAATTTCAGGAATTGCGTCGGGCTACTATGAACTTCGCTTCTCTACCGGCCAAGATTACGCACCTTCAGTAAAGAAGTTCCTTCGAAATGCCGAATACAATAAATTCGATGATGTATTGAATTTTCAAGAAACACGAGAAGCGGGCGGAATTCGCTTTAAGTCATTTGAAGTGACTTTGAACAAAGTAGCGTATGGTACGGCGTCCACATCCTCGATTGACGAGTCGCTATTTGATCGTTAGTCGGCCTCACTAGACTTACGCCCATTCTGACTCGAACCATTTTTGAAAACATTTGCCACTCCGAACTGAGTCGCGCACCACGTTTTGCATCGAAGTACCCGTCAAGTAGCGTGGCAGAAATACACTAAAAAAATGTTCCCATGCACGCCGGAAACGTGCTAATATCAAGCTATATTGAATGTTAATTATCGCAGAAAGCACGGCTTTGCTTAGGCCTCACTTTCGCGACGGCTTCTCACCCTTCAATCCAGGGAGAAATTGGCCATGGAACTCGAAATCGGCCAGAAAGTGGCCTACCCCGGGCAAGGGGTTTGCGTGGTCGAGTCGATCAATACGCGCGAGATCGGAAACCACCCGGTAAGCGTGTACCTTCTGCGCGTGGTCGGCGATAACTCAACGATCTGCGTGCCTACCGCGAATGCCCAAAGCGTGGGCATCAGACCGATAATTTCGTCCAACGAGTGCCGCCGCCTGATTAGGCGTTTGTCCGAGGATTTTGAAGAAGTGACGTGCAACTGGAAAACGCGTTCGCGAGCGTTTATGGACAAACTCCAGTCGGGCGATATCTTTGCGACTGCCGACGTACTCAAACAGCTCACCTATCTAAGCCATGAAAAGCGGCTGTCCTTTCGCGAACAGACACTGCTCGAAAAGGCCAAGTTCCTTATCGTCTCAGAGATCACCAACGCAAATCTCGCCGACGAAGAAAAGGTTCGTTCGGATGTCGACGATCGGGTGGAAACCGCCTGTACGCGCCATATGCGGCTCGACCGGGCAGCGGCCGAACATTAGTCAGGCCGCGTATAGCTTGCGCGGACGACGGTCTTGATATTACCGCGCACGTTATAGTCGCCCTCGATCTCGACGCGCTGCGGGTCACATGCCGCAACAAAATCCTCGAGTATCAGGTTCACCACGTGTTCGTGAAAGATCTTGACGCTTCGAAACGAGTTGATATACAGTTTGAGGCTCTTGAGCTCGACGCACAGCTTATTCGGAACGTACTTGAGCCGGATCACGCCAAAATCGGGAAAGTCCGAGAATGGACAAATTGCGGTAAATTCGGGAATGTCGAATTCGACCCATATCTCCCGGCCCGGAAATTCATAAGGAAAACTATCGAGCGGAAACAGGTCCATCTCGGCACGCGGTGTCGGCCTGATGTCGAGGCCCTGGTTATTTATCCCCTCGGGATCACGTTGGTCTAGCATATTTACTTTTTCTATTGCTGAGGTCTCGGACGGCCGCCAGGTCCCTGACCCCGTCGTCGTTGAGACGCGTCAGGAGATTTACAAAGATGTGGGCCGTCGCGTACGCATCGGCGCTTGCCCGATGGTGATTGACCAGATCGATCGAATAGTGCTCGGCGACCGTTTTTAGCTTGTGATTGACTATGTCGGGAAGCAGCTTTCGCGACAACTGCACGGTGCAAAGACAAGGGTTGGCGATCCGATAATCCTGAAATATCAGGCCGATCTCGTAATTGAGAAATCGCATATCAAATGCCGAGTTGTGAGCGACAAGCACCGAATCGCCGATAAACCCCAAAAGATCGTGAACGACATCGGCAAAGACAGGCGCGTCCTTGACCATTTCGTCACTGATCCCGGTCAGGCCGGTGATAAACGGCGGGATCGGCGACTCGGGGTTTACAAGCGTTTGGAACTCTTCCGTCACCTGTCCGTCGCGGACGCGATAGGCGCCTATCTCGGTGATACGGCACGGCGGAGCCTTGGCTCCGGTCGTCTCAAGGTCAAACACGACAAAATCAGTCGATGCGATCTCGCGGTTTTCGTAACCGTCGAGTTCAAGTTCAACCATGTCACCGTTTAACGAGAGCCTGGGATCCCGCTCGATGAGGTCAGCGACCAGCATTTTTGCAAGGTTCGGGTTGGGCTTTCTGATCCGCATCACAAAATCGACCACGCTAACAGCCGAAGCCCGGCCGCCGAAGGAACGCAGCAGCGAGACGGTTTCGCTTATTAGCAATGACTCGGAAATTAAGTTAGGATACGGTGTCATCTATACTTGATTTTAGCGGTTAATCAGCCGAGCGTAAAACCAAACGAATAATGACCGAGATCCTCGAACACTTTTCAAACACAGATGCTCTGCTCGAAGGGCATTTTATTTTGTCCAGCGGGCTGCACAGCCCGAAGTACCTGCAGTGTGCTTTGGCACTGCAATATCCGCCGGATGCGGCCCGATTCGGACGTCTGATCGCCGAGAGGTACGTGGATGCCGGCATCGACACGGTCGCGTCGCCGGCGATCGGCGGCTTGATCATCGGCTTTGCGACTGCGGCCGCCATGAACGTAAGGTTTATTTGGACCGAGCGGCAGAATGGCAAAATGACGGTTCGCCGGGGCTTTTCGATAAAGCCCGGGGAACGGATATTGGTCGTTGAAGACGTGATAACGACCGGCGGCTCGACCCGTGAATGCATCGCCGCACTTGAATCGAATGGCGGCAAGGTCGTCGCGGCCGCATCGATGATCGACCGGTCAAACGGTTTGGCGGATGTCGGGGTTCCGCGCACTGAACTCGTCAAATTAGATGTTACGAGTTATTCGGCCGATGTATGTCCAATGTGCGCACTAGGCATCGAGGCGGTGAAACCCGGCAGCAGGACGGTGGCATCGAAATGAGTCGAAACTGCTGCTTTTTGTCGATGGACGACATGGCCCACTATGTCGCCGACGATGATCTTGCGATAGAGCCGCTGTCCGAGCTTGGTTGGGAGGTTTCGACTGTTTCCTGGAGCGACCCGACAGCGGATTGGGACAAATTCGAACTCGCGGTGCTCAGGACGACGTGGGATTACCAACAACGCCCGGACGAGTTTCTCCGGATGCTGGATGTGATCGATCGTTCGAGGGCGAGGCTCGAAAATCCGCTCGAGATCGTCAAGTGGAATCTCGATAAGCAGTATCTTCGCGAAATGGAAACGCGCGGTGTGCCTGTAGTTCAAACGATCTGGGACGGAAGTTATGACATGCGTTCATTCTATCGTTGGACGGCTGACCTTGTTTCCGACGAATTGATCGTCAAACCGACCGTCAGCGCGACCGCGATGCACACATATCGCCTCACCGATTACGATCCGGAACTTGAGGGTGTTTTCGCGGGCCGGCCGTTTATGGTCCAGCCGTTTTTACCCTCGATAGTTGAGACAGGCGAGTATTCGGTATTCTATTTTGGCGGAGAATACAGCCATACGATCCTCAAGTCGCCAAAAGCGGATGATTTCAGGGTCCAGGAGGAACATGGCGGCATTATCAGCGGTATTGAGCCAAGCGCGGAGATCCTTGCCGCCGCCGATAAGGCGATCTCGGCGATCGGCCGCACATTGTTATATGCGCGGGTCGATCTGGTGCTCGACGCGGACGGTAGATTTGTCCTGATGGAATTAGAGCTGATCGAACCCGCGTTGTATTTGCGAATGGATCCCGGAGCCCCGGCGAGATTTGCCGCGGCGATCGACAAATGGATGGCAGCCGGCCGATGAAAGAACTGAGCGAGGAAGCGGCGCGGTTTTGGGAAGAGTTTTGTGCGGCCAGCGGGACGCCTTCCGATAAGCCATATAAAACGTGGTATTTCGGAAATACCGCCGAGATGGCCGCCGAACTTGCGAAGTTGGTGATCGTCGGCCGCAAACGGGCAACGGCCAGCCTTGTTGCCGTCAACGAACGGCTGCCGGCCGAGGCTCCGCAACTTAGCGGTTACAGCGTCGTCACGGACCAAGCCGGGCAGCCGAAATGTGTGATCCGCACAACCGAGATCCGGCATATTCCGTTTTGTGAGGTCGATGCCCAGTTTGCATTTGACGAGGGCGAAGGCGACCGTTCGCTGGAATATTGGCGGGAAGTACATAGTAATTACTTTTCGCGCGAGGCTGCCGAATTGGGGATAGAGTTCGGCGAACGGTCCCTGATCTGCTGCGAGCGGTTTGAAATGTTGTACAAGCGATGAATTATAAGCTCCTGATCCAATACGACGGCACCGACTTTCACGGATGGCAGGTGCAGGAAAACGCACGATCGATACAAGGCGAACTCGAGCGCGTAACAAGCATGCTTGAGGACGCCGAGGTAAAGGTCATCGGCTCGGGCCGTACCGATGCGGGCGTTCACGCCGAGGGACAGGTCGCAAATCTGCGCATGAACCGCGGATTTACTCCAGAAAAGCTTAAGAACGCCATCAATGGCAATCTCTGGCGCGACATTCGTATAATGAAGGCTGAGGTCGCCCCCGACGAATTTCACGCCCGATTTTCGGCAAAAATGAAGACCTATCTATATCGGGTCGTCAACGCGCCGGTGATCTCGCCATTCTGGCGGCGGTATGCTCACCATGAGGTCCGGCCGCTAGATGTCGGTCGAATGAACGAGGTCGCCCGTTTATTTCTCGGCGAACACGATTGGACCGCATTTTCATCAGCCCAGGCCGATGGTGAAAATCGAGTAAGAACCGTGGTCGATTTTACGGTCGAATCAACGTGGGATGAACGTGCGCAGGCGTCGCTCATCGTGTTTCGGATCACGGCACCGGGTTTTCTGCGGTATATGGTCCGTTCGATCGTCGGCACCATGCTCGAGGTCGGGCATGGTGTTAAGGATTCTGATACAATTCAGACAGCAATAATTACGGGAAACAGAGAGCTTGCGGGCAAAACCGCACCGGCGCACGGATTGACGCTGATGCGCGTAGATTACGATTAAATGCGAATTTTTCACATCGTATTGCCGGCAGATTGGGATGCCTTTGACGGCGATGAGTACGCGGCCGCGAGTTTGTCGGACGAGGGGTTTATTCATTGCAGTTACGAACATCAGCTGGACGCCGTCATCGGGCGTTATTACGACGGTGCTGAGGAGTTGGTGATCCTCGAGCTTGAGACGGAACAGTTAGGAACAAAGCTGGTCGAAGAACCCTCGACCGGCGGCGAGATCTACCCGCACATATACGGAACCATCAACCGGAATGAGATCGTCAGGGTCGAAAGGCGGGAATTTTGAAGGTCAGGGAAACCTCATCGATCGTTAAGGAATGAAAGAGAATTTTGCGGGCATCGTAAAACCCGATACGGCCGAAAGCGATTTGCTGGACGCGATCGATGCCGAACGAATGCCCGCACACATCGCTATTATCATGGACGGCAACGGACGTTGGGCAAAACGTCAGGGCAAGCCGCGAATATTCGGCCATCGGGCAGGTTCCGATTCGGTAAAGGCGATAATCGACACGTGTGCCCGGTTGGAGGTCAAGGCCGTTACTTTGTACGCGTTTTCGACCGAAAACTGGAAACGGCCGAAGTCAGAGGTCGCGGGATTGATGTCGATGCTCAAGCGTGTGCTGCGGCATGAACTCGACCAGGTCCATAGCAATAATATCCGCTTTCAGACGATCGGGAATATCGAGGGTCTGGCACCTGACGTTCAACGCGAATTGGCGGCGGCAACCGAAAAGACGCGGGAAAATACGGGAATGGTGATGAACGTTGCCCTCAACTACGGAGGCCGGGCCGAGATCGCCCGGGCGGCTCGCCTTGCCGCCGCCGAACTCCTGGAACAGGGGCGGCCGATAGACAGTTTGAGCGAAGCGGACATAGACCGCAATTTGTACACCCACGGCCTTCCCGAGGTCGATCTGATGATCCGGACCAGCGGAGAGTTTCGGATCTCAAATTTTCTGCTGTGGCAGATCGCTTACAGCGAGATATATGTTACGCCGGTGCTGTTTCCGGATTTCAGACGACCGCAAATATTCGAGGCCATAATCGATTATCAAAGGCGCGACCGCCGATTCGGCGGCGTCAAGTGAACGGGCCCGCGAGTACCTTATGAAAACCCGACTGCTGACGGCGGCGATAGCACTGCCGATAATTATTGCGTCGATCATTCTGCCGGCGTATTTTGCTCAGGCGATATGGCTGTTTGTGGCGATCGCGGGGTTTGCCTTGGCGGCGGGTCTTTTTGAATTTTATTCGCTGACGAAAAAGCTCGAGCTGAAGGCGGACGCGGCGATCGGATATGCCGGGTCGGCGGCACTGTTCGTCGGATTTGTATTCGACGCACCGGCCAGGATGCCGGACATCTTGCTGCTGACGATCGCGTCGGTGATAGCAGCCGTGCTTATCACACAGATGTTCCGGTTTCAGGCGGACTTTTCAAAAATGCTCACCGGCATCGGGGTGACGCTGGCCGGTCTCTTTTACGTTGCTTTTCTCGGCGGTTATTTGGTGGCGGTACGTGTCGGTTTTGAGAGTGCGCCAAACCTCTCGACGTACCTTCTGGCTTATTTCTTTCTGGTGATATTCGGCTCCGACGCGGGAGCGTACTTTGCGGGCCGGGCATTCGGCAAACACAAGCTGGCACCGGGCATCTCACCGGGAAAGACGGTCGAAGGGCTCATCGGCGGGCTTGTGTCCGCGGCCGCTTTCGCTACACTTTCGACCTTTTGGTTCTTTTCGGCATTGCCGTATAAATGGTCGATCCCGCTTGCCGTGGTGCTCGCCGCGGTCGGCGTGCTCGGCGATCTGTGCGAAAGCGCGATGAAACGGGGTTCGAAAACAAAAGACGCCGCATCGATCCTTCCCGGCCATGGCGGACTGCTCGACCGGCTGGACAGCTTGTTATTCGGGGCACCGATCCTTTATTACTTTGCCCGGTTTTATTTTTAGTGATCTTGGTTGGATGGGAAATTCTAATTCGGGAGTGACGAATGAGCGAAGAAACAGAAAAGCAAGCAATGGTTGACCGGTTTGAGTTTTTTGCGGCTATCCTGCTGGGACTGGCGGCGATCTGCACGGCGTTGTCCAGTTTTCAGGGCGGACTTTGGGACGGCAAACAGGCCGAAGCTTACGGCAAAGCCAACACCGAAGCCACGATGGCCGCCAGCGAACGCGCACGTGCGATAGTCGAAATGTCTAAGGACGCGCAGATCGACATCACAGCCTACAAACTGATCCAGGACGGACTAAACTCGGGCGGCAATCCGGCAATGGCCAAGAGTAACTTTGAGACCGCCTCATATCTTTACACGCGTCAGCTGAGCGACGCCGGTTACAAGGCTCTCGGCCTGCCGCCCGAGGGTAAGAAGGAGATCGTTGACGATCCGAATACGCCCGCTGAGGAAAAAGAGGAGGCTCTGCAGTCGGAGATACTAGACAAGGCAAGCGAAAAGGATCTGGTTGGTGACGAAAGCTATCAAAAGGACATGCTCGCCAAGGCGACCGAACTCACGGCACAGTCGGAAAAGACGTTTGCGAGCGGAAACGAAGCAAACGAAACTGGTGATAAGTTTGAGCTTGCAAACGTACTGTTTGCCGTCAGTATGTTCTTTATGGGTATCGCTCTTGTGTTCAGGACCGACGTAAAATGGAAAGTGCTAATCGCCGGAGGCGTGCTGCTGGTAGTCGGCGTGGTCTATATGCTGACGCTTAGCTGGACTTTCTGACCGGAGTAAAATTTGCGCTTTTACAGGTAAATTTAGTATTATCCAGTTTCGATATGAGCGCAGTTCGATTTGTCGGCAATAATAATTGACTGGCGAGAGTGTTGATAGTTAACGCTCCGCCTTTCGATTGTCGCAATTCGAAAGGCGTTTTTTATTTTTGAGGGAATTTAGCTCTGACGGGAGAGCACCGGGACGAATCGGCAAGACCGGATCATCAGTCCCAGTCCGCCTCTGTCGTTGGCCGATGGTTTTATTATGTTGGATGTACTTGGCAATTTAGAACGGACCCACTCGTGCGGCGAACTGCGCGAGGGCGACGTAGGCAAAAAGGTCGTTCTCATGGGTTGGGTGGCGAAAAAGCGTGATTTCGGCGTTCTGACCTTTATCGATCTGCGTGATCGCGATGGCGTGACTCAGGTCGTAATGAACGAAGAGGACGCGGGCGAGGCTCATTCAAAAGCAAAGAACCTCCGAGGCGAATTTGTGATCGCGGTCAAGGGTGAGGTCGTGATGCGAGAGGGAACGCATAATGCCAAACTTGCGACCGGCGATATCGAGGTGCACGCCTCCGAAATATTGATCCTGAATGACGCAAAGGTCCCGCCGTTCCAACTTGAGGTCGCCGGTTCGGAAAATCTGGCTGATGAATCAACTCGTCTGAAATATCGTTATCTCGACCTTCGCCGCCCGCAGCTGCAGCATAACATCAGAATGAGGGCGAGGGCCGTCGCGGCGATCCGTGAGTACTTTGACGGAAGAGGGTTTATCGAGATCGAAACGCCCATTCTGCTCAAATCGACACCCGAGGGCGCTCGCGATTTTGTCGTGCCGTCGCGTATTCATACCGGTAAATTCTTTGCATTGCCGCAGTCCCCGCAGATCCTCAAGCAATTGACGATGATCTCCGGCTTCGACAAGTACTACCAGATCGCGCGCTGCTTTCGGGACGAGGATCTGAGGGCCGACCGACAGCCGGAATTCACTCAGCTCGATATGGAGATGTCGTTCGCCAATCAGGAAATGGCATATCGCGAGATCGAAGGGATGTTTGGCCACGTGTTCAAGCTCATCGGCGTCGAACTGCCGGCCAAATGGCCGCGGATGACGTATGCCGAGGCGATGCGGAGATACGGCAGCGACAAACCGGATCTGCGTTTCGAGATGGAATTGGTCGATCTGAGCGGCGAACTCACCGGAACAGATTTCGCGCCTTTCGCATCGGTTCTCGAAAACAAGGGCGAGATCAAATGCATCACGGTCAAGGGCAAGGCTGATCACTCACGCAAACAGCTCGACGAGCTGCAGGAGTTTGTAAAACGCTATGGGGCGGGAGCACTCGCATGGATCAAGGCCGGTGACGAGATCACTTCGTCGCTGCTCAAGGTCCTTGGCGAAACAAAGATCGCGGAGCTCGCCGCAGCGGCACAGGCGGAAAAGGGCGACCTCGTTTTGATCGTGGCAGGCAAAAAGCCTGTGGTGGCAGCTTCGCTCGGGGCTCTGCGGGTCGAGGTAGCAAAACGCGAGGGTCTGATCGACCGCACGGCGTACAAGCCGCTCATCGTCACCGAATTTCCGATGTTCGAGTATGACGAGGAGACCGATTGTTATGCCGCGGCCCATCATCCGTTCACATCGCCCATGGATGAGGACCTTGAAAAATTTACGACCGCCGTTAACGACGACTCGCAGCATCACCTTCTGGGCGAGGTGCGGGCGAAGGCGTACGACGCGGTAATAAACGGATATGAATGTGCCGGCGGTTCGATACGAATTCACCAAAAGGATATCCAGGCGCTGAACTTCAAGGCCCTCGGCCTGACGGTCGAAAAGGCCCGCGAACGATTTGGATTCTTCCTCGACGCTCTCGAATATGGAACTCCGCCGCATGGCGGTTTTGCGGCCGGCGTCGAGCGGACTTGTATGATCCTCTGCGGTACGGAGAACATACGCGACGTAATGGCGTTTCCCAAGACCGCCTCGGCACAGGATCTGATGATGGACTCGCCGGGCGAGGTCGATACGGCCCAATTGGACGAGTTGGGGATAGGCATCAGGCCCGAATAGAACCAAACTCGCGATCGTCCGATATTCAAATGACTCGCGTTAATATCTTGTTTTGGGAACATTAGCGGTAAAATGGTCGTAAAATCACTTTAGAGATGGCGACAAAGTACGATACAAATCCGCTCGATCCGGAATTTCCGGAGAAGGTAAAGGCTCCGGTCGATCCGACACACACACAGGCGTTGCCTTACACGGGTGCCGAGACCAACGCCCTGCCGTATGCGTCGCCGACCGAGGAGCAAACGCGTCGATTTGCCGAGCCCGATGTTCGTGCGTATTCGGCTCCATATTCGCAGCCATATAACGGCCAATTCGTACCGACGCCGTATACGTCGGCGACCCCGATCGCACCGGATCAGTCGCGAACCAGAAAAGTCGACAAGGTCGGACTGCCGGAGAATATTCTGGTGTCTCTGCCGTACCTGCCGTTTTCGATCGGCCTGGTCGCGGGAATATTGGAACTGCTTTTTGTGCCGAAAAGTGAAGCAAAGGTCCGATTTCATGCCGCACAGGGCTTGGCGGCGCATATCGGCATCCTGATCGTGACGTCAATACTCGGCATTGTAAAAGGTGCTACTGATATTGCCGATATCGGAGCGTTTATCTTCACGCTCGTGACGACGATCATGCTAATTATCTTCGCGGTCAAGGCATTTCAGGGCAAGCCGATCCATATCGAGTCGGTCGATACGCTGACCAACTGGCTCGAGGAAAAGATCAACTACAAGAAATAGAATCCCCACGATATGTTTTGCTCAAACTGCGGCAACTCGGTTCCCAACGACCTTAACTTCTGCAACGGCTGCGGAAAGCGTTTGGCCGGCGACCCGGATAAGGACGGAACGCCCGGCAAGATGCTTGACAACGTGTTGACAACGCTGTTTTTGCTGGTAATGTTCGGCTTCGGGATTTTGGTCGGGTTGGTCGCGGTGCTTCTGGGCAACGAGGTCAAGACCGAACTCGTGGTAATGATCGTAATGGCCTATCTGGGGACGCTGCTGGCCATAGGCATCACATTGGTACGGCAAGTGCCCAAACTAATAGACGCGAAGCTAAACAACATGAATCGCCACGGCGAATACACCTCGCCGCCGCAATTGTCTCCGCGAACGACGGCTCAACTCGAAGATTTTCGCGAGCCGGTGATGAGCGTTACCGACCATACGACCCGCATTCTCGACAAAGTGCCGGTCAAAAACGGCGAATAAAGCTATTTGCAGGAAGCGGACGGGCTCATCGATGCCGCACATTTCCCGGCACACGTTTCTGTGACATACCGCATGAGTTCTTTATCCTTGAAGATCGATTCTTGTTTGGACGGTGAGCCGGCCGCTTTGCCCTTTGGCGAATCGAGCCATATCCGATATCGGGCTTCGAACTCGGGGTCGGCCTCACGGCAATAGACATTACAGGCATTATTCTTTGCTTCGTCAGCCGACTTGCCCTTTCCCTCAAAGGCCTTGCCTTGAAAGGTCACCGAACCGACACATCCCGCATCTGAGCCACCACATCCGATCGAGACCAGAAACAGAATGCCGCCCACGAGGGCGAGTGTGAACATTGAACCGACACCAAGGATCTTCATCGTGTTTTCTCCCGAACTTAATCTTCGAGCGGCCGACCTCTCGTTTCAATTACCAGCGGCAGCGTAGCGAGGCCGATCAGCGGTATCACACCGACCCAAAACAACACCGTTATCGCACTATCCAACGCATTCGCACCGCTTGCGGCAATACTTCCGACCAGAAAGGGACCAAACGCGGCTATAAAGCGGCCGATGTTGTACGTAAACCCCGAGCCGGTCGCACGCAGGCGAGTCGGGAAAAGCTCAGGTAAATAGAACGTAAAGCTGCCGAAGATACCAAACACCGAAAGGCCGATCGGGAAGTAAAAGTAGAGTCGCGTGTGCGGCGCCAGATCGAGGCCGAACGCCGCCATTATGGACACTGCGGCAACCAAATAAAACACTAGGAACATCGTCTTGCGGCCAAAGTTCTTGGCGATCGGAATGGTCAGAAGCGTGCCGATCAGGCCGCCAAGATTAAAGGCGTTGGTGGCCGTCTTGACCCATTGCTGGCCCATTATCTCCATGGTCGGCAGGCCGGTGACGCCGGCGTTGGTCAGTTCGGTCCATTCCCTCGACGCCAGGCCCTTTGCGACGATCGGAATGAAGGCGTTGCCGCTCCACCAGGTGATAAGCGCCGTAACGGCCATGCAAAACCCGCTGATGGTCAACGCACGATACTTCGGCGAAAAGAGCTCAGAGATCTTTGCACGATGCTCGCTGCCGACCTTTTTCCAACGTTCGGGCTCTTTGACAAAAAGTCGCACGAAGAACGCGACCGCCGCCGGAACGAGTCCGAACAAAAAGACGTAGCGCCAAGACACCGCCGCATCGGTGAAATAAACACCGGTAATTTGAAACGTAACAAAAGTGGCAAGAAACAATCCGAATGGAGCCGCCGTGTAAAGCAGGGCACCGGCCTCGACGCGGCGTTTTTCGGGCACGACCTCGGCGACCATGGCCGCACCGGCGGCCCACTCGCCGCCGATCCCGAGACTCGCGATTATCCTAAACAACAGCAGGACCCAGATATTAGGCGCAAAAGCACAAGCTGCAGTGCCGACTGAATATAAAAGCATTGTCAAAAGCAGTGTTTTGGTCCGCCCGATCCGATCCGCAACCTTGCCGAAGATGATGCCGCCGACGGCCCACCCGACGAGCAGCACAGACGTGAAGATGCCCGTCCACCAAAGGGTCGCACTCTGTGCCTCAGGCGTGCCGAGCGGTATGCCCAAAAGCGTCGGCACCGCGTTTGGCGCGACGTAATTCATCAAAATACTGTCGAAAATGTCAAAACCCCAGCCGAGCCATGCCGCAAAGAGCACGGTCCACTGGTAGCCGTTCATATCGAGAAAGGTACGTTTCATGCCAGCGAGTTTTCCGTTAGAATTCTATTTGTAAAGAAACCCGTTTAACTTTACATATAAAAGTCGATATGTAAAGAAACGTGAACGACTTTGGTTCCGGCGAAGTGCCGGCGGTCAATGGACTAAGAAATGAATACAGAATTGTCACTTCAGAAACGATATTCGCCAGCCAGTATTTGCTTCGGCTGTGGTCCGGCTAATGAGAAAGGTCTGCATATAAACAGTTTTCCCGATGGCGATGAGGTCGTCGCCGAGTGGCGGGCCGAGAAACACCACCAGGCATTTCCCGGAATGCTCAACGGCGGCATTATCGGAGCTCTCCTTGATTGTCACTCAAACTGGACGGCGACGTATTTCATGATGAAGCGAGACGGCAAATCTGAGCCCGACTGTACGGTCACGGCGGATTTTCATGTAAAACTGCTGCGACCGACGCCAGCGGACGCCGTTATACACCTGCGGGCGCGTGTCGTCGATTCAAAAGAAGACCGTGCCACCGTCGAAGCGGAACTGATCGCAAACGACAAGACCTGCGCGACGTGCCGCGGGACTTTTGTTGCCGTAAAGGAGGGCCATCCGGCCTATCATCGTTGGTAAGCGAAAACTATGGACAAAACAGCGATAATCGCCGAGTTGAATAGCAAGTACAACTCGTTCGCAGACTATGTCGCCGGACTTTCGGAGGAGGACTTTGAGTTTTCCCTGAACGGCGAAAAATGGAGTGCAGGGCAGCAGATCGATCACCTCTGCCGTTCGGTCGCTCCCCTGAACAAGGGGCTCAGTGCACCCGAATTTGCGTTAAAAGCGATGTTCGGCAAGTCGGACCATCAGTCGTTGGGCTACGACGAACTCGTGGCCCGTTATCAAGCTGAACTTGCGGCCGGCGGCACCGCCACTGCCCAGTTTCGTCCGGAACATATTCCGTTCAGCAAAAAGGACGACCTCGTCACTACGCTTAAAGATCTCGTCTCAAAGTTGTGCTCAAAGATCGAAAAATGGGATGAAAACAAGTTCGACGTTCTGGTGCTGCCGCATCCTTTGATCGGAAAGCTGACATTTAGAGAGATGTTCTACTTTACGATCTATCACGCCGACCACCATCATCGGCATACGATCCAGAATCTGGCACAGCGGCCGGTACAAGGTGCTTGATCTGTTCGTCGTATCGAGATCGCAGTCCAAGCCGATCGATCCATTCGACCTGCTCACGCATCAGCCGGGGCAGATGTATGACGTCCGAAAGAGCATAGTCGACCAGTTCATCGGTCCAGACGCCGTCCCACTTGCGGTTGAACTTGGCACGCTGTGATTTGTCGAGATCGACAGCGAAATATCGATATAGCGTTTCGGCCAATGATGCTGATTGGTTGGCCCCGCGGGTCAGTATCTTTTCGGCGATCATCGTGTCAAAGACATTTTCTACGCGGTAGCCGCTTTCGGCCAGAAACTCGAGGTCGAATTTAGCGTTGTGAAAGATCTTGACGATCGACGGCTCTTCAAGGATCGACCTCAGTTTTCCGAGTTGGACGCCTTCGCTGACCGGGACCAGGACGTTGTACTCGCCGTCCGAAAACTGCACGGAAAAAAGCCGGCCGTGACGAGCACTCAAGCCGGACGTCTCGGTGTCGCATCCGAGGCGGGCGGCCGAGGCGAGCCGCTCGTACGAAGCGTCGATCTCGATTTCTGTCCGTGCAACAAGTACGTTCACAGGGTAAATTGTAAATTACAAAACTTAAACTTCGGAAAAGCCGTAGTAACAAATCGATCGATATGCCCGAAATACTCAATGAAACCGAAGCCCGCATCGTCGGCTCGCTGGTAGAAAAACAGCTGACCACCCCGGAATATTATCCGCTGACGCTGAATGCGCTGGTCAACGCCTGCAACCAAAAGAGCAACCGTGACCCGGTCGTCAACTATGATGAATCAACCGTCACCACGGTCTTGGAAAGGCTGCGCGACCGCAATATCGTATACGTCTATTACGGCAGCACCAGCCGTGTGCCGAAATATAAGCATATGCTGCCGAGTATCTACGAGCTCGAGCCGGACGAAGTAGCGGTCATATGTGTGATGCTGCTGCGTGGGCCGCAGACGGTGGGCGAACTGCGGACGCGGACCGAGCGTCTGTTCAATTTCGGGGGCCTTGGAGAGATACAGGAGACGCTGGACCGTCTCGCACGCCGCGATGACCCGCTGGTCGCAAAGCTGCCGGTGCAGCCCGGGCAAAAAGAAGCACGCTTCGCGCATTTGCTGTCGGGCGATATCGATATCGAGGCGCTCGCGGCCGCTCACGCTACACGCTCGAGCAGGGGCGGTGTTGAGAGCGAAAGGGTCGAGAAGCTGGAAGAAGAGGTCGCCGGACTCCGGGCCGAGATCGAGGCGATCAAGCAAATGTTTGAAGAGTTTCGCAAGCAGTTTGAATAAAAAAATGGAGAAGCCGAAAGGCTTCTCCTGAAAGCGAGCGAAAGAGTTTGTCTGCGTTTTAGTCCGTGATCTTGATGCGGTGAACGCCGATCCTCATTTTGACCATTTCCTCAACGGTCACATTCGGATTTTCGGCTTTTGCCTTTTTGATAAAGTCTGCATCGATATTGAATATCCGAAACTTTACGATCTCTTCGGACGAGAGCCCGGTAAAGCCCTCAGACTTTAACTCACCCAAAAATTCGGGTGTTACCTTGAAGATCCGAAATTTGACCAGACTCTCAAAGTCCTTTTCGGCGAGCCCCATATCATTGACCTGGCGAACGTAATCGGCGTCGATCTTGAAGATGCGAGCTTTAACGAGGTCTTCCATCGAGAGGTTCGGAAAGCCGGTCGCCTTCATCTCGGACATGAACTGCGAATCGATCTTGAAGATCGCAGCTTTGAACAGGTCATCGACGTCGAGTTTGCCAAAGTTCGCTGACAGTAGATCGTCGGCCAGCCGTGTCGTGACATCGATGATCGCCGCGGCGAAAACGCGGTCTTCGACCGTACCATTGCCCTTCGAATTGAATTTGTCGAAATCGAAACCGCGCGACCGCATTGCTTCGAGGTATCCGGCTGCGGGGGTGAAGCGAAATGTCCCTGAGCCCTTGCCGTCAGTGAATGAGCCTTCGCAATCGAACGTTCCGGCCTCGCGCGTCAGTCTGAAGCTGACCTTGCCGCCCGCGGTCTGTTCGCGCCCTAGGCCCTGCAGCTCATCATAGCTGAATGAACGGCCGTTCTGATTGCGGCCCTGCTCCGTCTTGATCGAAAACGAGATGTTCAGCTTTCCGGCGTCGTCGACGCTCCGGGCCTTGCTGGAACGAGCATCGGCCTTCCATTCGCCGCTGATAGCTGATTGCGCGACGATGACGTATTTGCCGATAACGATAATGATAAATGCGAGCGACAATCCCGCCGCTGATCTAATAAATTTGTTTCTCATGATTATTGCCTCCGGGTCGTGATGATATTTGCTTAACGAAATGGAAACACCGCCGCTCGGCATTTTGTGACAAAAAAGAAAATGCCGTACCGAGTTACTCGGTACGGCATTCACGATCACGATCGACCCGAAACTAGTTCTTTTTCTTGGTCGTCACCTTTTGGGGCGTAACATTCTGCTCCTTCTTGAGTGTGTCGATCAGCCCCAAGGCGTCAGCCTTGAACTTATGGCCATCGGGAGCAAGGCTTGCATATTTTTGAAGCAAGTTAGCACCTTCCTGGAGTTTGGTCTTGTCGTTATTGATGTAGCCGAGGTTAACGAGGCTCAGGCCGGCTCCGGCGAGGGCGTCGATATTCTCCGGTGTTGTCTCGAGGATCGCCTTGTATGCCTCGATCGCTTTCTCGGATTCGGCGGCAACTCGATAAAGGTCTGCAACCAGAAGTTTTCCTTCGGCTTTCTTGACGGGATCCGCCTCAAGAGCGACATATTCCGGCAGCATTATCTGGGCGTTATCCATCACACCGTCACCGATCTGCTCGGTAACGACCATCAATCTGATGGTTTCCTTGGCTTCACGAACCGCTTCGTCACGAGTACGATTAGCGTTGTTCTGATCCGGCACATCGGCGGGATTGGCGTTCTTGATCATCGTGAACGCCTTCTTGAATACATCCAGAGCACCGGCCAGATCCGACTTGACCCTGCCAAAAGCTTCGAGTTTGGCCGTGATGTCGGTGTTCTTAACGTTTTTGTTATAGGTGTCGACGCCACGGTTGCGAAGGGCAGACCCGCGGTTGAGCAGCATTACCGGTGCGGTCCCGATAAATTCCGGATCAACTTCGTATCCCTCGGTGTACTTGATAATGGCCGTATCATAGTCCTTTGCTTCAAAGGCCGCCGCACCTTCTTTGATAACCCGATTGACCACTTCATTGGTCTTTTCGGCCTTGGCGTTCTTCGATTCGATTTCCTTGCGCTTCGCTTCGTATTCTGCCTGTGCCTTTTTCTGCTCAGGGGTCAGTTCGCTGCTTGACTCGCTATTACCGGCGGTTTTACCGCTTGATGCGACCGCCTTTCGAACCTCATCCTCGGTCCAACGCTTACCGTCTCCGGGTTTGAGGGTAATGAGCAATTTTTCCTGTCCGGCTTTGACGTTGGTCAGAAAGCTCGGCGAACAATTAGGTGCGCTTACCGACAAAACATAGATACCACCCGGCTGAAAACCGGCAAAGCTAAAGGCTCCGTTCTTGCCGGTCTTGCCCGAAGGGAAACCCGACTTAACGTCCGTCCGAAATACCTCGACCAGAGCCCCGCTGACCGGCGCTCTGGTGCCGTCTTCCTTAAGCAGCTCAACAGAGCCCGAAGTAACGACGGTCTGGGCGAACGTCGAGATCGCTCCTGAGATCAAAAGTGCAGCAGTTAAAAATAATATTGAATAAGCTTTGCGATCCATGGAAATCCTCCAAAGTAATTACGGCCGCCACCCCGGGCGCGCTCGTTTGATGCCGGACTCAAAAAAAGAGTTCGTTAATATCACATATTCTAACCCACTTTTGAGCAATAATCGAAGCAAAGCCCGTTTCCGGAATCGATTTTCGGCTGAGGCCGTCCCTAATGAAAATCGAGGGGCCGTGTGATATCGTTTACCTTTGGACAAGAGGAACGGTCGCCAGGGGAGCGGCATTTATGACCAAGAGGATATACAACTTCAGCGCCGGTCCGGCAATAATGCCTGAGCCGGTGCTCGAACAAGCTCAGCGCGAGATGCTGTCGCTCGATGGGTGCGGAATGAGCGTGATGGAGATCAGCCACCGCTCAAAGCGATTTGAAGCGATCCTCGACGGCGCAGAACGAGGTATTCGCGAGTTGCTGTCGGTTCCGGACAATTATCGCATCCTGTTCCTGCAGGGCGGGGCAACGATGCAGTTTTCGATGGTGCCGATAAACTTTCTTCATGCGGGTAAGTCGACCGATTATGTGATAACCGGCTCCTGGGGCAAAAAGGCTCTGATCGAGGCTAAAAAGGCCGGCAATGTCAACGTCATCTACTCGTCCGCCGAAAACGGCCATCGGAGTATACCGGACGCGGGCGAACTTTCGTTCACCCGGGACGCGGCCTATGTCCATTACACCTCGAACGAAACGATCGAAGGTGTGGAGTTCAAATACGAACTCGACGGCGGCGGCATCCCCGTCGTATGCGACGCCTCGTCAAATATCTTGTCAAAGCCATTTTCTGTCGATCGCTATGCACTGATATACGCCGGGGCTCAAAAGAACATCGGCCCAAGCGGCGTGACGGTGGTGATCATTCGCGATGATATGCTGGATCGCTGCCCGGACGGTATCCACTCCATGCTGGATTATCGAAAGTTCGCAGAAAATGCCTCGATGCCGAACACACCTAATACGTGGGGCATCTATCTTATCGGCCTCGTTTGCCAATGGATCAAGAGCGGCGGCGGCATCGAAGAGTTTGAACGTCGGAATACCGAAAAGGCCTCGATCCTTTACGATGCCATCGACAGCAGCGACGGATTCTATTCAGGACACGCAGATCGCGCCGTACGATCACTGATGAATGTGACATTTCGTCTCCCGGACGAAATACTGGAAAACAAGTTTTGCGATCAAGCGGCGGCGATCGGTCTTGACGGACTTCGCGGGCACCGGTCGCTCGGCGGGATCAGGGCGTCGATCTACAATGCGTTTCCGCGTGAGGGCGTCGAAGTCCTTGTGGAATTTATGCGGGATTTTGCCCAGCGAAACGGCTAAACACGGCGGCAACCGCACTCAAAAGCAGATCTTCATCGCCATTAGCGACGGTTCTCAGATCGATCAGCACTCTATCATTTTCGATCCGCGTAATGACGGGCGGCGTTCCCTTGCGAAACTCCGATTCAATAGCGTCAGCCGACATCTCGTCATGACTGAGAGCGATAAGTGACGTTGGCGGGTGAACACCCGGCGCCGATCCGCCGCCGATGACCGAATTGCCCTCAGTGACCGCGGCAGATATGCCGAGGTCGAGCGAAGTGATACGCTCTGCAAAAATTGTCGCCCTTTCCTTGATGGCCTCACGAGGGAAATTGATCATTTGCATTACGGGGATCTCGTCTTCTGCCGTACCGTTTGCAAATGACTCGAGCGTCGCCCCGAGAGCGGCATATGTGAGTTTGTCCACGCGCAACACACGATAGAGCGGATGTTTTCGGAGCGACTCTATCAGATCCCGGCGGCCGGCGATAATTCCTGACTGCGGGCCCCCGAGCAGTTTGTCCCCGCTAAATGCTACGAGGTCGGCACCATTTGCCAACGACTCGGCCGGTACCGGTTCATCGCCCAATCCGAGCAACGCTCCGGACCCGATATCTTCGAACAGTACTACGCCCTTTTTCCGTGCCAGATCGGCCAGTGCCCGGATCGACGGAGATGCCGTAAATCCGACGATCCGATAATTAGAAGGATGCACACGAAGGATCATCCGTGTATTTTCACCGCATGCAAGATCATAATCCGCGATCTTAGTACGATTTGTCGTTCCGACTTCGCGAAGCCGTGCGCCCGACGCCTCCAGGACATCGGGAACCCGAAAATCACCGCCGATCTCAACCAGTTCGCCGCGGGATATGACCACCTCGCCGCCGCCCGCCAGGGCAGAAAGTACGAGATACGCAGCCGCTGCGCAATTATTGACCACGATCGCGGCTTCGGCCCCGATCACCTCAGCGATCAGTCCTTCGACATATGCGCCTCGGCGACCGCGTCCGCCGGCCTCAAGGTCATATTCGACCGTGCAATATCCCGAAGCTTCAACAAGTGCCGCCCGGGCCCGGTCCGATAATGGTGCCCGTCCGAGATTGGTGTGGATGATCACGCCGGTCGCGTTGATCACATGTCTCAGTCGTCCCTGCCGACTGCGGATCCACATATCGACGGCACGTGTTTCAGCCAGGCGAACAAGATCCTGGCCGACGGCGGTTCCCGTTATTACGTCACTGCGGACCGAATCGACCGCGCGACGGGCAAACTCAGTCACGCGGGCATGGCCGGCGTCTACAATGTCGGAGCGGGTCAATAGCGAGCGCACCAATTCGTCTACCGACGGCAAACCGCGCAAAGTGCTTTGAACCGTTTGTTGTTCGCTGGACATAACGGCATTTTAACTCACAGTTTAGCGTTTGCGGAATAAGATCGGGCTTAGCAGTGTATATAAAATAGAGGGCTCTCCTGCCTGCCGCCGCCCTAAACTGATCATATGGCAATGATAGGAAACAAACTGTACCGCGGGGTTCAGTCAAAGAAAGAAGAAGCGATCGAGATCGATATGTCGCTGAAACGGCTCGAGGACGACATTCGAAAGCTGAAGATCGATTTTGATATCTACTTCAACGGTGCTACCAAACGGCCGCCGTTCGAATCGCGCGCCCGGCTTGAATCGCAGATCAAGCGGATGGCTGACGACCGTAACCTGACGTTTGCTCAAAGATACTATTTCAATACGCTCGTTTCCCGGTTCACGTCATATCGTGAGTTATGGCGTCGAAGTTTGAAGGCCAAGGGCGAAGAGCTTTTGTGACCTAATGGATCACGACAAATCAAAAGGCGGGCCGCATACGGGCCCGCCTTTTCAATTTGCCGGTCGATCAATTCTTACATGACAGTTGCCACGTTCTCCGCCTGCGGTCCCTTAGGTCCGTTGGTCACTTCAAATTCGACCTCCTGACCCTGGATCAAGGTCTTGTAACCATCACCAGATATCGCGCTGTAATGCACGAAAATATCCTGTTCACCGGGCTGCTCGATGAACCCATATCCCTTGGCGTTGTTAAACCACTTGACCTTGCCGATTGCTTTTGACATCTCTTCTTAAATCCTCCGAAAAATTAAAAAACAAAATTCAATGCCGTGCGTTGTCGCCAATCGCCGCGGACATAAATTCCACGAAAATCCCACCGACGTCACAACTGCGTTTCTAGCAACGCAACCACGACAAAACCCGAAAACGGAACAACCATCTCGGGACAAAGTAATCTTAAACTGCAAGATCCTTGGGAATATTTTGAGCGAGTTTTTCGTTTGACGAACGCCAATTTAGCGAAATCATAATGGCGTGTCAAGAGGTTTTCCGCCAAATTGCCCAAAAACCGCGAAAATTGACATAAATATCGGCATAAACGATGATACAGCGTGTACTCAATCCAATTTTATGTCATCAGAATACGGAATCGATCCACCACTCTCGTATAACAAATACCTGAAGGTCCGCGAGTTGCTGAGCCTGCAGGAAACGCTCTCGGAACCGACCAGCCACGACGAACTGCTCTTTATCGTTATTCATCAGACGTACGAGTTGTGGTTCAAGCAGATACTTCACGAAGTGGACGCGACCGTGCAATGGCTGGACGAAGGGCGGGCGTTTCGCGTTAACCACAGCCTTCGGGCGGTGACCGCGATCGAGAAGGTAATGGTCGGCCAGATCCACGTACTCGAGTCGATGGCGCAGATCGGTTTTCTGGAATTTCGCGACAAGCTAAATCCGGCAAGCGGCTTTCAGTCCATGCAGTTTCGCGAGTTAGAATTTGCCTCGGGGCAAAAGGACGAGCGGATACTGAATAGCTTCAAAGAGGACGAATACGCGTATGCTCGTCTCAAACGGCGATTTGAGGCTCCAAGCCTCGCCGATGCTTTCTGGGCATTGCTTGAGCGATCGGGCTTTTCGGTCGAGTCGCATGACGAACGGGTCGCCGCTATCGTCAAAATATTGTCTCGTCCTGAGACCTATGCCGACCTGTTCATTATGCAGGACCTGCTGATCGACCACGACGAAAACATCTCTCTTTGGAGGTACCATCACGTGATGATGGTCGAGCGGATGTTGGGAATGAAACGCGGCACCGGCGGGTCTGAAGGCGTCGGCTATCTGATGACGACCCTGACCAAAAAGTTCTTTCCCGAGATATGGGAGGCCCGTACACATCTGAAGATCGAGGACCGGGGGTGACCGTTATGCTTAGATCCATTATTACAATTGCCTTACTGCTCTTAACGTCGGCCGCAGCATTTGGCCAGAATGTCCGCATTACGATTTTGCACGTCAATGACGTTTATCAATTCGCGCCGGTTGACGGAGGTAAACGCGGGGGCCTTGCCCGCCTGCTGACGCTGAAAAAGGCGGCGGTCGCCGAAAACCCGAATACGATCTTCACGCTCGGCGGTGACACGGTTTCGCCCTCGGTCGAAACTCGTACCTACAAAGGGGCTCAGATGATCGACGCGTGGAACGCGGTCGGCCTTGATTATGCGGTCTTCGGCAATCACGAATTCGATATCAAAACGGCCGACCTGCTCGCGCGGATGAAGGAATCGAAATTCACGTGGCTCGGCGCCAATGTCGTCGATACTAAGACGGGGCGCATTTTTGCCGATACGCCGCCTTACGTGATCCGCGAGATCGGCGGCATCAGGATCGGTATCATCGGCCTGTTACTGCCCGAAACGAAACAAACGTCGTCAATGGAAGAGAGCCTGGCCGTAACCGATTACTGTGCGGTCGCCGAGAAGCGTGTAAATGAGATGCGAAGCAAGAAAAAGGCAGATGCCGTGATCGGGCTGACGCATTTGTCGATGGCTGACGATAAAAAGCTCGCCGGCTGCGCCGACTTTGACCTGATACTTGGCGGCCACGAACACTCGCTGTTGCAATCCTCGTCGTTTGGCACACCGATCTTTAAGATGACGGCCGACGCACGGGAAATGGGCAAATTCAATCTAAATTTCAACGCCGCGACGCGGCAGCTTGAGAGCCTCGATTGGGAGATCGTGCCGGTCACGGACAAGATCGCCGATGCTCCTGAGTTCGCACCGGTATTCGAAAAATACCGCGGCCTGCTGGAGCAGCTTGCGGTGCCGGTCGGGGCGACCTCCGAGCGTCTCGACGCCCTTTCGGTCTCGTGCCGTACAAAAGAGACGAATATCGGCAATTTTATCGCCGATGCTTATCGAAGCTCGGTGAACGCGGATGTCGGGTTCGTTAACGGCGGATCGATCCGTGCGGACCTAACGTACGAGCCGGGACCGCTGACCAAGCGCGCCGTGCTTTCGCTGCTGCCGTTTAACAACCCGATCGTGAAGGTCGAAGTGACCGGTAAGACCCTAAAAGCGATCCTTGAGCACGGTGTCGCTCGCAGCGCGCCGGGTGAGGACGGTGAGCCCGGACGCTTTCCGCAGATATCAGGCGTGCGATTCGAGTACGATGTAAAAAGGCCGGCGGGCAGCCGCGTTGTCTCGGTCATGGTCGGCGGAAAGCCGCTTGACGAGACAAAGGCCTATACGGTCGCGACGTCTGATTTTCTGGTGTCCCGTTCGGGTGACGGATATACGATGTTCAAGGATGGAAAGGTATTGGGAAGCGCGGCGACCGCACCCAAGGATTCGGACGTTTTCGAAGCGGCGATACGGTCGGCGCCGAGTGCGACCATCGCTCCGGTGCTCGACGGCCGCATCAAGCGGATAAATTGATCAGCGGCTCTCGTTGCCCAGGCGGTCAACGGCGGTGACGATCACCGTCGTTATGCGGCGGCCGGCCGATAACGCGATCGAACGCTCGGACGCGGGTAATACCGAGTGGCTCCAGCCGTCCTTATCGTGGACGTAAACCACAAACCAGAATGCCTTACGGCGGCCGGTCTCAGCCCATCTGGCCGTCACAAACCTCTCACCGTGTGAGACGGTGACGCGCGGAGAACCCATCGCGGCTGTTTTTATCCATGAGAAATGAGGTATGACGGCATTAGACGCATAAGCCTTGTCCTTTAGTCTGGCCTGAATGCCGCCGAGGTCATTTCGCAAAGATCGCTGACTGAAGAAGATAGATCCGGCCGTCAACGGCGAGCGCCGGGTTAGGCCGATCTGTGACACGATCTCATCCGCGGTGAAGGCCGGCGTCGAGCCGATCCTATATGCCGCGAGGCCCGGCCAAATGAAACGCTTTTTCACATTCTGGCCTTTCCACCAGTCGAGCAGCACCGGAAAGCTCTGTCCGGCCCGAGCGGTTTCCCAGTAGAGTTGCGGTGAAAGGTAATCGACTGTCCCGTCGCGAAGCCATTTCAAGGAATCGGCGTAAAGCTTTTCGTAAGCGTTAAAACCGGTGATGCCCTTTTCGGGCATCGGCTGCCAAATGCCGAAAGGCGAGATGCCGTAAACAACCTCAGGTTTGATCCGCTTGATCTCACGCCCGACCGCCTCAATGAACTGATCGACATTTTGCCGCCGCCAATCGTCACGGCTGAGCGGGCGTCGGGGCTTATCCAGCGGACCCGTGGCGGCCGATATTTGCCTGAGATACTCGTCGTAATTCCTATCGTCCGGAAAATCAATATCGCGTCCGGCGGTGTCCTTTTCAGCATACGGATAGAAATAGTCGTCAAAATGCACTCCGTCGATGTCATAGCGGCGTACCACGTCCATTATGACGTCGAGCGAATGCCGTTTGGCTTCCTCGTCCGTTGGGTCCAGCCACATATAACGCCCGTATTGCCGCACGATCGCAGGCCTGCGTTTCGAGACATGCTCCGCGGACATTGTCTTTGCCGCCGGGTGATAAGCCCGATACGGGTTGAACCACGCGTGAACCAGAATGCCGCGTTTATGTGCCTCAGCGATCAGAAAAGCCAACGGGTCAAGGTCCTGAGGCTTGCCCATCCGGCCGGTCAGAAATTCGGACCATGGTTCGAGCTCCGAGCGGTAAACTGCATCCGCCATCGGCCGCACCTGAAATATCACGGCATTCAGCCGCATCTTGACGGCAAGGTCGACGATGGCCAAAAGTTCCGCCCGCTGCTGTTCGACGGTGAGATCTCGTTTCGAGGGAAAATCGATATTGTCGACCGTCGCAACCCAAACGCCGCGAAACTCGCGCGCAATTTCAGGTAACTGTCTGGTTTGGCCGAAAACGGCGCAGGCAGTCAGCAAGATCAACAGAGCCAGGAGCTGGATCCTATTCACGTTCATACAAAGAAAGCGAAGACTTCGTTCGAATAGAGCTTGCCAAACCGCGTCAGACGGATGCGTCCGTTAGCTATCTCGACCAGTTCGGAATCAAGGAGCGAGGCAATCTCATTCTCGTATTTCACCATAAATTCGATCCCGAAACGGTTTCTGAATTCTGCCATGTCGATGCCTGCATCAAGCCGCAGGCCAAGGAAAATATACTCGGAACAGAGGTCCACGATCTCACGTGTGACTTCGGCACTGCCGCCTGACGATATCATTTCGACATACGTTGCGGTGTCGCGTTCGTTGGAGTAACGATCGCGGCCGTCGAAGGAATGCGCCGACACGCCAAAGGCAAACACGGGATCGAGGGTCCAATATTTTGAATTATGGCGAGACTCGCGTCCGGGTAATGAGAAGTTCGAGATCTCGTATTGTGCATAACCGGCTCCCGCAAGACGGTCAAGCATCATCTCGTACATCTGGGCGGCCAGTTCTTCGTCAGGCAGCGGTTGACGACCGCTATGGATCTGTTCAGCCAGCGGCGTGCCCTGATGGATCTCCAACAGGTAAAGCGAGATATGCTCCGGCGATAGACCGAGAGCCTCGTTCAGATTCTGCTCCCACTGACCAAGCGTCTGGCCGGGCAGACCGGCGATGAGGTCGAGACTGATGTTATCAAACCCCGCTTCACGGAGCAGTTTGAAAGTGTTTCGCGCGTCGTCGGCATTGTGTCCGCGTGCCAGCAACTTCAGCGCTGTGTCGTCAAATGTTTGTACGCCGAAACTGGCACGATTGACGCCGAGTGACCGGTATGCCGTCAGCGACTCGAGCGTCACGGTCGCCGGATTCATCTCCATTGTGATCTCGGCGTCGAAGGTGATGCCAATCTTATCGCGGACGATCTCGATCGTGCGTTCGACCTGCTGCGGCGTGAGCAGCGAGGGCGTTCCGCCGCCAAAATAGACCGTGTCCGCAGGACCTTGAACAGTGATCCGGGAATTTTGAATTTCGGATATCAGAGCTTCCACGTACCTTTCGACCGCACCGCTATCGCGAAAAACATCAGTCGCAAAGTCGCAATAGGAGCATCGCGATCTGCAGAAAGGGATATGTAGGTAAACGCCTGTGCCGGGCATAAATGTGCGGCCATGATAATTCCATGGCCGCTCACTATCTTAAATCACTACGATATCGATCAGTAGTGTCAATTATTGATTTGCCTATGTCGCAGGTTTGGTTTCGTAGAATAGGTCCGCTCCCGGGCCGAGAGGCAACCCAAGGTAGAACCAAACGATCAAGAACAGCGTCCATCCGATGAAGAACGCGATCGAGTAAGGCATCATCATCGCCATTATCGTTCCAATGCCGGCTTTCGGTTCGTATTTTTGAGCGAAGGCGACTATCAGGGGAAAATATGACATTAGCGGCGTGATGATGTTGCAGACACTATCTCCGATACGATACGCGGCTTGGGTCAACTCCGGCGAGTACCCGAGCAGCATCATCATCGGAACGAAGACCGGAGCCATGACCGCCCATTTCGCCGATGCTGACCCGATGAATAGGTCCAGCACGATCGAGAGCACCACAAAGGCAATGATCAGCGTAACGCCGCTAAGCTGCATGCCCCTCAGGAGTTCCGCACCCTCGACCGCGAGAATTATTCCCAGATTGGTCCAATTAAAGAATGCCACGAATTGTGCCGCAAAAAATGCAAGCACGAGGTAAACGGACATTGTCTTCATGGAATTTTCCATGGCATTGATCACGTCATCAGCCTTCTTAAAAGTACGAGCGCCAATACCGTATGCAAGGCCAAGAAGCACTCCGCCGGCGAAAATGAACGCTACGATCCCGGACAAAAACGGCGACTTGAGCAAACTACCTGTTTTGGGGTCGCGAAGAAACCCGTCAGCGGGAACCGTCCCCCAGAGAATGAACCCGACGAAAAGCAGGGCGACGATCGAGGTGAACCACATCCCACGCTTCTCGTCCGACGACAGCTTTTCGAGACTCTCCTGTTTCGCCTCGCCCTTATAATCACCAAGACGCGGAGCCACTATGGCCTCGGTGACCCATGTTCCCAGGGCCGTTACCAACAATGCCGAAGCCGCCATAAAGTAGTAGTTTGCGGCGGGCGTGACCAAATAGGCCGGGTCGATGATCCGGGCTGCTTCCTGTGTAAGCCCGGCAAGCAACGCATCTGTCGGACCGATCAGTAGATTGGCGCTGAAGCCGCCCGAAACTCCGGCAAAGGCTGCCGCCAAACCGACCAGCGGATGGCGGCCAACAGCCAAAAACAACATCGCCGCCAAGGGGATCAAAAGCACGTAGCCAACATCGCTGGCCATATGAGAAAGAACCCCGGCGAAAACAATGACAACCGTCAGGAGCTTTTTCGGGGCGGACAGTACAAGCAATCTCATCACTGCCGATATCAACCCGCTTGCCTCCGCTACCGAAATGCCGAGGATCGCTACCAGAACCACGCCAAGCGGTGCAAACCCCGTAAAATTGGTGATCAGTCCGCCCAGTATCTTGTGAAGACCGTCAACAGACAGCAGGTTTACCGCCCGGATCGTCTCGCCCGTTCCCGGGTGTTTTACCGATAGATCGGCCCACGAAACGAGGGCAGAAAGCAGCAATACGAGGAAAGCTAAAACAACAAACAAAAGTGCCGGATTGGGAATTGCGTTGCCGATCCGCTCGATCCGATTAAGCCATCGATAAAAAATGCCCTGGTTTTCAGCGTTTGACTGGTTTTCAGCTATTGTCATTCAATTAGAACCTCTGATTTTTTAATTCAACTGACGCGGCAATATCCATGAAAACAACCGAGCAGCTTAGCGTACGTGTTGTTTGTTTTCGTTAGGCAGAGCGGAAGAAATTGCCAGTATTTTAGAAACATTACTATAAAGTAATGTTTCTAAAAAGGCAAGCCCATCACCTGCTGAAAGATGGCGGATCTATGTTTCTAATCTTGATGCGAGGGACGAGTTCCAGGCGTTCTGCAGTTCAGATACGGCCTTTTCAATGACCGGTTTGCCGTTGAGTGAGATCGACAAAATTTCTCCGCCCACTTTGCCAATGACCTTGAACGGGCAAGTGCCGGCGATGGCCTCGACCCGGTAAAGATCCTCAGGGGCAAAGCTGATGACGATACGTGAAGGAGTTTCGCCGAAAAGCACTGATTCGGCCGAGAGGCCATCGGAATCCAGATCTAAAGCCGCAGCGATCGAATCGCGGCCGAGCGAGGAAAAACAACACTCAGCGATCGCTACTGCCAACCCACCATCGGCACAGTCGTGAGCCGAACGCAGGACCATTTCGTCCGCGAGTTTTAAGAGGGTGTTTTGAACCTGACTCTCAAGAGCGAGATCGATCTCCGGTACCGACCCGTTCGCGATGATCTCGGCCGTCGAGAGACCAAGTATCGTTTGGGCATATTCGCTTGCAGCGAGATCGTCCTTCGTTGATCCGAGTATGGCAATGATATCGCCCTCGGACTTGAAACCACGAGTGATCAGTTTTCGGGTGTCGTCGATGATCCCGACCATCCCGATCGTCGGCGTCGGCAAAATGCCCGCTCCGTCAGTTTCGTTGTAGAACGAGACATTACCGGACACGACAGGTGTTTCAAATGCATTACAGGCCTCGGTCATACCGTCGATGACCTCCGAAAAACTCCACATCACCTCAGGCCTTTCAGGTGAAGCAAAATTGAGACAATTTGTGACCGCGATCGGTTTTGCTCCGACACAAACGACGTTTCGGGCGGCTTCGGCGACTGCCAGCTTGGAGCCCATCCGCGGATCGATCGCGGCGAACTTGCCGTTTCCGTCGAGACACATTGCGATCGCCCGGCGAGTCTCTTTGACGCGAATCACGGCGGCATCCGCACCCGGCAGGATCGCCGTATTTGTTCGCACCATCGAATCATACTGCTCGTAAACCCAGTGTTTTGAACAAATATTGCACGAACTGAGCAAACGTAAGAGTGCCTCGTTCGCGTCGGACGTATCCGGTTCGAGCACAAAGCCCCGGCCTTCGCCTCGGGCCGGCGGTGTCATAGGGCGCTGGTATTTCGGCGCTTCTTCGGTGAGCGCCATTACGGGCAAGTCAGCCTGAAGTTCGCCGTGGTGAAATATCTTCAGCCGGTCACCCTCGACGACCTTGCCGATAACGACCGCGTCGAGATCCCATTTATTGAATATCTCGACGACCTCTTTTTCGCGGCCCTCGCGAGCGACGATCAACATTCGCTCCTGCGATTCCGACAGCAGCATTTCGTATGCGGTCATCCCGGTCTCACGTTGTGGGACGAGCGTCAGATCAAGTTCGAGGCCGGTGCCGGCCCGCGCCGCCATTTCGACAGACGATGACGTCAGTCCGGCAGCTCCCATGTCCTGAATTCCTTTGATCGCTCCGGAGCGCATTGCCTCAAGACAGGCCTCAAGCAGCAGCTTTTCGAGAAATGGGTCGCCTACCTGGACCGTCGGGCGTTTTTCAAGAGCCTCTTCATCAAACTCGGCCGATGCCATCGTGGCGCCGTGAATGCCATCGCGGCCTGTTTTCGCTCCGGCGTAGAGTACCGGATTACCGATCCCGTCCGCCTTGCCAAAAAATATCTGATCCTTGCGCAGGATGCCCAAGGCAAAGGCGTTAACCAGCGGGTTGAGGCTGTACGATTCGTCAAAGACCACTTCGCCTCCGACCGTGGGCACACCGAAACAGTTGCCATAATGGCCGATGCCCTCAACACAGCCTTTTAGGATCGAGCGATTTCGCGGGCCGTGTTTCGCATCGTCGAGCGGGCCAAAGCGGAGCGAGTTCATTGCCGCTATCGGCCGGGCACCCATCGTGAACACATCGCGCAAGATGCCGCCGACGCCGGTTGCGGCACCCTGGAAAGGTTCGATAAAACTCGGGTGATTGTGGGACTCGACCTTGAAGGCAACGCACCAATCGTCACCGATATCAACAACGCCGGCATTTTCGCCCGGCGGGACGATGACGCGCGGGCCCGAGGTCGGAAGTCTTTTCAGATGAACGCGTGACGACTTGTACGAGCAGTGTTCTGACCACATCACGCTGAAAACTCCAAGTTCGGTGATGTTGGGTTCGCGGCCCATCAGATCGATTATTTTCTGATACTCTTCCTCAGTAAGCCCGTGCTGAGCGACAACGTCCGGAGTGATATTTGTTTCGTTCATCTTCTGTTAACTTCGCCAATGGAAAACGAAACTGACATTTTAGAACGTTTAGGGATTGATGTCGATTTCCGCGAACGAAAGAAAGGCCGCGCCTCGGGGACGCGGCCGGATCGGCAATCTTGTTGGAAACCAGCGTCAGGGCATTGCGGGAGCACCGAACGCGGCCCATTCCTCTTTCGACGGACCGTAGATCCCCGGAACCGAAGGTCCGGCTTGTCGCATGAGAACCGTCATTTGGCCCCGATGATGTCCCTGGTGAGCGATCAGATAAAACAGCGTCATCCCCCGCGACCAGGTTTCGCCGTACATTTCGTCTTCGATCAGGAGCGTTTCATCAGTCCAATTTTCCGTCACTTGAGCCGCGACGGAACGGGCCGCCGTTTCAAATGCAGCGGCGATCGCGGCTGCACTTGACGGACAGTCGTCCGAAAACTCCGGTGCCTCGACCGTTAAACCGACCAAACCTGGCATTTCACCGAGTGTTTGCGTGATGTGCCAGGCGATGAATCCGAGCGAGCGTCCATCGTCGGTTACCTTTTGTGTGAGTGACGCATCGGTCAGGGCACTCATCACTTTGACGGTCGCCTCGGTCTCATAGTCCCAGGCCTTGGCAAAATCATCGATCTTTCTGAACATTTTCTTAACTCCTCTTATTTAATAGAACCGTATATCGCCTTACCGCGAAAGACAAAAAGGCTTTGTCGAAAATCATCGATCCCGATACCGTTCTTGAGCTTTGGCCCGGTCGGGCGAAGCTCTTTCAGTATCGGTTCGAAGTTCTTTTCACTGTTTTTGTGCTGATCTTCGTTTTTGTACCAGGTGATCAGAATTATGTCGAACGGGGCCGTCGTCGAAGGAATCGATTCGAGCATCTGGTATGAGTGGATCACACCGCGCTTTATGGCCTCGTCGCGGTACAGTTTCCAGTTATTCTCATAAAAGTACAACGCCTCATCGCGGCGGCCATCCTTGATCTTGACATAGTCGATGGTGACGTACATCTCATCGACGGGCGGTTTTGCGGTGAGCACCTTGTCGATCTCAGCGACGAGATTTGGATACCTGACCTTTCCGTTTCTCTGATATGCGGGCTTGCCGCTCGCGTCAAAAAGCACGGTCATTGGCAGGTTGCCCGACCAATCGTTCGAGACCATTTTGATGGCCGTGGTCTCGTCATCGGTCTTCAACAGATAGGCCGGCATCGTCGCTTTTACCTCAGAGAGAAACTTAGGAACGAACGTGTCGATATCCGCCAGGTCGTCAAGCGAGATCGTAATGAAATCGATCTTACCGCGGTACTCGGCGTCGATCTTGACGAGGTCCGGAAACTCTTCGCGGCACGGGTCACACCAGGTCGCCCAAAAATTTATCAATAGTGGTTTGCCGTTCGGTTTGATCAGCTTCGAGAGGCCGTCAGTGTCGATCTTGTTGACCTTTGGCATTACGGCAGACTGACCGGCCGCCAACTGGATCCCCGCGAAAACAAGAGCGGCGCATATGGCCGCTCTCAAGAAATACTTACAAATTACAGACATAGTCTTAAATTACTCACCCACGCGTTTGATCGTACATCCAAACGCGTTCGCCCTGGTCCGGACGATCTTTTTGCCTGTCAGGGCCTGATCAAATGCGGTTCGAAGGTACTGTTCGGTGACCGCCTTGCCCGAGCGGTCGTTATCGATCGCTCCGTGATAGAGCAGTACGTTATCAGCGTTCAGATAGTAGATCTCCGGCGTCACGGTCGCACCGAGCCGATCGGCGAATTTATTGCCTTTGTCGATCAGGACGGGGAATTTGTACCCGACTTTCGCAGCGTCGGACTTTACCCAGTCGAGCGACTCGGTGGCGTTTGAATTGATGCCGATGAATTTGATACCTTTCGCGTCATAGTCGGCCGCGATCTGGTTGATCCGATCGTTGTATAGCTTGACTACCGGGCACTGTGCCGACAAGAATACGATGACCGTACCATTTTTCCCCTTAAGGCCGTTCAGCGTTTGAACATTGCCGTCCAGGTCGGGCAACGTGAAACTCTCAAGGCTCGAACCAACCTCGATGCCCTGCGCATTCGCAGCCAACGCAAGTGAAAAAAGTATCGTGAACAAAAATACTGCTCTTTTCATAGAATAACTCTCCTTGGCGGTAAATTTTCTGTTTAACAAGTCTATCAATCCGGACTGTTCCGGCACAAGCTTTATTAGCAATACGCGGCCGACCCGGTACCGGTTTCGGATCGCTCGCGTGACCGCTGTCAGGGGCAATGTTCACTTATAAAAGTTTGTGATCCTTTTGTTCTTTATGATGCTATAATTTCCCGACCTCACGCATTGAGTTGATCTTGAATTGAGTTGCTGCGGACATGAAATGATCGGCGCCGGTCCAACCACAGTCCGCTTCGTTTAGGCGCCGGATGCGCACGAGGCACTAAAGCATGCGGCGACATCTGCATCCCGGAAAGCGATGCATGTAATATCTCGGGCTTTGTGGGGCTTCAAACCTATCTGTTGCGTCTCGAACGCACTGATCTGATCGGTTGGCTCGACCGGACTACGGCATGTAAGGTGCTTTTTTAAGATAACTTGGCACGGGGATAGATGAATTATGCGTACGATAAGAAACGAAGCTGATAGAGATGGTCTCGTCGGGCGGATCAACAAATTGTCCGGCGATGAAAAGCCCCTTTGGGGCAAGATGACTTGCGATCAGATGCTGTCGCATCTGGTGCAGGCGAGCGAATTGCCGTTTGTGGCCAGCGTACCGGAACGCAGTACGTTCGCATTTCGAACGATAGTCAAGCCGCTCGTACTTTATGTCCTGCCGATGCCAAAGGAAGTCAGGGTATCAGCCGAGTTCGATCAGCAACAGAAGGGAAGGACGCCGCAAGGTGCCGCGGCGGACAAAGACGCTCTGATCGGGCTGCTTTCACGTGTTGGTACGCTGCCGGCCGACCACGAATGTCTCAACCATCCGATGTTTGGAAATTTGACGGCCAAACAGTGGGCCGTGCTTATGTATAAACACACCGACCACCACCTGAAACAGTTCGGTGTGTGAGAATGGTCGGTAAGGGAAATGGCTCGGCCCTGACAAATATCGTGGATTACCTCGATATCCGTCAGGGCCGAAATGCGCAGGGGAAGGCGGCCGCTATTGCGGCAGTCGTCCCGGAGTTAACGGTGCACCGGCCGCCTCTAGAGCCTTTTCAAACTTAGGCAGATCGATCTCGACCAACGTTCGAAGCCTTGCCAGTACCGGGGCAAATTCAGCGTTCGACAGTTCATACTGATCCAACTGAGTCTGCGTCGGCTTGATGGTGGAAAGCCGGATCGTACCCGCGACATTGCCGATCCTTGAGGCGATCGACGGCGGAGGAATGTCGGAATTCTCTCGTCCGCCACGAAGTTCGTTGATCAGCTGATCTATCTCATTATCAAACGCCTCGGCCTGATCCATTAATTTCTTGTTATCGGTGATGGCTTCCATCGCGGCACGCTTGAGCAAGCCAATTCGACTCTTGGCACCACCCGAGACCTCTACCGCTCCGCCGACCGCTCTCTGTAGTTTCGCGACCTTTCGCTGGAAATCGGCCAGCAGCGTACGTTCGGCATCGGTCATCTTCTCCTTGCCCTCGACCACAACGTTGAAACTCTGAGAACCGGGCATGGCTGTAACTACGCCATTCACCCGCGTCGCCATCGAAACGCTGTATTTTCCGGGCATCACGAACTGCCCCTGCGGGCCCTGGCCAAATCCGCCTCCGCCTCCATCGGGCGGCCCGCCGGCACCTTGGGGCGGAGCAGCGGATATCGACGGCGCCGTGTAGCGCATATCCCATACGACACGCTGAACGCCCTGTCCGGCCGGAGCCGTGATCCGCCGAACGACCGAACCCTCCGCATCGGTAATGGTGAACATAATTGTTGGGGTCTCTTCTTCAGCTTCGGCCCGGAGTTCGGCAATGGTCGGGTAACGAAACGCCGTTTTCTTTCTCTCAGCTTCGCGTTCTGCCTCCTGCCGCTTTTGCTTGAGTGTCTTTGGCGATTCTTTGAGAAAATATGTGATCGATGCCCCGTATGCAGGGTTAGGAGCCGTATAAAATGACGCACCCTGCGAACCGGCGAACGACGAATTTGAGCGGTTATACATCAATGCGTCCTTGACCGGAAATATCACCGAACCTTTGTCGATCATCGCCCGGTCGACCTGACGTAGCGGAGAATAATCGTCGAGGATGTAGATGCCGCGCCCAAATGTGCCAAGCACAAGGTCGTTCTCGGTCTTTTGGACGGCGATATCGCGTACCGCGATCGTCGGCAGGCCGCTCTTCATCTGTACCCATTTCGCCCCGCCGTCAACGGTGAAGAAGGCTCCGAACTCAGTTCCGATGAACAAGAGGTTAGGGTTAACGTGATCCTCGGCGATCGCATAAACCGAACCGCGTTCGGGCAAATTGCCCTTGATCGAGGTCCATGTCCGGCCGGTGTCGGTGCTCTTCATCGGATAGGGCTTGAAATCTCCGTTCTGATGATTGTTGAAAAGTGCGTACACGGTACCGGCATCGTGCTGCGACGCCAGGACGCGATGAACATAACTGTTTTCAGGCACGCCCGGGATCTTATCGACCTTGCGCCAGCTCTGTCCGTCATTTTCTGTGATCTGGATCAGTCCGTCGTCGGTGCCGATGTACAAGAGGCCCTGCTTTTTTGGTGATTCAGACAATGCTGAGGCGTTGCCGTAAAGTGCAGTCGACTGATTCTTGGCCACCGCGTCCGGTCCCCAGACCTTGCCCATCACGGGCAGTGCGTTTCGGTCGAGGCCGCGGGAAAGATCGCCGCTGATGACTTTCCAGTCGTCGCCGCGATTGTCGCTCTTGAATAGTTTATGGCCGGCAAAATAGAGACGAGTGTTTGAATGCGGGCTAATGATAAGCGGCGAATCCCAGTTATAACGCTGCGATTCGATATCCTTGCCCTCGATCGGGGCGATGCTCACGCGTTCGCCGGTCCTCTTGTCAAATCGCACTAAGCCGCCGTTCTGGCTTTCGGCGTAAACTATGTTCGAATCGAGGGGATCGATCCGTGACGTAAAGCCGTCGCCGCCGTTGGTCGTGTACCAGTCAGAATTGAGAATGCCTGCCGAGCTGCGGGTACGAGCAGGGCCGCCAACCGAATTGTTATCCTGAAGGCCGCCGTAAACGTGGTAGAACGGGAGGCCGTTGTCCGTTGTCACGTCGTAAAACTGGCCAACGGGCAGATTGGCCTTGAAATTCCAATTGGAACCGCGGTCAAAGCTCTCATAGACGCCGCCATCACATCCGACCAGAAGATAGTCGGTGTTGTTCGGGTCAACCCAGATGGCGTGGTTATCGACGTGTTTCAGACGTTCTCCTAGCGCACGCTGAGTCCGGCCGGCATCGTCAGAGACCTGAAACACCACGTTCGGGATATAGACGCGGTCAGCATTTTTCGGATCGGCGACTATCTGACCGTAATACATACCCTGAGCGATACTCGGGCTGGTTCGTTCCCAAGTCGCTCCGCGGTCGTTCGACCGGAAGATGCCGCTAAGGTTACCGCTTGCTTCGACCGTGGCGTAAACCACATTTGTATTCGCCGGCGAGATCGAAAGGCCGATCCGGCCGAGGTCGCCCGGCGGCAAACCGGAACGCAATTTTGTCCACGTATTTCCGCCGTCAGTGGATTTGTAGATCGCGCTCTCGGGCCCGCCGTTTATGAGCGTGTAGAAATGTCGACGCCGCTGCCACGTTGCGGCATACATTGTGTCCGGATCGGCGGGATCGATAACGACGTCCGTGACGCCGGTGTTTTCACTGATCGAGATCACGGCTTTCCAGGTTTTGCCGCCATCTGTCGTTTTGTACAGGCCTCGTTCGCCGCCGGCCGACCAGAGCGGCCCCTGTGCCGCGACGAAGACAACATTGCTGTCGCGAGGATCGATGGTGATACGCCCGATATGTTCGGACGTTTTGAGGCCGACATTGCGCCAGCTCTTACCGCCGTCGTCAGAGCGATAAACGCCGTCGCCGTATCCGACGCTGCGCTGGCTGTTGCGTTCGCCGGTGCCGACCCAGACGGTTGAAGGGTTTTTGGGGTCAAGTGCGACCGCTCCGATCGAAAAGGCGCCTTCGTTCTCGAAAACCGGCGTCCAGGTCGTGCCTGCGTTGACCGTCTTCCAAACGCCGCCGGATGCAACCGCGACGTAGTATTTCGTTCGATCGTTGGGATCAACGGCAAAGGCGATGACACGCCCCGATGTGACAGCCGGGCCGATCGATCTAAATCGCAGCCCCGAAAATACGCCTGACGCCATCGGGTCGGGCGTCGGTGTCGGCGTTGCGGCCGGAACGGGGGTTGCCGTCGGCGTGACCGCGGCCGTCGGTGTCTGGGCAACGATCGCCGAGGTGATCAGAAGAAAGCTGCAGAGCAGTAAGCAAATCAGACGCATTTTAAACACAATTTGAACTCCCATTTTGAAAGGTAAGGCGATCGCAGCACCGGCCGGGATCGGACAGGTTCTTAAAAATACCGCGCCGAATGATCTATCTACTCAACCGCCGGCCGATCTATCCAAACAGCCGGGGGAGCCGCCGCTGAAAGTTCTTCGGCAGCAGTATCTCCATTGCATCGTCCACGGTGACGATGCCGGCGATATCTCCTTCATCGTCAACGACCGGCAACGCAAGCAAATTGTACTCAGAGATCGTTTGAGCGACATCAGCGGCCGAATCCAACGGATGGGCATAGCGAAATTCGCTTCGCATAACGTCCTCGAGCGTGAAGGTCGGGTCGGCGAGGATCAGCGACCTCAGTGAGATAAGGCCTGAGAGCTTCCACGACCCCTCTTCCTCGACCACGTAGAGGTAGTAGATCATATTTGGCGTCTCGGCCATCTCCCGGAGTGAGCGGATCGTCTCGCCGACAGTATATTTTTTCGGAAACACCACAAATTCGGTCGTCATCAATCCGCCGGCAGTGTCGTGGTCAAAATGCATCAGCTCGGCGACATCAGCCTTTTCGTCGTCCTCCATCAGGTCGAAAAGCTCCTGGGCCTTTTCGTCATCCATTTCGTCCAGAACGTCGACAGCGTCATCGGGCGACATCTCCTCGAGGATATCGGCCGCCCTCTCTTCGTCCATATCCTCGAGTATCCTGGCTTGAGCCTCGGTCGACATTTCTTCGAGCGTGTCAGCGGCGATCTCGTCATCGAGACTCTCGACGACCTCCGTCCGATGGATCGGCGAAAGTGTTTCGGCCAACTGAGCGATCTCGACCGGATGGAGCCGCGACAGCTTATCCTTAGAAGATTTAAGCTGAACGGTCACGGTCGCCGTGTCGGTCGCAAGGTAACCAACGTCCGCCCAATCGATGACCTCGACAGGTCGATCGCTGCCATAAAATCCTTTCGGCATCAAACGGCGAACAAAGCCCTGGAGACTAACATCTGCTCCCGAGACTCGCCACATCGATCCGGCCTGGATTATCTGCACGTCGTTCACCCGAACCACTCGTTTGCCGTCGACGTCGATAAGCTGGTTGTCGAGCACATCTTTTCGCAGCAGCACTTCACCGTCACGCCGGACAAAAGGATTGAGGTCAAGTATCGAGGACCGCATCTTTGCGCCGCTAAGCCCAAGCTCGGAAATGTCACGTCGAGGCATAAAGAAATTGCGACGCCGATATCTGGCAACCAACCCGATCACCGGCGGGTAATCTTCACGGCCGTATCGCACGATCACATCTTTAATTACCGCGATCTTCTCATTGCGGGCATCAAAGATCGGGCGATTGATGATCTGCGACACGTACAGCATAGGTAAACGATAGCCCAACTTTGCCACAGGTAGAAACCGAAAACTACTTGCGAGGCCCCTTTGACCCACAATTTCATTCGTTATTGAAGATCGTGTGCTTAACAATGTTGAATTTGTTTCAAAAATGTGGAAACCACTCGCACTTAGTTCTTTCTATTAAATGGAGAGTTGAAACGCCGTTCAGGCATGCTCACACTTTCTGCCTCAAACACACCAACCAAAATGAAAAAGTCTCACCTGATCTTAGTCGCAATCCTACTCTTAAGCGTCTCCGCATTTGCCCAACAGCGTCCCCGATTTTTTGACAATTTTGACACGGCCAAGGGCGTACAAGTTTACCGTCCGGCCCCGCCAGTCAGTGTGCCGATCGCTAAACAAACTGCAAAAAGCAAAAAGCTTACACAAAAGACCGCTCAGGTCGTGGTCGCCGGCAGATCGCGCATGAACGCGGGCGACGGCCTTGCACAGCGTGAATCCCAACGTTCCGCCGAGGTTACACGCCTGATAATGGCCGCCGGATCGAGCATGAAAGGATTTACGACCGGCGACCCGGTCATCGATGCCTATATTGTCGATTCGAGCCGCCGATACAATATCGATCCGCTTTTGATCTATGCGCAGATGCATCAAGAGTCGTCATTTAAGCTGCGTGCAACTTCATACAAGGGGGCGAGCGGCCTGATGCAATTGATGCCCGCTACTGCCCGCCGCCTCGGGGTCACGAATATCTACGACCCGAAGCAAAACATCGAGGGCGGCGTGAAATATATGAGGATGCTGCTCAATATGTTCGGTCAGGACGTCAGTCTGGCACTCGCCGGATACAACGCCGGAGAGGGTGCAGTGATGAAGTACGGCAATTCGATACCGCCATACGCTGAAACGCGTGAGTACGTCCGGCGGATCTCGGCACGATATAGTTCGATCACCAACCCGTCATATATACGTACGGCAAAGCGGGTCAATGACGCGACGGCAGTAAAGCTTGAAAAGAAAGAGGCTCGTCCGTTGGCGGTCTACGAACCGAACGCGATCGCTATTCGTCTGGCTGACGGCCGGATGAGGTTGGTGAATCAATAAGATTTGAGGCCGACACGCCAGCCCCGCGTGTTGACCCCAAAAACACTTCCCACCGAGTTAGTCTCTTCTCCACTAGTCCGTTGAGACATGCGGCCGGTTCGTACACCGGCCGCCTTTTTGCGCGCAAGGCCAATGTCAGGAGTACTCTTTCGTGCACAAGGAAGGCTGAGGTATCTGCGATGCAGGCCGGATCGGTCGGTAACAGGTTCAGGCAGTTTGTTAAAAAAGGCCGGCGGCTTTTAAACCACCGGCCTTACTCTACCGCTTATCGGCATTAGAACGCCGTTCACTGTTAACGGACTTAACGCACGTAGGCGTTAGGTACCGGAAGATCGCCGTTTTGACCAAATTGTTGGATCAAGGTTCCGGCCGTCGAACGATTTACGTACCAGGTCGAATTTGACGGACGAAAGACACCTGCATCCTGCTTGCCGTCACCGTCGTAATCGCCCGGTACCGGAACATCGGTGACTGTGCCGAATGGGAACGAGTAGAAGGTCGAATTTTCGCTTCGCAAAACAAACCATTCGCCGGATGAAGGCCGCCAGAACGCTACGTCCGCTTTGCCGTCGCCGGTGTAATCGCCCGACGCGGCCCGATCACTGATACCGCCGAATGCAAACGCGATCAAGCCGGCTGTGCTCCGATCGATCCACCATTGGCCGAGGCTCGGGCGATAGATGGCTACGTCGGACTTGCCGTCGCCGTCATAATCAGCGGCAACGGGCAGATCGCCGGCCGCGCCGAACGTCGTGATCGTGGTACCGCCCGACGACTTATTGATATACCAAGTCGAATTTGACGGCCTGAAGATCGCCGCGTCGGTCTTGTCATCTCCGTCAAAATCAGCGGGCGCCGGCGTGTCGCCGGTCGTTCCGAACGGAAAAGCGTAGAACGAAAAATCCTCACTGCGTAGTATGTACCAAAATCCGGTCGCGGGCCGGAAGAACGCAAGATCCGTTTTGCCGTCACCAGTGTAATCGCCAGGCGTGATGCGGTCGGTCGAGGTGCCGAACTGGGCCGCACTATTACCGCCGTTGCTGCTCCGCTGCCACCACCATTCGCCCGGAACAGGCCGGTAGATCGACAGATCGGTCTTGCCGTCGCCGTCAAAGTCAGCCGGGCTCTGGGCGGTCGGCGCGGCGCAATTAGGAAACTTGAACGACGCGATCCGGGTGGAATAGCCGGTCGTTGATGTGTTTGCGTAATATTCGTTGGTGTACCAGAACGTACAGTCATCCAGCGGGTCGACGCTCATTGAGGTGTAATCGCCCCAGCGGCTTGCGGTGCTCGTTTGCGAACCGCCACCATTGATGATCGTTCCCTCGCCCTGCGGCATTTGACCCAGCGGGTCACCCGCGAGACGTCCGGTATAGCGGATGCCGGGAAACACGCTCGTCGCATCAGAGACACTGTAGCCAAGGCCCATGTTACCGAGCCGATCCATCGCAATGCTGCCCATCCAGCGATGGATGCCGTCGGTCGCTCCCGGTCCAAACGTACCTTCCTGATAGAGCGTCGGCGTCGCATTAGGACTACGCACTTCCCACCAACGCATACCCGCGATCCCGGTGCTTGCCTCGACCGACTGGCTGGTCACAAGTGACTCGTGAGTACCAAAATTGCGATAAGCCAGTCTGAATGTGGGACGTTGCCGATAGGACAGGATATCGATCTTGGTTGTGGTGCCGGGCTGCGGAATGCAGTTTCGGGACGGCGTCGAGCCGCCCGAACACGGAAATACCGTATCAAACGGGGCTATCGGTATCAGCGTTGGGCCTGTCAGCGTCGAATTGACAGTATTCACCCAATCAACATGATACTTGTACAGCATCAGCGAATCAGACGCGGCGCCGATATCATTGTCCATCGTGCCAACCAGGTAATTCGGACTGCCTGCCGGCGGTAACGTAGCACCGTCGAGGTCGGCGTTGAGGAGGCCATTTGGGCCGGAAGCACCCTGAGCTACGGTGAACCTGACCGATCTGGCTGCGGGGTTTCCGGCGATCATTTCGGTTCGCTCCAGTGCGTATAACCCCAAAACGCCGGTCTCGCGGGTGTTCAAATAATAAGCATCGGGCCAAACACCGTATTTTGGATAATCAGGAAACGTAGGTGTTTCAAAGGCATACCGATAATACGTTCCAAGGGGGTCAGCCGTGGTCGAGATCGCCACACAGTTGAAGAACGGCCCGGTCGAGTCGGTAAATTGGCTGATCAACCACCGATCAGCGAGTTGATCGTACAACACGACAGGGTCACCGGCGTTTTCGGTCTGACAGGGGCCGCCGAAGCCGGCGAAGAGAGTATTGATATTTGATGGCCCAAATAGTGAAACACCGGAACGGTTAAATATCTGAAATCTCGCATTCACAGTTTGAACGTAGTGATTCGGGCCGATGTCGCCGTTCGGGTCCGGCGGCGTACCGCCGGTAGTACCGTTCATTCCGGCAAAATTTGCGATCGTTGACGGGATCGCGGAGTCACGCTGGGTGAATACACCGGTCCCAACCGTGGACTGAAGCACCGGGTCAGGTTCGTGATCGGTCCTTCCGACCGGGCCGCCCGAGCCGACATCGTCATCGGCCTTCTTCACCTTGGTCGAAAGATCGGGCTTGATCGATCTCAGCGGCGGCGAAACATCAAATTTGGCCGCCGATCTGACTTCCATCCCCTCGTTCACTGCCCCATCTTGGGCCGCAACCAATTGTGCCGATCCTAAAAAGACCAGACCCAACGTAAAAAATGATAACCATGCCGCCGCGCCGTAGAAATTTCGACTCAGTTGACCGAAAACAGAACTCATCAATTCAAACCCTCCGTGATCAAGTTATTTAGGCGACAATATCACGTATCGAGTCAAAATTATAGTTTCGCTATATGAGTCGTTGAAGCTCTGACGATAGTTCGCAAGAAAAGTTTGAGGCCGCCCGATCATATTTCGATCGGACGGCCTCGGTTATTGGATAAGCACGGAGCTGTGCTTGAAAATGCTCAAATTCCTAAAGCGGTGTTTGAAAACATGATCGCCGGGGTTACTTTGCGCCTCCGGCGAGTTTGCCGATAAGCGAGAACAACGGCAGGTACATCGAGATGACGATGCCACCGATCGTGACGCCGAGAAAGGCGATAAGGACCGGTTCCATCAAGCCGAGCAGGTCGGCGATAGCAGTATCGACTTCCTCTTCATAAAAGTCAGCGATCTTGCCAAGCATAGCGTCGAGTGCACCGGTCTGTTCGCCGACACCGATCATCTGTCCGACCATATGCGGAAAGACGTTGGTCGATTTCAGCGGGTCGACAAAGTTCTCGCCGCGTTCGACGCCGGCCCGCACCTTGAGAATTGCGTCTTCGATGATCACGTTTCCAGCGGTCTTGGCGGTGATGTCAAGCGACTGAAGGATCGGTACACCTGACGAAAGCAGTGTCGACAAGATCCTGGAAAAGCGGGCAACCGCGACCTTTCTGAGGATACTGCCGAAGATCGGTGTCTTGAGCAGCAGGGCATCGATCTGCCAACGCCCCTTCGGCGTCTTGTAGTAAGTACGGATACCGACCGCGGACGCGATCAATACCACCAGTGTGGTCAGACCGCCCCAGCCAGCGATAAAGCCTGAGATCGACATCACGATACGTGTCGGCAGCGGCAGTGCCTCGCCCGGTCCGAGAAGTCCGAGGAAGATCTGTTCGAACTGCGGGATAACGACGATCATAATGATCGCGATCGCACCGATGGCGACCGTGATGACCGCGGCCGGGTAGATCGACGCTGACACGATGCTTCGTTTGAGCTTGACGACCTTTTCGATGAGTGTCGCCAAACGCTGAAGGATCAGATCGAGCACACCGCCGGTCTCACCGGCCTCAACCATATGTGTGAACAGGCTGTCGAAGACCTTCGGGTGCTTTTGCAGGGCGGCAAAAAGTGTCGAACCTTCTTCCACGCTCTGTCGCACCTGGCGCAATACGTCCTTGAAAAATGCATTCAACTGCTGCTCGGCAAGAATGTCCAGGCACTGAACCAGCGGCAGACCGGCATCGATCATAACCGAAAACTGGCGGGTGAAAACTGCCAGTTCTTTGGCTTTGACCTTCTTGCGTGTGCCGAGTTTCGGGATCGATATCTCGCGCCCCTTTTCGGAGGCTTGGGTCATAACGATCTGCTCGCGACGCAAAAGCGCTCGCAGTTCATCCTGAGTCGCGGCCTCGCGTTCGCCGGTTACTAGTTCGTTAAGGCGATTTCTGCCCTTAAATGCAAATGTTGGCATGGCTTTATTAGCTCCTATTGATCAAATGGCGACTAGCGGGGGCGCTCGCCGATATTTCTTGCCTGGGCATACGGACTGCCGCCGGCGGGCCGGGTCAGAGGGCGGCCGGTTCCGCCGTAAGAATCGTTCAGTCCTGAACCGCGTTCGATAAGCTCCCTGAGTTCATCGGGGTTCGAGGATCGCTGCATCGCCACTTCGAGGGTGATCTGTTTCTTGTGGACCAATGTCGCCAGCGATTGATTGAACGTCTGCATTCCGAACTTATCCTGGCCGGTCTGCATCATCGAATAGATCTGGTGGATCTTGTCTTCGCGAATCAGGTTTCGTATAGCCGAGTTCGGCACGAGGATCTCGAGAGCCATCGCTCGGCCGTCACCGGACGCTTTGGGCAGCAGCGTCTGACACATTATCCCTTCGAGAACCAGAGACAGCTGGGTGCGGACCTGGGCCTGCTGGCCCGCGGGGAAAACGTCGATGATACGGTTGATCGTTGAATATGCCGAATTGGTGTGCAGTGTGGCAAACGTCAAGTGTCCGGTCTCGGCGATTCGGAGGGCCATCTCGATCGTTTCGAGGTCTCGCATTTCGCCCACGAGGACGACATCCGGATCCTGACGGAGGGCTGTACGCAAGGCGGCCGCGAACGAATGTGTGTCGGCAGCAACCTCGCGTTGATTTACGACGCAGTTCTTGTGGTTGTGCAGAAATTCGATCGGGTCTTCGATCGTCAGTATGTGGTCGTGACGATCGACGTTTATTTTGTCGACCATTGAGGCGAGGGTCGTCGATTTACCGGAACCGGTGGGGCCAGTCACCAGGATCAGGCCGCGCGGCTTTTTGCAGAGGTCTGATACGACGGGCGGCAGTCCGAGGGCATCGAACGACTTGATCTCGTATGGGATCGCGCGAAATACCGCACCAACAGCGCCTTTCTGATTGAAGAGATTGGCACGGAATCGTGACATCCCCTTGAGGCCGAACGAAAAGTCCAGCTCAAGATTCTCTTCAAACCGATGTTTCTGCGCGTCGGTCAGTACAGAGTATGCCAGCCGTTTCGTGTCGCCCGCCGTCATTGCCGGTATACCCGGCAATGGTGACAGATGGCCGTTAACTCGGACCTGCGGGGCTGAATTTGTGGACAGGTGGAGGTCCGATCCGCCGAGGTCGGTGAGTTTTTTTAGGAGGTCAGGGAGTGTCAATTGTGATTCGACACTGGCCTGTTGATCAAAGTTCATAGTGTTTATTCCTTGACGGAAGCTCGTTGAGCCGGCCGAATGCGGCTCTGGAGGGAATTGATGACCTTTTCCGATTCTTCAGCAAGACGCTCTGCCTCTTCGACCGGAGAATTTGTCGCGACATTGTAGATGCGGCCGTCGACCTCTGTGAAATAGAACATTCTGGATTGAACCTTCCCGTTCTTTGACTGCGACTGAGCGACAACGACATACACGTCGCGTCCGCCGATCTGCTTCTGATAATCGTTCACGACCCAGCCATTCTCCTGGATCATACGATTGATGATGTCGCGGCGAAGCGAGACGGTCGAGACGCCTCCGACGGCCTTATTGCGGCCTTCGATAGCGGTTTCGCCAATGGCCGGCCCAACGACCGAAATTGACGCGGATCCGACCTGCGAGCCGGCCGAATCATCGACACGAAAACGAATTTCGCTATTCGTGCTCTGTGCTGCATTGACCATCGACGGCGCATTTTCGCGGGCCGGCTGTGTCACCGGCTTTTTGCCTGACTGTTTGGCAACGCTGACAGCGGCCTTATCCGTTTTGCCGGCGTCGCGCATCTTCGCGAGTCTGATCTGGCGCAGCCGTAATGCCCGTTGGCGAGCCCGCAGAGCTTTGCGCTTGGCCTGACGTGCCCGGTATTGCCGCCACCATTTCTTGGAATATTTCTTGTAGTGCTTGCGCTGCTTTCGCTGTTTGCGCGGCCCGGCCTCTGCATTGTCGGTCGCTAACGGAATGATCACCCCGATGCCGAACAATAGTGCCAATGATAATGCGATTGCCCTTAGTAACATATTTCCTCCAATCGGTCCTATAGAACCGTTTCCTTCACGACCTCCTCGATGGTCGTAATGCCCTCACGGATCTTGCATAGTCCTGATTCACGCAATGTGATCATTCCCATCTCGATCGCCTTTCTGCGAAGTTCCATGGCGCTGGCGCCGATAATTATCAATTCACGGAGTTCGTCATTGATCTCCATTACTTCATAGAGTCCGACGCGGCCCTTGAAACCTGTGTTGTTGCAGGTCTTGCAACCGCGGCCCTTATAGAGTTTGAGCGTGCCGATCTCATCAGGAGAGAATCCGACTCCGGCAAGGCCCTCGGGCGGAAGGCTTACCTCCTCCTTACAATCGACGCAGATACGCCTGATCAGACGCTGAGCCTGAATGATGTTGACCGAGGTTGCGACCAGAAAGGGCTCGATACCCATATTCACAAGTCGCGAAACCGTGGACGGCGCATCGTTGGTATGCAGCGTCGAAAGGACAAGGTGTCCCGTGAGGGCGGCCTTGATCGCGATCTCGGCGGTCTCGAAATCACGTATTTCGCCGACGAGTACAATGTTGGGATCCTGACGGAGAAATGATCGCAGGGCAGCCGCAAAATTCAGTCCGATCTGCTCCTTCATCTGCACCTGATTGATGCCGGTGAGATTGAACTCGACCGGGTCCTCGGCCGTCATGATGTTGGTTTCCGGCGTGTTCAGTGCCTGGAGTGCCGAATACAGGGTATTGGTCTTACCAGAACCTGTCGGCCCGGTGACGAGCACCATTCCATACGGATTAGAGATCGCCCGTTTGAACTTATCGAGGCTCTCCTGCTCGAAACCAAGCTTGGTCATGTCGAGCATCAGCTTGTCTTTGTCCAGCAGGCGGAGCACGACCTTTTCACCAAACAATGTCGGAAGGCTCGATACACGAAAATCCAATTCGCGCGAACGATTGTCGATCTTGACCTTGATCTTGATGCGGCCGTCCTGAGGCAGGCGTTTCTCCGAAATATCGAGCTTCGCCATGATCTTCAGACGCGAAATGAGCGGGTCGCGGATCTTCATCGGCGGGTGCATCACATCATAGAGCACACCGTCGATACGGAAGCGTATCCGAAAATCCTTTTCATATGGTTCGACGTGGATGTCCGAAGCTCCGCGTCGGAGAGAGTCGACGAGCAGGACGTTGACGAGCCGGACGACCGGAGCATCTTCGCTCGCCTTTGCCAGAGCTGCGAGGTCGATCTCGTCGTTGTCCTCAAGGACCTCAAAATCTTCGGCGTCGTGAGCCGCCCCGAATTCAAATCGATCCAACGAAACGTCGAGATCGGCATCGTTCAATCTTTCGCCGACCGCAACGCCGGATCCATTCGTGTGGTGGCCGTTCGAACCGTTCTTCGAGGCCTTCTTTTCGCTTTCGATCGCAAAAGCGGCGTCGAAAATATCGATCTCGTTCGACCCGATATAGTACTTGCCTATCGCAAATTGAATTGACGATTCCGAAGCGATGACGGGCTCGACATTAAAGCCGGTCATAAACTTGATATCGTCCATTGCAAACACGTTCGTCGGGTCGGCCATCGCGAGGGTCAGTGTGGCACCGACCTTCGAGATCGGAAGGACCGAATATTTGAGTGCGACTTCGTGCGAGATGAGCTTGATCACATCGGGTTCGATCGAAAAAAGCTCAAGATTGATGGATGGGACTCCGTACTGGCGGGACAAAACAGCGGTAATGACGTCGTCGGAGACGATGTTGAGCTTAACGAGGTTTGAGCCCAATCGACCTCCGTTCGTGCGTTGGTAGTCCAGAGCCTCACGCAGCTGTTGCGACGTTATGAGGTTTTCGCGGACAAGTATTTCCCCAAGTTTTGCTGACATTTAAGTGTAGGTGATCTCTCGTCAAGTGCTTTCCAAAAGGCCGGAAACTGCTGAAGAGATTTGCTCGATCTATTTGCTGGGATTCAAACGGACTAACGATGATAAACATCGTTGACACCTAATACTACAATGTTTAACTCGGGAGTGTCAACAAATCTTTTCCGCAAAATGAGTGGAATTCGGTCAGTCTGACAGGCCGAGACTAAAAACCGGTCATTAACGGTCGTTGGTGGATTGTTTTTTTAGTTGGACAATGAAAGAGCGGATAGCAGTCGACTCAGCACTATCAGGGAAAATGCGCAGGAATTCCTCGTAGACCGCTATCGCATCCTGATATTTTTGCATCCGCTCATAAACAAGACCAAGCAGCTGATATATCACTACGGCATCGGGAGCTCCGGATATTTGCTTGACTGAGCGTTGCAGATACTTTGCGGCCTCAGTGTAATTCGCCTGTTCGTCTTCGAATTCGCCCGAACCGCCAAAGCCTTCGGCCTTTTCCTTGTAAAGCAGGCCGAGCCCGGCAAGTGCTTCGGGCTGGAATCCCTTGCCCTCGGTGATCGCGCGCTGAAATGCCGCGATCGCCTTGTCGTCCTGCCCGAGGTCCTTGTATATTCGGCCAAGTACAGCCGACGCCTCGGCGAACGCCGTCCGGAGTTTTCGGGCTGAGGCGATCGCCCGCTCGGCGTCCTCGAGATCGCCTGTTTCCGACTGGACGCGGGCAAGAGCTACAAAAGCATCAGGGTAGGCGGGCCGCAGCTTGATCGCCCTTTTATAGGCTTCGATCGCCTTTTCGCGATCGACAAGCGTCAAGCGTTCGGCTTCCTGAAACGCCAGTTCAGCCGCGTCGGAAGTTTTGGTCAGATCGGCCCGTATCTCTCCCTTTTGGGCCGGTGCGAGATTCAGGACGCGCTCTTTGTAGCCGTCCGCACGTACACGAAGCGAGTGGCCACCGGTCGTGATCGTTCCAACCTCAAGTTTGCCGTCCGCTCCCGTTTTGCCAAAGCGAACTCCGTCAACCCAGACTGTTGCATCCGGTACCGAAACGATGCGTATCACGCGGAATTGCCCGGCCGAGGTCCCGGTGCGAACCTGCGAATGGATCGCCGCCGATCCTATCGTCATAAGCAAAAGGCAGACCGCTGCAACACGTCCGAACATATTAACCATTACCTGTTTCGACGCCTCTCGAGCGTCGCGAGTTGTTCCAAATTAACCGATCCTGCCAAAGTCGTTCGACACGTCGACCTCGGGCAGCGGATCCGCGATACCATCGCCGTCGATATCGACGGCAAACAGCATTTTGATGAATGGCGGGGCGATCAGTGTCGTCGCGACGGCCATAAAGAGGACCGCCGCAAAAAAATCCTTGCCGATCACGCCCAACCCGAGCCCGATCTGAGCGACGACGATGCCAACCTCACCTCGGGGTACCATACCGATACCGACCTGGGCCATTTCGCGTCGCGGCAATCCCCATGCCCCGACGCCGCAGCCGACAAATTTGGTAATGACCGCAAGTAGGGTCAATACGTTGGCAAACAGAATGACCGAAGTCTCGCGAAAGACTGAGAGGTCAAGCTGCATACCGATATTGACCAAAAAGAACGGTACCAAAAACTCGGTAACGCCGGTCGTCAACTGATGCATCTTCTTGTTGTCTTCGGTCGCCTCGGCGAGAGCCATGCCCGCCAGAAAAGCACCGATGATGGCCGCGACGCCGACGTAGGCCGAGGCCACCGACAATCCCAGACACAGGATCAGCCCGAGGGCAAAGAACGGCCGCTCGAGCCTGAGGCGGGCAAACATCGGCGCCAGCCGATTGACCAACCGCGAGCCGACCAGAGCTACAAAAAGGGTAAACAATATCGCCGCTCCGGCCGTTTTTGCGAGGCCAATAACGCTGACGCTGCCCTGGCTGACCGATGATACGAGCGACAAAATGATGAGGCCGAGAATATCGTCAATGACCGCCGCACCGAGTATGATCCGGGCGGTGTCACTGTCCAAAAGGCCCATTGAGCCGAGTACCCGTGCAGTGATACCGACCGATGTTGCAACAAGTGCGGCGGCGATGAACATCGATTCAATAAATGAACCGCCCCACGCATGCGCAAGGAAATAGCCGGCGACAAAGGGTAAGGCGACGCCGGCCACGCCGACGATCGCCGCCCGGCGCCCGACCTGAAATATCGATTGCGGCTTGGTTTCGAGCCCGACGTTAAATAGAAGGAAAATGACACCGAACTCCGCCAACACACCGATCATTTCCGACGGCTCGACCCATCTAAGCAGGCTCGGACCGATGACCACGCCGGCGAGGATCTCGCCGACAACGGCCGGTTGCTTGAGGCGCTCAAATATCTCAGCCATCAGCTTGGCCGCGGCGAGCATTATAAACAGGTCAAGCAATATCGCGGTATGCTCCACGTTTGCTCCAAAAACGATCGGAATATTCATAGTGCGTAACGGTCGCTTAAACTTAGATACTAAATCCTCTGGACTCGTTTGTGAACCCCGCTCGGCCGCGGTGCCGCCGCCTCCGTAGCGGACCCACGCTGTCGGAACTTGATTTTTTCCATAGCCGATCTATAATCAAATGTTCGTGGCTGGGTAGCTCAGCTGGTTAGAGCGCGGGATTCAT
>CAZQGN010000001.1:171296-245525 GCA_964592865.1 uncultured Chloracidobacterium sp. | reverse complement strand
TGAGGGGCCCGCAGGCAAGGGCAAAACGATGCTGGCACTGGTCGCTCAGTAAGGTGTCAGTAGAAAGGTAACTATGATCAACCTGATCATCGAATGGTCGCTGAAAAACCGCGTGCTCGTGCTCGCACTCTTTCTGGGTGCGGGCGTGTGGGGCTATTGGGCGCTGGTCAATACGCCGATCGACGCGATACCCGACCTTTCTGACAATCAGGTCATAGTCTTCACCGATTGGGCCGGGCGTTCGCCGCAGGAGGTCGAGGATCAGGTCACGTATCCGCTCGTCACAAGCCTGCAGGGAATGCCCGGCGTGCGTGTCGTGCGGGCGAGTTCGGCGTTCAGCTTTTCGATGATCAACGTCATTTTCGAGGACGACGTCGAACTCTACTGGGCCCGGACGCGGGTACTCGAACGCCTGAATCTCGTCGCCAAACAGCTGCCCGAGGGTGTGGTGCCGACGCTCGGGCCGGACGCGACCGGCGTGGGCCAGGTCTTTTGGTACACGATCGAGAGCGATACGATGAGCCTGCGCGACCTGCGCACGCTGCAGGACTGGTTCGTGCGGTATCAGCTCAACTCGGTGCCGGGCGTGGCCGAGGTGGCGTCGGTCGGCGGCTATGTGCACCAGTATCAGGTCGATGTCGACCCGAACAAGCTGCGCGGCTACAACATACCGATCTCGACGGTCATTGCGGCCGTTCAGACGTCAAATAACAACGTCGGCGGCAACGTCGTCGAGCAGGCCGGCGAGTGGGCGGTCGTCCGCGGCATCGGGCTGATCGAATCGACCGCCGACGTCGAAAACATCGTCATCGGCTCGGCCAACGGCACGCCGATCTACGTCCGCAATGTGGCTGAGGTCAAGATCGGCGACGCCTTTCGTACCGGAGCCCTCGATAAGGACGGCAAAGAGGCGGTCGGCGGCGTCGTGATCGCCCGTTACGGCGTAAACACGCTGGACGTGATCGACGCGGTCAAGAAAAAGCTCGACGAGCTAAAGGCCGGACTGCCGAAGGACGCGAGGATCGTGCCGTTCTACGACCGTACGGGGCTGATCAAGCGGGCGACCGGCACGCTCGAGACGGCGCTGATCGAGGAGCTGATACTCGTCACGCTCGCCCATATTCTGTTCCTCGCGCATTTTCGCTCGATCCTGATCGTGACGATCCCGCTGCCGCTGTCGGTGCTGCTCGCGTTCCTGTTCATGCACTTTATGGGCATCAGCTCAAACCTGATGTCGCTGTCCGGGATCGCGATCGCGATCGGCGTGCTGGTGGACGCGGGCATCGTCGTGACCGAAAACGCGTTCCGGTTCATGGAAAAGAACAAGGTCGATCCGAAGGACCGAAAAGCGGTCTGGGAGAACGTGCTCGAATCGACAAAACTGGTCGGGCGGCCGGTATTTTTTTCGATGGCGATCATCATCCTGGCGTTCATACCGGTCTTTGCTCTTGAGGGGCAGGAGGGCAAGCTGTTCCATCCGCTGGCGTTCACCAAGACGTTCGCGATGGTCGGGGCGACGATCATCGCGGTGTCGCTCGTGCCGGTGCTGTGCACGTACCTTTTGGGCGGCAAGTTTCACTCGGAACAGTCCAATCCGGTGATGCGGTTCCTGCACGCGATCTACAAGCCGTCGCTGCTGTTCGCGCTCAAGCACCGTCTGCTGACGGTCACGGCAGCGTTCGTCCTGTTCGTCGGGGCGGTGGTGATGGCGACCGGCATCGGCAACGAGTTCATGCCGCCGCTGAATGAGGGCGATCTGATGTATATGCCGGTTACCGACCCGGCGATCTCGATCGACGAGGCACTGCGGGTGATGAGCAAACAGGACCAGATCATCAAAACGATCCCCGAGGTCGAATGGGCGGTCGGCAAGGCGGGCCGTGCCGAAAGCTCGACCGACCCGGCGCCGATCAATATGAATGAGACGATCATTCATCTCAAACCGCAGTCGGAGTGGCGTCCGGGAATGACCCGCGAAAAGCTTGTGGCCGAGATGGACCAGGCACTGCGGATGCCGGGCGTGACGAACATCTGGACCCAGCCGATCATCAACCGGATCGAGATGCTCTCGACCGGCATCAGGTCGGAGGTCGGTATCAAGATATTCGGCAATGACCTCGATAAACTCGAGGAACTCTCGCGAAAGGTCGCCGATGTCGCCCGCACGGTGCCGGGCGGAGCCGACGTCTATCCCGAGCAGATCGGCGGTGCGCCGTACGTCGATATCAAGATCGACCGCAGGGCGGCGGCCCGCTACGGCATCGACGTGATGACGATCCAACAGGTCATCGAGGCCGGCATCGGCGAGACCAATCTGGCGGTCACGATCGAGGGCCGACGACGATTTCCGGTACGCGTGCGATACGCGCCCGAGTTTAGAAAGGACGCCGAGTCGATCGGCCGCATACCGGTGACGGCGCCGAACGGCAACGCCGTACCGCTCAGCCAACTTGCGAGCATACAGACCGTGATGGGGCCCAATATGATCTCGAGCGAGAACGGCCTTCTGCGCGGCACGGTGCTGCTCAACGTCCGCGGCCGCGACGTCGGCAGCTTTGTCGACGACGCCAAAAAGGCGATCGCCGACCAGGTGCAGCTGCCCGAGGGGTACTACATAACCTGGAGCGGTCAGTACGAAAATCAGCAGCGTGCTCGCTCGCGTCTGATGCTGGTGGTGCCGGTCGTCCTGATCGTGATCTTCGGGCTGCTGTATATGACATACAATTCGGCTCTCGAGGCGGCCCATGTGCTGATGGCGGTGCCATTCGCACTGACGGGCGGCGTCTATCTCCTGTGGGCGCTCGATTACAATTTTTCGGTCGCGGTCTGGGTCGGTTTCATCGCGCTGTTCGGCACGGCGGTGCAGACGGGCGTCGTGATGGTCATCTACCTCAATGAGGCCGTCGAGGCTAAGCAAAGGGAACTCGGCCGGCTGACGCGAAGCGACCTGCTGAACGCGGTCATCGAGGGAGCACTGCTGCGTCTGCGGCCAAAGGTGATGACCGTATCGACGGTCGTCGCCGGGCTGCTGCCGATCATGTGGAGTTCGAGTGCCGGTGCCGAGGTGATGAAGCCGCTGGCGACGCCGGTGCTCGGCGGTATGGTATCGAGCCTCTTGCACGTGCTCGTCGTCACGCCGGTGATCTTTTATTGGATTCATGAGCGAAAGCTGAAAAAAGAACAAGGAGAAATATGAAACGGACTTTTATAAAAATGGCATTGGCGGTGATGTTTATCGCTGCATTTACGGCGGCCGCCAACGCTCAGGCAAAGAGCAAGCCGCGGACACAGTCGGCGAGGGTCGAGATCACCGAACAGGGCTATTCGCCGGCGAGCGTTTCGCTTAGAAAGGGCGTTCCGGCCCGGCTGACATTTATCCGGTTGACCGATCGGACGTGCGGTACCGAGATCGTGATACCGGACCACGGCATCAACCGTCCGCTGCCGCTGAACCAGCCGGTCGTCGTGCGTCTGACGCCGAAACGCGCGGGCACGCTGGGCTTTACCTGCGGGATGAATATGATGCGCGGCAAGTTGATCGTTCGATAGCAAATGACGCAATTCAGGCTCAAGTCCATTAGTTTGATCGCTGCGGCGGCCGTTATGGCCGTCGCGGCGGTGAACGTGCGTCCCCAGACGACGCCGACGCCGGACCCGACACCGACGCCGGCACCGACGGCGACGCAAGGCGTTCCGGCCGTCACGACAACGCGGTACCTCGATCAGGCGGCCGGCATGACGGCGGACGAGGCCGTGCTCGCCGCGCTCAAAAACAACGGCGAACTCATCGCCCTCAGACAGGAACGCGACGCCGCACGGGCGATGGTCAAGCAGGCCGGCCTGCGGGCGAACCCGAGCGTGGACATCGGCGGGACCCGTCAGGTCAAGGGAATGGACAACAGCCTGATGGTCGAGGGCATGCTGCCGCTCGAACTCGGCGGCCGTCGGGCGGCCCGCATCCGCGTCGCCGAACGCGAGCTCGAGATCCGTGAAAAGGCGGTCGAGGAACGCGAACGGATGCTCGCGGCCGATGTGCGGATGAAGTTTGGCGAGTCGCTCGCGGCGGTGTCAAAGCTCGGTTTCGCGGACGAGATATTGACCGCCATTTTTGAAGAATACAGGCTGGTCCAGGCTCGCGTCGCCGAGGGCAAGATCGCTCCGCTGGAAGAGAATATGACGCTCGTCGAGGTCAACCGTCTGCGGGCGATCCGCGAGGGCGAGGCCGGCAAGGCCGAGATCGCGATGCTCGAACTGCGCAACCTGCTCGGACTAAGGCCCGAAGAACCGCTGCGATTACGCGGCGATCTCGAAAACCTGATCGCGGCCCTGCCACCCGTTTCTGAGATGACGGCCCGGGCACTGCAGACGCGGCCGGACCTGGCGGCAATGCGGGCGATGGAGGAGCTTTCGACGGCAAAGATCGACCAGGCAAAGGCCGACGGCCGGATCGACGCGAGCGTGCGAGGCGGCTATCAGCGAATGAGGTCGGGCTTTGGGCTCAACGGCCTAAACGACGCCGGCGAACTGATGCCGATCGAGAACCTGATGCACTTTTTTACGTTTGGCGTGACGCTCGAACTGCCGGTCAGGAACCGCAATCAGGGAATGATCGAGGCGGCCGCCGCGGACCGCGAAGCGGCACGCTCACGACGCGAATTTGGCGAACTCGTGGTCCGTCGTGAGATCGCCGCCGGGGCGGCACGATTTGAGAGCTCGGCCAAGGCGATGGTGATATTCAAGTTCGGCGTCCGCGACCAGGCGAACGCCAATCTGGAAGTGATCCGGCAAACGTACGAACTCGGGTCGCGGAGCCTGATCGATTATCTGATCGAACAGCGGCGCTACATCGAGATCGAGAACGAATATATCGACCTGCAAATGGCCACATACCTCGCACGCGTCGAGGTAATGCGGGCGGCAAACGCGGCGGAATTGGTAAAGAAATGAACGAAGATAAACTGGACGAAAACGAGATCAGCGAAACCGCGGGCGAGACCGACGGGCGTTCGACAAAGATGAAGCCGATCGTCATCGCGGCGGCGGCCGTGGTCGTGATCGGAGCGGCGGCGTATATGTTCTGGCCGCGGGCCGGCGGACAGGCCGTGCCGACGCCCAAGTCGGTGACCTTCGGCGGCGACGAGACCGGATCGGCTTTGCCGGCGGGCGATCAAACGCTGACGATACCGGCCGAACAGGTCGAACGCTCGGGCATCCGCGTCGAGCCGGTCGGCGAAACGATGTCGGCGGCGGCCGAGAGCGTCGCTTCGACGGCGGTCATACAGGCGAACGGCTATCGCGAAACGCCGGTCATCTCGCTGCTCGGCGGCGTCGTCCGCCGCGTCAACGTCGAACTCGGGCAAAACGTGGCCAAGGGCCAGACCGTCGCCGTCATCTTCAGCGACGAACTTGCCGCCGCACAGTCGCGCTACATCACGCTCGGGACCGAGGTTGCGACGGCAAGACAGGCGTACGAGCGAGCGGCCAAACTCGCCGAACTCAACCCCGTCAGCCGGGCCGAACTCGATATGGCGGCCGCCAAGCTGAAGATCGCCGAGGCCGAGCTGGCCGAGCACATTCGCCACCACGACCGGGCACGGAAACTGATGGCGATAGGTGCCGAGAGCCGCGAGGCGTTTGAACAGGCGGTGACCAAGATGAAGACAGCCGAGGCCGAGGTGACACAGGCCCGCGAGATCCATAAGCGGGCGATCGAGGTCGCCCGGCTCAATCCGATCGGCCGCGGCGAGTTTGAGATGGCGGCCGTCAAGATGCGGGCCGCCGAAACCGAGAGGGCGGCCGCGAGGGACAAACTGATCCTGCTCGGCCTGTCGCCGGGCCGCGTCGACGCACTCCGTTCGCCGTCGCAGATAACGTCCGAGATCGCCCTGACGGCACCGGTCGCGGGGACCGTCACGGCCCGCAGCATCAACGCCGGCATGATCGTCGAGCCGAACAAGGACCTGCTCAAGGTGACCGACCTCTCGAGCGTCTGGGCGGTCGCACAGGTATTTGAGAACGATATCGCCAAACTGCGGCAGGGCGGCGGGGCAAACGTGACCTCGGACGCCTTTCCGGGACGCATCTTTCGCGGAAACGTCGCCTATATCGACCCGAATATCGAGCCGCAGACCCGAACGGCACAGGTCAGGATCGAACTCGACAATTCGGACAAGGCACTGAAATTAGGGATGTATGTCAACGCGTCGTTCGCCGCGGCCGGCGACGGCGGTGCGGCCTCGCCCACGATACCGGCGTCGGCGGTGCAGATGATCGGCAATCGGCAGATGGTCTTTGCCGCAACGGCCGAACCGAACGTATTCGCCCTAAAATTCGTGCGTCTCAGTGCCGAGAGCGGCGGCCGTTATACGGTGCTCGAGGGGCTGAAGGCCGGCGACCGCATCGTCACGGACGGCAGTTTTCTGCTGAGGGCCGAGTGGATGAAAACTCACCCCGGCAATTAACGGCGGCGAACTGCGCGGGCTTGCGGCATCGGCCCAAAAAAATTAACCTCGTAGTTTGGCTGAAAACACTTCAATTCTGACTCCGGGCGTACGGTCGATGTTCCTGTCGACGCTCTCGTTCTTTTTGGCGAACGTCTTCGTCAAGCAGGTCGCGCATATTCCGGCGATGGAAACGGTTTTCTTTCGCTGTATCGTGGCGACCGTGTTCTGTGTCTGGGGGCTGCGGCGTGCCAAGGCGAGCCTCATCGGGTCAAATCACCTGATGCTGCTGCTGCGGGGAATGTTCGGCACGACCGCGCTGTATTTCTTTTTTGTGACGCTGCAGCAGATGCCGATCGCTTCGGCCCAGACGATACAGTATCTGTCGCCCATCTTTACCGCGACGATCGCGATATTTGTTCTGAAAGAGGCCGTGCGGCCGACGCAGTGGTTCTTTTACGCGATAGCGTTCTCAGGCGTGCTGCTGATAGAGCAGTTTGACTCGCGGATCGAACTCAAATATCTGATCTTCGGCATCATTTCGGCGTTTTGCTCGGGTATGGCGTACAATCTGGTGCGGAGCCTTCGCGGAAAGGAGCATCCGCTGACCGTGGTGCTGCATTTTCAGCTGACGGGTGCCGTCGTCGGGGCGATCAGCCTGTTTTTCGCGTTTGAGATGCCGGCCGGCTGGGACTGGCTGTTCCTGTTCCTGGTCGGCGTGTTTTCGCAGCTCGGGCAGATATTTTTGACCGATGCGCTCCAACGCGAACGCATCGCCGGCGTGGCGATCGTCAATTATACGGGCCTGGTGTACGCACTGACGATAGGCTGGATAGTCTTTGGCGAAGCTCAAGGGATAATGGCGATCGGCGGTATGGTGCTGGTCGTCGTCGGCGTGATGCTGAGCGTGCTGTACGGGCGAAGGCAGAGCCGCCTCGAGGAGATCGAGGCGACCGCGGGGTGAGCGAGACAAGAGACAAGAGACAAGGGACAGGAGAAAGGAGATGGAGATCCGGGCAGCGGTGGTTACGGTCAGCGATTCGCGCATCGCGGGTGATGACCTGTCGGGCGAGAGGCTTGCGGAACTGCTCACGTCGATCGGGGCTGAGATCGTTGAGCGGGTGATCGTCACCGACGACCGCGACGGCCTGCGTGACACGCTGATCGGCCTGGCCGGACGCGGCGGCATCAACCTGATCATAACGACCGGCGGGACGGGCTTCGGACCGCGGGACAATACGCCCGAGGCGACGCTCGGGGCGATCGAACGCGAAGCACCGGGAATGGCCGAGGCGATGCGCCGGGAGACCGCGTCAAAACACCCGATGGCGATGCTGTCACGCGGTGTCTGCGGCATTCGCGGCGGAACGCTGATCGTCAATCTGCCGGGCTCGCCGAAGGGCGTCGAGGAATGTTTTGAGGTGATCAGGCCCGTGCTGCGGCACGCCGTGAACCTGGTGTCCGGTGATCCGAAGCATTAAGACATCTGCCCACGAAACAAACTAAACTGACGAAAAAACGACGATGTCTGATAGGTCCTGAGTTCGGGGCCGGACGGGCGTCTTAACCGCAGATGACGCAGATAAAGCGGATAAATGCAGATAGATCAACTTCATCTGCGTTATCCGCTTCATCTGCTTCCACTGCGTTATCTGCGGCTAAGTATCGACTTCCGACAGATCGCGATCGGCGAGCAGGCATCCCCAATCGTGCCTTTGGTATGTTTCGCGAGCAATAACTCGTCTATTCGCCGCAGAGGAACGAGACCTTAGTGGTCTTGAGCGAGGCGGTCTTCTGGCCGGTCAGCTTGGCCGTGATCTTGACATCGCTGCAGAGCGGGCCGTAAACGAACACCGGCACGATATACAAACCGTCGTCATTCGGGATGCCGATCTGCACGTTGCGTGAAGCGACGACCTTTTTGCCCTCGGTCACTACCACATTTGCCATGCGGCCGGCCTCGAAGGTGCCTTTTTCGCCCTGGACGAACACCCAAATGAACAAAGATGTGTCGAGGTCGTTAAAGAAACTGCGGGGCTCTCCGCCCTCGGGGAAAACATCTTCGAGCTGTCCGCTGGTCGAACTGAAGCTCATCACCTTGAGAGCCCCGATCGAGTAATCGGGTGCTTTCGGCTCGGCCGTTTTCGGTTTGGCCCTCTGGGCGAAAATTGTCGTCATACCGACGGTCAGGACAACGGCCGTGATGGCCGCGAAGCGTAAAAGTGACTTCATTTGATCGATCTTCTCCAGTTTTAGTTTGATACCGACGGGCATTTGAGCCCGTATTCGCCAAAATGGTTCGCCGCAAATTTCACGCCGCTACTTTCGCAGTGAATTAGTGATAAATGCGGCCGCGTCGGCCTTGAGCTTGGCCAGGGAATTCTTTTCAATGTACATCATATGGCCCGATTCGTAATAGGCGATACTGACATTCCTGCGCAGCGACGGGTCGAGATTCATCGCCGATAACGTGTATTCGGCGGCGTAGAACGGCGTCGCCATGTCGTAATAGCCCTGTGCCATAAAGATCCGCATATAGGGATTTTTGGCCATCGCGTCCTTCATCGTGATGCTGGTGTCGGCGTAACCGTTCGCGACATTCCAGTTCCACGGGCTCGAGATGCCGCCGCCGAGGATGAAATATTCGGTGTCGGTCTTAAAGCCGAGTTCGCCGCGGACGTAGGCGTTAAAGGCGGCAGTGTACGGCGGGCGGATGGCGTTCATGCTCGGGTCGGTGTCGGGCGTGTCGCCGGCGGCGTCGCGGTCGATGCCCTTAAAGCGGCTGTCGAGGCGCCCCGCCGTGCGGCGCTCATTGCGGAGCAGTTCCTTTTGAAATTTACCGAGATCGACGCGGAAATTGGCGCGTTCGACAAAGTCGCGGCTGAGGCCGGTGAGGGAACTGAACTTTTCGGCAAGTGACGCACGCTCGGCGGCCGAAAGGCTGTCGATGCGGAGCATCGCGGGCATATATTCATTGGCGGCAAACTGACGTGCCTCCTGCGTGACCTGCTCGATCGACCGCGACTGCATCGCCGGCGAAAGCCGCTTGTGATACCACGCCGTCGCCGTATATGACGGCAGGATGAGCACGAGCGGCAAGTCGTTATTATCGGCGAACCGAATGGTCTGAAAATTCATTACGGTCGAGATAAGCAGGATCCCGTTGAGCGCGATGCCCCCTATCAAAAAGGTAGTTTGACAGCCCTGACGCCCGCGTCGTGCCGTACGATTCGCCGACGAGAAAGAGCGGCGACATCCACCTCTCGTAACGGCCGAGATACAGCCTGATAAATTCACCGACCGACGCGATGTCGCCCTCGACGCCGAAATATTTGCTCGCAAGTTCCGGCTTGGCCGCCCGCGAATAGCCGGTCCCGACGGGGTCGATAAACACCAGATCGGTCTCGGTCAGCCATGTCTGCTGATTGTCCTCAAGCTCGTAGGGCGGCGGCGGCATCATTCCGTCATCGAGCATCTTGACCCGACGCGGGCCGATCGTGCCGAGATGGAGCCAGACGCTGGCCGAGCCGGGCCCGCCGTTGAACGAGAACATCAGCGGCCGGCCGGCCGGGGCGTTGTCGAGCGTGTACGCCATAAAGAAGATGCGGGCCTCGGTGTCGCCGGTGACCGCATTCTTGAGCGGCATAAAACCGGTCGTGACCGTGTAATTCAGCTGCTTAGCTCCGACGCGGACCGAGTGTTTGGTCACGGTCGGAGCATCATCGGCAGCGGCCTGTTTGGCGGGCGGCGGCGTTTCCTGCGGTTTGGCGGCCGACGGCGGCTGAGCCAACGTGAGCGACGAGAACACCAGCAGAAACGAGACAAGGGTTATTACTTTCATATTTACGCGATCAACTATTCAAGGGTGACGTCAACAAACTTATCGGTCGTATTTCCGGCAAAATCAGTCACGAGGAACCCGATCGAATAGTCGCCGGCCGGAACATCCTCGTATCCGATAAATAGTTCGCCCTCGGCGCCGACGCTGAGAATGTCAGTCGCGTCGCTCGAGGCGATCTGTTCAACATCGCCATTTTCATCCACCCGAAGAAATACCGGCCGAATGCTGTCGCCTTTTTCAAGGTCGATCTCACGCGGATTGCCCTTTACGAATTCGAAAGCCGAGACAAATTCGCCCGTGGCTTCGCCGCCGCTCAGGTCAAGGACGAAATTGAGCGTGATATCACGCCACTGTTTACCGCCCGCGAAACGTATCTGGGCCGGCACCTCGATCATGAACTGTTCGCCGCCTTCCTCAAGCTGTTCGAAGCCGGTGATCGGGCAGATCTGCTGGTTCTTGCCATCGCTGATGGTAAACCAACCGCCGTCCCACTCTTCGTGCAGCACGCCTTTTTCGTCGGGGAAAGCCGGTATCGAACCGATTATTACGGACTGTTTATCCTCGTTTGCCGCGAGCACGAACGTGGCTTCTTCAATATCGTCGGCGTTGACCTTGGCCGAAACCTGGACGACATCGTCTTTGGCGATATCTTTGTCGGTTGTTTCGACCGGCTGGACCTGCGGTGCCTGCGTATCTTTTTCGAGCACGGCAAACACCTCGGCCAGCAGTGCGGGCCATTTGAACGAACTGTAGAACGGGTGGCGGTCATATCCCATTTCCTTTATCCCGGCACTGTTGTTCGGGAAATAGATCGAGAGGCCGGTTGCCCGGGCATGTGTCGGGCCGTTGATCTTGTAGACCACGGCGGCCTTCGCGGCGGCGATAACAGCGTCGGCGGAGCGTGCTGAGGCCGGAGTCTGGAGTTTGATATTTTCGGCCAATCCAACGATGTCGAAGTTGTAGGCGGACGAACCTTCGTCCTTGCCAAACTCCGAGGCCTTGCTCCTCGCTCTGGCGATCTTGATCATCGAGTCTCGTCCGCCTGTCTTGACCAAGCCCTGATTGGTCACGGCCAGGTCGCTGATGGCGGCGGCGAGGGCGTCGATCTTGGCGAGGTCGATGACGCTGAGGGTCACATAATTCTCCTGAGTTTCCGTTGCGAAATAGTAATCGCGATAGGTGTCGACCACGGTCCGCCCCAATTCGAAACTGTCCATCGCGGGGTTTTGGGACAATCTGGTCATCAGCGGAGTGTAGTTCCAGCCGTCGCCGGGTTCGAGTTCCTCAGAGGCGACCATCGTTTTGGCATACGGGGCAACGGTCCGGGCGACCTCAAAATTTGCCATCAGGCAGGCGTCAAAGCCGATCAGGTCGAGCTTGCCGTTCTTGGTCATAAAATCCTTGAGCACGACCGGCATTTCGGACATATCTATGCCGTTGCTGTCGGCACTCTCGTCGCTGAGGATGCCGGGCCAACCGGCGCCGTGGTCACCGAAGACGACGCCGTAGCGTCTTGCGGGAAACTGCTTTACCGTTTCGTCGAAAAAGCGTTTCAGATTGGCCGGGTCGCCCATGTTTAGTTCGCCCCAGTCAGCGACCTCACGGAGCCGCCCTTTTTCGATAACGAGATATTTTGCCGACGTCCAGGGTTTGATGCCGCCGACGGAGCGGTCTGTGTAACCTCGTTCATCGGCGCTCTCGTCTTTTACGCTGCGGTCGATGAGGGCGATCAGATTGACCTTTGCCGACGAACCGACCTTCATCATTTCTTCGATGTCCACCATTTGAGGGGCCTCAAGATTGTTGTCGGCGTCCATATAGAACATCAATGTCCATTCGGCCGGTTCCGCTGCCTGACAGCGGACGGATGAGGGCGACAGGATCGACAAAATGACGGCAAAAGCGAAAACGAGCGTGATCTTCATATGGTCTCTAAATGAAACGGTACCGAAACAAGGATGCAAGCCAACCGGCATTTGCCTGAAGATCGCGGACGTTCAACCCGTGTTGATAGTGCGATCCGGAGCCCGTACCGGTAGTTCGGGTCAACTCCGTGCTTGTTGAAAAATGAGTCAGGTTTTACGCCGAAAAGAGTAACATACACCGAGCTGAAACGCGATATCCGACTGTAGGGGTTATTAAAGCTCGGCCTAGTTGTCGAGCGTAAACCCTTTCGGCACGAATTCGAGCGAGCGGAGGTCGCCGTCGGTCCGCGCCTTGGTGTCCGGTTTGGCCGTGTAGATAAATACTACGGGGAAGTCGATGCCGCCGACGCCGCAGCCGAACTGGAGGGCGGCGAGGTCCGGCGTGTAGCCGCTGATCTGAATTTGCTGCGGGTCGGCCGCCGTTAGCCGAAGGCGGGCCGCGTCGGTCCGCAGGGCAAAGAACATACCTTTATTGGTGCACTCGATGCCGTCAAGAAAGCCGATCTCGCGTTTTTCGCCGTCGGCGGGCTGTCTGAGGCCCTGCCGAATCCCGCGAAACATCGCATCGCGACGCTTGGCGTCGTCATCGGCGGACGTAACGGCGGTGCCCGAATCGCCGCCGGGCTGTTCGTAAATGACAAGTTTGGCGTTCTTGAGTTCCTCGGGCGTCAAAAAGCGAAAATTCGCGGGCACAAACTCGATCGCGACCAGATCGCCGCGTGACGGTGCCTTGGCGGCCGTATTATTACGATAAGTGACGACAGCGTTGATGGCCGAGATGTCCGATTCACAGCCGATCTGCAAACCCTTGGCGGTCACCTCGTAGGCGTTGAGTTCGAGCGAGTCAAAATCCTTGCTCGTCACGACAAAGGTCTCGGCCGGCGTCTTGACGGTAAAGGCGAGCGGGCGTGTGCGGCAGTCGATGCGCGACACGCGGCCGATGACGCGCGTTTCGTTTTCGGCCGCGGCACGCAGAGCCTGATTGACGGTGCGGAGCGTCGCCTCGTCCTGCTGGCGTTTCATCTCGGCCTCGGACGGCGGTTCGGTCTGATCGACGCGGCGGACGAGTGTCGGCGGGCCGTTCTTGCCGGCGGCGGCGACCGCCTCGTCATAACGCTTTCGCTCGGCGGCGTTGCGGGCCTCGATCTGGCGGATCGTCTCGATGCGCTGGCGGAGCGATTCCGCTCGGGTGCGGACGTCCTGTTCGTCGGCCGTCAGAGCGACACGCATGGCGATGGCGGCGGCCTCGTCGAGCTTGTTCATACGGGCGTAAACCTCGCCGAGCCGGAGCGCGTAGCGTTGATTGCCGGGCTGGATGGCACGCGCCTTTTGGAGCAGGGCGACGGCCTCGTCGAGTTGTTCGCCGCGGATAAGGCTGACAAAGGCGAGCAGTTCGTAGCTCTCGGTAAACGCCGGGTTGAGTTCGATCGCCTTGTTGAGTGCGGCCCTGATCTTGTCGGCCTCCTCTTTGGTATAGCTCTTGATAAATCCGAACTCGTCCTGTGCCGAGCGGATCAGCAGGTAACCGTAGCGGTAATACGCCGAATAGCCGCCGGTGCCGACGGCGACCGCGCGTTCGAGCAGCGTGCGGGCCTCGTCAAAGCGCCGCTGCCCGAGCCTGACCATGCCGAGAGCGGTGCTCGCCAGCGGATGGGCGGGTTCGAGCCGCAGAGCCTCGGCCAGATAGCGTTCGGCGTCGGCCGGCCGCCGCGTGTGGTACAAAAGGTCGCCGAGATAGGCGTTGGTGTCGGCGTCGGAGAGCGGTGCCGACGTCATCTGGGCGTCAAAGACCAGTTTTTTGGCGAGCGTGTACTGGTGATAATTAAACTTGTCCTGCCGCACGTAGGCACGCAGCTCCGACTCCATCGTCTTGTAATCGGACTGAAAAGCGGCGGCGAACGCCTGTTTGGGATCGTCGCCCTTGACCAGCAGATTGAGAAACTTGCCCATCGCCTCGGTCTTGCCCTTTTGGATCAGGTAATGGATGAGCGCCCACGACTGTGCGTAAAAAATGCTGCGCGAGTGGCCGCCCGTCTGATGCAGTTGAAAATTGGTCGTGCCGAAGAGCGTATCGAGCGGCATCAGCTGGTTTTGCTGCAGCAGGTAAAGGTGGTTTTGCTGAAAGATGCCGAGTTTGATCCGCTGGTCTTCCTCGATCTGAAACGTCTGGTAATACTCGGCGAGCCCCTCATTGAACCACGCCGGGACGTCCGATTTGCCAAAGTTGGTATTGATGATGAAGTGGACGTACTCGTGAAAAATGGTGCCGAAGGTGTCGCTGTCGGGCCCCTCGGCCGAGAGCGTGATGTAATTGACGTCCTCGCTCGACTGAAAATAGCCGGCGATACGCTCGTCGGGCTTGCCGTCGGGACGACGCGGTTTGAAGTCGCGGTACGACGATTCGTTCCGAAAGACGATGACGTTGGTCGGTACGCTCGCCGTCAGCGAGGTCTTGTTGAACAGCAGCCGAAACGTCTCGCGAAACTGCTCGAGCCTGGTCGCCACCCGCCGAATGTCCTTGTCCGACGCGTTGCCGATCAGCGTAAAGTTCTTAGACGCGACCCGCGTCCACACGTCCTTGGCCGTCGCCTGGCCGACGCCGACGAACACCACGGCAATAACAAAAACGATACGTATAGCGGCGTTGCGGGAAACTGTCATACTCGCCTCGGGGTAAAAACTCAGACCGATAAACAAAAACTACCACATCCCGCCGCGTTTGATAAGAGATTTCTCATTCGGGAGCTTTCGACGCGTACGCCGAAGGAGGCAGAAACCCAAGCGGTAGCGAGGGTGCGCGGTGTAACAGAGAATTCAAGCAATACACCCTCCCAACAGGTCGGGTTTCCGCCTGTGGCGGTGAGCCGGCCGGAATGGGTTAAGAGGACACCCTCCCAACAGGTCGGGTTTCCGCCTGTGGCGGTGAGTCGGCCGGTATGGGCTAAGAGGGCACCCTCCCAACAGGTCGGGTTTCTGCCTGTGACCACACCGTAGGCGGGGAGCGTCGGACGCCGAAGGAGGCAGAAACCCAAGCGGTAGCGAGGGTGCGCGGTGTAACAGAGAATTCAAGCAATACACCCTCCCAACAGGTCGGGTTTCTGCCTTTGATGGCGAGCCGGACGGCGGCGAACCGCACGGAAAAAGGGCACTGCAGCGGCCGGGAGCCGTGTGCAATGCCCTTTTTTATCGTCGGCGGTTTACCGTTTTGTGGTGCTGCGGAGTTCGCCGTTGATGATCGTGCCGATGCAGTGGGTCGTCCATTCGAGCGGGTCGCCGTCGTAGAGTGCGATGTCGGCGTCCTTGCCCGCGGCGAGCGAACCGATGCGTTTGTCGAGCCCGAGCAGCTTGGCCGCGTCGATCGTGATCAGTGCGAGAGCGTCGGCGGGCGAAAGGCCGTTCTGGGCGGCCATGCCGGCCTCGAAGAGAACGACGCGCGTCTTCGGCACATAGCCCTCGTAACCGCTCTGGAGAGCGACGGGACCGCCCGCGGCCTTGAGCTTGGCGGCCGTTTCCATCGACATTCCCTCGGTATCGCCGCCGGCACGGCCCATCGTCGGGTGGATGATGACCGAAACGCCGGCTGCCTTGATGTCGCTCATTACGAGCTGAGCGTCGGCGGCACCGTCAAGTATGATGCGGACGCCGAACTCCTTGGCGAGCCGCAGGGCACTGATGATGTCCTGAGCCTTGTTGGCGTTGATGAGCAGCGGGATCTCGCCCTTGATGACCGATGCCATCGCCACCGAACGCACGTCACGGGCGGCGTCGGGCTTTTTGGCGGCCTCCTGTGCCTTGATCAACTCGGCCCGCAGCATGGCGATCGCCTTGGCACGCGTACCGGGCGATTTGCCGGCACCGGCGAGGCCGCTGTTGCCGAGCGTGACGACGACCGCCGAGGTCGGTACGATCACCGCTTCGTCAACCGTCTTGCCCCACGTTTTGGCGACCATCATCTGTCCGGGTACGAGTGCCGACGGCTGATGGCCGGTGTTGATGGTCGTCACGCCAAACTCGCGGACCCATTCGATAAGCCGCTCGTTCGGATCATAGGCGTCGGTCGCACGCAGTTCGGGCTGGAACGGGCCGCTGCCGTCGAGTGCCATCTGGTCGTGCGGCTGATTGAGATAGCCGTTGAGCCCGATGACCGTGCGGGCGTCGATCAGCCCGGGCGTCACGACCTTGGCGGTAATGACGCGGTAATTTGCGGGTATCGTGACCTTGTCCGCCGGCCCGACGGCCTCGATCTTGCCGTTATTGACGAGCACGACGCCGTTGGTGATGGGCTCACCGGCCATCGTCCAGACCGTCTCGCCCTTGACGGCGATCTGGGCATGGACAGTGATGAGCGACAAGTGACAGGTGACGAGAAGGCCGACCGCGAAGGCCAGCATCGTAAACGAACGTTTTATATTCATTATTCGAAATTCTTTGTTCAGCATTTAGTTGTCACCTCCCATATCGCCGTCGAAGCAGTCGATGTGCATCGTGCGGTCGGTCGTGGCTCCGTTGCCGCCGACCTGGATCAGGTAATCGGCCGGATTTGAGCGGTCAAACACCTTTTTGCCTTCGACCCAGGTTTCGAGCACATGGGTATAAATGCTCAGCGGATCACCCGAGAGGACGATAAAGTCGGCGTCCTTGCCGACCTCGAGCGAACCGACGCGTTTGTCGAGGTCGAGCATCTTGGCGTTTGCCATCGTCAGAGCGTAAAGGGCCTTTTCACGCGACATACCCGCACGGACGGCCATGCCGCCGCTGCGAAGGAACCAACGCGAATCGGTGATGCCGTCATCGGTGTGAAAACCGGTCAGGGCACCCGCCTTTTCGAGAGCCGCACCGTTGATGGCGTAAACATCCACTGTTTCGAGCTTGCCGCCCGGCGAGTCGATAAAGATTATCGACGCGGGCACCTTGGCCTTGGCGATCTCGTCGGCGACCTTCCACGCCTCGCTGACGTGCTGGAGCACGAGGCGGAACCCGAACTCTTTCTGCAGCCGCAGGACGGTCATGATGTCGTCCGCCCGGTGCGTGTGAAAATGGACCATGCGTTTGCCGTCGAGAGCCTCGACCAGAGCCTCCATCGCGAGGTCGCGGGCGGGCATCTTCGACGCGTCGCCGCCGGCCTTTTTGATCTTGTCGCGATAGTCCTGCGCCTTGATGAACTGATCACGCACAAGCGCGGCCGACTTTGCCCGCGTGCCGGGGAAACTGCCGCCGCCGGGACGGATCGGGTTGGTGCCGTTGGCAAACTTGATGCCGCCCATATACTTGCCGGCGTCGTCGAGGATCAAAAGGTCGTCGACCTTGACCGCATCGTCGCGGAGCTTGATATAGAGCGTCTGTCCGCTGTCGAGATGGCCGGAACCGGGCATGACGTTGACGGTCGTGAGGCCGCCGCTCTGCGCCCGCTGGATGCTCGACGAACGGACATTGAGTCCGTCGAGAAGCCTGACGTCGGGCTGGATCGGCGACGAACCGTCGGCGCCTGAGCCTTCGCCGATGTGGCTGTGCGTATCGACGAGCCCGGGCATTATGACCTTGCCCTTGGCGTCGACGACCAGGACGTCGGCCGACAGTTTGACCGTACGAGCGTCACCGACCGCGACGATCTTGCCGTTTTGGACGAGCAAAATGCCTTGTTCGATGGGTTCGCCGACGATCGGGATGATCTTTGCGTTGATGTACGCGATCGGTCTTTGCTGAGCATCGGCCGCGACGGCAAAAAGGCCGGCGGCGATGATGCCGAGAACTAGCTTCTTCATTTATCGATCCCCTTTGAAATTGAATTTAGAGCGGTTTGTACTGATACGTTGCTATTTTTGGCGTCGCGTGTCAACGGCCGTTGTTAGATTTGGTCAGTTTTCGCCGGTGACCGGCAGCGTGACGGTAAAGATCGTGCCCGTCGGGTCGTTGGCCGCGACCTCGATCCGCCCGCCGTGAGCCGTCACGATGCCGTAACAGACCGCGAGGCCGAGGCCCGTGCCCTGACCGGCGGGCTTGGTGGTGTAGAACGGATCGAATATCTGCTCGGCCGACCCGGCCTCTATGCCCTTGCCGGTGTCCGCGACGGTGATGAAGATGTCTTCGCCGGCCGCGGAAACGCTGACTCCGAGCGTGCCTCCGTCGGGCATCGCGTCGCGTGCGTTGAGCAGCAGATTGAGTGCGACCTGCTGGATCTGGTCGGCGTCGGCGTGGATCGACGGCAGTCCGGCGGCGAGATCGGTCTCGACGGTGAGCCGCTTGAACGACTCGTCAAAACTCGCGAGCCGCAAGGCGGCCGAAACGACCTTTGACACATCGACCGCTGTGCGGGCCGCGGGCCGTGCACGCGCAAAATTGGTGAGGTCGCCGGTGACCTGCGTGATCCGCTTGATCTGGGCGGCGATGAGCAGGAGCTTTTCGCGTGCGTCGGGCGGCAGGTCGTCCTTTGCCTGCATCATCTGGATCAGCGACGAGATGGACGCCAGCGGATTGTTGACCTCGTGGGCGACGCCGGCCGAGAGCGTGCCCATGGCGGCGAGCTTTTCGGTGCGGATGAGCTGGGCGTTGAGATGACGGAGCTGTTCGATGTCGGCGGCCATCTTGCGGCTCATCTCGTTAAATGAATCGGCAAGCAGCCCGATCTCGTCATTGGTCCGGCGCATATCAACCTCGGTGCCGTAGCTGCCCTTGGCCACCTCAACGGCCGCGAGCGTGATCCGCTGGAGCGGACGCGAGATCGTCCGCAATATCAGCAGTACGAGCAGGAGGTTCGGGATCAGGGCCGAGATGACGCTGAACACCAGATACCGCCGCCACGCCTCGGCGTCCATGCCGTTGCGAAACGCCCACCACGCGATGGGTATCTGAAACAGCGCAAAGCTGATGATCGCCACCGAGGCGATGCTGAGTGCGACCTTGTACGTGATCGGGAACAGACGAAACTGCGTCAGCGCCGACTGCAGCGAAAAGAGCCGGAAATTGAGCATCGCGTACGCGAATATCAGCACGCCCGGCAAAACGAAAAGGGCACTCAGCGGCAAAAGGCCGTAATAACCGAAATAGGGAAGGACGATGTTCGCCAGCGTTTTGAGCACGCCGGTGATCGCGAGCCCCCAGATGATCGCACCGACCTGCTGGCCGGACTGCGTCCCGCGATACATGCGGTATTTGCCGAAAAGCACCACCGCACCGTAAAAGTAAACAAAATAAACGTAAATGACGAACGCGTACGCGAGCGGCGACAGATCAATGACGAATCGGCCGTCCTCGAACCCGGCCCGGTGCCACAGCAGCCCGAACGCCGCCGCGGGCACCAGAAATATCGCCGGAGCGAACAAAACGGCCGCCCGCTGCCGCGGGGTCCGCGCGTTTTCGGGAAAGACCCAGGCGAAAACGACCATCGCGAACTGCATTAACAGGGCGATCACAAAACTCGCGGCGACCCACCAGCCCGAAGCACGGTCGACGGGGTAGAAATTCCAAAAGATCAGGTCCTTGGTGATCCAGATGGCGAGAAAGGCGATAAAGGCGGCGAAGGTCTGGTGCGCGCGGTTGCGGGGGTTCGCCACAAAAACATAAAACCCGAGCGTGACGAGCAGAAAAAGCGCAAAAAGGTGGAGCAGCACCAGCATTGGCTAGATAGTAAATCGTCGGCGAACGAATACAAAATCAAGCCTGCCGCCTAACGGAATACCATCCCGAGTACAAATGCACAGATCGTCAGCGTGGACCCCAGAGCGAGGGGCAGAAAGTGGCGTGTGTCGATGAGGCCGGCCCGGCGGACCGCGTAATACGGCAACGCGAACGCGGGCACCGCCGCCATCCCGACCGCTCCGCCGAGTACGGCCCCGAAGAACAAGCCGATGACGAAGATGAATATTCCGCCCGACCCGCCGGCGATGATCCCCCACAGGGCACCGATCAGAGCAAGCAGCGGCAGACGGTATCGCATCGGCCGGGCCTCGAGCATATCAACCCAGCGGCCGATGATCTTGCCGAACGAATAGCCGGCGGCAGCCGCGAAGATAGTCGTCATCAGCATCATCAGATAGAGCATCGACGCTACGCCGCCGCGTGCGGACAGGCTGAACGCCGTGAATATCGACGCCGGGACGAGCGACCCAATCATCAGTCCGTAATAGGCGAGAGCCTTTTCGGGTTTGAGCGGGCGGCGCATCGCCGCGGCCTCGGCCTCGATCGCGATGGTCGGATAAAGTTTGTTACGGCGGTCGGTCTCGGCGTTTGCCGCGATCAGTGCGGCGAGCCTTTGCTCAAGCGATGCCGCTTCGTCAGGTGTCAGTTCGCTATCGAATGATGTTGCGCCCCGGTACTCCATAATTCACCTTTGGAAATATCATCGGCCGCGAGATCAGGCATTGCGGCGCGGCCGTAAGTGCCGCGAAGCCTGGCGGTAAGTTCGCCGTCAGATACTGCGTCGGCGGTCTCGAACGCGAGGCGTACGATGTCGTCGGGCGATCGGCCCGCGGCCGCGGCGCCCGCGATAAAATTGCTGAATTCATCACGAGCCAGTTCGCGGTGGCGGGCGAGCCGGCTTGCATTCTTGCGGGCAAGGCACATCGTCGCGAGCGTCACGTCGTCACGCCCGGTGACCTCAAATATCTCGGCCACGCCGGTGCCGGGTTCGGTCGAACCTGAACGGGCCAGGCCCGTGTAACGCAAAAAAGTATCGCGAAACTCGAATACCCGCGGCGGCCCCTGGTCGGCGTGGATCATCGTCTCAAAGCGGGTGCGGATCGCCGCCAGCCGCTGATCGGCGGCGTCGGGCAACTCCAGCAGCAGTTCGGACGATCTTGCAATGAGCCGGTAAAGCATCCGCCCGGCCGCGATCGGCCAAAGGATGAACCGGACTAAAACTCCGAAAGCCGTCGCGAAGATCGAGCGGTCGGTTCGCCGCTGCAGGTACTCGACGCCGAATGGTGCCCCGCATGCCAGATAAATGATCAATGTTTCGGAGAAATTCATTTGCCCTGATATCGGCAAGTTGCGTTCCACACACGTTTTTTGTGACTATTTTTGTTACAAAAGCGTTAAATTTCAACAAAATCAGTCATTTACGAATATTTTTGGAACAACCATCCCGACATTGACGTAATCTAACCGTTGGCAAATCGCAAAAATCGGTCGAAAATTTTGGCATTTTGCAAAAATGTTCGACACCCGTATCGGCAGGTTGGCCGGTCGGCAAAAAGAAATATTCCGTACGTCAACATTTGTGGCACTGGAATTGCCATGATAATTAGCAACAGATCGAAAGTAGATCGGTAAAGAACTCACAATTTCGAAAGATCGGGTAACACTATACAAGGAGGAATCCAGTAATGAACGGCAAATCAAAGGTAAAGATCGTCAAAAAGGCTTCGGTCGCGGCAGCTGAACCGAAGATGGCAGGAGCCAAAGCGGCTCGTGTAGCGGCACGCGAAATGGTGTCAAATGTCACGGAATGGGTTACCGAGTTCAAATCGCGCAAGAGCGAGGAGACCAAGGCCGCCCTCGAACATCTTTTTGCGGTAAAGGCACAGCCGAACGAATCATAAAGCGTCAGGCCGCGTCCGCAGCGGCGTGTCATCAGCTATCATTTTCACAATTTATACAGGTATTTATTGACAGCCGGCTACGTCGGCTGTTTTTGTTTGTCGGACGCGCGGGCGCCGGGCAGACGTCCGGCAATTTGCGGCACGGTGAGTTTCGCTGTTATTCTACGAGTACAGTTAACGCAAAACGGAAATAATAATTTATGCAGGGAAAGGTTGCGATCGTAACAGGCGCAAGCAGCGGCATCGGCAAAGCGACAGCGGCTCTGTTGGCAAAAAATGGAGCGACGGTCGTGGCGGTCGGCCGCAATGAAAAGGAACTGCTCGCTCTTCGCGAGGGTCTGAAAACAAAAAAGGGCAGTATCCGCATTCATCTGGCGGACGTGACCGAGTTTTCGCAAATTGATCGAATGGTGTCGGAAACGGTGCAGAGTTTCGGTCAGATTGACATTCTGGTCAACTCGGCCGGCGTCATCAAGAACGGGACCATCGAGAATACGACGATGGACGATTGGGACAAGATGATGAATCTCAACGTCAGGTCCGTGTTCAATCTGATCCAGAAATGCCTGCCGCACCTCGAAGCGGTCAAGGGGAACATCGTCAACGTTTCGAGCGTCGCCGGCACACGCTCGTTCCCGGGCGTACTCGCGTACTGCGTGTCGAAGGCGGCCATCGACCAACTGACCCGCTGTACCGCGCTCGAACTCGGCCCCAAGGGCGTGCGGGTGAACGCCGTCAATCCCGGCGTCGTCGTTACGAACCTGCACCTTCGCGGTGGTATGGACGAGGAAGCCTATAAGGCGTTTCTGGCGCATGCCAAGGACACGCATCCGATCGGCCGTGCCGGCAAACCTGAAGAGGTCGCCGAACTCATCGCCTTTCTGGCATCAGACAAGGCGGGCTGGATCACGGGTGCGACGTATGAGATCGACGGCGGACGCGGTCAGACGTGTGCCCGTTAAATTTAGTTTTTAGATCCTGGATTTGATCAATGAAGGTCCAATTGCTGCCAAGCACGATCGAGACTGACGGCACCGCCGCCAAACGGCAGCATTTTTCCTGCATCGTCATAGATGACCGCGTGGCGGTCGATGCCGGAAGCCTTGCCTTCGCCTGCAGCGACACTCAGCGTAAGCAGATCCGCGACGTCATCATCTCGCACGTTCATCTCGACCACATCGCCGGATTGCCGCCATTTATCGACGACCTGTATTCGACGCTAGTCGGGCCCGTCCGCATTCACGGCACGGCCGGAATGATCGACGCGCTTGAGACCCATATCTTTAACTGGACGATCTATCCGCGATTTTCGGAACTGACCAACGCTCACGGTAAAGTATTGGAATACCTGACATTTACGGGCGGAAGGGAATTTAGCTGTGAGCACCTTTCGGTAACGCCGATCGCGGTCAATCACGTGCCCGAGAGCATGGGATTTATCGTCTCTGACGGAAATGTCTCGGTCGGGATCACGGGCGATACGGCACACACCGAAGACGTCTGGGAACAGTTGTCAGATCGCGGCGATCTGGCGGCGGTATTTGTCGAATGTGCTTTTCCCGACGAACTTGCCGGCCTTGCGGCGGCCTCGTATCATCTGACGCCGGCGGGACTCGCTGAGGAACTGAAAAAGTTCAAAAGGAGTGGCGTGCCGATCTATGTAGTGAACATCAAGCCGATGTTTCGCGAGCGGGTGATCGCGGAACTCACCAACCTTTCGATCAGCGGACTGACGGCCGCTGAGCCCGGCCAGATCTTTCAATTTTGAGGCTCGGCCGCTTTTTCACGCATAAAATTGATCGGTTCGAATGCCCCTTCGCGATGCTCGCCTAAAAAGTTTTCGAGCACGACGCGGCCGTTCGGCATGACGTGTTCGATGCGAAAGGTCCTTTCCTCACGCAATTTACCCGGCATGATCTCGGCACGGAACGTGACAAGCATACCCTGGCGGGCCCACACGTTGGCGGTCGTCGTTTGGCGGCGGCGTCTGTTAAAAAGGCTCATTGGGATGGTCAATCTTCGGTTTCGACGGGACGTTTGTGCTTTACCTTGCGTTCGGCCGGGTGGATCCTGGCTTCGGGCTTTTCTTTTCCGAGCTTTTGCGACGGCGGCGCGACCGGTTTTCTGATCGAATCGAACAGAGCGGTATCGCTTTTTTTCTTTTTGGGCCGCTTCGGCATTTCACGATTATAGCAAAAAGCCGGACGGGCGAATCACCGATGGCCGGGAAATGCCACAATTGACAATATTTAACAAAAAATTCACTATAAAGAGTCGTTGATCGTTGTCCGGACAGTCGTAATAGTCTGATTTTGTAAGGGAAAAAGGCCTATCTCGAAATTTCGACAAAACGGTTTGGCAGAAATGACGCCGACACGCCGCCCGATGTGGCTGCCGGCCTCGAATTATTACGCATTAACAATGGCGGTGGTCATCGCGTTTTTTTTCCTGGTTTGGGGAATACTGCACGATGGCGGCGACGAAACGCCCTGGATCTCGGCAGGCATCGGAGCGAGCGCCGTACTGTTTGGAGCCGTGGTCCTGCGTGAGCTGATAATGCGGCGGGCCCGCAATCGTTATGTCCGGGCACAGCGAAATTTTGACCGTGAGCTGCGGGAAGTTTACTCGAGGCTCGGTAACGAACGCGATACCGAAAAGCTGACGCTCGATCAGAATGAGGCGATCCTCAGTGACATCGCCAAAAAATCGAGTGCGGCACGAACATTGGGCAAGTTTTCGGCCGCGCATCGCGAGGTATTTGAACTGTGCGGCGATTATCTCGCACGCAACAAGCGCGAACTCGCGATGATCGGCACCGGTTCGCCGCGGCTCGTACCATTGCGGAAAAGCCGCGAGCGTGTCGCCGAATATCACCGCTATCACGTGCTGCAATGGGCTGAGATCGAGGCGAGGGAATTGACGCAGGACGCCAAGAGCCGTTCGAAACTCTCGGAAAAGGTCGAGTCGGCACAGGCGGCGATGAATGTGATCGATTCGGCGCTCGGATTTTACCCGGCTGAGCGATCGCTGCTCGAATCACGCGAGGTGGTCGTCGAACTGATCGCGTCGATAAAGGTCGCCCATTGGGTCGAACGCGCCGAGCGGGCGGCGTTCAAAGGTGAGTATAAGGAAGCACGCAGCCACTATCGTGACGCGTTATTCTATCTCGGCCGCGACAACATCAGCAGCGAGGACCGGGAGATAGCGGCGAGCCGCATTAACGCGGAGATCGAACGCCTGCGGCAATTAGAACAAGATTGATACCGTCGTCAAGAGCCAATAAGATGGTATGGTTATTATAAAGAGAAATGATTTCCCAACGATGCCCCAAATGTCATAGTGACCGAATAAGACGCGGATACCGCCCCACGCCGTTCCTGTCAAAACTCATATTTCGCTACAACCTGTTGTGCGACAGCTGCAACTGGGAATTTTTCGGTTTTGCGGTGCCCGGGACCGTGGATTCGCGGCCGACACGAAAGAACAAGAACAAGCGTAGCGGCACCCAACGCAGCTGATCGTCGTAACTAAATCAAAGGCAATTCGAGCATGATTTTCGGAGCTGATCTGCACCACATTCGACGGTTGATGACCGTGGTCGCCATCGGCGTGTTATTGGTGTGCGTTGCGGCCGCGGCGATGGGACAGTCTCCGCCGTCGCCCACACCCTCGCCCGAACTTGTGCATTACGGCGATCTGATCGATCTGGACGTCGAGGGTGGATTTGAGTTTGACTGGCGGGGCCGGTTGAGTCCCGAGGGGTTTCTTGACGGTTTGAACACTTATGGCGATCCGGTCTACGGATTGTGCCGGAGCGAGACTGATATCGCCGCCGATGTCGTCAAGGCATATAAACGGCTGCTTCGCGATCCCGTTGTAACGGTCCGCGTGATCGACCGCTCGAACCGTGCCGTCGCGACACTCGACGGTGCGGTCAAACTGCCGCAGCGATTCCAGCTTCGGCGTTCGGCAAGGCTTTTAGAACTGATCGTGCTCGCCGGCGGCATAACCGACGACGCGGGCGGCGAGATACAGTTGTTTCGCCCGCCGAACCTGAGTTGTGACCGTGCACAGTCCCCCACGGGCAACGCCGCCGCGGTCGAGGTCATCACAATCGCAGATCTTTTGAGCGGAAAAGCGTCGGCAAACCCGGTCGTGCACAGCGGTGACCTGATCACGGTTCGCGGAACGATGCCGATTTACGTCATCGGCGGCGTCAACAACCCCCGAAACATCGGAGCACGGACCGTTATGACCATAACGCGGGCGATCGCGGCGGCCGGCGGCCTGGCGAAGGAGGCGGACACGGGCAACGTGGTCATCTTCAGACGTGACGGCGGCGAAACCCGCACGATCGACGTCGAACTCGAAAAAATAAACGCCGGTACCGCTGCTGACATTGAATTACGTCCGCTGGACATCGTCGAGATCGGCCAAAAAGGCCGCGGCAAGCGAACGTATCCGCCGGTTTTGACGGGTTCGCCGAACAAGGCCCCGATAACGCTGCCGCTGAGGGTCGTTGAATAGCGGCAGGCTCCGGCCGGACAATATTGACGAATTTGGTTGCCAACATCGTGCGACAACCATATACTTAAAGGGTTATGGCAAACAAAGATCGAAAATTCAGCCGGCGGACGCTGGCACTTCTGTGGACCGTACTTGTCGCCGTCGTGATCGGCGTTCTTATTTATTTTGAGCAGATATCGGTGCTGTATGTGCTCGCTACTCTCTCGCTTGTCGCCCTTCTGCTATTCGTCGCATTCGCCGACCTCGAGAAGATAGGTTTCGACTCAGGCGAATAGTTTCCAGGCCACGGTTTTTAGGATGGCTATCTTTCGCAAAATTCTGATCGCCGGGCTCGCCGCTGTGATAGCGGCGCAAACGGCGTTTGCCGAACCGCCCGGAGCGGTTTTGCAAAAGAAACTGCGTTGGAATGCCACCACGATCCGGATCGCCCTCTCGCGGTCAGTACTGTCCGCTGCCAACATCAGCGGGCCGAACGCTGTCGACGCCGTCAAACGCGGCGTGCGGGCTTGGGAGGCCGCAGCCGGTGTCGAATTTGAGATCGTCCTTACGGATCGCGAAAATGCCAGCGGCCCCGGTGCCGCCGGCGACGGCGTGAGCCTGATCACGATCGCACCAAGCGCCGAGAATATGCTCATTTTCGGCCGTGACGACCTCGATGCCGCTGCCAAGACGCGGATCTTTTACAATCGCAAAGGCTCGATCACCGAGGCCGACATCGTACTCAATCCGACGCAACAATTTTCGACCGACGGCGGTTACGGGGCATTTGACCTCGAAGCGACCGTCACGCACGAGGTCGGCCATCTGCTCGGTCTCAGACACTCAAACGTCTTCGGGTCGATAATGTATCCGACGACGGCGAGGAACGGTTCGACCGGCATTCCCGGCGTGCTTGTCCGGGACATTGCCGAGGTGGATCTGGCGAGCCTTCGCGAACTGTATTCGCTTTCGGGCGGTGATGAATGCTGCGGCGTGGTCAGCGGAAGGCTGAATCCTACGCCAAAGTCCGTGAGAGCGACCGAGATCTGGGCGGAAGACGCGTTTGGACGCGTCGTTGCCGAGACGACGGCCGGCCAGGACGGCACATTCCGTTTCGGCGGGATAGGCGCTGAGACGGTATCGGTATATGCCCGTCCGTGGGCGAGAAACACCGATCTTTCGGTAAGTCCGCTCGGTGAGGTCAGCTTCGCCGACGGTGCGGCGGCGATCACAAAGCGCATTCAACGGCAGAATCGCGGGTTTTCGATCGCGGCACTTGGCATGAACGGCCTGCTCAGCGACGCCGCGTTACGACTGGTGCCCGGGCAGACGTATAACGTGATCCTCGGCGGCGACCGGCTAAAGGCCGACGCAATGGACGTTTTTACCACGTCACCGTTTTTCTCGATCGACCGTTCGACGATCCGCGAACTTGATTACGGCGACGGGATAACGGCGGTCAGTTTTGTTATATCGGTCGACGAGGCGGCTCTGCCGGGAAACTATTCGATCTATGCGGCGGACCGGTCCGGAGCGACCGACGCACTCCCCGGAGCGATCACCGTTGCGGCGGCCCGGCGATAGCGGAAACTTTCCGGATCGCGGCCAGGCCGACAGCGACGGGTTTATTTGCAATTTGAAATCGATTGTGCATAATCAGGATTGTTCACCCCCCAAAAGGTGGACATGTTGCACGCTGTGAGGACGTGCAACGCGAGGGCGACGGTGTGGGAGACGTCGCCCTTTTCTCTTTTAAATGATGCCGTTCTGAGCCGATCTACGCATTCTGCCGGTTCAGTGCCGGATCGTAAATTTATCGGTTCGGAACTCATTTTCTGTTTTGAACGCGGAAGTTTTGGTATCATATCTGCGTTGCATAGTTACACCGCAAGCGCGACCGGCTCTGCGGTGTTTTTGCATCTTGATTTATGAAGAAGGCGTCGACCGACTGGTTAAAGAAATGGCTTTATCGCGGGGTACCTGAGATCGAGGGGCCGCACGAGCCCGAAGGCCGGCATCACCAGCATGCATGGTGGAAAGTGATGTGCCTGACGGGCGTCGATTATTTTTCGACGCTCGGTTACCAACCCGGCATCGCGTTTCTCGCGGCGGGCGTGCTTTCGCCGTTTGCGACATTTGTCCTTGTCTTGCTGACGCTTTTCGGTGCACTGCCGATGTACAAGCGGGTGGCCGAGGCGAGCCCGCATGGCGACGGCTCGATCTCGATGCTCGAAAAGCTCCTTTCCCGTTGGAAAGGCAAGATGTTCGTCCTGATACTGCTCGGTTTCGTCGCGACCAGCTTTATCATCACGATCACGCTTTCGGCGGCTGACGCCACCGCGCACATCGTCGAGAACCCCTTTGTCCACGAGCATCTTAAGTTCCTGAATCACGAGGTGATCGTCACGCTGGTGCTGATCATCCTGCTCGGAGCCGTGTTCTTAAAGGGCTTTAACGAGGCGATCGGGATCGCGGTCGCGATCGTCGCGGCCTATCTCGTGCTCAATGTTATCGTCATCTCGCTCGGGCTTTACGAGATCTTTTGGGTACGGCCCGAGGTGTTCGTCAACTGGCAGCAGCTGGTGTGGTCGGACAGGAATGTCGGCGGCAGCGTGTTCTGGCTGGTCATCGGTTCGCTGTGGTTCTTCCCGAAACTGGCCCTCGGGCTTTCAGGGTTTGAGACCGGCGTCGTCGTGATGCCGCTCGTCAAGAGCGATGTGACCGCACCTGACGGCACCAAAGCGGAAGTGCAGAAGACCGAATACTCGGACGAGGACCTTTCCGAAGACGAACGACGGGTGCTCGACGGCCGCATCAGGAACGGCAAAAAGCTGCTTAGCGGTGCGGCGATCATAATGAGCTTCCTGCTCATCGGCAGCAGCATCATCACGTCGATGCTCATTCCGGCGGATAAATTCCAGCCGGGCGGCGAGGCGGCCGGCAGGGCGATTTCGTACCTTGCTCACGAAATGCTCGGTGACGTGTTCGGGACCTTTTACGACATTTCGACGATCCTGATCCTGTGGTTTGCGGGAGCATCGGCCATGGCCGGCCTGCTGAATATCGTCCCCAGATATCTGCCGCGGTACGGAATGGCACCGGACTGGGCACGGGCGACCCGGCCGCTGGTCCTAGTATTTACGGTCATCTGCGGCGTCGTCACCGTATTGTTCGAAGCCGATGTTACGGCCCAGGGCGGAGCTTACGCGACGGGCGTCCTGGTCCTGATGACGTCGGCCGCGGTGGCCGTGTCGATCTCCGAGTGGCGGCGATCGAACAAGGTCTGGATGGCGTTCGCTCTGATCACGCTCGTATTCGTTTACACCGTCGTTGTCGGCATCATCGAACAGCCAAGCGGTATCAAGATCGCGTCGTTCTTTATATTCGCGATCATCGCGACATCGTTCATTTCGCGGGCGATGCGCTCGACCGAGATACGAATCGACAGGATCGAACTCGACGATGCCGCCAAGGCGTTCCTTGACGAACTCGACGAGGAAGGCGAATTCCGCATTGTGACCAATCGTCGTGAGACCGGCGATGTGACCGAATATCGCTTTAAGGAGCACGAAAAGCGGGTCGATAACCACATACCGTCATCCGATCCGGTACTCTTTTACGAGATCGAACCGGGAGATTCGTCCGAATTCAAGGGCAAGCTCTTTATCCGCGGCGTCGATGTCGAGGGCTATAAGGTGCTCCGTACACAAGCACCGGCCGTGCCGAACGCCATCGCGGCGTTTCTGCTCTATATCCGCGACACCAAGGGCAAGATACCGCACGTTTATTTCGGTTGGAGTGAGGGAAATCCGATAATGTATCTGGCGAGGTATATCCTGTTTGGTGAAGGCGACACGGCTCCGGTCACGCGTGAGATCCTCAGGCAGGCTGAGGCTGACCCCGAAATGCGGCCGAGCGTACACGTCGGCGGCTAGGACGTTTCAGGCTCCCGCACTGTGGTGCCCGTCGGCTTGTTTGAGAAAACATGCACGGCAATAGACAGGCCGGCCCTGTGACGGATAAAAGGGTACGGTCGTGACGGTCAAGCAGGTCGCACACTCGGCCGAGACCTCGATATGACGTTTTTGGCCCGTTGCCTGAGCGTGTTCGATCGCCGCCAGACGTGCGTTCTTGAGTTTTTTACAGGGTTTACAACGCTTGGGCGGATTCTGCAGGCATTTATCGCGATAAAAAAGCTGCTCGCCGGCCGTCCACACAAACTCTCCGTGACAGTCGACGCAGCGTATCGGCTGATCGGTGAATTCAGATATTTCGCCTACTAATTCCGGATCGGCTGCGGCCATAATAGCTGAGATACCGTCTGCCGGCCCCCGGGTTCAAACCTCAGCGGCCGGATCAAAAGGACCGGCAAATTCAACTGCCATCTGTCGCGTCCCGGGTGTTTCAAAGTCGATGAAATTGACCATACATCCAACGGATTTTTGTGTCAAGCAAAATGGTAATATCAGACAGGCCGGGTAGAATTGAACTATGAGAGTTCTGGTAATCGGTTCGGGCGGACGCGAACACGCGATCTGCCGGGCGTTCAGCAAGAGTAACAAGATCACCAAGCTGTATTGTGCGAACGGCAATGCCGGCATCGCCCGTGTGGCGGAATGCGTCAATATCAAGCCGGACGATATCGGCGGCCTCAAGGCATTTGCGGCCGAAAGATCGATCGATCTGACGTTCGTCGGCGGCGAAACAACGCTCGCTCTGGGCATCGTCGATGAATTTGAAAAGTCGGGCCTAAGGATCATCGGGCCGACGGCCGCTGCCGCCCGTCTCGAGGCAAGCAAGGCTTTTGCAAAGGACTTTATGGCACGTCACGGCGTTCCGACGGCAAAATACGTTACTGCGTACTCGCCCTCCGCCGCGATCGAAGAACTTGATAGCGGCACATTTGGCGATGAAAATATGCCGGTCGTCGTCAAGGCCGACGGCCTCGCCTCCGGAAAGGGCGTTGTCGTCGCGAAGGACCGGGCCGAGGCGATCGCGGCGATCAACGAGATGGCCGATCTGGTCGGAGCGGATGCCGCCGAAAAGATCGTGCTCGAAGAGTGTATGTTCGGCCGAGAGGTTTCGCTGTTGATGTTCGCCGACGGCACGGATCACGCGTTGATGCCGCCGACACGCGACCACAAGCGGATCGGCGAGGGCGATACCGGCCCGAACACGGGCGGCATGGGCACATTTACCGACGATTCGCTGCTGACCACCGGCCAACTGGCTACGATCGAGGAAACGATCATAAGGCCGACGTTACGAGGTTGTGAGAGTGAAGGGTTCAGATTTAGGGGAATATTATTTCTCGGTCTGATGATGACCGAAAGCGGCCCCAAACTGCTCGAGTACAACGTTCGCTTCGGCGACCCCGAGACTCAGTCGATATTGATACGGCTCGAAACCGACCTGATCGACATCTGCGAGGCGATGCTCAGCGGGACACTCGGCGGCATTGAGATCAAGTGGCGAAAAGGGAACTCGGCCTGCGTCATACTTGCGGCGGGCAATTATCCGTCAAAGCCCAAGACCGGCGACCTGATCTACGGCATCGCCGACGCCGAGGCGACCGAAAATACCGAGGTCTTTCACGCCGGGACATCAGCCCTGACCGTTGACGAATTTTATACGGCCGGCGGACGCGTCCTGGGCGTGACGGCGACGGGCGAAGACCTTTCCTCGGCGCTCGCGACCGCCTATGAGGCGGCGGGCAAGATCAAATTTGACGGAATGCAGTTTCGACGCGACATCGGCAAATAGGGTCTGATACACGGATCGGTTCACCCGGCGTTGACCGCAGCTGCTTTGCGGTCGAATTCGTCCGCTTCTTTTATCATCCCGTTCTTTCGGCAAAATGTGGCTAGCTTTTGATACCTGGACGCCTGATCGGCGTTCGATATCCAACAGATCTTGGCCGTGCACTCGGGGCAGGCGTCGATCGGCCGCCGATCTGTCTCGCCGAGATGGTTTGTGCCGCTCATCAGGCACTCGTACTTTGTGCAGTGCCGCATCGAGAACATATGGCCGGTCTCGTGCGAGCCTATCTTGAGCGTCCGGCGAAGAAAGGTGTCATAGTCGGCATTGTCGTCGAGCCGGGCGAGCGACCAGACACCGACACGATTCTCGAGGCTCGCCTGCCCAAAAACATACGCCATCGACGCATCGGGAAAAAGGTCCTCGGGCGTGAACGCTATCAACGCGGCGGCGTCGGCCGCCAGCATCGGCCTCAGAACCTCGTCGAGAATATAGCCGGTCCGGATCTGTTCGACCTTTGTGTACGGATTGCGGCGTGAGTCCTTGAGCCGCAGCGGACGCTTTATCGGCTGCGGCGGCAGCATCTTGATCGAGAGGCCGTAAAACACCTCAATATAACCGGCTGAAATGTCGACGATCTTCTTTTGCTGCGGCGAGAATGTACCGAGCGGCAATACATAGATGGTGCGGCGCTCTTTTGTCGGTTTGACGGGATCGGCGTCCAGATATTCTTCGAAAGTCTGACCGGGCTCATTGTGGGAGGCAAGCCAGTCAAATGCCTCGGGCTTTGCCATCGGCTTGAAGAAAGGCTCGATCTTTTTGATATTATCGCGAAGCTCTTTACGTTCCTTTTTTGCTTCGCGTGCCGCGGCCATGTTCGACGCGGGAGCGTCATCGGACCGTGTACAGCCCTGGAGCAGAACGGCGGACAGCACCGCGATGACCGCGAAACCGAACGCCCGCGGCCGATACCGAACAGTTTTTGGCGGTCTAGTCATACGAGCGAACCGCATGAGTCCTATTTTGCCGGCTGAAACGCCTTGGACCACGCCAGAAACAACCCGAATTTTTCGTTGTTGGCCTCAAGCCACTTCATCGCGTCCTTTTTGCCGCTGATGTACAGGACCATATAGCCGAAAGATTCGAGATGGCCTTTCTTTTTAAGCTCCGCGAGAAACGGTACGTATTGTTTGCCGACAAAGGACGATCCGAGCTTTTTGTCCTCCGACAAAAGCGAGATGACGGTACCGAGAGCATCGACGAAGATCTCGTTCTCGGTCTTGTCTTTGTCTTTGTCGCTCTTGACCGTTGTCAGCGTTCCCAAAAGCAGGTCGTACATCCCGAAATCGCCCTCGTCCTTTGGAGCGTTGAGGTCCATGAAGATGTTTATACTGCCGGTCTTGGCGTCCTTTTCGGCGGGTTTCAGGACCTCGGTGATGATGTTTGCCGCGGTCGCCGATCGCTGTGAGTTATATTCGAGCGTCAGGAAACGGGCCGCGGCCGCAAATGCCGGGATCTTGTACTTTGTGCCCTGATATACGACCGACAGGAGATAATGCGGGCTTGCATAGCCAAAATTGGTCTCGACGGCTTTTTTGAGCTCGGCGCGTGCCTCGTTGTACTTCTTTTGCCGGACATAGGTCACTCCGATGTTGAAATAGACGCTCGACAGATGCCGGGCCATACCGATATCGCTTTTCAGCATGCTCTCGGCCTCACGGTAGACCTTTAGGGCTTCTTCACTCTTGCCGACATCGTCCAGGCAATTTGCCATTATCGAGTAGAACATCGCGAGTTCGTCGGATTTGTATTTTGCCCCGATATAGGCAACCTCCATCGCCTTGTCCCGGTCGCCCTTGGCGTAAAGGCTCAGAGCCTTTTCGTACAGAGCGATGGTCGCATCGGCGTTCCCCGACAGGATCTTGTCGTATTGCGCTATAGCTTCGTCATAGCGTTTGGCATCGTGATGGACGATGCCGGCGTTCAGCGTCTTGCTTTCTTCGGCTGACAGCGGCGACGGCAGCTGCGTAGGTTTAGGGAGCTTTTGGGCAGCGGCGGCGGCAACCAAAATGCATAAAACGAGCGTCGGGAAAAACAGCTTTTTCATAGTTGGGACTCCTGTCGGAACAAAATTGGGTGAACAATAACTAAGATGCCGGAAATCGGAAAAGGTTCCCGGCCGCAAAAAATATCAATATTCGGCTACTGACGCCGCGTAGCCGTCAAAATTTCGCCGCATCTCGACAATCGAATCGCCGCCAAATTTCTCACGCATCGCGTTGGCCAGCACTACCGCGAGCATTGCCTCGCAGATGACGCCGGCGGCCGGCACGGCAGTGATGTCCGAGCGTTCGAATGCCGCGTCGCTCGGCTCTTTTGAGTCGATATCGACCGAACTCAGTGCCTTTCGAAGCGTCGAGATCGGCTTCATATAGCCGCGGACGCGGAGCTCCTCGCCATTGGTGATCCCGCCCTCGAGCCCGCCGGCACGATTGGTTTGACGCTTGAACGTACCGCCTTCGTGAAAGATCTCGTCATGGACCTCGGACCCGCGTTTTCCGGCATTGGCGACACCGGTGCCGATCTCGACGGCCTTGATCGCGTGGACCGACATCAATGCCTGGGCGATGCGGCCGTCGAGTTTCTCATTCCACGCCGTGTGCGACCCGAGTCCGACGGGCAGGCCCTTTGCCACGACCTCGACGATGCCGCCGAGAGTGTCGCCGTCATGTTTGGCCTCGTCGATGAGCTTCATCATCTCTTTCTGACTGTGTTCATCGACGCAGTTCAAGGGCGAATCGGCGGGAATCGCGGCGATCTCGTCCCATTCACGCCAGAGCGGCACGACCTGGACATGGCCGAGCTTGATGACGTGGCTGCGGACCTCCGAGCCGAAAGCCGCCAGCAATTGACGGGCGATCGCACCGGCGGCGACGCGGGCGGCGGTCTCACGGGCCGACGCACGTTCGAGTATGTCGCGAAGGTCGCGGACCTGATATTTCTGACCGCCGGCGAGATCGGCGTGGCCGGGCCGCGGACGGGTGACGGTACGCGGATTTTTGGGCTCGGCGGCCGGCTGCTCGGTGGACATTACGTCCTCCCAATGAACGAAATCGTCGTTTCTGATGATCATCGCGATCGGCGAACCGAGAGCCACGCCGTGCCGCACGCCCGAAAGGATCTCGACCGTGTCGGTCTCGATCTTCATTCGTCCGCCGCGGCCGTAACCCTGCTGGCGGCGCCACAGTTCATGGTCGATCGCACCGATGTCGATCGCCAGCCCGGATGGAACGCCTTCGACTATGACGACGAGAGCTTTGCCGTGTGATTCGCCCGCGGTCGTGAATTTGAAATGCATAAGAAAATTTAACCACAATCGGGAACTAATGGGGACAAATAAATGAAATTTCCTGTTTTTTAACTATCGGCTGTGGCCGCCGGAGTCGGAACCGATCGCCGTCTGAACACGATCAAGCCGATGCTGCCAATGATCAAAATGCCGCCGAGGACGGTCTGCGGCGGGAGTTTTTCGCCGAGCGTGACCCAGCCGATGACGACCGCGAGCAGCGGCGTGACGAGCGAGATCATCATCGCCTTGGTCGATTCGACCCGCCCGAGCAGCCAATAGTACAACCAAAACGCCGCGATCGTTCCCATCAGCGAAAGATAGAGCACGCAGCCGACGGCCCGCCACGTCCAGTTGAATGTGAGCGGATCGCCCTCGGAAACCAAACTGTAAACAATGATCGCCGGGAGGCCGCAGATCATCTGACATAAAAGCAGGGCCGCCGGATGAAATGCTCCACCCTTTGCCTTGACCAGTATCGACGCCTGCGCCGCCGCGTACGAACCGACGACGACGCCGACACAACCGAGAAAAGCCATCAGGCTCTGCACCCTCAGTTGGTCGTAAAAGATGACACCGACACCGACGATGCCGACGATGACGGCGATGACCTTGATCCGCGTGATCCTTTCGTTCGGGAGAAAGAACCAGGCCAGTATCAGGCCGAAGACCGTGATCATCGCCTGCAGGACCGCCGCCAGCCCCGACGTGATGTGCTGTTCGGCCCAGAACACCATGCTGTAATTGACCGAAAACTGCAAAACGCCGGTAATCGCGATGATCCGCCATTCACGCCACGTTCGAGGCAGGCTGATCCGCTGATAGGCGACGACGCCTGTCAACACGACGACCGACAGCAGAAACCGGGCGACCGCGAACGCGATCGGCGGCAGGTCTTCGAGGCCGACCTTGATGAATATCCAGGTCGTGCCCCATATCAGACAAAGCGTCAGCCAAACGATTACGGTCTTCATTAGTCGCGGGTATAAAAGCTAAGCGTCGTCTCGCCCTGTTTGAGCATCCGCCAGCGGCGAAGCGAACCAACCTCGTCGGGCAGATACTTTTTGGAGTGATGCTCGGCAACCAGAATGCCGCCCTCATTGAGCAGCGTCGAATTATTGCCGAATTCATGCAATACGACCGAGTACTCGGCGTCGTACGGAGGATCAAAAAAGGCGATGTCCCAGCCCGACGGATGGTCGCGACCGGCAAAATTCTCGGCGTCGAGGCTGAGAATTTCGGTCTGACTCTCAGGCACGCCGAGTTTGTCCAGATTTTCTTCGATCAGGGCACAGGACTTTTTGGAGCGGTCGACAAAGGTTACAAATTCGGCCCCGCGTGATAGAGCCTCGATGCCGATGGCACCCGTGCCAGCACAGACGTCCAGGAAGCGTGTGTCTTCGTCGATCCGCGGTGCAAGGACGTTGAAAAGCGTCTCACGCAGGCGGTCGGATGTCGGCCGGGTCTTGTTGTCGGCCGGACTCTTGAGTACGCGTCCGCCGTAAATGCCTGAGATCACTCGCATGAATTAAAGTGTAGGAAAATCGAGAGGGTTGGGCAAAGGTGTCGGCCGGGCGGATCAGCTAATTCCGCCGAGTCTTACATATTTGTCGGAAAGGGCGAACTTGACCATCGCTTTTGTCACTTCAGAATCGGCATGGTCATTCAAAAGCGTTTCGGCCTCGGTCCTCGCGGCCATCAGAATGTCGAGATCGCGGGCGATATTGCCGATCTTAAAGCTCTGAATACCGGATTGCCGCACGCCGAGGATCTCGCCCTGGCCGCGTATCTCGAGGTCTTTTTCGGCGATCTTAAAGCCATCCGTGGTCGCCTCCATGATACCGAGACGTTCTTTGGCGACGGCGGTCTTCTTAAAGTCGGTGAGCAGGACACAAAAGCTCTGGTCGGCGCCGCGTCCGACGCGGCCGCGGAGCTGGTGGAGCTGAGAAAGCCCGAACCGCTCAGCGTGCTCGATGATCATCAGCGTCGCATTCGGCACATCGACGCCGACCTCGATGACGGTCGTCGAAACGAGTATGTCGAGGCGGCCGGCGACGAATTCTCGCATTATCTCGTCTTTTTCGGCGGGCTTCATCCGGCCGTGCAAAAGGCCGACCGTGTACTGCGGGAAATGGTCCAACCGCAGTTTGTCGTACATTTTGGTCGCGGCCTTCAGATCGGATTTTTCGGACTCTTCGATCAGCGGATACACTATGTAAACCTGACGGCCGAGTTTTATCTCGCGTTCGATGCCGTGATAGACCCCTTGCCGTTTGTCCTCACCGACCACGACCGTTTTGACCGGCGTCCGGCCGGGCGGCATTTCGTCGATCAACGACACGTCGAGGTCGCCGTAAACGGTCATCGCCAGCGACCGCGGTATGGGCGTCGCGGTCATGACGAGAATGTCGGGATTCATCCCACCGGCTTTTAGCTGTGCTCGCTGCAGTACGCCGAAACGATGCTGTTCGTCGATCACGGCCAGCCCGAGCCGGTCGAACTTCACGGCGTCCTGGATCAACGCGTGCGTGCCGATCACAAGGTCGATCTCACCGGCGGCGATGTCGGCCTGTATCTTTCGCTTTTGTGCCGCCCGCGTGCTGCCGACCAGCAATTCGACACGGTAACCGGTGCCGGCAAACAGCTTAGCCGCGTTGCGAAAGTGCTGTTCGGCGAGGATCTCGGTCGGGGCCATCAGTGCGGTCTGATATCCGTTTTCCATTACGGCAAAGATCGCCAGGAACGCCATGATCGTCTTGCCGCTGCCGACGTCGCCCTGGATCAGACGATTCATCGGAACATCGGACTTGAGATCGGTGAAAATCTCGCCGATCACTCGCTTTTGGGCACCTGTGAGCGTGAACGGCGGCAGCTTCTTGAGCCTTTCGCGAGTCGCATCGCTGATCTCGATGACCGGGCCTTTCGGCTCACGACGGCGTTTGCCGCGCAGCAGCTGCATCGAAAACGACAGCCAGAAAAACTCGTCAAAGATCAGCCGCCGATGCGCCGCACTCCGGAACATCTCGTACTCGGCGATAATCGAACTCTCGGGCGGAAAATGTATTTCGGCGAGGGCCTCGGCCCGCGTGATAAGTTTGTGCCGGTCCCGAAGTTCGGCAGGCAGCGGGTCTGAGACGGATCCGCGGTCGAGTTTAGCGAGCGTGCTATGTATTATTTCACGCAGCCGCTTGGTCTGAAACGGGCCAAGTTTTCGGTATACGGGCACACGGCGGGCGGTATGAACCGTGGCAAACTCAGGGCTCGCGATGTCCTCTTCGAGCTCGTCATTCTCATTTGGGGTCCGCTTTATCGTCTTGGGCTCCGACTTTTCGGCGAACAGGCCGGCATCAGCGGCGGGCAATATTTCGAGTTCGTCGGGTTTGGGGAGCTTTAAGGCAAACGTGCCCTTTCGGTCGTCAAACTCCCATAGTCCGTATGCCACGAACCGGGTGCCGCGGGAAAATCGCTGCGTGTAATACTCAAGTATGGACCTTGCGTTGCGGCCCGATATGAACCACTTTACGACGACCGGCTTGAAACGCCGTTCGGCATCGCCGCCGGTGATCTCAAAGATGAAAAGCGGCGGTTTTCGCGGGTCGCGGTCGCGGCCGACCTGCTTGCCGCCCGACCCGCGGACGTATATTTCGACCGCAGCCTCCAAGCCTTCTTCGAGTTTGTCGATCGAGATGAAATTCGACCGGTCCTCATAACGGGCCGGAAAATAGTTGAGAAGGTCTTCGACGGTCGCCGAATTGACGTCGGCCCTTGATGCGGCACCGGCAACGGCGGCGGCAAGTTTGCGGGCCATCGGCCCCGACAATCGCTCGATGCCGTATTGATCAAGTTCGATCAGCGGAGTTGTGATTGCCAGCGATCTCATCTGCCTTTCGTAACTACGTACTCAATGAGAATGGATTAAAGTCGGTGTCGCGGTCAAAATGATCCTCGTGTTCAGCCCGTTTCAGATAGCCCACGATCTTATATGTTATCGGGGTCGCGATAACCTCCCAGAACACCTTCAAAAAGTAATTGCCGATCATTACTGAGATGACCTGCTCGTTTGACCAGGTGCCAAGAAACGCTATCGGATAGAAGATCAGGCTGTCGACCGCCTCGCCGGCGAACGTCGATCCGATCGTCCGCATCCAGAGGTATTTGCCGGCGGTCGCGATCTTCATTTTGGCAAGGACATACGAATTGACGAACTCGCCCGCCCAAAACGCAAAAAGCGACGCCGCGACGATCCGCCAGGTCTGGCCGAAGATGAGGTCCACCGCGCCTTTGGCCTCAGGCGACATCGTCCTGGCCGCCGGCAGGGAAGTGACGACGTACGACATCAGCGACGCGAAGATCAACGCTCCAAAACCGGCCCAGATCACCTTGCGCGAACGGGCGTAGCCGTAAACCTCGGTCAGGATATCGCCAAAAAGATAGCTTAACGGAAAAAACAGAACGCCGGTGCCGAAAATATACTCGCCGTAAACGGGCAGGTTGACGGACGATACCTTATGAACGCCGATCAAATTAGAGCACAGCAGCACGGCGACGAACGCCGCCATTATCAGGTCAAAGTATTTGAATTGGCGAGACTGTGTCATTTCGAGAGATTGTAACAAAAAAAAGGAAGCGGGCCCGACTCGAGGCCCACTTCCGAATGCAAAAGACGCAATCTATGCGTGTTCAGTGAGATCTTACGCCAATTTGTTGACGTGTTTGGTCAACCGCGATTTATAGCGGGCGGCAGTATTTTTGTGGATAATGCCCTTGTTCACCGCTTTGTCGATGAGCGAAACCGTCGGGAAAAGAAGCTCGGTGCTCGCCGCCTTATCGTGAGCGGCAACGGCTCCGCGAAGCTTTTTGATCGACGTCCGCAGTTTGCTGCGGTTGCTGCGGTTGATCTCGTTACGTTTTGCGTTTTGACGAACGCGTTTCTCTGCTGATTTATGATTAGCCATCGTTATTTCCAGTCAGTTAAGACAAACTCCAAATTGTATAGGGCATAAGCGGTTTTGTCAACTGCACCTGCGGTGCGGCGGACTACTTCTCGAACCTTAGTGCGAGGCTATGCATGATATCGACAAACAGGGCGACGATCGGCGGATACATAAAGAACTCGGGTTCAAATTCAGTTGAGAACATTTCAGGATAAACGCGGGCCATAAAGGTCGTCTGCGTGCCGATCAGGTAGCCGATACCGAGACAAACAAGGAATCCCGCGATCAGGACGCCGACCGACAGGATCCGCGAGAACGGCTTTGGCTTTTTTTCGGCTCCGTCGAGGATCGAGTCATGAATGTTGTCCTCGGCGTCGGTGTACCTGAGAAAACCGTCACGTGCCCGTCCGCCCAGATGGATCAAACCGATAACGAAAAGCGAGACCATTATGATCTTGCCGATGACACCTGTCGAGATAAAGAACATCGGCCTGAGGGCCGTGGACATCGCCGCGGCGATATAGAGGCCGACTATCGGATAGACGACACGCTGAAAAGCCAGTGCCTCGAGCCGCTCTTCGGCCAGCATACGGTCGATGATGTCGTTATAACGCTTTTCGTACACCATCTGACGCCAACGCCGCGCGTGGCGGTTCTCAGACGTAAATAGGCTTTCGTCTCCGCCGACGCCGCTGTATTGGATATCAAGCAGCCGGCGATCATACAGGGCACGATCTTTCGGGTTGCCGAGAACCTCGTAGGCCTCAGCAATCGCGGCAAATTTGAGAGCGGTCTCCTCGGAACCCGCATTCTTGTCCGGGTGCAATTGGCGGGCGAGCCGGCGGTATGCCGACTTGATCTCGGCCTTCGACGCCTTGGGCGATACTTTTAGGATGTCGTAGTAATTGACCATCAGATCAAGCAGGGCCGCGAATAGCAATTTTCCCGCGAGAGCGGCCTAAACCGCCGCGAAAAAACAAATTGTATCACGACCAAACCAAAGATCTGGTCACCGCTTGTCTAAATCGTCGATCTGCAGGCTGATCGGGAAGGCACCGGACATCTTTGCAATGTCGACGACGCGTGCCACCCGGCCGTACTCCAGCGTGGTCGGCGCTTTGATGAAAACGGTCCTTTCGATGCGGTCAGGGAACGGGCGGCCGGCGTCGTCGGCGTGGTTCTCGGACAGCGAACCGTTAGCGATACGGGCGGCAAAGATCTCACCCAAACGGGCGACGAGCGCCGATGGTTCGTCGATGGTGCCGAGCCCGGACTCCTTGTTCAGTGCGAGGCGGCCGTCGCGGTCGACTGTTAAGACCAGAGTGTCGGGATGCGGAAGGACGGTCGGGGTATCGCGGCGTTCGGCAGGTATCGCGGCCTTGAAACTGCTTGGCCGCATAGGAGTTACGACCATGAAAATGATCAGCAAAACGAGCAGAACATCGATCAGCGGCGTGACATTGATGGTTGGACGGGTCATTTTGTTCCTCCTTGGAAAGTATTGATGGAGGGTTAGACACCGAATACCGATAATTGTTCCCGGCGGGTTCAATCGGCTATGAACTCTGCACCTGCCGCGTCGAGCAATGCCGCGGCCTTGGTAAGGGTCTCGAGGTACTCGCTTTCGGGGTCACTGTCGATCACGATCCCGCCGCCGACATTGAATGAGGCGACGTTGCCGCGGATCACCATCGTACGTATCGCGACGCTCAGATCCATTCCGGCCGGCAACCCGAACGAATCGTCGGGCAGACTGTAGCCGATCGCGCCCATCGACAGTTCGCGGGGATCAGGTTCGATGGCGTCAATTATCCGCATCGTACTGATCTTCGGGGCACCGGTGATCGAACCACACGGAAACATCGCTCGAAGAATGTCCGACGTTCCGGTATCGGCACGAAGTCGTCCGGAAACGGTCGAAACAAGGTGAAATAGAGACGGGTGTTCCTCAAGGTCACATACCTTATCGGCGGTCACGCTCCCAAATTCGCAAATCCGGCCGAGATCGTTGCGCAAAAGGTCGACGATCATCGTGTTTTCAGCCCGGTCTTTGGCGCTTTCGAGCAGCTCGATCCTCAGTCTGGCGTCTTCGGCGGGATCCGCACCGCGTTTTCGGGTGCCTTTTATCGGCGAGGTCGAGATCATCCGTCCAGACTTTTCGGTTCGAAAAAAGCGTTCCGGCGACCCGGAGACCACCGCCGAGTCGCCCCGGGAGAAAAATGCGGCAAAAGGTGCCGGATGGCGATCGCGGAGACGGCCAAAAATCATCTGCGGCGAGGTCGTCGATGGCAGGCGGCATTCCAGCCGATGCGTCAAATTGGCCTGATATGTGTCGCCTCGCCGGATGTCCTCACGGATCGATTCGACCGCACGAAGGTATTCGGCCTTGGACATATTTGACCGGGCTTCGCAAGGTTGGATCGGGGCGTTTTCATGTTCATCATCGCGGATCTGCAGAAGTTCGGCACGCTCCGGATCACCGGCAAGCGTTGTCCGGCCGGTGTCGTAGTCGTGGATCACCAGGGCGTCAAAGCGGGCCAGGAAAATGTCAGGCTCCACGGGGTCCGAATACCTTGGGGCAATGCCCTGAAGTTTGAGGCCGAGGCCGTAGGAGATAGTAAAAAATGAAGCGAGGCCGGGTTCGGCGGTCAGCTCTTCAAATCGGCCGAGTGTTTCCGCCGCGTTCGGGCCTGAGATCGAAAAAGTGTCCTGCGGGGCGATCCCGGCGATCAACAAATGCGAGCCAAGGTGGCCGACGCCGCAACTGTCGAGGATACAGACCACGCCCGACCGTGACAGCGACAGCAACGCCGCCGCGAGATCGTCGCCGCTAATATCCAGATCGAGCATACGGGTGATTTTATCACGATACAAAATTTCACTCTGACTGTATTTTCGCGTAAGATGTTGCCAGTCCAAAAGTCAAACGATATGAACTCTGAGATCAACGAACGGCAGACCCTCATCCGCGGCCTCGGCCTGATCGCCGCAATTTCCGTCATTATCGGCAACGTGATCGGCACGGGCGTGTTCCTTAAGGCACGCGTTATGACCTGTAATGTCGGCAGTCCGACGTGGGTCCTGATCGCGTGGATCGCGGCCGGCCTGCTGTCGCTCGCGGGTGCGTTAACCTACGCGGAACTCACGGCGATGAAGCCGCATGCCGCCGGGCCTTATGTATTTCTGCGTGATTCGTACGGCAGGCTCTCGAGTTTTCTGTTTGGCTGGATGCAGATGTTCATCGCCAGAACGGGTGCACAGGCATCGGTGGCGGTGGTTTTCGCGATCGCTCTGAACGATTATCTTGACGGCGGCCTGAAACAGACGCTTTTCAAAACGACCGTTATCGGCTACGACTACGAAGTGACGTCGCTCCAGATCATCGCAGTGGTGATCATTGCGATCTTCACGACACTCAACTGCCTTTCGGTGAGCCTGAGCGGCCAGATCGCAACCGCATTGACGGCTATAAAGATCGGGCTCGTTATATTTGTCGGGCTCGGGGCCTTTTTGTTTGTGACGGGCGGCAGCTTTGCCAATTTTTCGCTGGCAAGCACGTCCGGGACTTGCGAGGGCGTCGCCGACGCGGTTCGTTACGGTTCCGGCGAATACACCTTCCTGGCGGGCTTTGCCGCGGCGATGCTTGCGGCGTTGTGGGGTTATGACGGCTGGGACAACCTTTCGTTCGTGGCCGGCGAGGTCAAGGACCCGAAACGCAATATCCCGATCGCAATTATCGGAAGCGTCCTGCTCGTGATCATCCTTTATGTGGCGGTGCACGTTGCGTACTTTTACATCCTCGACCCGACATCGATCGCCTCGGTCTCAAAAAATTCGAGCGTCGCGAAGGTGGTCGTCAGCAAGTTCTTCGGCGGTGACGCCGCGAGTCTCGGGACAGGCATTGCGGTCGCCGTGTTTACGGTCGGCCTGATGCTGTCGTCGCTCGGCACGCTGCACACGTCGATACTAAGCGCGTCGCGAATACCTTACGCGATGGCCGAGGACGGCCTGATGTTCAAGGGATTTTCAAAGGTCTCGGTAAACGCGGTGCCGATCAACGGTGTACTGTTCCAGGGCGTCTGGGCGAGCATTTTGGCACTGTCGGGCTCGTTTGACACGCTCACCGATTACGTTATTTTCGGGTCGTGGCTGTTTTATGCACTTATCACATCCTCGATCTTCATTTTCCGCAAAAAACACCCCGAGATCGAGCGTCCGTACAAAGCGTTCGGCTATCCGGTGGTGCCGGTCGTGTTCCTGCTCGTCGCCGGCTGGCTGCTCGTGACCACCGTGATCAGTACGCCGACGCAATCACTGGCGGGGATCGTGCTCATCATTCTGGGAATGCCGGTCTATTATTACTTAGTTAATAAGGGGAGACAGGCAGCGGGTGACGCTGATTAGTTAAAGAACCGATGTCCAACTACGATCGACGAAGCGGCTCAGAACGCCGCGCGACTAACAGATATCCCGTTGAGGTCGATATCGAATGGCAATCCTCGGGCGAGCGTCAACGCGGCACATTGAGCGACGTCAGCTTTGACGGCTGCTTTATTCTCGGATCAGGTGAGGTCGAGGATGGCGATAGCGTACTTATTTTTATACCGCTGGCAGACGGGATGAAGGTCCAGTTTACCGGATCAGTGGCAAATCACGTTTTCGAGATCGGATTTGGGGTCAAGTTCGACCAGCTGTCATCAGCTCAGCGAGAGGTGCTGGTCGGTCTGGTCCGTCCTAACGACAAGGCCTAGCGTTCCGATTCCAACTGGGCCAGAGCCTCGGCCGCAACCTCGCGGTCGTCGAAATGGAACTTGTCCGCCCCGACTATCTGGTAGTTTTCGTGGCCCTTTCCGGCAATTATCACCACATCATTCGCACGAGCCTCAGCGATCGCCTGAAATATGGCCCGTCGCCTGTCGTCGATCACCTGATAGGGTGTATCAGTTGCTTTAACCCCGACTTCGATCTCGGCGATTATGCTCAGCGGGTCTTCGGTCCGCGGATTGTCCGACGTGACGATCACGAGGTCGCTGTTCTCACCGGCCGCCACGCCCATCGGCTTGCGTTTTGAACGGTCGCGGTCACCGCCGCAACCGAAGACCGTGATGATCCTGCCGTCGGTGAGTTCGCGGGCGGTCTTGAGCGTATTGAGCAGAGCGTCATCTGTGTGGGCGTAATCGACGACCACCGCAAAATCGCCGCTATGCGGGACGCGTTCGAATCGGCCGGGAGCACCCACACAAGTCGAAAGGCCGCGGATAATATCTTCAATACCGTAGCCGAGTTCGAGGCCGGCGGCGGCGGCGGTCAGCATATTGTAAACATGCGGCTTACCGACCAGCGGCGATTTGACGCGATATTCTCCGGACGGAGCACGAAGAGTGAATTCGGTACCGCGGATCAGCGAAACGGTGATATCGGTCGCCCGAAGGTCGGCGCCGTCGTCATCCTGGCCGATCGTGACGACGCGTCGCCCGTCCGCGCGTAATTCCTGAGCGAGTCGTTTGCCGTATTCGTCGTCGATATTGATCACCGATGATCCCGGCAATTCGCCCAAACGCCCGTCAAACAGCTTTCGCTTGGCGTCAAAGTAGTTCTCCATCGTCAGATGGTAGTCAAGGTGGTCCTGCGTCAGATTGGTAAATACCGCCACCTTGAACCGCAGCCAGTCACACCGATGCAGGTCTATCGCCTGTGACGACGTTTCCATCACCGCCATCGTGCACCCGTGATCGACCGCTTCGCGGAGAAAGCGGTTCGTGTCGGATGCCTCGGGCGTCGTGCGGACCGCCGGTTCGCTGCGTTCGCCGATGCGGTATTCGACCGTGGTTAACATCGCCGGCCTCTCACCGGCGGCCTCGGCCAGGGCAAAACAGAGATAGGTCGTCGTGGTCTTTCCGTTGGTGCCGGTGATGCCAGCCAGGTCCAATTGATGCGAGGGTTCACCGTTGATGACGGCTGCCGCCTTAGCGAGTGCCTCACGGGCGTTGGCGACCTTGAGCCACGCTCCGGCGAAATCCGCCGGCGGATCAGATTCCGAGACGATCCCGGCCGCACCGCGGCGGAGGACGTCGTCGATGAACCGATGTCCGTCGACGGTCGCGCCTTTGATGGCGACGAAAAGTGTCCCCTCGCGGGCCTGCCGCGAATCGTGCGTGACGTCAGCCGCCACGGCACTCATATCGCCTGTCGTTACGGCACTAAGGGCCGCAGAAATCTCGCTTATCGTTTTATTCAAAGTGCTCAAAATTAGGTTCAATGCCTCGACGCTAAGCGTGAATTATACGATACCGAGTGATTTTGTACGAACATTGGCGGGGCGAATTCGTACTAAGTTTCGGATGCGGAGGTTGAAGAAATGAATATTATCAAGATCATACTTGCGGCGATCGGACTGGTGTTTGTCGGAATGGCGTTGTTATGGGTCCTCGGCTTTCTGTCGTCGATAATTTGGTACGTTTTCTGGATCGGCCTGCTCGGTGCGGTTGGTTACGGCGGATACAAATTGTTCCTTAAGGCTGAGGCAAAGGCTCTCCGCAGTGATCCGCACGCCGGCCTGGGCGGAGCCGATATCAATATGTCCTGGGACGAATACGATCGGAAATACCTCCGCAAATAGGCGGCTAGACAATCTTCGCCCGATTCGGTAGATTCTATTTTGCGGTCCGGGGCGGTAATATTCCGTGCCGAACGCGACGCCGAGGTGGCGAAATTGGCAGACGCACTAGACTTAGGATCTAGCGCCGCGAGGCGTGCAGGTTCGATTCCTGTCCTCGGCACCATATTAAAACTGATCGGTCGGCTGTAAGCTGTCAGCGAATGACAATTGCATCCGACCAATTTTGCATTTGCGGGCCCGGCGGCTGACGTCCGGCTGCCGCGGCGTGAAAACCGGCACTCGGCAACTGACAACCGGCATCTGACGCGCTATCCTTTTTCCTGTACATGAAAAGCGAATTAAAAGAAATTTCACCTACCCAAAGAGAGATACACCTTGAGATCGACGCCGATGTAGTAAAGGCGGCGTACGGCAAGGTCAGCCAAAAATACGCGAAACGCGCCAACGTGCCCGGTTTTCGCAAAGGTTTTGCACCGATCGAGGTCGTACGAATGCGGTTCAGCGAGGAGATCAGGAGCGAGGTGCTCCAGGAAGTGATCCCCGGACAGGTCACCGCCGCGATCCAGGAGCATGACCTGCATCCGCTGGCAGAGCCGCATCTGCATCTGGAGGACCAGGAGAACGTCAAGGTCAACGGTTCACAGCCGATCAAACTGCACGTTCACGTCGAAGTAATGCCGGAGATCCCGACGCCCAAATACAAGGGTATCGAGGTCACACGACGCGTCAAACCGGTTGCCGACGGCGAGGTCGAGGACCTCATCGCCGAACGCATCCAGAAGGAAGCGGCGCTTATCCCGGTCGAGGGACGAAAATCGGAAATCGGCGATACGGTCATTGCGGATCTTGAAGGAGTTTTTGCAGATGATCCCGATGCCGAGCCGATCAAGGCGGACGACCTTGAGGTAGAACTCGGCGGTGAGCATATCGAACTTTCATTTACCGAGAATTTGGTCGGGGTCGAGGCGGACGAAGAAAAGGAATTTACGGTAACTTATGCCGAGTCGTTTTCATCCGAGGCACTTGCCGGGAAGACCGTTCATTACAAGGCAAAGATCAAATCGGTCGGCCGTGCCGAGGTTCCCGAACTCAACGACGCATGGGCCAAGAGCCTTGATGAAGGGTATAAGTCGCTGGCAGATCTGCGTAAACAGCTGAAGGCCGACCTTATCAAATACGCCGAGTCGGACGCCGACGCAAGGCTGCGTAACAACGCGATCGCCAAATTGATCGAGGATAACGCGTTTGAAATCCCGGGAGTGCTGATCGAAAATCAGGCCCGCAACCTTCTGAATAACTTTGCACAGGACCTGCAGCAGCGTGGGGTCGATCTGAACAAAGTTGAGAGTCAGTTCATCGAAATGGCGTACAGCAATATGCGGACGCAGGCCGAAAGGGACGTCCGGGGTGCTCTCCTGCTAGACAAGGTCGCAGAACTCGAAAAGGTCGAGGTGTCTGAGGCCGAGGTTGATGAAGAGATACAGAAGTTGGCTGATTACTATCGTGCCTCGGCTGAGGAGATCCGTACCTCGCTCGAAAAACAGGGCGGCGGTGTCGAGAATATCCGCAATAACCTGAAAACGAGAAAATCGATCGAGGCCGTGATCGCAAAGGCCAAAGTCACTGACGGCGAGTGGATCGACGAGACGGTCGGCCTGCCGTCTGACGACGAAAAGCCGAAAAAGGCCCCGAAAAAGAAGGCACCGGCCAAAAAGGCCGCCAAAAAGGCAGAATAGCCGGCAAAATACCGGGCCGGCCAGACGAAGCCGGCCCTTGAAATAAAACCACTTGATTTTTGTACCGAAAGTTGTAAAATCTTTGGTCGTGAACGGCAATCACAATCTTTACAACAATTTATCCGGCACAACTTCAAGAATCATCTAAGGTAATTCTCAGAACGGAAAGAGGAAATATATGGCATTAGTACCGATGGTTGTCGAACAAACTTCGCGAGGCGAGCGGGCATTCGACATTTACTCCCGCCTTTTGAAGGACAGTATCATTTTTATCGGCACACCGATCGACGATCAGATCGCAAATCTTATCGTCGCACAGCTCCTGTTTCTCGAGGCCGAGGACCCGGAACGCGACATCAACCTGTATATCAACAGTCCGGGCGGTTCGATCACCGCCGGAATGGCCATCTACGACACGATGCAATTCATCAAGAACGACGTTACGACGATCTGTGTCGGCCAGTGTGCGTCGATGGGAGCCCTTTTGCTATGTGCAGGAGCCGCGGGAAAGAGATTTTCGCTGCCGAACGCCCGCGTTCTTATCCATCAGCCGTCAGGCGGAGCTTCGGGACAGGCGACCGATGTCCGGCTCATGGCCGAGGAGATCATCCGCATGCGTACGCTGACATCGTCGATCATTTCAAAGCACACGGGACAGTCGTTCGAGCAGGTTGAAAAGGACGTCGAACGTGATCGTATCCTCACGCCGCTGCAGGCTAAGGAGTACGGTTTGATCGACGAAGTGATCGAGCACAGAGAAAAATAGGCGTTCAGGACTCGGCGGACAGATCCCGGCCTGGGTATCTGTCCCCCGGGCATCTGTCCATTGACCTTTGTCATCCGATAACTACGATATGAGCCAATTCAGAAGACCCGAAGAATTATTGACGTGTTCATTTTGCGGAAAGTCGCAGAATGATGTCCGCAAACTTATCGCCGGTCCCGGGGTTTATATCTGCAACGAGTGCATCGGCATTTGTAACGAGATAATCAACGATGACGAGCAATCGGCGTCGACCGTCACGCGGACCGCGTTGCCCAAACCGCACGAGATCAAAGGGTATCTGGACGAGTACGTGATCGGGCAGGACGAATCGAAAAAGCGGCTGTCGGTGGCGGTCTATCAACACTATAAACGGCTCGAACTCGCAAAACGGCGAAACGACATCGAACTGCAGAAATCCAACATCCTGCTGATCGGCCCTACCGGAACGGGAAAGACCCTTTTGGCACAGACGCTCGCCCGAGTGCTGAGCGTTCCGTTTTGTATCGTCGACGCGACCAGCCTGACCGAGGCGGGATACGTCGGCGAGGACGTCGAGAATATTTTGCTGCGTCTGCTGCAGTCGGCGGGCGGCGACATCGAAAAGGCCCAGCAGGGAATTATCTACATCGACGAGATCGACAAGATCTGCCGCAAGGACGACAACCCGTCGATCACGCGTGACGTATCGGGCGAGGGCGTACAACAGGCCCTTCTCAAGATACTCGAAGGTACGGTGGCGAACATTCCGTCGGGCGGCGGCCGAAAGCATCCGCAGCAGGACTTTCAGCAATTAGACACGACAAACATCCTGTTTATTTGCGGCGGGGCATTTATCGGACTCGAAAAGGTCGTCGAAAAGCGGTTTAGAAACAAGTCGCTCGGGTTTCAGGCGGACGTCAAGACCAACAAACAGCGACACGACGAATCGATAAGCAAACTCGAGCCCGAAGACCTGATACATTACGGCCTGATCCCGGAATTCGTCGGTCGTCTGCCGGTGATCGGCACTCTGCGTGAATTGGACGAGGCGGCTCTGATCAAGATCCTCACCGAACCGAAGAACGCCCTGATCAAGCAGTACCAACGGAAATTTGAGTTTGATAATATCGGCCTCAAGTTTACGGACGGAGCGCTTTCCGCTATCGCTCAGGAAGCCCACAAACGAAAGGTCGGCGCACGCGGGCTGATGATGATCCTTGAGGAGATACTGCTCGAGTCGATGTACCATCTGCCGACTGAAAAATCGGTTACGGAACTGGTCATCACGCGGGACATGATAGAGAGAAAAGTCCCGGTCTTCGAGGTCGTTTCGCGTTCCGAAGAGGCAGCGTAGCGGGCGGCAGTATTCAGGCGAAAAGTCCGGAATTAACGTGGCGGGTTTGAGGAACACTCAGGCTCGCCATTTTTCGCGCCTGCCGAAAACGGTTTACCTTGACTTCACATTCCAACGCTAATATCCTTAGGCCTCAAAATCAGAAGTAATCGTCAGTTAACCATCGGAGGCAGATCATGAAGGTTTTTCGCCCATTTCTTGGCGTTGTTGTGTCTTTATCGGTGTTATTTTCGGCCGCCGCCGGCCAGAGGCCGCTTAACGCGGCGAAACGGGCCGCGGTGCCGCCGCAATATCAGATATTCGATCTCGGCGTGGTGCTCGCGGGCGACACTGCCTCACAGGGATTCGGAGTATCGCCCGGTGGTATAGCCGTCGGACGGTCATTTCGAACAAACGCGACGCAGGCGTTTTCATGGTCATTCGGGCCGGGGTTGACCGGCCTGCCCAACCTTGCCGGACGCGGCTTTTGTTTGGCAAACGCCGCAAACGATGCGGGTATTGTAGTTGGCACCGGGGCGACCACCACTTTCGGCTCAAGCCGGCTTCCGGTCGTATGGCAGAACGGTGTCGTTTCTCAATTGCCTTTGCCGGCCGGCGAGACGCTCGGTGACGCAAATGACGTAAACGCATCGGGCGTCGCGGTCGGATCTGTAAATTCGGGGACTTTTCAGCGAGGTGCGATATACAGCGGGGCCACGGCGACAGTGATCACCCAAACGACGTCGGGCGGCAGCTATTTTACCACCGTATTCGGCATAAATGACGCCGGGAGGATCGCCGGGATCGGGATCGACCCCGCAAACGCGGCCCGCAATGTCGGGTTGGTCTATGACATCGGCAGCGGTTCGGCGATCGATATCGGGGCTCTTGCAGGCCTTAACGGTGCGATCGCTTTCGGTATCAGCAACGGCGGACACGTCGTTGGGTCGAGTATGCTGAATCAGGGCTCCGGAATGCCGTTCATTTGGACGCAGGCCGGCGGAATGACGGCGATACCGCTGCCGGTCGGGACGACACAGGGTTCGGCCCGTGCGGTCAACTCATCGGGTTGGGCGGTCGGGACCGCGTCGTCCGCATTCGCGATCCCGTTTCTTTATGACGGCAGCAGCACATATAGGATCGCCGACCTGATCCCGGCGGGAACCGGTTGGGACCTGTCGACCAACACATCGTCATCGGCACTCGGGATCAGCGATAACGGCATCATCGTCGGTACGGGTGTCATCAACGGGCTGACACACGCCTACGCGATGATCCCGGTAAACGATGTCACGGTGAGCGGCCGCGTCCTCACCGCATCGGGCCAGGGCATCCGAAATTCGCTGGTGACGGTATCGGGTGGTGATCTGAGTTCGCCTGTTACGGTCCAAACCGGTAGTTTTGGAAATTATATCGTTCGCGGGCTTCATTCCGCACAAACTTACACGGTGACGGTTAACAGCAAACGATTTACTTTTTCACAGCCGACGAGGCAGGTTTCGCCACTGGGTAATGTGACCGACGCGGACTTTACGGCCGTGCCGTAATTGGCGTCCGATCGTCAATGATCTTCCCGGGTGGTTTGGGGCCGCCCGTGGCGGAACATTCTAGAGCACGCGGTCACGCAGGCGGAAGAAGGTTGAATTGCCACGTTTTGGGTTCGAATTTTTCGAGGCCGCCATCCTTATCCCGAATGAAGAACTGAATATTTACCGAGGTTCCGGCTTCGGTAGGCGACCGCAGAACGACCTGCTCTTCGAACGATGCCGGTGAGACCTTTATCTGCGGATCCCATTCGGGTTCTAAGCCAAGTGCATTGATGATCCCGGCGGCCACCCGCTTAGAGACCTCAAGAAAATCCTGCGGAGCTGAACGTTTATTGTCGATAACGATCGAGTTGCGAAGGAACTTGTAATTTCCGTTCCCGTCGGCTTCGAAATAGGCCGTAACGTAGAGAAGGTCCTTTTTTGAGGCCGAGGCAAAGATCGATGCTTTTGAGGCGTCGGCAATTTCGCCGATCAGCCCGAGGTCCGCTTGAGATACCGATCCGGCGTTAGCGTCAATGCCGGAGAGTTTGGCGAGGTCGAGTAATGCCGCGGCGATCTTACCCGCCGTTCGTGTGTGATCGGAGCGGTCGGGCCTCACCGCCACCTGTTCGGTCAGAGCTAAATTCAGCGATTCCCAACGGTCAATGACATCGCTTCTGAGTCGGTCGGATATTTCGTTCATTGTTTGAGAAATGCTAGCACAATTGCGGTCCGAGTTCATTTGCGGCCATATACGGTCCTTGCCGATCGCCTGAATAGAACAAAAAAGCCGGCGGACTCGGTTAGAGCCGCCGGCAAGTTCAACGCAATTCGATCAACTATTGCGGAGCATAGGCGACCTGGATCGGACGATCGGTCGATATACCGAACTGGAAGACGTCCATTCCATTGTCGGAACTTCGCAGTATGTACCACTGGCCCGTCGAAGGACGGAAAACGGCAATATCGGTCATTCCGTCGCCGTCAAATTCGCAAGCCACGGGTATGTCGCCGCCTGCTCCCCAGCGAAGCGCCGAGAACTGACTGTCCGAACTCCGATAGATGTACCACGTGCCTGAACTCGGACGATACACGGCCACATCGCTGGTGCCGTCGCCGTCAAAGTCACCGGCAACGGCCCGATCGCCCGCCATTCCCCAGTGCATGGCGGTCATTCCGTTGTCGGAACTTCGGCGAATGTACCAGTCGCCGACGCTCGGACGGAAAATAGCCATATCGTTAATGCCGTCGCCGTCAAAGTCACCGGCAACCGGCCGATCGCCGGCCATGCCCCAACGAGTCACCGAATAACCGTCATCAGAGCTTCTCAGCACATACCAATTGCCGCCCGTCGGCCTGAATACGGCCAGATCGTTGACGCCGTCACCGTCGTAATCGCCGACAACCGGGATATCACCGCTTATGCCGAACCGCGAATAGGTCGTCTCGCCGGTTCCGCTTCGGCGGATCTGCCAGGTTCCGGTCGACGGTGTGAACATGGCGATGTCCGCCATTCCGTCGCCGTCATAGTCACCCTGGACATTGATGTCACCCGGCTGTCCGATCGACTGCATCGAGTAAGTGTTGTCACCGCTGCTGAGGGTGTACCAATCGTTTCCGGCATTGTCCGGGGCAAGTCCCGCACGCGGCCTCACCACGCTGATGTCAGAAAGTCCGTCGCCGTTGAAATCGTCGCGGCGATTGACCGGCCGGAGTTGTCCGCGGATCTCGCCATCGGGATAGCCGACGGCCGTATTGGTGTCGCCCGTCGCTATCTGGATGTACCAGGCACCGTTACGGAGCTGAGCGACCTGCTGCGGAGTCACATCGAAAGACTGCGGTGCCGTCATCCCTGACGTCCCGCCGTTATTTGCGATTGTGAAGATGACCGGGCCGGTGGCATTCGGGCCGGCGGGTCCGTTGATCGTGATCGCGGTCGCGGGTGCGGTCAAATGATTATAAGCAACACGGACATTGATCGCCGTGGCCGCTGGGTTCAAGGTAACAAATCCGAAACCGCGTCCCGGTGTTGTCACGGGCGGTACAACTGCGTGTCCGTTCATCTTCGCCGCAAAAGCACGGGCCGGAAGCGGAGCGGGTGGCGGAGTCGGGCTGCCGGTCGGGGTCGGCGACGGAGACGGCGGCGGAGGCGGTGCTCCAAATGTGCCGCCAAGCAGGATCGTGCCGGCGTTGCGTATCGTCATCGGCGTGCCCGCGGTGATCAACGGGAACGTACTGTTGCTGTTGGCCCATAGCCGCAGCGATCCGCTGTGGTTAAAAAGCGTGATCGTTCCCGCAGGGTTGCCGGCGACGACTACGTTAAGCACGGTGCCGTTCGGCAAATTGATGTTCGAGACGAATACTTCGAATAAACGCGGGCCGGGACCAAACTCCGTGTATTCAGCCAAGCCTCGCGGAACGAGTGTTGTCGCGACGGCCGGTGCCGAAAGCTGCGCGATCAAACGCAGCGAAGGCGTCGGCATCGGAGACGGTGTCGGCGGCGGCACGGTCGGCGAAACGGTCGGCAGCGGCGTCGGCGGCGGCCCGAAAGCACCGCTAACGATCGAGGCATCACCATTCTTAATGGTCAAAACATCGCCGATGACCACCGTCGGTACGGTGTCGCCGTTGGCCGTCGTCAGGTGCAGGACACCGTGACGGACCGGGTCAAGCGTCATCGAACCGACGGTCGACGTGTTCAATACCACGCTGAGCTGGGTTCCGGCCGGCAGATTAACGCCGTTGACCTCAACATGTAAGACGCGCTGGGCCGATCCGGCCGACATAAATGTATTGTAGCTGGCCGAGCCTATCGGCAGAGCGTTGGTCGTCGGGCTGCCGCTCGGGACCGCCAGCAATCGCGCGAAAAGGCCCGCCGTCGCAGTCGTCGTTTGAGCCTGCGAATTCGGGCTCCCGATCTGAAATGCGAATGGCAAAACGAGCCAGAGAGCTATCGCCGTCACTGTCAGCGTCAAAGCTCGCGGCCGTCGAAGAAGTGCAGAATTTAACATCGCTCGAATCTCCTAAATAAAGTAAGTTCTAAAAATGCCTTACGCTCCGGATGTCCGCTGCAAATGTGCAGGCAGATCAGGAGAATTTCGGGAAAATGCGCCGTGTATTGGGATCAAAATCGATACTACACTCATTAGACGTTTAAAAGTAAGTTTAGGTCGCAAAAAATCACTTTTTTTATTGGCTCAAAGGCATTTTTTCTTGTACTCCGTGAGTTCGGCCTGATCTATTCGCCAACAGTGTCAAAAGAACCGCGGGATTTGTAGAATTTCGCTTCCAATCCGTCTTTACTCTCAACATCAAACAAGTATCAAGCCAGTCGGATCTTTGATTGGATCCGCTGTTGCTTTTGCCGGATGATTTTGCGTAAATAGTATTAACCCTAAAAGTTACGTGAACATCGAAGTGAATTTTTTCCATTGAGTATGCAAGAATTTACAGATCAAATGCCGTCGGATATCGAACGTTTTCCGATGGTTCCCATTCGGGACGTCGTTATTTTTCCTTACACAAAGGTCGCATTTAAGATCGGCAGGCCCAGTTCCGTGATGGCACTCGAACAGGCCATGACCGGCGAGCGGCAGATCTTTCTGGCTACGCAGCATGACGCCTCGGTTGACGAACCTAACGCGGAGCAGATATTCGAGGTCGGCACCCTCGGGCGTATTCTGCAGGCTCAGCGTCAGGAGAACGGCCAGATAAAGGTCGTGGTCGAGGGAAGGGAACGCGGGCGAATGGTGAGGGTCGAGCAGGACGAAGAGGGAATGTTCTACGCTCATGTCCGGCGTGTCCCCTCGACGGATGAATCGGGCTATCGGACGGACGGGCTGCTTCAGCGGCTGCATGCGTTGGTCGAACAGCTTTTGAGGGTATCGCCGGATGCCTATACCGACGCGCTTCACGCCGCTCTGCGCGGTGTTTCAGCGGCCCAGATCGCCGACTCGATGTCGTCGCACCTGCGGATCGAGGTCGCCGAGAAACAGGAATTGCTCGAAACCGTATCGGTCCAGGAACGCTTGCAGCGGCTGATCGATGTGCTTGAAGCGGAGATAGATAAACGTCAACTCGACCGCAACATCCACTCGCGAACCAAAAAGCAAATGGATAAGCATCAGCGCGAGTATTACCTGAACGAACAGATCAAGGCCATCCATAAAGAACTCGGCCGTAAGGACGAAAAGGCCGAACTCGACGAGCTGAAGGCAAAGATCGAAGCCGCCGGAATGTCCGAGGAAGCCAAAGACAAGGCGATGCAGGAGTTTGCCCGGCTCGAAGCGATGCCGCCAATGTCGGCCGAAAGCACTGTTTCGCGAAACTACCTTGATTGGCTGATCAATGTGCCGTGGAAAGAGAGGTCTGAGGAGATCGAGGACCTAAACGCCGCGGAAGCGACGCTCAATGAGGATCATTACGGCCTCGAAAAGATAAAGGAACGCATTCTTGAATTTTTGGCCGTCCGCCAATTGGTAAAAAATCCGAAAGGAACGATCCTGTGTTTCGTCGGTGCTCCCGGCGTGGGCAAGACCAGCCTCGGGAAATCGATCGCCAATGCGACGGGGCGAAAGTTCGTCCGGCTCGCCCTTGGCGGCGTCCACGACGAAGCCGAGATTCGCGGCCACCGCCGTACGTATATCGGTTCGATGCCGGGGCAGATCGTCCAACTGATGAAACGTGCCGGTACGACCAATCCGGTCATATTGCTTGACGAGGTCGATAAGCTTGGGCGTGATTACCGCGGCGACCCAAGTGCTGCCCTTTTGGAGGTGCTCGACCCGGAACAGAACAGTACCTTCAGAGATCATTATCTCGATGTCGATTACGATCTGTCACATGTGTTCTTTATCGCGACGGCAAATGTGCTGCACACGATCCCGCCGGCATTGCAGGACCGCCTTGAGATCCTGAGCCTTTCGGGCTATACCGAACGCGAAAAGGCAGAGATCGCAAAGCGTCACTTAATACCCAAGCAGTGCGAAAACAGCGGCATCGACAGCGACAAGGTCGTCTTTACAAATGACGGCATCCTCGAAGCGATACGGCATTACACCCGTGAGGCCGGCGTTCGAAACCTCGAACGTGAGATCGGTTCATGCTTACGGAAAGTCGCCCGCCAATACGTCGCCGCAGAGGACAAAGACTCGTTCCGCGTGGTGATCGACGCGGAAAAGGTTCAGGAATTGCTCGGCACCATCCGTTTTCGTAAACAGGATATTGCCCGTAAGAGCGAGGTCGGACTTGTCAACGGACTGGCGTGGACCGAGGTCGGCGGTGATGTGCTGCAGGTCGAGGCCACCCTGGTCAAAGGCAAGGGTGACGTAACGCTTACCGGTAAACTCGGCGAGGTAATGCAGGAGTCGGCCAAGGCCGCTCTGACATGCGTCCGAACGCGGGCGGAAGAGCTTGGGATCGACCCGGCTGACTTTCGCGAAAAGGACCTTCACATACACGTTCCCGAGGGAGCAATACCGAAGGACGGCCCGAGTGCCGGAATAACTCTCGCTACGGCGATGGTGTCCGCACTGACCAAACGGCCGGCAAGGCATGATGTGGCGATGACCGGCGAGATCACTCTTCGCGGCAAGGTCCTGCCGATCGGCGGCGTCAAGGAAAAGCTCCTTGCGGCACACAGATTCGGGCTGAAAACGATCATCTTGTCCAAGGAGAACGAAAAGGACCTTGCGGAGATACCCGATGAGGTCCGCGACGAGTTGACCATACATCCGGTCGATATGATCGACGAGGTGTTAAAGATCGCTCTCGAACCGAGTACGGCCGCGGATGCGACGATCCACGCGCCGCAAGTTTGGAACAGCGATCCGGCGGGCCCGGAGATCAACGCTTCGGTTGAATAGGCGGAAAATTGTAATCTGATTATGAGCAAAGAATTTCACTCGGCAGAATTAATACTTAAGCTTTACGACCTCCGGCGCGAAGACAAAATGCGTGACGCCCGGGCTTGGTTCATCGGGTTTTTCCCGGATTCGGTCGAAGACGTTATCAAGACCATGATCGACCCGGCGACCAGTGCGAGTTTCCGAATGGTGACCAGTTACTGGGATATGGCGGCGAGTTTCGTCAATCGCGGTGCGATCGATGAAGCGATGTTCATGGACTCGGCCGGTGAGATCTGGGTGGTCTTTTGCAAGGTCCAGCCCTACATTGCCGAACTTCGCGAACGGATAGGAAGCCCGAATATGATGAAGCATATGGAGGAACTCCTTATGCGGCAGCCAAACGCACTCGAAACGCTGGCGGTCAGGCGTGAAACGATGAAGCGTTGGATGCAGGCCCGTACGGAAATGGCGAATGCGGGCGATTCCACCGATCAATGAAGATCACCTCAGCCGAATTTACCAAAAGCGCCTTTGAACGGGCTCACTGGACCACCGACGGTTTGCCGGAGATCTCGTTCCTAGGCCGTTCTAATGTCGGCAAGTCGTCACTTTTGAATTCACTGCTCAACCGAAAAGGACTGGCCCGAACGTCGAATACACCGGGCCGTACGCAAAGCATCAATTTTTTTCGCGTCAACGAACGGTTCTATTTTGCGGACCTGCCGGGTTACGGTTACGCCAAGGTGTCAAAATCGATGCGGGCCGATTGGGGGAAGATGGCCGAAGAGTACCTTGCCGAACGGCGGGAACTGGTACTGTCGATCCAACTCGTCGACTCGAGGCATTCGCCGACGGAACTCGATCGTCAGCTTCACGAATGGATGACCGTCAACGAAAAGCCTAGGATCATCGTCGCGACCAAGGCTGACAAACTCTCGAATAACGAGCTGGCAAAGAACATTCGGTTGATCGAAAGGGAATTGCCCGGGGCGAGGGTGATCGCATTTTCGTCGCAGACGGGCCGCGGACGCGATGCGGTATGGAGCGAGATCGAGACGGCGGTGAATAAAATTAAAGATTTTAGTTGATTTATCGCTCCGAATGTTGTAATTATTAAATATCGCCTTAACTCAAGGTTTCTTTCCAGGTCATAAAGACTGGAATCTTTGTTATTAATACTCACAATCCATTTGTTTCGCCTGCGGCCCGAAAGCACTTCCGATCATTTGATCCGGCCTGCAACGCAACACAATTTGAATAGCCTCTACTTAATTCATTTTATCCACTTTCACACCGACTGACATGGCAACCAAAACAACTTCAACCCGCAGACCGAAACGCGTCGCAGAAGAATCATCGAGCGCCGAGGCGATCGACGTATCTACCGAGCCGGCCGAGAAAAAGAGCGAAGGCAGCAACGATTCGATGCTGAATCTGGCCGGGCTCAAAGATATGTCCATTAGTGAACTCACCCATATCGCCAAAGAAATGGGCATCGAGGGAGCCAGCGGACTAAGAAAGCAGGAACTTATCTTTAAGGTTCTCGCGACCCAGACCGAAAAGAGCGGCCTGATATTTTCTGAGGGAGTCCTCGAAACGCTTCCCGACGGATTCGGCTTTTTACGGGCTCCGGAGTACAACTATCTGCCGGGCCCGGACGATATTTACGTCAGCCCGTCGCAGATCCGTAAGTTTGACCTGCGGACCGGCGATACGGTCTCGGGGCAAATCCGTCCGCCCAAGGAAGGCGAGCGGTATTTTGCCCTGATCAAGGTCGAAGCTATTAATTTTGAGGCCCCAGAGCAGTCGCGTGAAAAGGTATTTTTTGACAACCTGACCCCGCTTTATCCTGACGAAAAACTCAGTATGGAGATCGAGGGTGATCCGGACAAGGTCGCCGCCCGCGTGATCGACCTGGTCACGCCTATCGGTAAAGGCCAGCGTGCTCTGATCGTCGCCCCGCCGAGAACCGGTAAGACGATGCTCTTGCAGACCATCGCTAATTCGGTGACGGAAAATCACCCGGAAGTGACGCTGATCGTGCTTTTGATCGACGAACGTCCGGAAGAGGTCACCGATATGCAGCGTTCGGTCAAGGGCGAGGTCATTTCGTCGACCTTTGACGAACCGCCGACCCGACACGTGCAGGTCGCCGATATGGTGATCGAAAAGGCGAAACGCCTGGTCGAACATAAGCGTGATGTCGTCATCCTGCTTGATTCGATCACCCGTCTGGCCCGTGCTCATAACTCGGTCGTGCCTCCGTCAGGCAAGATCCTCTCGGGCGGTATCGACTCGAACGCACTGCAGCGTCCCAAGCGGTTTTTCGGGGCTGCCCGTAACATCGAGGAAGGCGGCAGTCTGACGATCATCGCGACGGCCCTCATCGATACCGGTTCGCGAATGGACGACGTTATCTTTGAAGAATTTAAGGGAACCGGTAACTCTGAGATACATCTCGACCGCCGCCTGTCGGACAAGCGGCTGTTCCCGGCCATCGATCTGCAGCGTTCGGGCACCCGAAAGGAAGAACTGCTGATCGGCAAAGAGGACCTCAACCGAATTTGGGTGATGCGCCGTGTGCTGAACCCGCTTTCGCCGGTCGAACAAATGGAGGTCGTGCTCGAACGTCTCTCCAAGACTAAGACAAATGCCGAATTTTTGGCCTCGATGCAGTCATAGCATCGCCGGCGTTTAATAGACGATCGTGAATAGTGAGGGAACGGTTTGATGTTTTCTCCTATTCACGATTTACTATTTACGGTCCATTTTTATGCGAGTAGCCGTAATTTCTGCTGAGGCAGTTCCATACTCAAAGACCGGCGGGCTGGGCGATGTCGCCGGGGCGTTGCCCAAGGCCCTGCGGCAGGTCGGTATCGACTCCTTTTTGATCACGCCATGCTATTGGCAGACCAAGGGCGAATATCTCTGGCATACGGCTGTCGATGACCTCTGGATAAAATGGAAAGGACGCACCGTTCGCGTAAAGGCCTTTTACAGCGAGGCAAACGGTTCACCGGCATTCCTGCTGGACTATCCGCCGCTGTTTCATCGGGATTCGATCTACGGATTCCGTGAAGATCACGAAAGATTTGCATTCTTTAACCACGCTGCGCTCGAGTTGATCAAGCGGCTCGGCGGCGCGCCCGATATCGTTCATCTCAACGATTGGCATTGCGGATTTGCGGCCGTCGAACTGTCATCACGACGGCGTTCTGACCCTTATTGGCGCAATACGCGAACGTTATTTTCCATACACAACATGGCCTATCAGGGCGGGTTTGGCCTCGGCGAACTGCCCTCACTCGGCCTTACTTCCGAATTCGCCCGAAATGCCTTTAGTTTCAATGGTTACGCCTCAGCAATGAAGGCAGGACTTGAAGTATCTGACACGCTGTCAACGGTGTCAAAACGCTACTCGCACGAGATCCAGACCGCCGAGAACGGCTACGGCCTCGATTGGCTGACACGTCAACGGGCCGGGCGCCTGATCGGCATAACGAACGGCGTCGATTATGAGGTTTGGGATTCCGAGACTGACCCGGAACTGCCCGCACATTTTTCGATCAACGACCTTTCGGGCAAGGCCGAATGCAAGCGTGCTCTGCTCGATAGATTTCATTTGCCGTTTGAACCGGAGCGGCCGATATTTGCTAGCGTCACACGATTAACGTCGCAGAAGGGCGTCGAACTCATCCGGCAGGGTGCCGGCGACATTTTGGCGGCAGGCGGCTTTTTCATCGCCCTCGGGTCGGGTGAGAAGGACTCGGAGAATTTTCTTCAGGCACTTCGCGACCATGCTCCGTCGCGGGTAGGGGTTTATATCGGGTATAATGAGAGTTTGGCCCACTTGATCGAGGCAGGAGCGGACATGTTCCTGATGCCTTCAAAGTTTGAGCCGTGTGGGTTAAACCAAATGTATTCATTGAGATACGGCACGGTTCCGATCGTCCGGGCGGTCGGCGGCCTCGACGACACGGTGGAGAACTGGAACGCCGTGACGGGTCGCGGGAACGGCTTCAAATTTGGTCCGTATCAAGCGGATAAACTGCTCGAGAAGATCTACGAAGCCAGATTTGCCTACGAAGATAAGGAATCGTGGTCACGAATACAGCGAAACGGAATGGCCGTCGATAACTCCTGGGAGAACGCGGCACGGAACTACGTCGAACTATATAATTGGACACTTCGAAACTAAGAACAGCGAATGATCATCGTAATTATCGGCGCCCAGTGGGGCGATGAAGGAAAAGGAAAAGTAGTCGATCTGTTGGCGGACCGCTTTGATATCGTATCGCGGTATCAGGGCGGCCACAACGCCGGCCACAGCGTTTATGTTGGCGATAAAGCCTTTGTTTTGAGGCTTTTGCCGTCGGGCATCATACACGAAGACAAAACCTGTGTGCTCGGCAACGGCATGGTCATCGACCCGAAAGCATTTTTTGAAGAGGTCGACCAGATCGCCGAAAAGGGGATCTCGGTCAGCCCGGAACGGCTCAAGGTATCGAGCCGGGCCCATTTGATCATGCCTTACCACCGGGCACTCGATCACACGTCCGAAGAACGGCTGGGCAATGAAAAGATTGGGACGACACTGAGAGGTATCGGGCCGGCGTATGAGGACAAGGCAGGCCGCCGCGGCATCCGCGTTGCCGATGCTTTGAACCCCGAACTATTAAAGCTTCGCATCGAACGCAATCTCGAAGAAGCGAACCGGATCATCGTACTTTTCGGCCAGCAGCCGCTGCGAGCGGACGAGATCCTTGCTGAGATGACACCGCTGGTCGAACGGCTTCGGCCCTTTGTCTGCGAGACCTCGCATTTTCTGGCCGAATCACGAAAAGCTAACAAAAAGATCCTGCTTGAGGGAGCACAGGCGACATTGCTCGACGTCGATCACGGTACTTATCCGTACGTCACGTCTTCCAATCCGACGGCCGGTGGAGCATCGGTCGGGGCCGGAATACCGCCGCATCACATTACGGGTGTTTTGGGTATCGTCCGAACGTACGCGACACGCGTCGGCGAGGGGCCGTTCCCAACGGAAATGGTTGATTCTGAAGAGGATATGGCGAACCTGATCCGTCAGCGGGGCAACGAATACGGGTCGGTGACGAAACGCCCGCGACGCTGCGGTTGGTTTGACGCCGTGGCTACGCGGTACGCCGCCGAATTGAACGGATTTGATTCGGTCGCACTGACCAAACTAGATGTGCTCGACGCTTTAGAAGAGGTCAAGGTGTGCGTCGGTTACGAGATCGACGGTAAGCGTGTCGAAACGTTTCCGGCCGTTTCCAGCGAACTGCTCAAGATAAAGCCCATATACGAAACGCTGCCTGGTTGGATGACCGATACGGTCGGAACCACGCGGTTTGAAGACCTGCCCGAAAAGGCACAGGCGTATGTACGCTTTTTGTCAGAGCAGATCGGTACCGAGATCGGCCTGATCTCGACCGGGCCGGAACGCGATCAGACGATCATTCTCAAAGAATCGGTAATGGAAGGTTGGTTCAATTGATCTGAAATGCCGAATATTGAGATCGTCTCGTTTACTGACGAATGGGCTGGCGATTTTGCCTCGCTCAATTACGAATGGATCGAAAAGTATTTTGCCGTGGAAAAGCACGACAAGGAGGTCCTGGACGATCCGCGAACGAGCGTGATCGATCCCGGCGGCGAGATCTATATGGCGGTCGTGTCCGGTTTGGCGGCCGGCACGGTAGCACTCATTCCGGCGGGTGACAGCGTCCTCGAATTGACAAAGATGGCGGTTTCGCCCGAATTTCAGGGCATGGGAATTGGCGACGCATTGATGGTCAGATGCATCGAACACGCACGAAATAGCGGGGTACACACTATTTGGCTGGAATCGCATACCAAACTCGCCCCCGCGCTAAGTCTTTATCGAAAGCACGGTTTCGTCGAGACGCCGAAAGACCCAAATTCGCTGTATTCAAGGGCAGATATACGAATGCAACTTGCCATCTAATCCGCCAATATGTAAAATCTTCAATTCGGCTGCTAGTGGCAGCGTTCGTGGTCCGATAGCTCAGTCGGTAGAGCAAGTGGCTTTTAACCACTGGGTCGCAGGTTCGAGTCCTGCTCGGATCACCAAATTTTACGAAAAGCACTCTTAACGGAGTGCTTTTTGTTTTATGGGCCGCAGATCATTTGATACTTGCGAGCACCTGGCCCATTTCATTGAATATTTTTTCGTCCCACTTCCCAAGAGCATTTTGTTGTTTTAATCGGTCGACGATCTGGACCGCCAGCGAAAGACTGGCCTTCGCTTTGTCCTTTTGGCCAAGCTTCAGTTCGGTTATGCCGACACTCTTCAGTGCCTGTGCCCAATCGCGTTGGGCGACCGTGTTCTTTTCGTCAAATGCGGCCAGGGCCTTGAAAACCTCAGCCGACCTTCGATATTCCTCCAGTGCTCCGGGTAGGTTTGACACGAACTTCTGGGCATCGCCAAGGCGCGTGTACAGCGTTCCGAGGTCGTCCTGATAAACGCGGTTTCGCGGCTCACGCTCGATCAATTCGAGGATCGTTCTCTCCGATTCGCGGAGAGCTCCGAACCCCTCGCCATTACGCTTTACCAGCATAAGGATATTTCCGTAACGCGACAGAGCCTTTGCCAGATTTTGTCGGGCCTGAGTGTCGGCGGGATCGGTCACCGAACTTGTCCGGGCAACGTCGAGGGCCTGTTTGCTGTATTTGAGCGAAAGGTCGTTCTTGATGCTTTCAAGCGTGCTGGATGCCTGGGTGTAGACGATGTAGACCGTACGTTGAATGTTCGAATCATTAGGAAATCCGGCACGCAGTTCGTCCGCCATTGTCACGGCCTTATGGTTCTCGATCTCGGCCTCGGCCTGTTTATCGTCCCACGAAAGCGCGTTGCCGAGATATGCGGTCGCTAACGCGGTCATCCGAGCCACATCGGGGTCGCTGCGGTCCATTCTTTCAAGTTCGGCGATAACCTGTCTGAATATCGGGACCGCGATCGCGTATTGATTATTGATCGCGTTAATATGCCCGAAATCGATCGCGGCGTCGGCGCTCGCTTTTTCAATATCTGCCGATCCGGGAAACTCGGCGATCAATCCCTTGTAAAGGTCGAGAGAGTGTTCCAGGTCCGCTATCGCCTGTTTGATCTCGCCCTGAGCAAACCTGATCGCTGCCAGCTCGTGGTAACTGGATGCGATCTCGACGCGCAGATCCTTGGTCAGCGGCAGCCGCTCGAACAACGAGATCGCTTTTGAATAGGTTTCGATCGCTCCGGCAAAGTCACTGAGATTTGGCTTCGAAGGATTTCCCTGAAGGTCGCCGACCTTTCGATAGGCTCGCGCGAGTTCGGTCTGGAGTGTAGTGTCAGCGGCCTCGGAGGCAAGACTGTCGAGATAGCCAAGAGCCTTGAGCACGACCAGCTCACGAGCGTCGGTCGATCCCGGCAGCCGCTCGATCCTCGGGGCGATCTCGAAAAGCAGGGAATTGGAAAGACTTCGAACGTCTTGAAAACGTTTTTCTGCCCGATCGCGTTCCTGCCGAGCGACATTTGCCTGCCACAAAGCGAAGGCGAGCCCGGTCACGAGCGAAACGAGTATCAATAGGCCGGCGGAAACGGCGATCTTATTACGCCGAAGGAATTTGCCGGCCCGATAACCGAAGGTGTTAGGCCGGGCTGAAACCGGCAATCCATCTAAATGGCGTTCGATATCATCGGCCAGATCTTCGACCGTCTTATATCTTCGCTCAGGCTCTTTTCTAAGCGCCATCAAAACGACATTGTCGATATCGCCCTTTAAGTATCTGGTCGGATGCCCGCCGGCCTTCTCAGGGCCGCCCTTTGCCAAGATGCTCGGCGGAACCGGTTCAAGCGTGTTGATGGTCGCATAGATCTCGTCCAGCTTCTTGTTCTCAAGGTCCAGCGGCTTCGATCCGGTCAGCAGTTCATACAGCACCACGCCGAGCGAATAAATATCACTTGAGGTCGTGATCGCCTTGCCGGTAATTTGCTCCGGCGAAGCGTACGCCGGCGTGAAGGCGAATACAGCGGTCTGCGTATCAGCATTATCATTTTCGAACGCTTTTGCGAGGCCAAAGTCGAGCAGTTTGGGCTCGCCGTCGGCATTGATCAAGATGTTTGACGGCTTGATGTCGCGGTGAACGACCAGGTTTCGGTGTGCATACGACACCGCAGAACAGACCTTAAGAAAAAGCCGAAGCCGATCCTTCAGCGACAGATCAGCGGCCTCGGCGTACTCGGTCAACGGCAATCCCTCGATGTATTCCATCGCAATGAAAGGTTCGCCGCGTTCACTGATACCGCCGTCGTGCAGTGCTGCGATATTTGGATGGCTCAGGCCGGCAAGGATCTGGCGTTCGCGGCGAAAACGCTCGATGATAGCGGCATCGGCGATCGACTGTCGCACGAGCTTAAGAGCGACAGTCTGTTCGAATTCGCCGTCATCGCGCTCGGCCAGGAATACCGTCCCCATTCCGCCGTGTCCGATCTCGCGAATGACCCTGTAGTTCCCAAATCTTGAGCCGATCACATCCACCAACGGTGCACTGAGTCTGGCCTGCAGGTCGATCCGGTGATCCTCCATCAAATCGCTGCCTGATCCGGCCGCGTCGAGTAAGGAAAGGACTTCGGCGGCCAAAGCCATATCGCCGCTGGCGTTTTTTTCAACGAAGGAGCGTCGATCGGCGGCAGGTAATTCCAGTGCCTCCGCGAACAGGGACTTAACTCTTTCACGATCGAATTCTCGCATTGGATAACAACAAATTTACGCAATTATACATCGACACCCGATTCGAAAGAAAAAAATCTGGTGATTGGGCGCTTTTGGCTCATTTCTACGCCCTATTAGGTAGATATAGAACTATTTGTGCCTCGGATAGGGAGATTTTGTCATGAAACAGACCCAGCGGAAACGTGTCTTTAATAACTACATACTGTTATTTGCGGTGGCGCTATTTTGTGCGGCCGGATTTGCGGTTCCACGTTTCATTTTGCCTGAGGCTGTATCGGCAGAGAATGACGAACTTGTCTTACGAGGGCCAAAACAGTCGCAGCCGACCACAACTACGTCGCAAACCTCCGGACATAGTTACGGGCAGGGCACCTCGCTGCCGGGCATTCTCGCGTTTACCCGCGGCAGCTATTATCAACCGAATGTCGATAGCATTTCTGACATTGGCGGAAACAATGATGCGAGGGTACTCAGTTACCTGGGCGACGATATGCCGGTTTTTTCGCCGGACGGAAACAAAGTGCTATTTCGAAGCCGCCGAGATGGCGATCTGTTCTCAAATACCTTCTATCTCTACTCGATGAATACGGACGGCTCCGATCAGGTTCGGCTTGCTGAGATGCCGGACTTCTATACGAGCTATTCTTTTTCAGCTGATTCGACAAAGGTCATTTACATTAAGAACGGCGATGTTTGGCGAGTGAATGCGGACGGTACGTCGAACGCGGAAATACTCAGCTTCTCAGAAGAAATCCGGTTTCCAAAGTATTCGCCTGACGGCACGAAGATCGTTTTCCTATATGAATCGAAGCTTTGGACCATGGATCCGGACGGTACTAACGCTGCGGATCTTGGGATGAATGAATACACGGAGCAATTCGACCTTTCGCCGGACGGTTCGAAGATCGTTTTCGCGTCGAACACTGAGATATTCACGATCAATTTCGACGGGACCAATGAGACAAAGATAATCGACGATGATACCGAAGGCTACTATCTAGCGAATCCGAAATATTCGCCGGACGGAACGAAGTTGTTGATGACGTGCCAGGGCATTAATCAGGATCAATGGAGCAACATTTGTACGTCTGATGCTAATGGCAACTCCTTTTCACCGCTGATGGGCACGTCTTCTGAGCGAACATTCCCTGCATGGGCCCCGAACAGTGCGGCCATCGCATTCGTTACACAAGATACAAATACGAACGTCTTCAGCATTGAGGTCGCAGTTCTCGGGCAAATGCCGGTGGTGATCCGGAACGCGGAGAATAACGATAATATTTTCGACCTTGCATGGCAGCCAGACTGCACACTGATCGGCGTCCCGACTCCGACGCCAACTCCGACGGCAACACCAACACCGCTTGCGGGGCTGATATCGGAGTGGAATGCAAACGCATCGAACGCTGATGATTCGATAGGCACAAACCACGGGCAGTTTTTAGACGGGGCTGCTTTGACGGCACTTGGCAAGGTAGGATACGGATTCTATTTCAGCGGCGACGGCGGATACATCAACTTTCCTGACGACGACACGCTCGATGTGCAAACGGGCGATTACACGGTTTCGGCTTGGTTCAGTCCGACGGCCGCTGCTGAACATTACGTAGTCGGGAAGGGGGCGTGCGGGGAAAATTCTTCCAATTTTTATATTGGTGTTGACGAAAATTTCGTGCCGTTCATGGACATAAGTCACTCGAGCGGAGGCTCGCGTGTCGGCTCATGGGGCGGCACGCTCAGCACAAACACCTGGCATCACCTCCTGCTTCGAAAACAGGGTACGAACTTCCGGCTTTATGTGAACGGCAGCCTGGCGGCCGACCATCAGGAAACGCAACCGATGGTGATCGGAACCCAGCCATTCACAATCGGCAAAGGCGACGGGTGCACTCCACCGCAACTCACCACAAATGGCGGCGTGGATGAGGTGCGCCTTTACGGGCGAGCCCTGACCGAGACAGAGATCGGTGATATTTTTGGCGGTTCTGCTTTGGCTTCGCGAGCAACCGGCTCGAATTGCCAGCCGCACGCCGACCCGAGCTTTGGAATGTGGGTAGAATTTCCGCATCCGATAGCGGCCGGCCGAAATGGCAACATCAGTATTAGATTGGATGAACCGGCCCCCCAGGGGGGCACCTTGATCAACCTGACGTATCCGAACTCGTCGGTTGTTAATGGCCCGTCAACGATCACCGTTCCCGAATATAACAACGGCGTCCTGTTGCCGGTCAGCACTGCGTTAGGCTCTGTTTTCAATAGCGGTGACGTGATCGCGACGCTCGGCAGCGAGACTTCGCGGGTGACCGTTACAGTTGCCCCCGCGGCACCCGAGATCACTGTTTCTGATCTGTCTGCCCCTTCGCCGGTCAGCATTTTGCAGAATTTCACAGCGTCGTGGCGGATCACAAACAACGGACAGGCACCGACAAATAACTATCGTCAGGATACGCTGTACATCTCGACCGATGACATTTTGTTCAACAGCCCGAATGATGTCATTGTCGGCCGCAAGTACGAGAACGGAGCGGCGATCGCTCCCGGTACGTTTCGCGACGTGACATTTGATCAGGTCAATATCCCGGCGTCGGCGATCCCGGTCGACGGCACGTATTACCTTTTTGTTTACGTCGGAGACGCGGGCACGGTCAACGAACGAAACGGCAATTGGGGGGACAACTCGATCGGTATCCCGATCACCGTTAATCGCAATCTGCCGGACCTGATCGTTCAGAATATCGCCGCCCCGACCGAGGTCGAACCGCGAAACACATTTACGATCAGTTGGGAAGCTAAGAACCAGGGCAGTGCCGCCACGCTGAGCGGATTTCGACAGGACATCTTTTACTCTTTCGATCAAACAGCCGGCAATGCGGATGATGTTTTGATGACCCAACGGTTCGACCCGATCATGGCGATCGGTGAAGTGCGTTCGTACAGTCAGCAATATTTCTTCAACACGCTTCCCGTGCGGCCATCGAGCGATGGAATGTTCTATATCAAGATAGACGCCGCTAATCAGGTTTACGAGGACGCTCCGGGCGGAACCGCCGAGACAAACAACGTAACGACGTTCGCTTCAAGATTCGAATACCGTGTGCCTGACCTGCAGGTTGCGGCTGTTTCGCCCCCGGCCGAGGTCGAAAGCGATACGGAGTTTGCCGTGAGCTGGACGACCCAGAACGCAGGCAACAAGACCGCTTCCGCAATTACCGAGGCCGTTTATTTCTCGACCGATAGCGTCGTAAGCGGCAACGATACATTTCTCGGTTACTTCACGTTGAATCAAACACTCGAGCCCGGGCAATCCGTTAATAGGACGCAGAATGTCACTATTCCTACAAATGCCATAACAGCTACAGGAAACTATTTCGTCTATGTCGTCACCGATGCTTTCACGCAGGTCGACGAAGGGGCGAACGAGGGCAACAATACGACCTTCAGCCCGCTGCGCGTTCGCCGCCTGTTGCGGCCTGATCTTCAGGTCACGAATATTACCGCCCCGGCGACGGTTTTCTTCGACCAGCAGATCCAGGTTCAGTGGACGGTAAGTAACACCGGTGCCGGGCCGACGAATGCCGCGAATTGGCAGGACGATCTTTACATCGGCCCGAACCAGAACCTGAGCGGAGCGGTGAGGCTTTCGACGCTCTCGAACATAAGTTTCTTAAACGCAGGCGAAAGTTATATCGCGACCGCTACCGTGCGGATCCCGCGTGGATCGAGCGGGTCATATTATCTGATCGTCAAAACAGACAAGGACGGCCTCGTAAACGAGGAGAATGAGAACAACAACCTGACGACCCGGCCGATAACTGTAAACATTCCGCAATTGCCCGATGTCAGAGTGAGCAACGTCCAGGCTCCAGAAAACGCGGCCGGCGGCCAGCCGATCAGCGTTTCATGGACCGTCACTAATAATGGTGACGGAGCGACGCCGACGAATGAATCGACCTGGAGTGACGCGATCTATATTTCGAGGGATGCGGTATTCAGCGGCGATGATCGGTTCATCGGTGCTCGCGAACGCAGCGGCGTTCTGCAGCCCAATGGCAGTTACACGGTCTCAGGCCACTCGGTCAACCTGCCCGGCGACGCGTTCGGCGATTACTACGTGTTCGTGGTTGCCGACGTTTACGATCAGTTATACGAATTCACGGCAAACGGGAACAATTCGAACTATGACGCGACCGCACCGGGTTCACCGATGCACGTCCTCGGCACGCCGCCCGACCTGACGGTGCTGAACCCGATAACCGCACCGGCCAGCGAACTCGCGGGCCGGCAGATCAATGTTCAATTCACCGTACGGAATCAGGGAGCGTTTGACGCGAACGGAGGCTGGTACGATACGGTCTATCTGTCGACCGATCCTAATTTTGATCCGGTCACCGACACACCGATCGGTTCGTTGGTCCGCAACGGCCTGGCTGCCGGCGGCCAGTATGGCATAAATATGTCGGTCACGCTGCCAAATTGCCTCGACGGTACATACTATCTGTTTGCCGTCACAGACGCGTACGGCCAGATCTTTGAGTATGACGCCGGCGGCAATGCTGAGTCGAACAATATCAGCCAACCAAAGCAGATCCAGATATCCAGTTTTGCTCCCGACCTGCGGGTTACCAACATTACGGTACCGCCGGTGGTGGTGAACGGTGCAATGCCGATCGCGTGGACGGTCAAGAATTTCGGTACAGCGGCAACCCTTCAAACGATCTGGACCGACCGTATCTATTTGATCTACAACGGATCGGTGACCAATTTGGGCAGTTTTGACCGTTCCGGCGGGCTCGCCGTCGGTGCCGAATACACACAAAATCGGATCGTGTACATTCCGCTCTTCCTTGAGGGCGATATGCAGATCATCGTCCAGGCCGATGCGTACAATAATGTTCCCGAGTGTTCCTACGAGACGAATAACGAGATAAGTGCGGCGACAAGCGTGCAGCAAGACCTGCCGGACCTTCGGGCGACCGGCGTCGGTGCTCCGGGTACCGCGGCTCTTGGCCAGACGTTCAGCGTTTCGTGGACAGGCGGCAATTATTCGGCGGCCATGACCGGGACGACCTCGTGGGCGGACACGGTCTATCTCTCGTCGGACAATGTGCTGACCTACGGCGACATTCCGATCGGCGGTTCTGTGAAAACCGCACAGCTCGGTTCGGGCCAAACGTACAGCGGTTCTACCGACGTCACGATCCCTGGAGTGCTACCGGGCAACTATTTCTTGTTCGTCAATGCGGACAACGGAAATCACGTTGTCGAGGGCGTGAACGAGACGAATAACGCCTCGGCACCGATACCGATCACGATCACTGCCCCGCAGGTCGACCTTCAGGTCACCAACGTCACGGCAAATCCGCTGATCTATTCGGGCCAGTTCGCCGATGTGTCCTGGACAGTCGCCAATCTCGGCTCGACTCCGACCGTCACCGGCAATTGGACGGATTATCTCATATTGTCCCGCGACGGCGTCTATGATTCGACCGACCGCGTGATCGATTTCGTCAATCGTGAAGCACCGCTTGCCGGCGGAGCAAACTACACAGTTAATCGATCTGTCGCAATACCTTCAGGTTTGACCGGTGAATATAAGATCTTTGTAATTACCGATCGAAACAACGCGGTGGTCGAATCGGTCGAGACCAACAACATCAGTTCGCCGCTGACCGTCGAACTGCAATTGCCGCCGCCGGCCGAACTGAACATAACGAACATTTCGGTTCCGGCGACGGTCATTTTGGGCGATAACGCGGCTTTCCAATGGACCGTTCAGAACTCGTCGGCGAATGGGATAAATGCCATCTGGCAGGACTCGGTGTACCTGTCGGCTGACCAGGTTTGGGACAGCGGCGATGCGCTTATCGGCCAGGTTCAGCGGAGCGGGGCACTCGGGGCTTATGCGACCTATACGGGAACGCTCGACGGGCCGATGCCGCCGGTCGAGACCGGAACGTATTATGTGATCGTTCGAGCCGACGCCCGAAACAACATTCGTGAATCAAATGAAGCGAACAATGTTACTTCGTCGGTCTCGTCAACAACGGTAAATATCGCCAATCTGACGCTAGGTGTCGCTCTCAACACATCGTTAGTCACTGCTCAGGAACGTTACTACAGCATTCTCAACACGCCGGCCGATGAGACGATGCTTATCACGCTCGACGGCGAGGAGGGCTCGCGAAATGAGCTTTATTCACGATCGGGAGCGATGGTCTCGCGTGCCAATTTCGAATTTCAGGATGAAAGGGGCGGACGTGCTGACCAGGAGAACGTGATCCGAAACACAAGCGCCGGAGCGTACTACACGCTGATCCGCGGTGATTATGTGCCGGGATCATTTGCTCAGGAGTTGAAACGTGCCGACGACAACAAGAAGAAGGCGTCGTTGAGCCCGCAAAACGTAACGATCAAGGCAGAGTTACTGCCGTTCACGATACGCAATATCTCACCGGCCGTCGCCGGAAACTCAGGCCTCACGACGGTCGTCGTCGAGGGGGCGAAATTCAAGCCGGGGGCGACCATTAGGCTGGTCGGACAGAACAACACCGAACTGGCACCGGTTGACGGCGACAATTCGTCTACGCGATTTGCCGCGATGTTCGACCTGAAGGGCAAGGCGGCGGGTGATTACGATGTTGTCGTCCGAAATCCGGACAATCAGACGGCAACACTGGCTAACGGATTTAAGATCGTAAGCGGCGGCGGATACTCGCTCCGCAGCGGCCTCGTCGGCGAGTCTGAGGTGAGGTCGGGCACCACGCGCTATATTTTCTCAGCCAGTAACGACGGTTTGAACGACGCACTGAACGTCCCGATCCTGATCTCATTTCCCGCGAATTATAATTTCCGGATCGATCCGCGTAATCTGGGCCAGTTTCCGCAGTCCGAACTGCCGCCGGGAACTCCGGCGAATGGTGTCCCGCTCTTCCTGGACGTCAATGGAATACGCACCTTGATGTTATACGCTCCGATCCTCAGGTCGGGCGCAACGATCGAGGTTGGGGTCGATCTGGACATTCCTCTTGGATTCGGCGGCTTTAAGGTGGCCGTTCAGGTAATGCCGCCTCTGGCGGAATTTGTCGCCGGGACGATCCCGAATCAACCGGCACGGCCAACGGCTCCGTATGGCCCGGTTTCACTCGTACCCGGCAGTGATCCGCAGCAGGACTGCTGGACCGAAGTTGCACGGCAGGCGATATTTTTCATTCTCGGTGAACTTTTACCGGGTGACTGCCTCGGTGCTGGTTGGAACGTGCTGCTGAGTTCGGCTGACGCGGTCACTAGTCTGATGTTGAAGGGCGGCGGCGCAAGCGGCTTTGATCAGGTGAACGCACTTGCCGGAAAGGTCATGAGCTCGCTCGGAAAGCTCGCGACTGAGTGCGG
>CAZQGN010000001.1:0-171196 GCA_964592865.1 uncultured Chloracidobacterium sp. | reverse complement strand
CAGCTCGGCGATGATCTGAATAATCTGAAAGCCGATATTTCGGCCGGGCTGGACATCACGACCGGCCGGGTCACGTGGACGCTAACAGCCGTCGACCCGCAGACCAATGAGCGTCCATTGAGCCCGCTTCTCGGCATTCTCCCGCCAAACAATGCTGATCGAGACGGTGAGGGCTACGTTATCTTTTCAGCCGCTCCGGCCCCCGGAGTGCCTAACCGTACGGATATCGCCAATACCGCAAAGATATACTTTGACGAAAACGAGCCGATCGTCACGAACGCGACGACCAATCTCGTCGATGCTGATGTTCCGACGAGCCAGGTCGCGGCTTTACCTGCGACGGCATCAGATCCGGCGATACAGATCAATTGGGCCGGCGGCGACGACCCCAACGGCTCGGGATTGAAGGGCTTTGACGTGCTCGCGTCAGAGAACGGCGGCACATTTTTACCATTCATCGCCGGGTCGGATCAAACAAACGGCGTGTTTAACGGAAAGTGGGGAAGGACTTACCGATTCTACTCGGTAGCATCCGACAACGCGGGAAATATCGAGGCGCCGCCGGGAGTCCCGGATGCGACCATCCGCGTTCTTGGCAGTTCATTCGAAAGCGATGTCGCGGCATATCCCTCGGGCGATAATGACGGCGTCGTCAATGACCAGGATGTCGCTCAGGTGCGGCGATTTACGGCCAAATTGGACCAGGGGTATCAGTTCAATGATTTTCAGGCCGCAGATTCGGCCCCGAGGGCTGACGGAGGAAACGGCAGCCTGACCGTGGGCGATGTCATTCAAACGAAACGCTACGCGATGGGGCTCGATCTGCTGCGCGAATATACCGGGCCGCTTTCGGCCGGGACATTGTCAGGCAAGGCCATCCGCGGAAGGTCGGACGGGTTGATTCCACGCGGAATATATCCGTTCACACTTAGCCGGGTCGGAAACAAGTTGACGGTGGCTATCGCGCTTGATGCCCAGGGCGACGAGACCGGGGTCGGCTTTACGCTGAACTACAACACCGGGGATCTTACGAACCCGCAGAATATTACATTGGGCGATGATGCCGCCGGGGCGGTGCTGACAACCAACACCAGCGAGCCCGGAAAGGTCGGCGTCGTGATCGACAAACTGCCGACCCAGCCGTTCGAGGCCGGCGGCCGACTCATTGCCAGGATCGAGTTTGACGTCATCTCGGCAAACGGAACGACACTCCTGTCATTTGGCGGTGATCCCGTTGCGAACGAGGTCGTTAATGGCGATGCTTTGGCCCTGACCTCGACCAGCAACGATACCGTGATCACTATCCTTGGCCCGACGGCCGCGTCGGTAAGTGTTTCGGGCAGAGTCGTGACGGCCGGCGGCCGGCCTATCGCGAATACGGTAATTTTCCTGTCCGACGATTCGGGCGTCAAACGGCGAGCGATCACCAACGGGTTCGGCAGATACCAGTTCGACGGCGTCGAATCCGGACGATCGTACGTGATCAATGCCAGGCACAAAACATTCCAGTTTGTCAGGCCGAGTTATGTGCTGCAGGTGGATGACGCCGTCGAGAACGCCGATTTTACGGCATTGGAATGATCGCGAAGTTCAACGCGTAAGCTCACGTTGAAACCAGGCCTTGGCGAAGGTCCACTCGCGGCGGACGGTGGTCTCCGAGATGTCCAGGATATAGGCGGTCTCCTCGATCGAGAGGCCGCCGAAGAATCTAAGTTCGACTATTTTCGCCTGTCGAGGGTCAACGGCCTCTAAAGCCACAAGAGCCTCCTCGAGCTTGAGAATGTCAAAGTCCTTTTTGTCCGGGAGGCTGACGGCGTCGTCCAAAACTATCCGCTGGCCGCCCGAGCGTTTCAGGGCATTACGCTTTCGGGCGTGATCGATGAGAATCTTGCGCATCACCTCGGCCGCAACCGCAAAAAAGTGTGCCCGATTCTGCCAGGATACGTTTTCCCATTTCACTAGCCGAAGATAGGCCTCGTGCACAAGAGCGGTCGCTTGCAGAGTGTGGTCTGAATTCTCTTTACTGAAATACGCGTGAGCAAGCCGCCGAAGGTCCTCGTAAACGAGCGGCAGTAACTCGTCCGGAGCCGTACTGCTGCCGGCGCTCATTTGTCCAAGCAGGATTGTGACCTCGTCGGGATTTGTCATCGAACAGACGCGGACGCGGTGCCGCATTTGAATCGTAACACAGGGCGTTCGGCCGTTTGAAGAAATAATTCGCTGTGAACTAATTGGTCTTGACCGGTTCAGCGGTCTGGCCGGCGGCCGCCCCGACGATATAGCTGTCTCGGGCCCGCACGACAAGATTCGGCCGATCGACCCTGACTTTGATATCTTTGCGCTGTCCGGGCTTGCCCTCGTCGATCGGCACATAACCGATGTTGTACTGGCGGCGGAGTTCCTCGGCAATACCCTCAAAGGCCGTGGTCAGCCCGCCGGGCGTGCTCTCGGGCCGGAAAACGCGTCCGCCCGTGTAGGCAGCGAGTTCGTTGAGATACTGGCGTCCCCGCTGATAGTCTGCGGCACTGCGGCCGCGAGGGTTGAAAATGCCGCCGCCGTTTCCCAGAACTCCGCCGTTGATATTCGGCAGGGGCGAACCCGAACCACCGCTGCCGCCGGAATACGTGTTGTAATAGATCGGAAAGATCATCGCATCCGATTCTTCGGCAGTATCGATCGTACTGTCGTAACCGGCGCGCATAGATGTGGTATCGACGCCGTCTGTGAAAAGAACGATCGCCTTGCGGCCCGCGATCTTGCTTAGTTTTCTCCGCAATGAATAGTCCACCGCGTCGTAAAGCGACGTTCCGTCTCCCCAATCGGCACGGCGAATTGCTTTGTAGATCTTTTGACGGTCGTTGGTCGCCTCGGTCAATACATTGATATTGCCGGCAAACTCGATCACCATGACGCTGTCCTGCGGTTTCAACTGGTCGACAAACGCGGTTGCCGCCGTTTGTATCTCCTCGATCTTGTATGATGTCGACGGGCTCGTGTCGATCAGCAGGACCACCGTGAAGGGTTTATCGGTCGTACCGAAATACGCGATCTCCTGCTCTTTTCCATTCTCGAAGATCCTGAAATCTTCCTGTTCGAGTCCCGGTACATAGAGGCCGTTTCGGTCGAATACCGACACAGGGATCGTGATAAGGTTGGTCTCAACTTTTAGCACTTCATCATCACCGACCTCAACTGGCGAATCTTTGGTGCCGGCTTTGGGATTGGCGACGCCGCTCTGTCCTAACTTGGGAAATCCGACGGGCGGTCTGTTTCTGCGAGGGGCGAGCGGTTTCGACTCAGAATAACGTGGAGCCGTATCCGACGCATCGGTACTGACCGTCTGCGGCGTAGACGTAGGAACCGCGGTCACACGGCGCCCGGACTGTCCGAACGCGGAAGCCACAGCAATTAGCACGATCGAAAAGAACAGCAATGTCCTGACCATTTTATTTTCCTCAATCCTTATAGACGCGATAAATTACCGGTTGGATGCGTGGATCATGTAAAAAGATCGACATTATCCGCCGATCAGCGTCCAAATCGTCGAAATACTGAAGCCGAGCATTATCAGCACAACGCACCACCCGGCGGCGTTAAGCCAGGCCGGGTGGCGATATTCTCCCAAACTGTCTGAACGGCGGGCCGCGATCAAAACTATCGAAAGCCCGATCGGGAGTATAAATCCATTGATCGTGCCGGCCCACACCAACAGTTTTACAGGCTGACCGACGAAAAGAAAGACCGACATCGAAACGAGGATAAACGCGATCACCAGAAAACGGTTGTTCCGATCAAGCTGAGAATGAAATGTTTTGAGGAACGATATCGACGTGAACGCCGCCCCGACGACCGATGTAATTGCGGCCGCCCACATAACCACACCGAACAAACGCAAACCGATCGTTCCGGCGGCACCCTGAAATACCGATGAGGGCGGATTTGAGCTGTCGATCGTCACACCCATCGAAATCACGCCGAGAGCCGCGAGAAAGAGCAGGACACGGATCACGGCCGTCAAGGCTATACCGGAAATTGCACCCTCATTGACCTTCGGCAGATTTTGGGTGCCGACGATCCCGGCATCGATCAACCGATGGGCTCCGGCAAAGGTAATGTATCCGCCGACCGTTCCGCCCACAAGGGTAACGATAGCCTTCGGGTCGATCTGAGAAGGTAAGAAGGTCCTAAAGAAAGCTTCGCCAATGGGCGGATTTGAGGCGTAGACCACATAAACGATCATCAGGAGCATCAGGACCCCGAGGACCTTCACAAAAGCATCCATCGCCCGCCCGGCCTCTTTGAATAGAAAGATGATGATCGCCGCGCCAACGCTTATCACAGCGCCGTATTCGATCGGCACGTCAAACAGTGCCTTTAGGCCTAGGCCGCAGCCCGCGATGTTGCCGATGTTGAATACCAACCCGCCAAAAGCGACAAGTCCGGCGAGCATATATCCGCTTCCCGGGATAGTCTCATTCGCGAGGTCCTGACCACGCTTGCCGGTGACGGTCAGTACCCGCCAAATATTTAGCTGGGCAAAAATATCCAGCACCACCGATAGCAGAATGACGAACCCAAAACTCGCCAATAATTGCTGTGTAAAGACTGTCGTTTGAGTCAGAAAGCCAGGACCGACCGCCGATGTCGCCATCAGGAACGCGGCGCCGGAGATCGCGGTGTGAGACAGTCTATGTTCTGTAGACTCAGACATTTATCGCTCGGATAATAATGTTGTTTATGAGCATCATCTCACGGATCGCCCGGACAATTGCGATCGGATCTTCGCCATCGCCGTGAACGCAGATCGTGTCGGCCCGGACGCCGATCTTCGATCCGTCAGCTAGTTTGATCTCGCCATCTGCTGCCATCGACAATGCCTGTTCGGCCGCGATCCGCGGGTCGGTTATCAGGGCATTCGCACGGCTTCGCGGGGTCAGACTGCCATCCGGGCAATACGTCCGGTCGGCAAAAACCTCTGATGCCGCCCGCAAACCGGCCCGCTCCGCTTCTTTGATCGAATGGCTTCCCGACAGGCCGTAGAGGACAAGTTCCGGGTCGATGCCGCCAACGGCCATCGCGACGATGCGTGCGGTCCCCTGATCCCTTGCGGATCGGTTATACAGGGCACCGTGCGGTTTGACGTGGGATAAAACCGCCCCGACCGTGTCACAGATACCGCGAAGCTTCAGTATCTGGTCAGAAATGAGCGTTTGCAGTTCATTGTCTGAAAAGGACATCTCATTTCTGCCAAAATTAGCTTTGTCCGGGTATCCGGGATGAGCACCGATCGCGACATTGTATTCGGCGGCCAGTTCGACGGTTCGCCGCATCGTCAGATCATCGCCCGCGTGAGCCCCGCAGGCGATATTTACCGACGAGATATACTTCATCAGTTCGCTATCGAAAGGGCAGCCTTCGCCCATGTCGCAGTTCAGGTCGATAGATAACATTTCAGAGCGTCAGATTACCACAATATTACCGGACGAGAGCACGAAGTTTGCAGCCGACGCGAAACCGGGCGAGGTCATCCTCGATCTTACATCGAAGTGCTTCGGCCTCGGCAATGCTGACAAAATGAAAGCATAATTTGCCGCCGCCGCCTAATTGAGCTGCCACCGGCAGATCATGGTCGATAATTTGGGCGACCCGCGGATATCCACCGGCCGTCTGATGGTCCGCCATTAATATGATCAACTGGCCGTCAGGAAGCAACTGGACCGTTCCGTACGTGACAGCCGACGAGACCATTTCCGGCTGGTTTCCGCTCTCGATGGGTTCGCCCTGCAGCCGAAAACCCATCCGATCGGACGCGTGTGTCAGCGTGAAAGTTTGTTCAGATAGGGCGGCCCGACCGGCAGAACTCAGAATCGAATACTCCGGACCCGCGATCACACGTAACGTCGGAAAACGGCTGTAATGGGGTACGAGCGAATGTGCCGCGATCTGGTGTCCGAGTGATGTTCCTTCGTAAATTGTCGGTTCCTGCAATTGCACGACATCACCGATCTGTAATGGGCGGCCATTATATCCACCGATACCGGCGGCAAGGTTGGTAGATCGGCTGCCGAGCCATTCGTCGGCCATAAGGCCCCCATTTACAGCAAGATAGGCCCGTTCACCTAATATTTTACCTTCAAAACGCAGCAGGCAGCCCGGTAGGGCCCGGTGACAGCGCCAGTTGCTGATCGGGACGCCGTCCAAAGTTGCCCCGAGATCCGCACCGCCGATAGCAAAAATGCGCTGGTCGCCAAACTCGATCTCCGCCGCAGGAAAGTGCATCTCGATCACTGCGGCCGAAGGTTCGTTTCCGGCCAGCCCGTTGGCGATAATTGCAGAACGCCGGTCCATCACGCCGCCGGGATTTACGCCGAATTTTCGAGATCCGGGCCGCCCAAGATCCTGTACCGTGGAGAGCAGTCCGCCCTTTATTACCTTTAGGTGGCTCATATCGCGACAAATCGGACGAGACCGCCCGGACGAAGAAGTGTAAGTTCCGGGCCGAACGGCGTAAAAAGCTCGACATCGGTCCGGCCTATGATCTGCCAACCGCCCGGCGACCGCAGCGGGTAAATTCCGGTTTGCCGGTCGGCGATACCAACGCTGCCTTTCGGCACGGAGGTTCGCGGCGTACGACGCCGCGGTGTTTTGATCCGCTCGTCGATCTCGCCCATGTAAGCGAATCCGGGCAAAAAGCCAAGCATATAGATCCGATATTCGATCGAAGTAAAAATGTCGATCACGTTGGGTATCGCCAGACCGGCATTTTCAGCGACGAAGGCGAGATCCAGCGCCGTTTCGCTGCCGAAATCGACCGGGATCTCTATAGACTGAGCGTCGGGGGACGGATCGCCCTCGCCGAGGCCTTCTACAAGGCCGGAGATCGCGTTCTTGACTGCCGTGAACGCGGGCTCACTTTCGGGGAAATATCGCTTCACAGCGAGCGGATCGTAAAAAACGGTGGTTGAGGCATATGCGGGAGCCGATTCGATCACCCATGGAAAATGGGCGTCCTCGATCGCCTTCGAAAGGGCGACTGCCTTCATGTTCATTTCTTCGGAGATCGTGGAGCCGAATTCAACGGTCAGTGCCGCGTCGCCCAGAGGGAAATACCTGATCGGGAGGTCAGACATACTTATCGGGCTCGTTGTTTGGGGTCAAGATATTCGCGGAGGCCGTCGCCGATGAAATTAAAAGCAAGAACGGTCAGAGCGATAGCCAAACTCGGAAACAGCAGGACGTGCGGGGAATTGATCAACAGGTCAAATCCGCGTGCTTCGTCGATCATCGTCCCCCAGCTTGGGACCGACGGGACGCCGAGTCCGAGGAACGAAAGTGACGCCTCGGACAGGACAGCACCGGCCATTCCGAGCGAAGACTGAACGATCAACGGTTGTATTGCGTTAGGCAGGATGTGCGTAAACAATATCCGCATATTGCTTGCCCCGAGCGCCCGAGCGGCCTGTACGTAATCGTATTCGCGTACCTTCAGGACCTGACCCCGCATGACCCTCGCATATCCGACCCAGCCGATCACGCAAAGTGCCAGGATCAGCTTGCCCAAGCCGGCACCGAGAAACGCTACCAGGGCGATCGCCAGCAACAGTCCCGGAAACGCCAAAAAGACGTTAAAAACATAGCCGGACAGAAATTTGTCGACAAGGCCGCCGTAAAACCCCGCGAGAGCTCCCAGAATGGTCCCGACGACCGCCGATACCGATACGACCGTTATCCCGACCTGCAGCGATATTCTGGCCCCGAACAAGACCCTCGAAAAGATGTCCCGTCCGAGAGCGTCGGTGCCAAACCAATGCTCTCCGCTCGGAGCCGCGTATCGGAGCATCAGGTTTTGGGCATTGTAATCGTGGGTCGCAAAGACAGAGGCGAATATCGCCGCCAATACGACGACAGAAGCGATCGCGATACCGATGTATGTGAGCCGGTTCATCTAACTCAGTCGAATACGCGGATCGAGCCGCCGGTAAACAAAATCCGTAAGGGAATTGGCGACGATAAATGTCACGCTGATCACGAGCACACAGCCTTGCACCAAGCGGTAATCGCGCTTGCCGATGCCGTCCTCGAGCAGCAAAAGGCCAAGTCCCTGCCAATTAAAGATCTTTTCGGTAATTATCGATCCAGCCAAAAGCACGCCAAGCTGCAGCCCGAGGATCGTCACGACCGGGATCAGCCCGTTCTTGAGGACGTGTTTATAGATCACCATCCGCTCGCTGAGGCCCTTTGCACGGGCCGTGCGGACATAGTCTTCGCCCAGCTCCTCGATCACGCTGGAGCGGACCATTCGGGTCAATATCGCCGACAGAGCGGCCCCGAGTGTGACGGCCGGCAGGACGATATCTTCGGGATTGGCACTGCCGGTCGGGGCAAATATCCCGAGATTGACGGCGAAAATGTAAACGAGAAAAGGCCCGACGACAAATGTCGGAAGCGAAATACCCAAAAGGGCGACAAATGACGCGGCATTGTCGATGAATTTGTTCTTATTCGAACCCGCGAGTACGCCGAGCGGTATTGCGATGCCGATAGCCACGAGCATCGCCGCGATCGCGAGCTTGATGGTCGCCGGATATCGCTCGAAGATCATTTCGCGGACCGGGCGGTCGGTCCTGAACGACATTCCGAGGTCACCGCGAAGCAGGCCGCCCCAATAGTCGGCATACCGGTTGTCGATGCCATTCCACGCAAATCCGTCTTCGGCCGAATACGAAAAAAAGAAGGCGGGCCGGTCGAGGCCGTGCTTTTTATTGAAATTCTCGATCTGCTCAGTCGTCGCGGTCTCGCCAAGTATCACGGCGGCCGGCGTGCCCGGCACCAGCTCGATCAGCAGTGTGACGAGCGAGACGACCGTCCAGATCACAAGCAACATCATGGCGAGCTGGCGCAGAATGTTTAGGACGCGATATTTCATTTAGGTCGCCGGTGAGCAGAGAGATTTTATAACTTAAAAGCCGCGATGACAAACCTTTACGGTTTTGTCCCGACGTGAAGTGCCGCTATACCGCCGGTCAGGTTTTGGAACTTGACCGGACCGAACCCGGTGGATCCCATCATCTCAGCGAGTCGTTTCTGGTCGGGAAACTTCGATACAGAATCCGGAAGGTATTCGTAGGCACCCCGCGAACCGCTGACCGCACCGCCAATTCGAGGCAGAATATGCGAAAAATAAAAATTGAATAGCTTGCCGAAACCCGGGACGACCGGAGCCGAAAATTCAAGAACCGCCAAACGCCCGCCGGGCTTTAGGATCCGCAGCAGTTCAGCAAGGCCGTCGGGCACGCTGGCCAGATTTCTCAGGCCAAAGGCGATCGTCACCGCGTCAAAGCTGCCGTCGGCAAAGGGCAAACGAAGCGCGTCGCCCTCAACATATGGGATCGGCCCCGAACCGCCCGAAGGTTTGGACTGGGCGACGGTCAACATCGGCCGGCAAAAATCCGACCCTATGATCCGGGCTTTTGCGTTGCGGTCAAGTTCGATCGACAGGTCACCGGTACCGCAGGCGACATCCAATACGACGGCGTCTTCGCGTTCCAGTATGTCGCGAAGTTCGTTTGAGACCTTTCGCCGCCAGCCCTTGTCAATATTCAACGACAGCAGGTGATTGAGCAGGTCGTATCGCTTTGCGATCCCCGAGAACATCTCGCGGACCGCGGTTGCGTGCGCCGCTTCTTTTTCGTTCAGTTCTCTCTGCACGTCTTAGTTGGCCGGTGCCGGCGAATTCAAGAGCACCGAGGCGATCGGCTGTTTGGCGGCGGCAGCGGCAAAATTGCGGACGTCATCAAAAGTCACCGTATCGGCAGCGGCCGAATCCGCATCAGGGCTCGCCGTCTTGAAGGTGTCGTTATCAAGAAATAACCCGGTGACACTGCGTTGCATCCATGCTTCGCGAAACAGGCTCCGGGCTGCCTGAAATTCGGCCTCGGTGATAGGGTCGCCGAGTATCTTTGCCACGAGTTCGTTCGCCTCGACCTTGCCGTTCGTGTTCGGCGATTCATTTCGCTGGCCGTCAAAACCGAGGATGATCATCCCGGGCAAAATATGGCTCTCTGACCGAGCGAACACATCGGCCGAGTGTTCAGCGGGAACACGAGCTTTCAAACGGGCATTGAGGATCAAAGCGTAGACGCGTGAAGCTGCATATTGCCTGTCGCCGCGTGCCGCTCCGCGAAAAGCAAACCGAACAGCGTGAGCACCGGCTTTCGGCGACGGTACGGAAAGTACGGCTGCCGCGGGCGGATCCGGCTGGCGGAATGTCGACGGTACGCGTCTGTCCGACTTGAGCCACGCCCCAAAATATCGCCGCATAGCCCGGAAACCAAGCACTCTGTCAAAATTTCCGGAAACGGCGACCGTCGCATTGTCGGCGGTCAAAAATCGCTGTTTGGCATCAAGCAGGTCCGCAAAATCGATCTTTGCAACTGAAACCGTGGAGCCGTACTTGGGACGGCCGTACGGAAATGTGCCGAACAAACGGGCCGCAACCGCGTTATCGGCAACGTACGAGGGATCGCTTTCGCTCAATTTCAATTCTTCGATGAGGGCGGCCTTCAGCTTAGCGGTCGTCGGCTTGTCTATCGTCGGATTGGCGATCGCTGCCGACAGCGTTTCAAGCATGGTCAGAAAATGTTCCGGCTTTGCGGTCGCAATTATCTCGATAAAATCATAGTTTGACTCGATCGAAAGGCTGCCGCCGAGATCCTCGGCGAAAAAGTCGCGTGCCGCCTGTTCGGGAAAAATGTTCTCCGAGAGCAGCCGCATTACGCCCTCTTTGCCCTGCGGATCAAAACTGGTACCGCTGTGGACGCGGACGGTGACCGTTACCGAGTCGGCCTTGGGCATCGGCCACATCAGGACTTTCAAGCCGTTGAGCAGCTTTTCCTGCTTCGGCTGAGGCAGCGGGCCTTGCGCAAATACCGCCGCTGAAAGCAAAACGACAGTCGCCGCGGCAAAAGCTGAAATTGAGATCTTCTTCATAATTCGGGCCATATTGATAACGCTATAGATCCATTGACGGAACAGACACCGCCTCACAGGCGTACGGTACTATTAGTTGCACCGCGGGGCGATAGTGTTGTCGAAGGCAAGAAATTTGCCGCCCAAGCCAAACTGAAATTTTAGATCGGTGCGGGCATCGCGTCAAACGAATGCGGCATCTATCAAAATTGAAAAGCAGCCGTCGTCAGTATCAAGACGGAGATTTGTTGACAAACCGCTTAACATCCGCCTAAAACGCGGTATAATTGAGCATTAACGAATAACCCGGTCAACGGGGATTCGCCAGGTGAGGCCGAAAAGATGGGAAAAATTGTTAAGTATTGCAGTTCGTGCGACGAAAATTTTGCCGCAAAATTCGGGTTCTGCCCGAATTGCGGAGCGGCTCTGCAGGCTTTCGAGATGAGTCCGGTTTCGGAGGTGGTCGTCAATGAAACACCGACGGTCGAGGCCAAAGTGACCCCTGAACCGCCGCCACCGGCGATCATTGCCGCCCCTGAACCGGCAGCCGTTACAGAGCCGATCGTGGAGGAACCGGTTGTCGAGAAGGCGGCCGAAACACCCGCACCTGTTGAGACACCCGTGGTCGCCGTACCTGTCACCACGCCGGTTTACCAATCGACTAAAACGCTTGATGCCGATCGCACGCCGGTCAGTCTCGAGGATGAACACAGCCGTTTTGCCCGCGATGGCGGCTTTTACGTCACGGTCATCGAGGAAAAGAATGTCGGGCAGAGAAACTCGCTTCTGGTCGGCACGTTTGGCTTTATGATCCTCGCCCTGGTCTCGGGGTTGATCATCAATATCTTCAGCAAGGACCTCGATATCGGTGCGATCAACGACGATATCTTTTCTGCCGTCCTGGTCGATGACGTCCCGATGACGGTCGAAGAAGAGATCCAGAAAAAGAACAAGGATGACGGCGGCGGCGGAGGCGGCGGCGGCCGTGATGAAAAAGACCCGGCATCGCAGGGCGATCTGGCCGATCAGTCCAAGACCCCTACGCGTCCGCCCAATGTAAATACGCCGAAATCGGACACGCCGATGCTCGAGACGCCGACGACCGAAGGGACGATGAAGTTCCCGAAGATCTACGGTAAATGGGGTGATCCCAATGGAGCACCCGGACTGTCGAACGGCCCCGGAACGGGCGGCGGAATCGGCAGCGGCCGCGGAACCGGACAGGGTAACGGTAATGGGACCGGTGCAGGCAACGGAAACGGTTCGGGTTGGGGCAATGGTAACGGAAACGGAAATGGTGACGGTTCGGGTGACGGCGACAGCGGCCCACCTCCGCCTCCGCGTCCGGTCGGAGTCACGGCTCCACTGAAGATCCTTGCCAAGCCGAAACCGTCCTATACTGATTCGGCTCGTCAAAACCAAGTGCAGGGAACGGTCATACTTCGTGTAACGTTCCTCGCGTCCGGGGCGATCGGCAGCATTTCGCCGGTCAAGGGCCTTCCGAACGGATTGACCGAGCAGGCGATCGCCGCGGCACGTTCGATCAGGTTTGAGCCTGCCAAATCGAACGGCGTCGGGCAAACGGTGACCAAGCAGGTCGAATACACGTTTTCTATCTATTAGTTGTTTTGGTCAAATTAAATGCGGCGGTCGGAGAGAACTTCGGCCGCCGCTTTTTGTTATTTTCTGTGATCGATCAGATAAAAACGACCGACTGCGACGAAGGTATCTCAAAACGCCGCCGGCAACGCATATTCTTGCACATCAGCATATCGTCGACACGGACCATATAGTCGCGTGACTTGGCAAACTGGGCACGTTCGTGTTCGTTCAGATTACGCGGGGCCTGTTTCTTTTTGGTCCTTTTGATCCAACGAATGTCATAGTCGTTGCGTTCGCGGCAGTTCGGACAGGAGAAGTTCGCCTTCTTTATCTCTTGCCTCTCATCAAATATATCGCGTTCGTGCATGTCCTGATTATAGCGCCTTGGCGGGCAAACCGCGCAGAAATACGAAACTGAAGATCCCTGTATCGTGGCCGTCGGTGAAATGAAAATTGAGGGCGTATCTCCCGACGATCGATATGTGGTCGAACTTCAGATCATCTGAGACGCTCTCGTCACGCAGCATTTTTTCGCCGGTCCACTCATTGACGCAGCTCGCGCATGGGCAGGAACGCCTGAGTTGCGGGGCGGTGTAATTCGTCTCGCTGCCGTCAGACCATTTGATCGAGATCGAGCTGTCCGAGTCTTCGATTATCTGTAGTGGTTCAATCATAAAATTAACTGAGGAGCGCGGTCTGTATTGCCCGCGGGTCGATGCCGTAGTGCGTTGCGTGATAGAGAATCTCGCCGCCTTTGATAACGAATGCCTGCGGTGACGCGTGCCTGACGCCAAGGCGTTCGGCAACAGCGTTTGATACCGCGCGATGGTCCTGAACGACGATGACATTCATCTCGCCGTCAATAGAGCCCATTTGTTCGTAAATGTCGGCACTGATCCCGCACGTCCGGCTGTGTTTCAGCAGGAAAACGGGTTCGTCGGACGAACGGCCGACGAGGGCCTCGAACTTTTCGATCGAATCGAGTGTAACGACTTTCGGCATTTTTCGGGTGTCAGGCTGTATGAGTATCAATTGTGGGGAATATCTTACGAAACGCCACGGCCTGGGCCATCATTATCAGCGGCAGGACCAGATACAAACCGACGCAGAGCATCAAATAACCGACGATCGCCACAACGAACCCGACCCCGAAGAGCCCGGCCATGCCCGCGAGGTTGTTCCAAACCGCTTTTGCGCTGACCATCATCGCCTGGACGCCGGTCATTCCGCGTTCGACGATCAGCGGATAAGCAAACATTATCAGCGTGTGAAAACACACCATCACGACGACGATCACGATCTCGAAGATCGCGGTCCCGATCAGGAACGGGATCAGTTCGGATTCGCTCATCTTGGGGCCGGCGATCGCCATCGCGATCATCGGAATGTAGATGGTAAACAGCACTATAAATATCGGAACAAAGATAAGGACAGATACCAAAAGGCTCTTCCAGATATAATCAAACCCTTTGAAAAGCTTTTCAAACTTCAATTCACGGCCGTCGATCAGGTCGAAAAGGCACAGGAACATACCGCACATCATCGGCCCGATCAATATGATCGGGACCGCTCCGCCGATCAGCATTCCGACGATAACGATGCCAAAGACCAGCCAATAACGTTCTTTCATGATCGCCCAGGCCTCTTTGTATATCTCGACGGGCTTGATCGTCCCGGTCTGAAAATCGGTATTCTGCATAGTGCCGTATCTCCGCTAGACTGACCGTTCGGCCAGGTTGTAGATATTAGACAAATAGTCCGCGACCATCCTGTCGCTCGAAAATTGCGGTGTCAGCGTCGCGATCGAATTACGCATACGGGCGATCCACTCTGACGGCAAGCCGTTGTCGCCGGTGCCGTAATACGTCGGAATAATCTCGTTTTCGAGCGTTCTGTACAGTGCCTCGGCATCGGCGGCGTCCATTACCTCGTCATTGTCGTCGGCATCGAGTCCGCCGATCGCAAAACCGTTGATCTCGTTGTAACCCTCGATCCACCATCCGTCGAGGACCGAGAAATTAAGGGCACCGTTCATCGCGGCCTTCATTCCGCTGGTGCCGCTGGCCTCCATTGGTCGGCGGGGAACGTTCATCCAGACGTCGACGCCATGGACCAGATAACGGGCGATCTCCTGGTCATAATCCTCGATAAATACGGCTCGCCGCTGCCAATTTGAATCGTGGTTGATGCTCATCAATTTCTGCAGGATCGTCTTGGCGGTATTGTCCTGCGGATGAGCCTTGCCGGCGAAAACGAACTGCACCGGCCGCTCGGCGTCATCGACCATCTTCAAGAGCCGTTCGAGGTCGGTGAACAAAAGGTCCCACCGCTTATAAGCGGCGACGCGGCGGGCAAAACCGATGGTCAGGATGTCGGGCGAGAATAGCTGACGCGTATCTTCGTGTTCGTTGATCGTGTCCTTCGACCCGGTGTCCTTTGTTTTGGTCCGCTCGCGGATAAACGCGATAAGCAGGCTCTTGAGCGTTCGATGGGCCGTCCAGATATCGCTATCTGAGAGGCTTTCGGCCGCCGCGGCCCAGCGATCCGGGTCGCGGACGATCGAGTGCCAATCGGCACCGATGCGGGTGTCATAAAGGTCCTGGAATACCGGTGCGATCCATGTTGGAGCGTGTACGCCATTGGTAACGGACGTGATCGGCACCGCTCCCGCGTCGGAGAGATCCGGAAACATCTTGAGCCACAACTGACGCGAAACCTCGCCGTGCTTTTCACTGACGCCGTTTGCCGAACGGCACATCCTGATAGCGAGCGGAGACATCCCAAAACCCTCGCTATTATCCGAAAGGTCAGCCCGCCCGAGCGCAAGAAACTCATTCTGCGTCAATTTTAGCGAACTGATGAACTCACTGCTGAAACACTCGCTGAGCGTCGTCGTCGGAAAGACGTCGTTACCGGCCGCGACCGGCGTGTGCGTCGTGAAAACGCACTTTTCGCGGACCGCCTCGACCGCGTCGGCAAATGTGCCGTCGGGATGCGATTCGAGAAACTCCTTTGACAACTCGAGGGTCGAAAACGCCGCGTGGCCTTCGTTCAAATGATAGACCGCCGGATCGACGCCGAGCTTTCGCAAAAGGCGGACGCCGCCCATGCCGAGTACCTTTTCCTGGACGATGCGCGTCTCGGTATCGCCGCCGTAGAGATGCCCGGTTATGAGGCGGTCGACCTCGCTGTTGCGGCCGAGATTGGTGTCGAGCAAATACAGCGAAATGCGGCCGACCCGTGCCAGCCACGCCTGAGCGAAAACCTCGCGTCCGCGGATCTTGACCGAGACCATGACGCGTTCGCCGGCCGCGTCGAGCACCGGCGTCAGAGCCAGTTCCGATTCAAAAATGTCGTTATACGATTCCTTCTGCCAACCTTCGTGGCTGATCTGCTGGCGAAAATACCCGTAGCGGTACAACAGCCCGATCGCCATCAGCGGCACGTTAAGGTCGCTTGCCGATTTGAGATGGTCGCCGGCCAGGATGCCGAGACCGCCCGAGTAGTTGGGCAGGGAATTATGCACGCCGTACTCGGCACAGAAATAGGCGATCGCCGGCGGCGTTGTCAGATCGCTCGCGGCGGCGGTGTAATCACAAAATTCGCTGTAAAACCGCTCGACGCGGGCGACGTACGCCTGATCAGCGGAACGCTGCCACAGCCGAAGGCCGCTGATACGCTTGAGCATCAAACGCGGATTCTGCTCGCACTTGTCCCACAATTCGGGGTCGAGGTCGCGAAAGAGTGCAACGCCCTCGGGACGCCAACACCAATAAAAGTTGGCCGATATCTCGTTTAACCGGGCGATGTTTTCCGGCAGTTTCCGGACAAGATCAAAATTATTTTCCTTTACGGGGCTTGTTTCGAGGCTCGGGGCAGCTTGCATAGTACTAGGGCTTGTTTCGGCGATCTCCATTGCTAAATCGATAAATTACTTTGTTGGCGATGCGAATAAAGTATCCAAAAACTATAAACTATGCGGCCCGCAGTATCAAATTTCTAACCGCTTGAGGCCGGATGATCGGGCCGGCGATCGGCGATCTCGCCGACCGGCATAAAGCGGTAATGAAACGCGACGACGATGCCGAATGTAAGGCCGAGCAGCATCAGTAAACCGGTGATCATCAAATAGCTGCTAAAGTTGCCGAGCCCTATCGCCCACCACAAAATGCCCATCGGGATGCCGCCCGCAGCGAAAAATGCCGGTATCTTGACGAACTGAAGGCTGAACCTGCGTGTCCGTTCGCGGCGTGTGTAAAAGACGATCGGCTTTAACCGGTCATATTCCCACGCGACGAGGTAGACCGCCGCGAGGCACATCAGCGTCGTGATCACCCACGTGCCGGCAAACCCGACCGAGATCGTCAGCACCGCGATATTGGCGATGATCGGCAGAAACATCAACGCGCCGATGTGAGCGGTGCGAGGTATGAGCAGCAGGATCGCGGCTGTTATTTGGCCCCAACCGATAAATTCGTAGTAAAAGCCCGTCGCCATCAGGGCGTTGAAATAATGCCCGACCGGATGCGAATCCGGCAGCGACGTAAACGGCTTGTGCAGTATCTTGGGTATGCTCGGCGGTATAAAACCGAGCGCCAGCAGCACACGCGTGAATGCCGTAAATCCCTGCGTCCACCAACGCCGGGTGAAGGCAACGTGGAGATCATCGAGTACGTGTTCTAGTTTCATGAGAATGAGAACGACTTTGATCTGCAAAATGTTTGGTTTTCTTGCCCTTGCCTTTGCTTACACGACTTGATAGTTTGATAACGAGGTGGAAGAAGACAAACCAGATACGTCTAAAACGGCTGAAAAGGTCGTTACTTCGGGCATCGATGCCGCCATCGTCGCGGGGCTTTTCTTAATCCTTTTCCTAACGAGAACTTTTATGTTTCGTGGGGCTGGCTTCGGATACGTTGTCGGTGGCCTGACAGTTGATGCGATCATCTTTGCGATCGGATACCAAATCGCCAAGCGAATTACTAATTCGATTCAAACTTTTAGGATCCTCTACATAGTGATTTTCGCTTTATTGATTTATTTTACACTCAGTTCTAAACGTTAAATGAAACTCGATATCATCCCCGTTAAATGGTCCGAAATGGGCGTTCTAATGCTTGATCAGCGGCTGCTGCCGACCGAGGAGGTCTGGCTGACGCTCAAGACCTACGACGAAGTGGCCGCCGGCATCAAGGACATGGTCGTACGCGGCGCGCCGGCGATCGGCGTTTCGGCGGCGTACGGAATGGCCATCGCGGCGAAGAATTTCGTCGGCACGACGGTCGCCGATCTCGAGGACGAACTCGATTTCGCCGGCGACGTTCTGGCCAAGACCCGCCCGACCGCGGTCAACCTTTTCTGGGCGATCGACCGCATGAAACGCACTTTCCAACAGGCTAAGGCCGAAGGGAAGTCGGTCAGCGAGATCAAAGAGATCCTCAAAACTGACGCCATCGCGATCCACGACGAAGACATCGAGTCACAACGCCTTATCGCCCAGTTCGGCGGGGCGTTGCTCAATGACAACGACACCGTCCTGACGCATTGCAACGCCGGAGCTCTGGCGACCGGCGGCGTTTGGGGCACCGCACTCGGTGTCATCCGCGGAGCCGTCGATCAGGGCAAGACCATCGCGGTCGTCGCCGACGAAACTCGTCCGTACCTGCAGGGTGCCCGCCTCACCGCCTGGGAACTGATGGAAGACGACATTCCCGTCACGCTTATCACCGACAATATGTCCGGCCACGTGATGAAGAGCGGCAAGATCAAGGCCGTCGTCGTAGGCTCAGATCGCATCGCGGCTAACGGCGATGTCGCCAACAAGATCGGCACCTACATGGTCGCCGTGCTCGCAAACCGCCACAACATCCCGTTTTACGTCGCCGCTCCGCTCTCGACCGTCGACCTCAACTGCCCGACCGGCGACGACATCCCGATCGAAGAACGCGGCCGCGAAGAGGTCACCCACATCAAAGGCAAGCAGCTCGCCCCCGAAGGCGTCGGCATCACCAACTACGGCTTTGACGTCACGCCCAACGACCTCGTCACCGCCATAATCACGGAAAAGGGCGTCGCCCGCGCACCTTACACCGAGAGCCTCAAAGCGCAGTTCGAACAATAGTCAGAACCGCCTGCGTCAGCGGGCGGCCATAGTCAGAACCGCCTGCGTGAGCGGGCGGCCAGTTCGTCAATTAGTCAGTTCCGTCCGCACAACCGGGCGGCCATAGTCAGAACCGCCTGCGTGAGCGGGCGGCCAGTTAGCCATATATGCCAAAGTGGAATGACACGGACGAGCCCATCGCCTACCTGATAACATTCCGCTCATACGGAACCTGGTTGGCCGGCGATAAACGCGGGTCGATCGACAAATACCACAACCAATATGTCGGGTCGCGGGCGGTCCCAAGCAAACTGAGAAACGCTGAACACGCAACTAGGCTCAAGACCCCACCGTTTCTATTAAATTCCACCTCCAGACAACTCGTCGAGAGAGCAATTCGCGAGGTCTGCCGCGTTCGCAATTGGTCCCTGATCGCGATCAATGTTCGCACCAACCACGTTCATGTGGTCGTTGCGGCACACAGATCTTCGGCCAGGATGCTGAACGACCTCAAATCGTATTCGACCCGCGCATTGCGAGCGAGCGGGGAATGGACGTTCGAGCACAGTCCGTGGGTCGACAAGGGCAGCCGCCGCAATCTATGGAACGAGGATCACATCACATCGGCATCGGAATACGTGATCAACGGTCAGGGTGGCCCGCTACCGGATTTTGATTGATCATACTGGCCGCCCGCTTACGCGAGGCGGTTCCGACAGAACGGCATAGCCCGGGCACCTTACACCGAGAGCCTCAAGGCGCAGTTCGAGGGATAGCGCAGTAGGTTCCCCAACGGGGAACAAGATAATAGCCCGGGGTGCAACCCCGGGAACTGTCCGCCCAAATTCGACCTGTCCCTGAAGGGGACTAACGATCATCTCGGCCATTCGTCCCCTGCAGGGACGCGATCACGATGTGACATCTCTGGGGGATCTGAGGCTCTTATTGAATTGCCACTAGCTTCAGCTAGTGGGCAGCCATAAGAATATGTCCTTGGGCTTTAGCCCAACTGTGCGACAAGAGTTCGGCTAAAGCCATAATGTATAAAGCCCAACCTTCCACTAGCTAAAGCTAGTGGCAACTCATCAAGAAACTGCCCGGAATTAGCATATCGCCGCCCGGAACCGCGTCCGCGCAACTCACACATCCGTCCGCTCTTGTCAGAACCGCCGGCCTGGGCCCCCGCCGCAGCATCTGCGAGTGGGGTGGCTATGTCAGCGGGCGGCCAGTTCGAAACAGTGTCCACGCTGTCCTGACTGTCCCTGCTGTCCTGACCGTCCCGAGTGTCCACGCTGTCCAGACTGTCCAGACTGTCCGGACTGTCCCGAGTGTCCAGACTGTCCTGAGTGTCCCGACTGTCCCGAGTGTCCAGGCTGTCCTGACTGTCCCGACTGTCCCGGCTGTCCTGAGTGTCCCGGCTGTCCGCGAGATGTTTCACGGGTTGAAGAACGTCGCGGTTCGATACCTTTTGCCCAAAAATTGAAAACGATCTGAAATTGTCTTAATAGCCTGGCAAAAGATGGTTCCGACTCGGACTATCGCTGCCTGATATCTGACTAATGTGATTTTCAAATATCGAAGGCCGCAATGCAGCTATAAAACGATATACGATATATGCAACGACAAAGATCCGCCTTTTTTCCGAGGTTCCCGGTTCCAAACCCTGATCCTGCAGACCATTGACCATCTATGCCGACTTTTTTCTGTTTGACTTAGATCAAAAGGCGCGTATTATCGTGTTACCGCAATTCTTCACGGCAATATATAAAAAACGGAGGTTCATCGTCCCTATGAACAACGCCAACATCCATCACCGATCTGTGTCCGGAGCGCCGGGCTTAGATGTAATACCCATTGTTCTATATTCAATATTCTCAATTCGAAATTTGACGGTTCCACCGAAGAAAAAGACACCACCACCAACGCCGTAGTGGAATGAGGTTTTTCATCACAAAGGTATATTGAGAAATGAAATCTGCCGAATTTTTAGGACCGTTGAAGATTCTGTTGAGAAGCTACGTCTATGAATGTTTCGCCTGATTTATTTTCAGAACTTTCCAAAAAGCGTGGACAACGAAATACTTCGCGTCGAGCTAAAGCGAAGCAGGCAAGACGGGACCATCATGAATCGTTAGTTCGACAGGCAAAAATAAGGCGAAAACTTCATTTGAAGGAAGTTGAAAGGTGGACGCGAATTTTTGGCTCATTTGACTATGCGTCAATAATAAGGGCTTGGCTACCACCGAATTTGGCGTACCTAACGAACTGCACGAACTCCGACTTTTTCATTGATTTTGAGAACGTTGTGGTAGAAGAAAAACCGAACTTGCAAATTCACTTCGTTCCAGAGGTGTTCTCCTTGATCGACAACCCAAAAGAATCTTATGCCTTTCTGAGGAAGATTGTTTTAGCTCTGCTTTGTGAAAAGTTTAATAGACTGATTATTGACTATAGACACTGCAGAGACCTCAGTATTGGAGCTCAAGTCCTTCTTGATATTATTCTTCGCGACGCATTCGCTCTTTACAAGCAATGTAAGGATATTCCTGTAATAAAGAAGACGCTTGGCATAAATAAACTATATGTCGGGTCAGGAGATGCGGACAGCACGCCACCATTTGTAGAAAAGATTCTGTTTTCCGTAGGTTCCTATGCAATTCATCGAAATGAAAGGATAGATTTCCCGGACATCCTTCCATATCCACTATGCACCCACGATCGTGGTGCGAATTATAGTCGTCTCAAGGCAATGGAAAGAAAAGATATCGATACTACAGCCCTTGCAGAGTATGTAATCAATTCACTTCAGAAAATGGGCAAGAAATTGACAGTTCAAGCACTTGAGGATTTATGTATCGTCATCGGTGAAGTTTTGATTAATGCCGAAGAACATGCAACGACACAACATCGCTTTTCAATTGGATATTTTCAGGATGCAATTGAGGATGAGAAGCATATCGGCGTATTTCGCCTTGCAATACTCAACTTTGGGAAAACGATTTACGAGAAATTTAATGATCCCGAATGTCCGAACCAAGAAGTTGTAAACAAGATGCGTATGCTTTCGAAAGACTATACATCAAACGGAATCTTTCGCCGAAAGGAGTTCGAAGAAGAAACATTATGGACACTTTACGCTCTACAGGATGGCGTTACATCGATAGCGGACAAAAAGAGGGGACATGGCTCAATTCATTTTATCGATAGCTTCTTTAAGCTAAATGGACGCGAAGGAAACATTGATCCAAGGTCAAGGATGACTATTCTTTCAGGTCGAACAAATATCACTTTGAATAATCGACATGTCATATCGGAGCAAATGATAAACGGAGAAAAGGTCATGGTTCTGACCTTCAATTCAAGTAATTCATTTAACGAACGCCCAGATAAAGAAAATGTTAAGCACGTCGAAAATTACTTCCCAGGAACTATTATTAGTGCGAAAATCATTTTTGACGAGGAGGATTTTTCAAATATATGAGAACAAACGAAAATGAAATTCTCTTAGAACGATTCCGTGCAGAAAAGTCAAAGGTTTTTACGGGTCGTGACCGTGGCGAATATGTTCGAAAAGAATCTAAGCTAGATGAGATTGCTAATAAGAACACGGAGGTTTATTTCGTGATACCCGATAACATTTATTCGATTAACCCTTCGTTCTTTGAAGAACTGTTCGTAAATGTAGTAACTAAATTCGGGCGAGATGGCTTTTTAGAACGGTTTCATTTTGTTTCAGAAGGCGATTATCCTTTTGAAAAGCCATTGAATGAAGCAATTGATCGAATCCTCCGAGGCAGCACCGGATTAGACATATAATGCTCGTTCAATCCACTTCTTCCACCACAGTCGGCGAATCCGAAATGTTAAAAATAATCATTTCGGTGATTACTCTCGTCTTATCAATCATTAATCTTGGATATGCGATAGCGATATTCCGCTATAAAAATAAGAAAGATGATCATTTGAAGGCAAAAGATTTACGAATAGCCGCATTTAATAATCTAATTATCGCGCCTAACTTGTCATTATTCTTTGAGTTTTTCACGAAGATTGAAGATGAGCTTCAGAAGTTGCTTAATCCAGAAATCTCGGATAAAGACAAACAACTACTGAATCAGTTTATGGTTCAGGAGCTTATTGTACTTAGGCTTCGATTATTGGATCTTTTCCGGGCTATCAGCTATCAAATGTACGACCGTGCAAAGAGCACCTTGGATAACATAGTTGATGATATTACTAACAAAATGTTTGACGAAAGCCTTAACCTCTCAAACCAAGAGGAGTTTCGCGAGCATATCTTAGGCCCGCTTTCGATGTCACGGACAGCAGTGCTTACACAACTTGTCGCATTTGATGGTTCGGAAGACCCCCCAAGTTCCACTGGTCTCTCGGTTATTCCAAAGCTATGATCCGCTTGTAGTATCCAATTAACCACAACTTCAAGCCTAGATACTGTCTCAGATAACTTGGCAACCTCGAGTTAACGAGATCAAAGTTCGTCACACATATTTGTGCTCTTTGCAGAGTATCCAATATTAACTATCGACAGTGGGCATCCGAATTGGGCAATGCACGCTGATCCGACCACCACAATCACATCACCTTTCGACAGCGATGTCAGCGGGCGAGGGTTTTGATATCTTCGGGGCGCCACGTGGAGTTTTTGAAATAGTACATTCTGCGGCCGGGTTTGATGCCCTCGAAGCGGCCTTCTTCGAGTGAGATGCCGCAGCGGCCGCGGCGGAGCGGTTCCATCCGGCCGTTGCCGTTGCGAATAAAGAGCACATCTAATAATCTAGGGCAATGAAACGATCATTCATCCGCCACACTGCGGCCTTTGCGGCCCTTCTCACATTTGCATTCAACACAATTGCACAGACGCCGGAGCGGGTCACGCCGATGACGCCGGATGTGGTGAAGGAATACGAGCAGACGCTGCCGTCGGCGGATTTTGTTCGCCGCGAGGTGATGGTGCCGATGCGCGACGGCGTCAAGCTTCTCACGATCGTGATGATGAAAAAGGGCGTCCGTAACGCTCCGATCCTGCTGTCGCGAACGCCATACAACGCGAGCGGCAGCACGGGGCGCAACAGCAGCCAGCGTCTAGTCGATGTTCTCGAAGTGATGGATACGGAGTTTGTCGATGACGGCTACATCCGCGTTTATCAGGACATCCGCGGATTGTACGGTTCCGAAGGCGAATGGGTGATGAACCGGCCGATCGCCGGCCCGCTCAATAAGACCGGCATCGACGAAGCGACCGACGCCTACGACACCATCGACTGGCTCGTCAAAAACACGCCCGAATCGAACGGCAGCGTCGGCGTGATCGGTTCGAGCTATCTCGGCTTTACGGCACTGATGTCGCTAATTGACCCGCACCCCGCACTCAAGGCCGTGATCGCCCAGAGCCCGATGGTCGACGGCTGGATGGGCGACGATTGGTTTCACAACGGTGCGTTTCGCTTAAGTTCGCTCGCCTATCCGCTCGGCCTCGGCGTTAACAAAGGCAAGGGCGGCGGCCAATTCGCCCTCGGGGCCGGCGACGAATACACCCGCTTTCTCGAAGCCGGCTCGGTCGCCGATTTTGTTAAGTCGGTCGGTGCCGGACACGTTGCCGGCATCCGGAAGTTTATGGAAAATCCGGCGTACACTGATTTTTGGTCGCTTCAGGCCGTCGATAAGTGGCTGGCCGCCCGGCCGCATACAGTTCCGACGATGCTGGTCGTTGGCCAATGGGACCAGGAAGACAGCTACGGTGCACCGGCCGTATATCGTGCTCTCGAGCCGAAAGACAAGAACAACGACCGGGTTTCGCTCGTGATCGGCCCGTGGCGGCACTCGGGCTTTAATCACACCGGCTACGACCTAGGCGATCTTATCTTTACGGGCGATACGGCACGCGAATGGCGCGTGAAATATGCCAAACCGTTCTTTGATCACTGGCTGAAAGGCGGCCCCGACCCGAAAACTCCGCCCGTGCTGACCTACGAGACCGGACTTAACAAATGGAACGTTTCGCCACGCTGGCCGATGGGTACCGCGAAACCGATCTATCTGGCCGCAGACGGCAAAGCGACGTTCGAAAAGCCGGCGGCGTCCGGAAGCGAAGAATATGTTTCCGACCCCGCAAAGCCAGTGCCGTTCATTCCGCGGCCGATCGATTCCGGCGACCCGATGCAGTGGAAACCGTGGCTCGTGCACGACCAGCGATTTGTATCGGGGCGTCCTGACGTGGCCGAATGGACGAGTGCACCACTCGAAAAGGGCGTTCACATTATGGGAGCGCCGGAGGTCGAACTGTTTGCCGCGACAACGGGAACAGACAGCGATTGGGTAGTAAAGCTCATCGACGTCTATCCGAACGACATACCTGAGCCGGCCTCGCAAGGCGGCAAACCGTCGATGGCGGGCTTTCAACTGCCGATCGGCATCGAGATCTTTCGCGGTCGCTATCTGAAGAGCTTTGCCCTGCCGTCGGCTTTGACGCCCGGAAGGGTCGAGCACTATTCCTGGACCTTGCCGAATGTCGATCACACCTTTTTGCCCGGCCATCGTATCATGGTGCAGGTACAATCGAGCCTATTTCCGCTATACGACCGCAATCCGCAGACCTTTGTCGAGAACATTATGTACGCAAAGAAGACAGATTACAGAAAGGCGACGCAATCGATATGGTTCGGCGGTGCGAACGCGAGTTCGATCGTGCTGCCGATCGTACCGTAGATTCAGAGTTTGGGCAGATCATCGGCACGCCACGCGGAGTTTTTGAAATAGTACATTCTGCGGCCGGGTTTGATGCCTTCGAAGCGGCCTTCTTCGAGTGAGATGCCGTAGCTGCCGCGGCAGAGCGGTTCCTGCCAGTCGTTGCCGTTGCGGAGGTAGGTCTTGATCTTGTCGCTGTCGGCACCCATTTGAAATACCATCGGCACGGCCTCGTCAACCGGAAAGTCGTTGAACCACGCGTCACCCGTGCACCATGAGGCGAGTGAGGTCATTGTTAAGGAGTGACGAGGGGTGAGGGAAGAGGGTTCAGTGTTCTGAGCGTTTCGAACCACCCCGTCTGACGGCGGAGTACCGCCGCCATCCACCCCTCCTTTCTCAAGGAGGGGAGCCTGCTTGTTCAAACTCTCGCGCAGTTTGTTCATCATAGTGCGGTAAAAGGTGCGTTCTGAGACGACGGCGTCAAAATCTACCTGCACACCCTTTACATCCGGCAGTTCGAGCGTGGCTTTGATCAGCCCGGCGGTGCGTTCGATCATCGCGGCGTCAAACGCGGGGCGTTTGGCGTTGTCCTTGGCCGTCTCGATTCGCGTCACGGCGATGACGTACGTTCCGGGTGCGATGTCGAGCGGCACTCTTCGCCGCTTTGGCGTAATGCTGTCCTGCTCGAGATAGATCGTCTGGGCGAGAAACGCGACACCGAACTCCTTGGGGTCGAGGAACCGCAGGTCCTCGGGCCGCTCCCACGCCCATAGAAATTTCGTCGGCATCTCGGCCGCGAGCTGCGGGTTGACCTGATTTTGCGGGCTGCAGCCCGAAAGCACCGTAATTAGAGCGGCGGCGAATATCACCGATGATCGTATCTTTGCCTTTAGCATCGCGAATAGATTTTAGCAGACGCGGGCACCGTGCCGTATCGGTCGTTTTTCTGCCTCTGATTTGATATACTTTTCGCTGACTGAATAGCCATTCATTTACAAAATTAAAAATATGATAGAACGCGAACAGATCGAGATGGATGTGGTTTTCGTCGGGGCCGGGCCGGCCAACCTGGCCGCCGCTCTGCACCTTAAGGCCGAGATCAAAAAGCACGACGAGTTTGTCGAAAAGGGCATAAAACACGGCCCGGCGATCGGCGATATCGAGATCGCCATCGTCGAAAAGGGCCCCTTTGTCGGTGCCCACATCCTGTCGGGCGCGGTCATGGACCCCAAGGCGATCCGCGAGCTGATGCCGGACTTTCTCGATCAGGGATGCCCGGTCGATTCGGTCGTGACCGAGGACGCGTTTTGGTACCTGACGGAAAGTCGCGGGATCAACGCCCCGATCATTCCGCCGCCGCTCAAGAACAAGGGCAAGTACATCGTCAGCCTCAGCAAAATGTGCGAGTGGCTCGGCGAAAAGTGCGAGGAAGCCGGCATCAACATCTTTCCCGAGTTTCCGGCCGCTGAGGTGCTCTACGACGAGAACAACGCCGTTATCGGCGTCCGCACCGGCGACAAGGGCATCGACAAGGACGGCAAGCAAAAGCCGAACTTCGAACCCGGCGTCGATCTGCTCGCCAAGGTGACGGTGCTCGGCGAGGGCTCACGCGGTTCGCTGGCAAAACAGGTGACCGCCCGCCTCGGCCTCAATAAGGGCAAGGAAGAGCAGGTGTTCTCGCTCGGCGTCAAAGAGGTCTGGGAACTGCCCGAGGGCAATTTCCCCGAGGGCAAGGTCGTGCACACGCTCGGGTCTCCGTCCGACACGCGAACCTACGGCGGCGGCTGGATCTACGGCCTGAAGGGCAACGCGGTCAGCATCGGCTATGTGACGGGCCTCGATTACGAGGATCCGACGATCGACCCGCACGCCGAATTTCAAAAATTTAAGACCCATCCGATGGTCGCCAAGGTGCTCGAGGGCGGCAAGATGATCAAGTACGGCGCCAAGACGATCAACGCGGGCGGATATTTCACGATGCCGCAGTTGTACGCTGACGGCGTGCTGCTCGTCGGCGATTGTGCGTCATTCCTCAACGGACAGCGGATCAAGGGCATTCATACCGCGATGAAATCGGGCATGCTCGCGGCCGAGACGATCGTCGGAGCGCTCGAGCACGGTGATTTCTCGTCCAGGACGCTCAAGCATTTTGAGGAAAAGGTAAACCTCAGCTGGATCTACGATGAACTGTATCCGGTGCGGAATTTTCACGGAGCGTTTCAGAAGGGCCGCTGGTCGGCACTGATCAATACCGGGCTGCAATTCCTGACGCGTGGATTGGCGTGGGGATTTATGCCCCGCGAACATCACGTCGCCGGCCATATGCGTATGCAGAAGCTCTCGCAGAACGCCGGTGACGCCTCGCGATACGCCAACGTCAAATATGACAAGGAACTGACCTTTGACAAGGCGACCGACGTATTTCACGCCGGCGTCTCGCACGACGAGGACCAGCCGGCACACCTTCACGTGCTTGACACCGAGATATGCTCGACGCGGTGCGCCGAGGAGTACGGTAATCCGTGCGAGAAGTTTTGCCCGGCGGCCGTCTATGAGATGGAAGAGAACCCCGGGACCGGACGCCGCGAGCTCAAGGTCAATTTCTCAAACTGCGTTCACTGCAAAACGTGCGACATCGCCGATCCGTACCAGATAATCAACTGGGTGACGCCCGAGGGCGGCGGCGGGCCCGATTACAAGGGAATGTAGTTCGGTATGAACGATAAAAGGCCGCCCGAAAGGACGGCCTTTAATATTACTTATAAGATCGGGTTTACGATTCGCCCTGCGTCGGAGCTTCGCTTTGGTCGGTAAAGGTAAAATTTACCTTGCGTTCATTGATCTCTTTCATCGCGACGCGGGTCGGCTTGACCTTGCGGATATCGACATCGGTCCGCGAATTGGCACCACGCTGCAGTTGCTTGCTGCGCTGTGCGGCAAGGATGATCATTCGATATTTCGAATCGATGACAGGCGGGTCGATGGTTTCGACAACTTCTTCGTTCTCTTCGGTTTCGATCAGTGTTTCTTCGGCCATAAATATTCTCGATCAGCGATATTGATGCTTGCAGGCATCGAAACTATCAAGGATACCCTGAATCGAGCCGCTTTGTCTATCTAACAGCTGCCGTTCGGCGAGGATGATGGACGCGATCTGACGCGTCGCGGCCGGAAGCTCCTGGTTGACGACGACATACTTGAAACGCGAATACTGCATCACCTCGTCGAAGGAATTTCGCAGCCGTGTCTCGAGTTCGGCCTGGTCCTCGGTCGCACGGGCGGTAAGACGGGCCTTGAGAACCTCAAAAGACGGCGGCAAAATGAAAATGCTGATGCACTCGCCGCCAAGCTTTTCCATGATCTGGACCGCTCCCTGGACGTCCACCTCGACGATCAGGTCCTTGCCGGTCTGAAACACCTTTTCACTCGCCCGCATCGAGGTCCCGTAAAGGTTGCCGTGGACCTCGGCATACTCGAGGAACTCGCCCTCGTCGATCAGGTCTTGAAATTGGTCGCGGGTGACAAAGTGGTATTCGCGGCCGTCCTCCTCGCCAAACCGCTGCGACCGCGTGGTGTACGAGACCGAATATCCGAGCTCGGGCATAATGCCGCGCACTTCCTTGATAAGCGTGCCTTTGCCGCCGCCCGACGGAGAACTGATGATGATAAATCGGCCTAGCATTTTCTACTCAACATTCTGCACTTGTTCGCGAATTTTCTCAATTTCGCTCTTGATGGCGAGTGCATTTTCTTTGACGACCATATTGTTGGTCTTGGAGGTGATGGTGTTGGCCTCGCGGTTGAGTTCCTGCGTCAGGAAATCAAGGCGTTTGCCGACATCCTTGTCCTCGGACATGATCGAACGAAAATGGTCGATGTGTGTCCTCAGACGAGTGATCTCCTCGGAAATATCGGCACGGTCAGCGAGATACGCGACCTCCTGGGCCAGGCGGCCCTGATCGATGTCGATCTGCGACGCGGTTTTGGCAAGCATATCGTTCATTCGCTTGAGCAGGCGATCATGGTACTCAGCGGCGACCTTTGCCGACTCTACTTCGATCGCGGGCAAGCGGGACTCGATCCCGGTCAGGCGGGAATTGAGTTCATCGGCAAGAGCTGCCCCTTCGCTTTCACGCATTTTCTCGAGGTCGTCGAGCGCGTCGGTGAGGACGGTTTCGATCGCGGCGAAAAACTCGGGGCCCGCCTCGGCCTTGCTCGGGATGACGACATTCGGCAAGCGGGCGATGACGTTGAGGTCGGGTTCGCCGGCGAGGTCAAACTCGTCCTTCATCGACCGCATCGCCTCCAAATAGCCGGTGATCATCGGCCGATTGATCTCGTAGCTGACCTCATTGCTTCGTTCGTACTGCAGGTTTACATCAACGCGGCCGCGCGAAAGCCGATTGCCGATGTTGCGTTTGATGGCGGTCTCAAGCGATTGTATTTCGCTCGAGAGCCGCAGGTTAACGTCTAAAAAGCGGTTATTTACGGTCTTAAGCTCGACCGTGATCGAAAAGTTGTCACCGGCCGCGGTCGCACGGCCAAAACCCGTCATTGATCTCATAATGTGTTCTCGGTCTCCGGGCCGATCTGTGACTCGGAGGCAAACTGTATATCGTAAAGCGTTCTGTAACGCCCGCCGGCGGCGAGCAGTTCGGCGTGCGTGCCCGATTCGACGATGCGTCCCTTTTCCATTACGACGATCCGGTCGGCACGCTGGATGGTAGATAAGCGGTGAGCGATGACGACGGACGTTTTGTCGTGCGTCAGGTTGGCCAGGGCCCGCTGAACTAGGCGTTCGCTCTCGGTGTCGAGTGCCGACGTTGCCTCGTCGAGGATCAGCACCGGAGCATTGACAAGCACGGCCCGGGCGATGGCGATACGCTGTCGCTGTCCGCCGGAAAGCATCGTACCGCGTTCGCCCACTTGTGTGTCGTAGCCATTTGGCAGCTGCTCGATAAAGTCGTGAGCAAAGGCGACGCGGGCGGCATTTTCGATCTCTTCGGGCGTCGCATCGGGTTTGCCGTAGGAGATGTTGTAGGCGACGGTATCGTTGAACAAGACCGTTTCCTGCGTTACAAGTGCGATCTTTCGTTTGAGGCTGACGATCCGGGCGTCGCGGAGGTCGATGCCGTCCCACGTGATCGACCCTTCGGTCGGGTCATAGAGCCGCTGGATGAGTTTGATCAGGCTGGATTTGCCGCCGCCGCTCTCGCCGACGAGAGCGACCATCGAGCCTTTGGGGATCTCGAGATCAATGTTCTCAAGGATCTGTTTGTCGCTGTTGCGGTACTTGAACGAGACATTGTTGAGCCGGATCGCGTCCGAAAGCACCGGCAGCTCGGCGGCGTTCGGCTTTTCGGGCATGCGGTCCTCTTCGTCCAGAATGTCCCAAACATCGCGTGCCGACGCAAAAGCCTTGGAGATCTCGTTATGCTGGCGTGAGATCTTGCGCATCGGGTCGTAGCTGCGGAACAGGAAAAACAGAAACGTGAAAAACTGGGCCGAATCCATCCGGGCGGCATTTATCTCACGCAATCCGAAATAAAACAGCACCACGAGGGCGACAACGCCGATTATGTCGATGGTCGGCGGTGAGATGGCGGAGATCCTGAACCCGCGCAAGTTCGCATTCGAGATGACGCGGGCCATTTTGGTGAACCTGCCGTTCTCGCGTTCCTCGGCGACATATGCCTTGACGATCTGGTGATTGGCGATCGCTTCCTGAGCGGTGTCGGTCAGCGATTTATTGCCCTCGACCGCCTCGTGCGAAAGTGCCCTGAGCCGCCGGCTGAATTGCGATGTCAAAAGCCCGATCACCGGGCCGAGCACCATCGCCCCGAGCATCAGGCGCCAATTGAAATAAAACGCCGCGGAGATAAAGAACACGAGCATGAAAGACTCGCGGAGCACGTCACGCAGATTGGCGGAAACGGCGAGCTCGATGGCGGCACAATTTACGATCAGACGCGAAACGAGAAAATTCGTGCGGTGATTTTCAAAAAATGAAGCCGACTGGTTCAGAAGGTGATCGTACAGTTCCTGCCGCAGTCGCAGGACCGCGGTCTGTCCGATCTTTGCCATCAAATAAGACGAGAAATACTCGGAGATGCCCTTGCAGACCGTAAAGGCAAACAGTAGTCCCGAGATGACGATCCAAGCCCGCATCCAGTCATCGGTCGGGATCAGACTGTTGAGGTCAAAGATCGTCTTTGATCCCTGGCCGGGCAAGAATTGGTTGAAGATCGGAACGAGCAGAGCTCCGGTAGCGGTTTCGAACACCGCGACCAGGACCATCGCGACCAGGGCCATCACGAAGATGAACCAATGCGGCCGAACGTATCTGAGTAGTCGTTTAAGATCTTCCATTGCCAATCGCAAATACTTGAATATACTTTAGTTGAGCCGTTGATGTCCAAGTTCTTAAGGTTGCAACCCGTATTTGAATTATGGCATCTTTTCTAGAGTACTTCCTTTAATCCACTCATCAGTAATATGAAAAAATACTCAATCGCGACGATCGCTATCATTATTCTGCTTATTCTGGGAACGTCGGCTGCAGTGTTTGCACAGGTCGACGTGCCGAGGCGGACGACGGCCGTGACCTATCCGCTGGACGAACTCGTGATGGTCCAGTTTCGCGGCACGACCCGATTTCCGCGTATGAAGGGCGAAGCCCGCGTTAAGCGGACGAGCCGGAACGGTACGCAGGTAGAATTGTCGGTATCAAAGATGCCGCGGCCGTTCGAACTGGGTGCGGGTTATGCGACCTATGTGGTGTGGGCGATATCGCCCGACGGGTCGATGGATAATTTGGGTGAGATCAAACGGCGGGGCTTTTTTGAGTTTGATTCGAAGATCACGGTGACGACGCCGCTCCAGACGTTCGCACTGATCATCACGGCTGAGCCTCATTTTCTCGTCCGGCGGCCGAGCCAGGAGATAATGATGGAAAATCTCAACCCGTATGCGACGACCGGAAAGGTGATCAGCACAACGCCGGCCGTGCAGTATTTTGGCAACTCAAGCGATTTTTTCCGCGATTCGCGAACGCCGGAGATCGCCGAGGTCGACTATGCCAAAACACCCTCGACGATCCTTCAGGCAAAGCAGGCGATCGCACTCGCAAAATTTGCGGGAGCCGAGCGCGACGCAGCTGAGGAGCTTCGCGAGGCCGAAGTGTTGTTTCAGAACGCAGATGCGTCATGGAAAGCCGGCCGCGACGCCGAGTCGGTCGATATCGCGGCCCGTCAATCGATAAGTGCCTCGGTCAAGGCCGAAACTACCGCTCAGGTGCGTAAGGAAGCCCGCGAAAAACGTAATGAAAAATCACGGTCTGACGCCGAAGCTCGGAGAGCGGAAGAGCGATTTCTGGATTCGCAGAACCAGATCGACGACCTCAAGGCCGAATTGGCCCGAGAAACCCGCGGCCGCGAGCTCGCGGAACGAGATTCGGCAAATTATCTTACACAGCTGAAGGAACTTCGTGATGAGAACGGCAAACTACGCGAAGAACTCGGCCGAATGAGGCTCGACGCTGAGAATGCGAAAGCAAAGATAGCCGCGATCGAAAGCGAGAAGGCGGCGGCCCAGGCCAAGGCTGAACGCGACGCAAAACTGGCGCGGATCCGTGCCGGAGAGGGCGAATTGATGAACTCGCTGAAAAGGTTCGGCCAGGTCGCACGTGTCGATGACGCAATCGTCCTGGTTCTGCCCGAAACGATGTGGGCCGGATCACGTTCCAGTACGCTGGCGATGCAGTCCGACGGCAAACTGACGTCGATCGCCGAGATACTTGCCAATAATCCGGACTACTACATTGCGATCGAATCACACACCGACAACGGCGGTGACCCGGGCGTGCTGCAAAATCTCACGGATACAAGAGCGAAGATCGTCGCCGACAAGATCAAGTCGATCGGGGTAGATGAGGCTCGCGTCCGTGCCCGCGGATTTGCGGACACGATCCCGCTGGTGCCGAACACGACAGCCGCGAATAAGGGCAAGAACCGTCGAATGCACATCATTCTGACACTGCCGACCGAATAGCGGCGGGTTAGGGCTGTTCTGCTAGTCTTTGAGGACCAATATTCGATGCGGCGGCATTCCGATCATACACTCTTCCCCGATATTTAGGCCGACGACGCGAAAGACGCGTGCCGATAGGCGAAGACCGCCGGCGTCGAGGTCGATCAGCGTGGTTTCGCCAAAGAAGCGAATGCCGGTGACGACCGCTTTCAGGAGATTGTCCTCGGGGAACGAGGCTCCGAATGTGATCGAAATATGTTCGGGCCGGATCGCGAGGGTCACATTCTTATTGATCGCCCCGATCCGGTGATTTTCGGTCGGTTGGGCAAAAAGCCGGTGCTCGCCGTCGATCGAAAAGAACTCGGGCATCTCGGCGTTGGTTGAGGTCAGACGACGGGCGGCAAAGAGGTTGTTTCGACCGACGATCGCCGCGACGTCCGCCGATACCGGGTTTTCGTAGATCTCCTGCGGAAATCCCTCTTGACGGGCGTAACCGTCGACTAAGACGACCATTCGATCGCAAAGCTCCGCTATTTGCTGAAAGTCCGATGAGGCGAAAATTACCGTCCTACCGTCCGCGGCCGCCTGTCGCAGACGCTCGAACATCTTTTCGCGAACCGTTTCGTCGATCCCGGCGAATGGATCATCGAACAGCAGCACCTTAGACTTGTTATCCAGCGAACGCTCGAATTCGCTGATCCTGACCTGTCCTGAGGACATTCCGGCCGTCCGCTTTCCGAATATCGACGCGATGCCGCCTTCCTTTTTCCCCTGGGCTAAATGTACCGCCGCACCGCCGGTATCGATCCTGCCCCCGTTGATCGGTTCGTCCCCGGCGATACATCGGAGCAAAGAGGATTTACCGGAGGCGGTGCCGCCGAAAATGCCGAATATCCGCCCGTCTTCGGCATTAAGGTCGATGTCGCGAAGGGCCCAGTTGTTTCCGTAGCGTTTAGAAAGCTGCTCGATTCGAAGAGGCATTACTTTATTGAAATTGGAACTTTACCAAGGCTTTGCCGTGCAAAGAAAAGTATGCTTTTGTCATCAAATTAACGCAAGTATAGACTAGGGCTTGGATGACTGAAAAGAAACACAGCATTAAACGCAAGCTGGCTCACGCGGGTGGCTGGCATGTCGCCAAACGAGTGGCGAAGACCATTCCTTTCGGTGGAACAGCGGTCGCGATATTGTTGGTGGGCAGCGACATCCGCAATAAGGGTTTGGTGAAGGGCGTGATCAATTCGGGGATCGACGCGATCCCGTTTGTCGGCCTTGCCAAAAACGCGGTCGAGTTGGTCCGAGGCGATTTTATCGCGGACAAGCCGAAAGCATCGGAGAAGAAATCAAAATGACCAGAATAAGTGTCAGCAGGCAATTGTCCGCGGTAGTTTTCGCGATCGGTTGTGTTGTAATCATGGCGGCGGCGTCATCCGCTCAGACCGGCCGGAAGAAACCGACTGCCAAGCCGACACCGACACCGGTCGTGACGACCGGGGCCGAGATAATCAGTCAGGCCGGCGATCAGCCTCAGCAACTTGTCTTTGTTGAGCCGGGAGCCGTCAAACAAGCCGATCCGCCGGTTCAGGACCAGTCACAAAAGGTCAAGGAACTTACGGCGAGAATAAAAAAACTTGAATCGGCTCAGGCGAACGAGTACGACGAAAAGCAAAAACGGCTTTTGCTAAATCTGGACATTCTCACAAAGGCGGAGCAGCGAGCGGATGGGCTCAGAAAACAGCTTTTTGAAATGATCGAGAAGGAGAACACGATCAAATCGCGGATCGACCAGATCGAATACGATAGCCGGCCCGAATCGATCAACCGCTCGGCAACTTTTTCGGGCTCGATGAAGCCTGAAGAGATCAGAGAATCAAGAAAGCGTTCGCTCGACGCTGAAAAGCAGAATCTCCAATCGCTGCTCGCCGAGGTCCAGGTCTCGCGCGCAAATCTGGCGGCCACGGTCCAAAGGGCAGACGCCATGGTAGAAAAACTCCGATTCAAGATGGAGAAAGAGATCGATGATGCATTGGCTGACCCGAAAGACGACCAGTGACCGATCGAAGGTCCATTTTTGGCAAAAAATCAGGCAATTGCCTGCAAGACTGTGTTTTTGAGCCGTTCCAAATATAACGAGCGTATTGCGCCCGAAAAAAATGTCATTTGACCCCTCGGAGGCTCACTATGAAGTTCAAAGGCTTTGTCGCCATATCGATCGCCGCATTTTTAGGTTTGTTATCAGTCGTTTCAGCGTCGGCCCAGGGCGTTGTGATACCGATAGTCTGTGATATTCGCCCCTGTCGGCCGATACCGAGGCCAATGCCGCAACCGCTGCCAAACGCGCTTCCGGTCAAATCGATCGAACTCGATACAAAGATCAACGGCCAGGTCGCCACGACCCATGTCGTGCAGATCTTTCGAAACGACACGCAATACACCCTCGAGGGAACGTATTTTTTCCCGATCCCCGAAACGGCATCGGTTGTTGAGTTTGCGATCTGGGAAAACGGCAAGAAACTCGTCGGCGAGGTCCGCTCTAGCGAAGAAGCTCGCAGGATCTATGACGAGATCGTCAGACGGCAGCGTGACCCGGGTCTGCTGGAATACGCAGGCAAGAATCTCTTTCAGGCTTCTATCTTTCCGATACCGCCCAATTCAGACAAGAAACTCGAGCTTACCTATTCAGAAGTACTAAAGGCCGAGTCCGGGACCGTTTCGTATCGTTATCCGTTAGGAACCGGCCGAAACGTTTGGGCAAACAGGATGCCGCTGCCGATGGAGGACGGGATCTACAGGCCGCAGACCGGGCAATCGGCACAGCGATTTGGCACGGTTTCGGGAAAAGTCGAGATCGTCGGCAAAGAAGCACTGCGTAACATCTATTCGCCGTCGCACCTGATCGATGTCAAGCGAAAGGGTGAGACCGCAGCGTCGGTATCATTTGAAACGAAGGGCAACGATACCGACTTTCAGTTGTTTTTCGGGCTGTCCAACAACGATTTTGGAATGTCGCTGGTGACCTATCGAGAGCCCGGCAAGGACGGTTATTTCCTTTTGATGCTGTCGCCGAAAGACGAGGTTTCTGATCGCGAATTGGTCAACAAAGACATCGTTTTTGTTCTCGACACGTCGGGCTCGATGGCTGACGAGGGCAAAATGGACAAGGCTCGCAAGGCATTGCTGTTCGGAGTTCGGACGCTTCGAGACGGCGATCGGTTCAATATCGTCAATTTCGCCGGCGAGGAGCATCTGATGGAACGCGGCCTGATCGCTGCAAACGCACAGGGCCGAAAGCGTGCCGAAGAATTTATCGAACGTCTGAGCCCGAGCGGCGGCACGAATATAAATGATTCGCTGATAGCATCGTTAAAGCTTTTCGAAAAAGGCGAAAGGCCGAAGATGCTGGTCTTTATGACCGACGGTTTGCCGACGGTCGGCGAAACGAACGTCGAAAAGATCATCGCGAATCTCAAGGGATCGAAAAATGTCGACGTCCGGATCTTTCCTTTCGGCTTTGGCTACGACGTGAATACAACGCTGCTCGACCGGATAGGATCTGAAAATTCGGGTATCTCGGATTATGTGCAGCCGAAAGAGGATCTCGAGGTCAAGGTCTCGAACTTTTTCTCGCGGGTGAGTTCGCCGGTTCTGTCTGATCTCGAACTCGATTTCGGACCGCTTCTAACGGAATATACTTATCCGCGAAAACTGACCGATATTTTCCGCGGCGGTCAATTGACCATTGTCGGTCGGTACAAGAACTCAAATGACCTCAGGGACATTACGCTCAAGTTGACCGGAAAAACGGGGAAAGAAACCAAGACGTTCAACTACGGCGGCCTCGATTTTCCAAACCGTGACGATGAGAACAACTTCTTGCCGCGTTTGTGGGCGAGCCGTCGGGTCGGTTGGCTTCTCGAGCAGATACGTGCGAACGGAGAGACAAAAGAGACCAAGGACGAGGTGGTCGAACTCGGAACGCGATACGGTCTAGTAACGCCGTATACGTCGTATCTGGCAACGGACGGGTCGGTTTCGAACATTCGCCAGGGAATGTCAATGGACGCGGTCAGGGCATTGCCGGCGGCCAAGGCAATGAAAGAAAAGAGCGGTGCGGGTGCGGTTCAATTAAGCGTGCAGCAGAACACGATGCAGTCTAATACCATTGCTGTCGCCGACGATAAGAAAGACGCAAGCGAACAGATCCTGATCGCAAACACGATCAACAATCAATTTGTCGCCAACAAGAACTTCACCAGTCAAAACCGCGTCTGGGTCGATGCTGACTATTCCGAGACCTCCGGTTTGCCGGAAGTAACGGTCAAGTTTGCCAGCGATGAATACTTTCGACTTGTAGCGGCAGAAAGCGGCCTTGCACCGTATCTGTCCCTCGGCGAGCAGGTCGTGGTCGTTTGGAAAGGCAAGGTATACCGCGTCATCAAATGACGAATCCGGTAAACGCTTGCCCCGCATAAGGCATCCGAAAAGGTGATTTTGATTCGTGGAAAAGGTATTCTATGAATTCTGATCGCCTTTTCGTATGTCCGGACCCGGCGTAATGCCGATTTTGGCCGTGAAAAGTCTCCATTTTGGCGTAACTGGGGGAAAGCAGCTTGTCGAAAATTCTCATCACACTCGTGTTTATCTGTGTCAGTGGGCTTTCAGCCGCCGCTCAAGGCGGTTGGGCTTCCAGATCCGTTTCGGAAAAAGTTGATCTTGTCGCCGTATATTTCACATCAGCGACTCGCGGATTTGTCGCCGGCGATGCCGGATATCTGGCATCAACCTCGGACGGCGGTAAGACCTGGAACAAATATCCGTTAAATACACCTGACGACATCAACGAGATCTATTTTCGCAATGACGACAACGGGTACCTCGTGGCGGGCAGAAAACTGTTCATAACCAAGGACGGCGGCCGGACATGGCAGGAAACGCGGATATTTCGTTCCGGCGATTTTCCGACCGGCACACCGGAATTTTTGAGTATCCGATTCGCCGATAAAAAGCGAGGCGTCGTTGTCGGGTCGATCCTGAACGCGAAAGGCGACGTTATCGATTCGCTTGCAATGAAGACCGAGGACGCCGGTGATACCTGGCAGCGAATCCGCGTGCCATCCAAAAAAGAACTCATACATCTCGATTTCAACGGCAGTTCTCACGGCTGGATCGTCGGCGACGACGGTGTGATCTTTGCGACGACCGACGGCGGTGCCACCTGGCGGGCACAATCGTCCGGAACCGACATGCCGCTTTATAACGTTGATTTTCGCGACGATTACGAAGGCTATATCGTCGGCAAATCAGGCACCATCCTCCGGACCGAAAACGGCGGGGCGACATGGCAAAAGGTCGTGACCAATTTTAAGGACACGCTTTTGCGGGTCGATTTTGCCGATGATAAGAACGGATGGATCGTCGGCTACGGCGGCACCATCCTGCGATCTTCAGATAGAGGCCGGACTTGGGTAAGGCAGGAAAGCAACACCCGGGCACACCTCTACGGGCTCTATATGACGAAGAAATACGGTTGCGCGGTCGGTGCCGGCGGCACCATCGTCGAGTTTCTTCGATAGAAATCAAAAAATAAATCGCCGAATCGCTTTTGCAGATTAACAGAATGTTAATCCTGTGGTATCGTACCTCTAAATTTCAGCACGACCGACCGGCCTTAGTCGGGTAATCACAATCAAACTCGCTGCCTTTTGGAGGACAAATGATGAGAGCAAATCGGCTTTTCCGCAATGTCGCAATCATAGCGTCGTTCGCGTTATTTTCGCTGACGGCATTCGCTCAAGGAACGACTTCGCGTATCACAGGTGTGGTCGCGGACACGTCGGGTGCGGCAGTCGCCGGAGCCACCGTGACGATCAAACGTCAGGGTACCGGCACTTCGTTCACAACCCAGACCAACGACAATGGTGCCTACGTGTTTGACCTGATCCAACCGGGTACATACGACGTCACCGTCGAAAAATCAGGCTTTAAGAAATTTGTTTCGACCGGCAACACCGCGTTGATCAACCAGCCTTCGACCATTAACGTCGCCCTCGAGGTCGGTGATGTCTCGGCGACGGTCACGGTTACCGGGACAGCCGAGGTCGTACAGACCAGCACGTCAGGCAACATCGGCAGCACGGTCGAACAGCGGACACTCGAGAGCCTGCCGATCGTTGGTGCCCGCGGCCGCAATCCGCTCGATCTGCTCAATTTCCAGCCCGGTGTCGTATTTGGCGGAAACACCGGCGGTGCTGTCAACGTCCATGGTTCACGTGACCGTGCGTTTAACTTCACCCTCGACGGCATCGATATCAACGAATCCAGTGCGGGCGGTTCGAATTTCACGCCGCTTCGTACGAATCCCGATTCGGTTCAGGAATTCCAGATCGTCACGAGCAACTTTACCGCCGAACTCGGCCGCAGCAGCGGTGCCCAGGTTACGCTCGTTACCCGCTCGGGCACGAACGAGTTTCACGGTAACCTGTTCGACTATTACCAGACGCCGCGATTCAACGCTAAGTCGTACCCGATAACGATCGCCGGCCTGCCGAAGGAGCAGTTCGTTCAGCATATTTACGGCGGCAGTTTGGGCGGCCCGATGCCGACGTTCGGCCTGGGACATGAAACGTCGTTCAAGAGCTTGCTCAAAGACCGCTTGTTCTTCTTCTTCAACCTGCAAAAGCTCGCGGCATATGACACCGCTCTCGTAACGAGATCGGTTTATACCTCGACGGCCCGTGCCGGGCTGTTCCGCTATGTCGTCGGCCGTGCCAATGCACCGGCAGGTTCGGCAACGGCGGCCGTTGACGGAGCGGGAAATCCGGTCCTGCCTGCCTGTACCGGAACTCCGCCGACCAATAGCCCGTGTATCTCGAGCTATAACATCGCGACGACCGCTCCGGTATCGATCGACCCGGTGTTGGCCGCGTACATCAACGCGATGCCGCTGCCTAATAACTTTACGACCGGTGACGGACTCAACACCGCGGGATTCAATTTTGCATCGCCGCAGCGTGAACGTCAGTACGATCTGACCACCAAATTTGACTTCAAACTTGATGATCAAAATGCGTTCTATGTCCGTTGGGCAATGGGCAGCCAGACCAGTTTGGGCGACTCCGGCAACGGCGGCCGACCGATCTTTCCGACCTCGCCGAACTTTGTCGATACGGGCCGCACACCCAAGAATCTCGCGATCAACTGGCGTTGGTCACCGACCGCCAGATTTACAAATGAGGTAGTTTTCGGTTACAGCCGCTTCGGTTTCAAGTTCGCGACGCCGACACCTGACCCGCTGCTGCCGTTCGCGTTCCTCAACACAGCGACCCCGAACACGAACTTCTCGTACAACGCTCGATTCCTGCGTACGTGGCAGTTTGTTGACAACATCACGTTCGACTTTTCGCCGCACACGATCAAAGCCGGTGCGAACCTCCGGTTCGGACGTCACACCGACGACCGCTCGTCGGTCTCGGGCAGTGCTATCGAGCCGATCGTTTCCTTTAGCGGTGCCGGCGGATATACAGGTTACGGCCTGCCGGCGGCGGGTGCTACGAGCATCAACGCGACTGACCTGACCAGGCTTCAAAACACGATCAACGACCTGATCGGCCGTGTCGGAACCATTTCACAGGCGTTCGTTTCGAACGGCGGCGGATGGGAACCGGCCGGTACGCGATGGATCAACAGGGCGTTCTATAACGAGTACGACTTTTACGTTCAGGACAACTGGCGTGCACGCCGTAACCTCGTTTTTGATATCGGACTCCGCTGGGAAGCCAAGCTGAATCCGCAGGTGGACAATCGTCCCATACTGCGGCCTGATCAGGCGGTCAAACTCGGTGCGGCCCCGTCCAATACCCTGAAGTGGGTCGAGGGCGATCTGTTCAAGAATGACTACAGCAAATTCCTGCCGTCGGTCGGATTTGCCTGGGACCCGTTCAAATCGGGTAAGACATCGATCCGTGCGAATTACCGTATCTCGTCGGACAGGATCGCGACATTCCTGTTTGGTTCGTCGATCTTCCAGGGAACGCCCGGAAACAACACCGCGGCCACCAACTCGGCATTCGGCCAGGCAGGCGGACTTTACCGCAACCTCGGCCCGGTTTACAGCACACTGTTCCCGACATCGACGACGACCGCGTTGAGACAGCCGCCGGCATTCGGAACCGGCTCGATCAACGTGATCGATCCCGATCTGCAGTTTCCGCAGATCCACTCGTGGTCGGTCAGCTTCCAGCGTGAGATCACCAAGAACAACGTGTTTGAGTTCAACTACATCGGCAAGCATGGCGTGCACCTGCTGGGCGGTTATAACGTGAACCAAGTCAACGTTTTCGCACGTGTTCCGGGTATCAACGAGAGCTTCCTCGAAGCCTTCAATGCGATCCGTGCAAACACGGCGTATAACAGCCCGCTGATCAATTTCCTGTTCACGGGTAATGCGGCGAACAATGCCGGCACGGCCACATTCCGCGGCCTCAACACGGCATCGATCGCAAACGGCAGCGTCGCGTCAGCGGCACTCGGCGTATCGCAGCGTCTGTGTCAGACGGCCGACGTGACCAACGGGATCTGTACCGCTACCGGTGTCCAGTTGATCAGCCGGACGGCGAACAACCCGTTCGTCTTCCAGCCGTTCACGCAGTTTACCGGCGGCCTCAACGTGTTCGACAGCAGCGACTACTCGAATTACAAAGCGTTTGAGTTTATCTTTAAACGCCGGATCACGAACGGCCTCGGTTTCCAGCTTGCTTACACATGGTCAAAATCGATGGATAACCGCTCGTGGGATCCGTCGCTGAGTACGGTGTCGACCGGTTCGAACCAGTCGGCATCGAGCACCCCGTTTGACCTGCGTGACCGCAAACTCAACTATGCGTGGTCCGATTTCGATCGCCGCCATGTGTTCCAGGGAACCTACGTGTACGAACTTCCGTTCGGCAAAGGCAAATGGCTGTCGAGCGGCAACCGCGTCGTCGATTACATTGTCGGCGGATGGCAGTTGTCGGGCACGGTCATTTGGCAGTCGGGACGACCGTTCACGGTCTACTCGGGCATCAACACCCTGAGCAACGTCGTTCAATCGACCGCGGACTGCAGCGGTTGTACGCGTGACATGGGCAGCCTGGTGCTCGAGTCGGGACGTAATTTCTGGTTCGACTCAACCGACAGGGCGTTGTTCACGGCCCCGGCTCCGGGAACGATCGGCAACACGGGCCGCAACTTCTTCCTGGCACCGCGGTACTTCCAGACCGACGCGTCGCTCTCGAAGTCGTTCGGTATCACAGAGCGGGTGAAGTTCGCCGTTCGCGTGGATGCCCGCAACCTGACAAACAACCCGTCGTTCGATAACCCGACAGCGGTTATCACCTCGACGATCTTCGGGCGGATCAATGATTCGGTGACGAATAACGCAAGGCGTATTCAGCTCTCCGGCAAGATCAGCTTCTAAGAAGTTTGTTATCTGATCACGGCCCTTCGGCTTCGGCCGCGGGGCCGTTTTTATTTGCGTTCGGATCGGATCGCCCGTTCGGCCGAGCGGTTTAGTGCAGCAGCGGCCGGGAGAGAACTGATCGCTGCTTTGATCTGCGGGTCAATGCCGTTCAAAACGCGTTTCGCAAGCGTTGAACCGACAGCGGCGGTCGCGATATGGTGCCGAAGGCGGGCACGAATAAATTCACGCTCCTGAGCGATCATCTCCGGCGAGATCGCGGTGCCGCCGGCGGTCTTGTACTGAGCGAGTCTGTCAATAATGCCGTCCGCCAGTTCCGGGATCGGTAATTCGCGGGCGTCGGGCTTACTTGCGGAGCCTGTCCTCGTAACCGCAGCAAAACCCGTGACGCGCCCGTTCACAAGATCATTGGCAAAGGCGAAGATCGGGTCGAGCAGAGCCAGTTGCCGGGACGTCATCAGGTCCGCAGGGCTATTGACGTCAGGAACGATGCCGTCACCGCCGAAGACGCGTCGATCGGTCAGCGTTTTCGCCTCAAAGTACGGCAGGCCGATATCCGACGACGGCGTGATATGGCTGAAATACTGATAGCGGCTGACGTGCGAATAGTCCCGCTGGATCGAGCGGCCCGACGGCGTGTAATAACGTGCCGCCGTCAGCGTCAGGCCGGTCCGAAATGGCAGGTCGATCACGTTTTGGACGAGGCCCTTGCCAAAGGTCTTTTCGCCGACGATCAACGCCCGGTCGCGGTCCTGAAACGCACCTGCGACGATCTCTGACGCCGAAGCGGTATTCTCATCCACGAGCAGAACGAGCGGCACGGTCTCGGGCAAGACGCTGTTTGAAACCCACTCCAGGCCGTCTGCCGCCGTGCGTCCGCGTTGCGAGACGATGAGTGTCCCTTTGGGCAGAAATCGTCCGGCCACCTTGACCGCCTGATCAACCAGCCCGCCGCCGTTACCGCGAAGGTCGATCACCAGCGACGTCATGCCGGAGCGCTTGAGTTTTGAGATCGCCTCGCCAAACTCACCGTCGGTCGTGTAGTTAAAGCCTTCGGACAGGTCGATGTAACCGACGCCGCGTTCGATGATGTACGCGTCCGGCACCGACGGCTGCTCGACGATCGCACGCTTGATCGAAACCGTTTCGCGGCGGCCCGAGTCCGCCCGCTCTACCGTGATGCGGACGATGGTGCCGATCTGGCCGCGGATCTTGTCGCGGGTCGATTCGATCGGGTCGCCTTCGACGCTGACCCCATTGACCGCGACGATGCGATCGCCGAAACGCAGGTCAGCAAGGCGTGCCGGTGTACGGTCAAACGTCGAAACTATGTAAGTATCGACCGACGAACCGCGGGCAAAGCTCGACAGCGAGGCTCCGATGCCGGCGTAGCCGCTTCGCTGTTCGTCAAGCAGCTCTTTCCACTGTGACCGGTCATAAAAATTCGAGTGCGGATCGAGCTGATGCAGCAGCGAAGTCAGAGCGTTCTTCGTCAGTGCGTCGAGTCCGGGCCGCGGTCCGCCGGCGTAATTGTCCTGTATCAGCCGTTCAGCCTCGGAGAGGTCGGCGACTATCTTTCGCCGTTCGGCGGCTGCCGCCGCGGCCGCTTCGGCACGGCGGCCAGCCGGTGCTGATGCCGAGAATGACGATCCGGCAGCGATGCGAAACGGGTCGGTGTCCGTCGGGCCGGTGGACGGGAGCCCGAGGCTCCGTTGGCCGGCGACGGCCGTTGGCATGGCGAGGGCGAAAACACAAAATACCCGGAACAACCGCCTCATAATAAATAGACCAAATTCGCACGTCCGCCGGCCCGGCAGCCGGTTCGGGTGCTGACTATCTCCGTTCAATTGCAAGTTACCAGGCTAAAAGTGCCAAAAGGTGTCGAATTCCAGTAAAATCAATCGCCCCGATAGTGTTTGATTACATCGCCGATTTGATTCAAAATGCACCTATGTCCGAACCCAACGACCGCGAGCTTTCGGCCAAGCTCAAACAACTGATCGAGACGATAGACATTGCCCGGATGATGTCCGAACCCTTCACCGGTTCGATCAACGAACTGCTTTCGACGTCGGCGGCCAGTATGAATTCGGACGAGGCGTCGGTGCTCGTCCGCGAGGGCAGAGGCGGCGACCTGCGGTTCCTGGCCGCGATCGGGCGGGTGGCGGACCGCCTGATCGGAATGACGATCCCGGCGGGAAAGGGAATTGCCGGGTTCGTGCTGTCGTCGGGCCAGCCGATGGCGGTCACCGACGTCGGCGAGGACAATACCTTTTACGCTGAGGTCGATCGTGCGACGGGCTTTTCGACGCAAACGATACTCGCTACGCCGCTGCGGTACGAGGGCGAGGTGATCGGCGTGCTCGAATACATCAACCGCAAGGGCGATCCGCCGTTCGAGCCGTTCACGCCGGACGAGATGGACCGGGCGGCGATCTATGCCGACGCCATCGCGGCGATGGTCAACGCGTACAATTCGGCAAGGCTGTTCAGCGACCTCAGCGACAAGGTCCTGAGTTCGGACGGTGCCGCCGAATACTCTGCCGTTCGAGAATGGATCGCCGAATTGCGTGACACGAGCGAGAGCCGCGAGCGGCTTGACCTTTCGGTGCTGGTCCGCGAGGTGGCGTCACGCGGCGATGCCGAACGCAGGCTCTGCCGCGAATTGCTCGAGACCATCCTGCGTTATTCAGACTCTAAGGGCGAAACGAGCTTTTTGAGCTATCTATAGCTTTCGGTTTATGGCGGTCGACGAATCACAATTTCTGTCCACGATGTCGGGCTATTTCAAGCCGCGTCACGACTGGCGCGAGGCGACAGGCCGCCGCGTGACGGTCGCGATCGTGGACAGCGGCATCGAGGGCGGCCATCCCGAGCTAAAGGGAAAGGTCATCGAGTCGGTCGAGGCACGGGTCGAGGGCAACCGGGTCGTTTTTGACCCGTCAACCGGCGGCGACAGTGCCGGACACGGTACGGCGTGCGCCGGGATCATCGCCAAGATCGCCCCGGACGCCAAATTCGCGAGCATCAAGGTGCTCGGTGCCGGCGGACTGGGTGACGGACAGGTATTCATCGCCGGACTCGAATACGCGATCAAAAAGCGGTATAAGGTGATAAACCTGAGCCTCGGTACCACCAAACCCCAGTTTTTCGCACCGCTGCACGATATGCTCGACCGTGCTTATCAGGCCGGCTGCATCGTCGTGGCGGCGGCCAACAATCTGCCCCAGCCGAGCTTTCCGTCCGTGTTCTCGTCATCGCTGATCTCGGTCATCAAGAGCGAAGAGACGGACCCGCTAAAGTTCGGATTTCACTACGGCCAGGTCATCGAACTGACCGCTCCGGGCGTCAACGTCCGCACGGCCTGGCTGGACGGCGGGCACCGAAACCTGACGGGAAACAGCTTTGCCTGTCCGCACATCAGCGGCATCGTCGCCCGGTTCGTCGAGGGTTACCCCAATCTGACGCCTTTTCAGGTCAAGTCCGCCCTGTACGCGATCGCCCGCGAAAATACGGGCGAACAAAACGGCTGAAATTACGGCTGACCGCGTCACGCATATCGAAACCGCGATCGCCCCGGCAAACGTTTCGGGCGGCAGACTCAACGCCGCAGTGAACCAGCAACAGATCCAAACCCATTTGCTCAAAACCCAGTAAATACCGACTGTCCAGCGTGTCCTGACTGTCCTGCGTGTCCCGGCTGTCCCGAGTGTCCGAGCTGTTCCGAGTGTCCGGGCTGTCCCGAGTGTCCCGACACTCTTGACTCACCAGACTCAATAGACTCGATAGACTCACCCGACTCAATAGACTCGATAGACTCGATAGACTCTCTCGACTCACCAGACTCGATAGACTCGCCAGACTCTCAGGCGTGTTTGATGAATTTTCAAAGATCTGATCAAACCTTTAGTCTAACATATATTGCAGGGATACGGCAATATTGCATTTCTGCAACGATCACACGTGAATCGTGAATCGTGAATCGTGAATCGTGGATCGTGGATCGTAAATGGTTTGTAGTGGTTGAAACTCATTTTCTTGACCTGCGAGCTTTCGCATATACAATTCCGGAACGCTCTTTCCGGTCACTTGTCTCCTGTCACGCTTCACCCATCACCCAAATGAGTGTTGACACAAACCCGCAACAGGCACAAACTGGCTTTGGTGGAGGATCGCCAAACTGGCCGGAAAGGCCTTGTCCAACGACAGCGAACGTTGCTCCGCCGCTATGACCTCGCCCGGCGAACAATGGAGAATGATCTCGATATGAAAACGACCTGTGAATGTCCGCGACGGGCAAAGAATCGCATAATCGCATGTTTGACCCCACTCCTTCCCCTAGTCGATTCAAGAAAACGAGCGTTTGAAGTCAAGAGTGCAGCGAGCCAAGCAATTAAGGATGCTATCAACCTCGAATGCCGGAAATAACGAAAGGCGGGAATGAAATGGAAATCTTAAAGTTCATTTTGATATCTTGCATCGTCATCATGATTGCGGGTTCAACTTTCGGTCAATCAGCCGACGAATGCAATACTTCAGCACCGAGCAACGGGAGATACAAGAAAGTTTTTCAAGCGAGAAAACCCAAATTTGCTGACGAAGTATTATTAGATGTCGTCATTAAATCAAGAAACTTCTCCACCGCCTACCTAAATGATTTCATAAAGCGTATAAAAAGGGACTTTTGTCTTGAAAAAGTCGTTGGGGTCTCAATATTTGAAAACGAAAGGGACGCCATTGGCTGGTTTTCTGATTTCATAACTTCGAATGGAAAGATCGACCGGCGGCGGGGCACTTTTGTTCTAGATCGTACTTGCGGAAAGGAGAATCTTGAGTATTCGACCGCTCGAGGCAGACCGATCGATGAGGTTAAGATCGACAATTCAAAGATCATCGGCGAATGCCGCCGCCATTGAAGGTGGTTTCGATGCAGTACGACAACCGTCTGCGTGTGAGTCAGCATCAGGTGGCGTCGGGCGAATATTCGGGCGGATTTCTAAAGAAGGCGGAGTTTGTGTACTACTCGGACTCAAAGCCGAAAGAAATGGACAATCAGGTGGATGCGGTGTTTGACCGAAAGTTCGAATACGATTTTGCCGGCCGCCTCAGCCGCAGCGAGTTTGGGCTTTACATGACACAGCAGAACACGCAGCTCAATCCGCATATGCAGGACGTAGCCTACGACGCATTTTCTCAGGTCACTTCGCGTGAGACTGAACAGTGGGGTTCAGCGGCGAGCTTTGGCCGAACGTATGTCAACGGGCGTATGGCCGGTCACTCCGGCGAAACGCTGACTTACGACGCAGCGGGCAATATTACATACACAGGGGTGAGTTCAAACAAGTTTCAGGACACGGTATATGACGCCGCCGGCCGCCGCTCGTCATACACCGAGCGTTGGATCATCACCGGCTCAAGTAATAGCTCGATCGTGTCGGAGCGACAACTCGCACAGAGCTTTGATGGCGACGGGCGAGCCGTTTTGCAGACGGAATCGCTTGAGAGAATATCGTCGCCGGCGTCAAGCCACTCAAAGACACGGCATAACGTTTGGTCGAGTGTACTGAATGCTCTGCTTTCGGAGATCGAGACCGACTCGTACGGCATAAGACGAAAAACAAGGGTATTTGCGGGCGGTGCTGTCATAGCGGAACACAGGCGTAATGAGCCGACAGGCGAATCAGCAGACGAACGTGTAGTGTATTTCCATTCAGATCCGGTTACAGGCAGTTCGCAAGAGGTGAGGCAGACCGGACTTCCCAATAACGAGATCGGGAACCTCCAGGAATTTGAGCCGCTGGGCCAAAGCGTGAGGACCACCGCACCGTTCGAAGAAGAACCCGGCCCCAATCCTGTTCCGGTCGTTAACGACTCGTTATTCCCCGAATGGCAATGCACATTGGCACAGAATCTGGGAACAGATTTTTGGGAAATACCGTCGCACTGTAAACAAAGTGCGTTGGAAATGCTCGCGCTGGAAGATGTGTTGACACGCAAAAAAGAAGGTAATGCATCAGCAGTTTCGGGCGAAGTGGCACACGCCCGTGCCAGCATCCACACCGACGCCGGGACCACTGCTCACCAGACGACCAGCAAGCCCGTGGTCGATGAGTCACAGGCCGGTCCCGTCCAACCCGCGTTCGTTCCGTCAGATGACGGCACCGACGGTTCCTCCGAGCTCGTAAATGCAAACTACGCCGGCGTAAATGATTCGAGCGTAACTGTTCGCGGCGGCGGGCCGAATGCAATTGACATGTCTCAAACCGGGGTCCGTATGGCAGAGATCGGAACAACATCGATAGCTCAAGGCGACGAAGAAGATCTGAAAGCTGGATATGAAAAAGCTCGGTCTGTTGTGACAGACAAAAACAATGAGTCCTGTCGATCCTTGTTCAAAAATCTCGATGCCTATGGTGTAAAGACGGTTGAGGATCTTCTTGACCGGTACGTGTCGAACGGCTGGATAACCATTGCCAGTAAGTTTCAAACCATGAATAACAAGGGGAAAATCGTGTTTAGTAAGTTCAGTTCCTCAGATGTCGCCGCCACAACAGTATGGAACGGTGAAAATTCCTATATCAATTCGTCGGGGAAACGAGTCTCGGCGGATCATATCACAATCAATCGTGCAGGAGCATACTTCAACAAGATTCATTCCTCTGGGAAACGGGTAAACCTTCTGGCCGGTTCTGGTTTTTATGGAATGAATGATTCTGAGATTCGGGCAGCGATAATCTTGCACGAACTACTGCACACAATCAATGCGATCGAGCGGGATGGGTCAGATCAAAACGATGAAGGTGAAAAGTCGAGGCAGAATGCACTTCTTGTACAGCAGATGTGTTTTGGGAAAAGTGCTTTATGAAACTATCAGTATTACTAGCCGCCACGACTCATGCGATATCCTTTTTGTTTTGCACACTCATGTGTGTTCAAATCGCAGGGCAGGTGCCGATTCCGACCTCAAACGGAGGCTTTGGCCGACCTCAGCAGTCAATGGAGTTGGTGGTTCAACGACCGACTGATCTCGCACTTGACGGAAGTGGCAGCTTGTTTGTCATAGAATCACTCGACACAATCCGTATATTGCGTATCGATCTCAATTCGGGTCTAGTCGAAACATATGCCGGAAACGGCAATCAAACTTACAGCGGTGATGACGGCCCTGCAATTAAAGCGGGACTGGGGTTTCCAACATCGATCGCGGTCGATTCAAAGGGTAACTTATATATATCTTCAATCGACGGAAAGATACGTAGGGTTGACGCAAAATCCAGACGCATCAAGACGTTTGCCGGAAATGGACGTTTCAGCCAAGATGGTTTTGGTGACAATGGGCCTTGCGAAAAAGCGGGATTTGGACGTCCTGCGGACATGGTCTTTGACAGCAATGATAACCTGTTTGTCGTGGACGACCTGGACCATCGCGTGCGACGGATTGACGCAAATTCGAGGGTGATCACTACTTATGCGGGCGGGGAACTGACAAACCGTGGTGACGACTCACCGGCGGCTATTACTACGCTAAAGTTCCCAAATTCGATCGGACTTGATTCGGACGGAAACCTATATATCGCTGATTTTGGGAACCACAGAGTTCTGAATGTGGACGCGCGGACAATGGCCATCAAAACAATTGCGGGTAATGGCGGCGTAGCTGATCCGCGAATTGTCGGATCAGCGGTAAATACGAGTCTGCGAAATCCACGCAATATCGCGGTTGACGGTGCGGGAAATATATATGTCAACGGCGGCTGGGGGCACGAGATCCTACGTGTGGATTCTTTTTCGGGGATGTTATCGCGCTATGTAGGGAACGGTCGTGCGGGATATAAAGGTGACGGTGGCAAGGCTTCCAACGCCAGAATCAGAGCACCATCGGGTATGGTGATCGATAAATCCGGCAATTTCTACTTTGCCGATTATGGAAATAATCGAATAAGAAAAGTAGACGCAAAGACGGGAATAATATCAACTTTGATGACGAGTTCTAACATTTGAACTGGCGAAGTGTCTCGGTTTCCTCGTCCCGCGGCCATACCTCGAAGAAGAATTTGGAGTCTGACATGATTATAAAGCGACGCTGTCTCCAGATATTGAACTGAAATCAATGTCGACGAAAACAGACTTTGTTCTTTGAAAAGGAGAAAATGTAAAGACGTTGTACATCGGAGTTGATCTTCATCAACAACAGCGATGGGCGAGTCGATCGATACCCGCGAAGGACGGCAAGAGGTTGAACCATTTGGCCAGAGCATACGCACGACGCCGCCGTTTGAGGAAGAGCCGCCGGCCAATCCGGTCCCGATCATCGGAGATTCGCTCTTCCCCGAATGGCAGTGTGCCCTGCCGACCGATCTGATCCCGACCCACTGTGCCCTAAAAATGATCGCCGACATCAAAGGCGGCGGCCTCTGGCTCGGACCCACGTCAACAAAGAACAAGGAAGGGAATATCGCGAATCTGTCGCATGAGAGTTCACACTCCGATCCGGGCCGAGGCGGTGTCGCCCTCGCGGCTAATAACGCTCTGAGTTCCGCCGTGACCGCCACCACCAAGCCCGGCGAACAGGAAGATGGCTGTAGTTACAGCTCAGACGGCGGCGAGCCCAATTGCAATGTCCAGTCGCTTCCCGCCGTTAGCGACCCTATTGAGGCGAACAATGCCGAGTTCGGCGGCGGAGATCCCCCACCAAGCTCTCAAACAGAGTGTGAAATTAAGATTGCAAGGGCCTTCGGTGATGAGGGGGCGTATTTTTCAGATCCGCACGATGGCGACGCTGTCGATCTGACAACTGGGATGAGTCCTATAGGCAATGCCAATGCAGCAAAACAGTCGTCCGGCGACAATCATCTATACGGAAGCGCCACCGATCCGGACGCCAGAACTGCATTTTATTTACCTGCGGGGCTGACGGCAAATCTTGTCAATTTGAACCCGAATCCAAGGGCCAAAATACCCCAGTATATGGGGCGACTTCGCAATGGGGATTCATATTTTATTATTCAATTTCCCGAATTAAATCAGTCGCTGATCGTATATCACGGTATAAACGTAGGTTTGGGGGATCCGGATGCCACAGGACGTCGGAAAGTGGCGGAAATGGGCGACGGCGGTGGTGGAGAGTCGAATTTTAGGAGCAGTGATCCGTCGAAGCGACCGTCAACGGTCTGGAGGAAAAGCTATCATTATCATCTGGAGATGATGAACGGACTACTAAAATCGTTTCCCGCAAAGAAACCATGGGCATCCTTCGACACGCTTTGTGCCAGCCTCAAATAGTCATGAGTAAACCAATTGTATCTATCATCATCGCATTTTCGACCATTTTTCTTTGCTCAAATATGGCATTGGGTAAGGGAACCTCGTGTAATATTCTTTTCCCAATATTCTCGGAAGCGGAAAAAGCAGGCTATATCGATTGCGATGGGAAAGTGGTGGTACCGCCGACCGCGGAAAACGCATACGAGTTTTCCGAGAGCATAGGCGTGATTATATATTCGGATGGCGCATATACGGTGTCTTTTAACGGAAAAAAGAGGTTCTTGACGAAACTTGAAATGCAGTCAGGTTTTAGCGAGGGTTTGGCTATAGTGAAACTGTCCGACGGGGGTTACGGCTATGTCGGTCGAAATGGGAAAGTGCTGTTTCGCACCCGCGCATTTCCGGTTGCAGATGATGAGCCGGATCTGCCCACTGTTCGACCCTTTAATAACGGAAGAGCCTCGATCAAAACCTCTAAAGGATGGATAATAATCGACCGAAAGTTTCGAAAGGTTTCGACAAAGTCATTTGCCGATGTCTCGGATTTCCAGGGAGGACTTGCAACGGTCCAGACGGATGAAGAGCCGTCAAGATACGGGGTGGTGAACACAAGAGGCGAGTATGTGCTGCATCCTCAATTCAATTGGCCGGAAATTTCGGACGAAGGGCTCATAGTGGTGGAAGAAAAGGAAGGAGAGTGGAAAATAATCAATCGCGACGGCAAGGTGATAACTCGTGTTCAGTATTTTTCTGTTCGGGGATTTAGTGACGGGCTCGCTGGGGTTACCAAGGAGCGGAAGCTCGGGTCGCCTGTAGGTTTTATTAACAGCTCGGGTAAATTAGTCCTTCCGATTAAGTATTCAACTTCGAGTAAGTTTAGTGACGGACTACTTCCGGTAGAGGTAGATGGAAAGATCGGATTCATATCCAGGAACGGCGAACTGACTATTAAACCTCAATTTAAGCCCGGTATGAATGACTTCCAAGACGGCCTTGCGTATGTTCGAGATTGGGAATATGAGGGATATATCGACCGACGAGGTAAATGGATTTGGAAGCGCAAGAGATAGCAAATTAATGACATCCCTGCAATGTCGATTTCGGTCAAATTCAAGAATCCGGGTCATATATTAAGTTACCCGAGAAAATGGGGCCAGGCCTACGATTTTACGGTTTAGGAGCGAAACGTTCGGGAAGCTTTGTCGCCCGCCCTCGCGGGCTCCTTGGGGCTTTGGTGGCGACTGACGGCGAGGCAAGCCGTCGCCGCACTGCGATGCGGGCGAAGCCCGTTCAGGGATCTGCAATCAACGATCACCAACCACCGACCACGGAGCACCGACCACGGAGCACCGACCACGGACCAGCGACCACGGACCGCCGACCACGGACCGCCGACCACGGACCACCGACCACCGACCACCAACCACCGACCACGGACCACGGACCACGGATCACCGACCACTTACTTCGGCATGACGGCGAGGGTGTCGGTGAGTTTTAGGGCGGCGTCGCGGAGCGGGTCTTTGGCGGCGACGAAGCGCCCGGCGATCGCGGTTTGGCCTTTCGGCGAAATAGACATGAGGGCGATCACCTCAACGGCGACGACACGGCAACGCGGATCGGTTCGACGGTCGAACCGTTTGGTTCGAAACAGTGAATCGCAGGTCAGACCCCATTTTTTACCGGATCGTGGAACTTTCGTTGATCAAAGGCAAAATAAGGCCGCAGCCGATCCGTGTAATCGACTGCGGCCTTGAATTGCCCAAACTTCGGGCTGCTTGCTTACGACGTCACAAGACTTAAAAGGTGGCCCATTTGAAATTTTTTGACGCTCAGGTATTTTTGCGTGTCTTTTGACGGTTCGATCTCGGTGGCGACGCGTTCGGCTACCTCGATACCGCCCTGGCGAAGTGCCTGGATCTTTTCGGGATTGTTGGTCATCGCCTTGACGCGTCGCAGCCCGAGGTCACGCAGTATCTCGACACACTGTTCGTACCGGCGGGCATCGACCTCCAATCCGAGCCGAACGTTGGCCTCGATGGTGTCGGCTCCCTCGTCCTGCAGGGCGTACGCACGTATCTTGTTAATAATGCCGATGCCGCGGCCCTCCTGCTGCTGATAGATCACGACCCCGCGTCCCTCGCGGGCGATGGTCGTCATCGCCAGATCGAGCTGCTCGCCGCAATCGCATTTTGCCGAGTGAAAAACATCACCCGTCAGACATTGCGAGTGGATGCGAACGGGAACCGCGTCGTCCGTGCGGAGCTCGCCCTTGTAAACCACGACAAATTCCTCGTCGCTTGTTAACGAGCGGTAACCCGCGATGCGAAAATCGCCGTAACGGGTCGGAAGCTTAGCGTCGGCGGCCTTTACCACGGACGGGATAAGTCCAATAAATGTATTGGTGTTGCTTGTATTTGTAGATTCCGAGATCATAGTTTTTGAGTTCATCCAACGTAAAATGCCTTAAACAACTCACTATCGTGCCGGTCAATCCATCATTTCGCCCGAAAGTGTCTATTAGATTCATATCAGCGGTAAAAGTTGCTCCCCGGGCGATGCGCCATGCCCGGCCGGCCGAACGCGGGGATGCGAGGGCGGGCAATGCCCCAAACGGCGAAGCACGCGGGCCGCTTCGTTGATTTTTGTACGTCAAAGTGTTCTCATAAAAACAGGGAATCTTATGACTGAGACATTCAAATTAACCCCGCTTGAGATCGAAGATTACACACTCGAAAACGGCCTGAGGGTCGTGCTTAACCCCGATAACGCGATACCGGTCGTGTCGGTCGCGGTGTATTACAACGTCGGTTCACGCAACGAACGCGACGGCCGCACCGGCTTTGCCCACCTGTTCGAACATATGATGTTCCAGGGCTCGGAGAACGTGCCGAAGGCCGGGCATTTTCAGTACATTATGAAGGCCGGCGGTACGATGAACGGCACGACATCGAGCGAGCGGACCAACTATTACGAGACGCTGCCGGCGAGCCAGCTGCCGCTCGCACTGTGGCTGGAATCGGACCGTATGCGAAGCCTGGCGGTCACGCAGGAGAATCTCGACAACCAACGCGAGGCGGTCAAGGAAGAAAAGCGGCTGCGTTACGATAATCAGCCGTACGGGCAGATATTCGACATGATCAACGAGATGATCTATAAGAATTTTGCCAATTCGCACTCGACGATCGGCTCGATGGAGCACCTCGATGACGCAACGGTCGAAGACGTGCAGGAGTTTTTCCGGGTTTACTATGCGCCGAACAACGCCGTCATCGCACTCTCGGGTGCGTTTGACCCGGACACCGCAAAAGGGTTGATCCAAACCTATTTCGGCGATATTCCGTCACAGCCGCTGCCGCCGGCACTCGACGTCAGCGAACCGGCCGAGGTCGCCGCGACCTACCGCGAATGGGAAGACAAACTCGCCCCGTTTCCGGCGTTTCTGATCGGATGGAAGATACCCGAGCGGCGAACGCCGGAATTTAACGCACTGTACCTGGCCGGAAAGGTGCTGTACGACGGCGAGAGTTCGCGGCTGTACCAAAAGCTGGTCAAGGGGTCGGAGAGCGTCATTCAGCTATTCGGCTTTACCGATGAAAGACGCGGGCCGTCGAGCATCTTTATCGGGGCGATCCCCAAACCGGAAGAGGACCTGAGCGAGATCCGCGAGACCATTATGGAAGAGATCCGCGACCTCGCGACCCACGGCCCGACCGCCGAAGAGATGGAAAAGATCGAGAATCAGCTCCTGAACGATACTGTCAGGCAGCGTCAGTCGTCGATGTCGCGTGCGCAGCAGATAGCTGAGTTTGCCCTGTATGACGGCGACCCGACACTGATCAACTCGGAACTCGACGAACTGCTTTCGGTCACCGCCGAGGATATCCGTATGGCGGCTGCTCACTATTTGAATACCGATAACCGTGCATTGCTCGATGTCGTTCCGGCCGGCAAAGGATAGGCGGTAGAGAGACTATATGAACAACGACCTTAGAAAGACACCGCCCGCACCGCTCGATCCGATCTCGTTCGAGATCCCAAAGCCGTTTCAGACGACGCTTGAAAACGGCCTGAGGCTGGTGATATTTGAACACGAACGCCTGCCGCTGGTCAGCTACCGGCTCGTATTTCAGAGCGGCGACGTCAACGACCCGGCCGATACGACCGGTTTGACGTCGGCCGTGACATCGCTGCTGACCGAGGGGACCGCCGACTACACCAGCCTGCAGCTTGCCGAAAAGACGGAAAGGCTGGGGGCGAGCATTTCGGCAAGTTCGTCCGATGATTTTACGATCATCGCGGCGTCGAGCCTGTCGCTGTACAGTTCGGACGTGCTGCATCTGATGGCCGAGGTCGCGTTGCGGCCGACGTTTCCCGAAGAGGAACTCGACCTCTATCGGCGAAATACGATCGAGAATCTGAAATTTCAGCGTTCGCAGCCGGGATTTTTGGCAAACGAGCAGGTCGGACGCCTGATCTACGGCGACCACCCTTACTCGAAGGCCGCACCGAGCGCCGCCGATGTCGAAAAGCTGACTCGCGAGATGCTCGCGGCGTTTCACGCAAAACGGTTCATCCCGAACAACGCGATGTTCATCGTCGTCGGCGACGTCAAACGCGACGAACTGATCGCCGAGATCAACGAACTTTTTGGCGATTGGCAGCCCGGGGCCATCGTCGAGGACGCCTTTCCGCCGCCGCCGAAACGCACCACGCGGACGGTGACGATCGTTGACCGGCCCGGATCGGCCCAGTCGAATATCGTCATTTCAAATCTCGGCGTTTCGCGTGAGCATCCGGATTATTTTCCGCTGATCGTGATGAACCAGGTCCTCGGGGCCGGTGCGTCATCACGGGTGTTTATGAACCTCCGCGAGGAAAAGGGCTATACATACGGGGCTTACACCCGACTTGATTTCAAAAAGCTCGCCGGCGAGGCAGAAGCGACCGCCGAGGTCAGAACGGCGGTGACCGGCGATTCGCTGAAGGAATTTTTCTACGAGCTAGAGCGGATCAGGGTCGATAAGGTCGGCGATGACGAGCTTGCCGACGCCAAGAACTTTCTGACCGGCGTTTTCCCGATCCGTGCCGAGACGCAGGAAGGCCTGACCAACCTGATCGTGAATCAGCACCTCTACGGCCTGCCCGAAGACTATCTGCAGACGTATCGCGACCATGTCGAAGCCGTGACCGTCGATGACGTGCTGCGGGTCGCCCGCGAACACATACGCCCGGACGAAATGGCGGTCGTCATCGTCGGCGATGCCGAGGAAGTGCTGCCGCAGGTTGCGGGATACGGTTCGTCGGTCGAGATCTTTGACACGGACGGAAACGCGCAGGATATCGCAAAATACGAGAGGGAAGCCGGCTCGGCGCCGGCCGACGCGGCAGGTAAATGGGACCTTCTGATCGATTTTCAGGGTCAGGAACTGCCGGTTTCGCTCACGCTGGAGCAAAACGGCGATGCGCTGACCGGCGTTCTGGAAACAATGCTCGGCGACGGGACGATCGCCGACGGGCGTATCGACGGTAACAAACTGTCGGCTACCGCCCAGGCTGACTTTCAGGGAAGGCCGCTAGAGTTTGAGATAAGCGGCAAGTTGAACGGCGACACGATGTCGGGCACATTATCGGCCCCGATCGTGCCGGAACCGCTGCCGTTCAGCGGCTCCAGAGCCTGATCTGATAACCGCTAAATTGCGAAAGACACGTTCGGAAAAGGGAATTAGCCCCGATCCGGACGTGTCTTTCTCTTTTTGGTTATGCAGGGCCGTTATGCCGCGACAAACTGGATTATCGCAAATTTGGCACCCGACGGGTCGGCCGCGACCGACATCCGCCCGACTCCCGGAGCGTCAAACGCCGGTACGCAGATAGTTCCGCCATTCTCGACGATCCTGGAAACGGTCTCGTCCGCATTATCGACCGCGATATAGGTCGTCCAATGCGACGGCGGCGGCGTCGGGCCCCAATTTTCGTCGATCGCCATCATTCCGCCGCATGCCGTGCCGCCGATCTGGATCTCTTTATACTCCATCGGCGAGACAGCCGATTGCTGCATCGTCCATCCAAACATCTCTTTGTAAAAGTCGAGGGCCGCGGGCAGATCGCGGGTTGCGAGTTCGCGCCAGCAGAGCGTTCCGTGCTTAGGTATTTGAAAATCAGCCATTATCAATTCCTCCTTACATTTTCGGCATAAAGGTCGCGAACATCGCACCGGTCGGATCTTCGATGATGCTCATGCGGCCGACATTGGGTATATCCATAGTCTTATGGACGTTTGCGCCGAGTTCGGCAGCCTTTTGGGCGGCGGCGTCAACGTCGTCGACAGCGATATAGATCATAAAATGCGGAGGCGGCGGATCACCGCCAAACCACTCGGGGTTGATCTGATAAAGCCCCCCGGCCGGATGGCCTTCGCCGGTATCAAACTCGCGATAGTCCATACCGTCGGATGACGCCGCACTCTGCTGAAACGTCCAGCCGAATACGTTCTTGTAAAAGTCGATGCACGTGTCGGCGTCATTCGTCGCGATCTCGGTCCACACGAACGTACCGTGGCCCGGAATGCCCATCGCCGCCATTTCATTGGGTTCTGCTGACATAAGGATCCTCCTGAATCTGGAAATTTAGATCACCCGCTTGTTTGGTTGTGAGAGTTTATACGACATCTGCCTGAAAAGGTTCCGAAAGCGGCGGCCGATCCGGTCGGGACCTGCCGCCGCCTGGAGGGAGTTTTGGATCGAGGTGAGAGAAGTTCCGGCTTCATGGAGAAAAGCGGGACGGGTCAAATCACGATCCAAAACAACTTGGTTCGCCGGGACGGTCAACCGGCACGCCGCATCGCCGACGCCTGCGTTCCACGCTGCAGCGTCTGGAGATGGTCGATCATCTCCGAAGCCGCACGCTTGGACAGTTCGTCGATCGAGCAGCCGAATTTAGCCGAGCACTCGGCCGCGGCGTCGATGCCGCCCTCGCGTGAGATCGCCCTGATCATCCCCAACTGTTTTGCGGTGACCATCTCGCCAAGCGTCCTCGCGATCGGGTCAACGACCGGGCGTACTGCGCCGTGTTCAACGTGCTCGGCGGCGGTGAAAGCGTCGACCGGCTCGAATGATTCAAATTCGCGTTTATACAGTTCACGGGCGACACCGAACTTTACGGCCGCACGCTTGAGAGCGTCGTGCTCGGCCTTTTTGATGCCGGTCTCGCTGCCGACGCGGCCCGTGCCGATGCCTTCGCGGGTGACGCCGTCGATCGAGATCGCGACCGTGACGGCGACGACATCGCCGATCTGACGGATGTCCTTGACCGTATGCTCCCAGTTGGCGGCGTGTTCGTCGAGGATGTCGGCGACGGTGTGCCACTCGACGTAATCCACCATCTGGGTGTTGCCGCGATTGTCGCGGTGAGCCGCCCGCTGACGGATCATCAACGGGTCAACGCTCTGCCGCAATTCGCGGAGCGTCGATGAAAAATCGACTACGTTGTTGGTCAGGGCCGTCGTGTCATCGATGACGGCGGTTTCGGTTTCGTGAAGTTTATTCGGTCTCATTTCAATTTCTCCTAGTGTGTCTTCAGGTAATTCCGGGCCGGCGTCATTCGTTTAATGGCTACTGCCTGTAACAGCCAAATACGCTTTCCCGATATCACCTCTGTTCGCCGCTCGCAGGCCTTCGCGACTCAGTTTTACTGTCAAAGTGATGAAACGCTGCCATGCAATACGTGCCATCTGTGAAACAGGGTAACTGAAAAATAAAAATGTTGCAAGCATGAAACGAGGTGTTGCATTTAAAAAAATGTTGTGGTATGTTTTATCTATGAAATGACAGGTCCAGTGATGGTACGTCAAAATCATGGAGGAAAAACAAAACTATGGGATTCAAAAATGAAAGCTTAATCAACACCGTCGAGCTCGGACGTGCGATCAAACGCCAACGCGAGGAGCTGAAACTCAGCCTGCGTGACGTTGCCGATCTGACCGACGTTTCCGCCTCGACACTCTCACGCATCGAGAACGGAACGGGACGCCCCGACGCCGATAACATCGCTCGTCTCACGCAGTGGCTGGATATGCCGGTCGACCGCCTGATGAAACACGCGGACGAATCGGTCGAGCCGGTCATCTATTACCCGCACGAGGCGACGCCCGAGATCGTCGAGGCTCACCTGAGGGCCGACCGCAAACTGTCGCCCGAAACGGCTGAGGCCCTGTCGGAGCTTTTCCGCGTCGCTTATCAGCAGTTCAGCAAGCGGAAATAGGCCATTCGAACAATAGACAATTCTGATCACGAGAGACCAAATAATATGACACGAGACAACGGCAGCAACGCAGGAACGATCTTTTCGATAGACACGACATTCGTGTTGTTCTTTATGGCATTGGAATTTGGCCAGAGTGCCCAGATCTTCGCATTCGACACGCTATTGATGTCGATCACGATGCTGATGATCCTGGTCCTGCCTTATTTTCTGCCGTCAGAGGCCGAGCCGCCGTCGTTCTCAAGATGGCTTGCCGGCAGGATCGTTATCATGGCCGTCGGGTTGGCTGCGGGCCTCGCGTTTCGCCAGAGTATCGGCGTGCTTTTGCCCGAGACGCTGAAGTTCGTCCCGATGACGCTGTTGATCGTTTCAGCGATGGCGAGTTGTTATATTCAGTTTTACGGTCTGTTGAAACTCCGTCTGGCCAAATAGGCAAAAGGCGCCGGGCGAGAGGTAAAAAAGGTCCGCGGACACTTCGGGAGTGTCGGCGGACTTTTTTTATTTGGGCGGCCGAGTGCTGCATTCGCCTTCGACCCTGATCTGGTCAGTTGCCGGCGTGGGCGGCCGAACTTTCAGACATCACATCGGCGAGCCGCCGCACCTGCTCGACCAGCCGTAGATACTGTCCCGGCGTGAGGGCCTGAGCACCGTCGCACAACGCTTCCTCGGGGCACGGATGGACCTCGATGATCAAACCGTCGGCTCCGACCGCGACGGCGGCACGTGCAAGCGGCTCGACCATATAATTCCTGCCGGTGCCGTGCGACGGATCGACGATGATCGGCAGGTGCGTGATCCGCTGAACCGCCGGTACGACCGAGAGGTCAAGCGTATTTCGCGCATGAGCCGCAAAGGTCCTGATACCGCGTTCGCAGAGAATGACGTCGTAATTGCCCTCGGCCATGATGTACTCGGCCGCAAGCAGAAACTCCTCGAGCGTCGCCGACAATCCGCGTTTGAGCAGCACGGGCTTTCGGGTCTGGCCGACATACTTGAGCAGCGAAAAGTTCTGCATGTTGCGGGCACCGATCTGGATGCAGTCGCCATATTTTTCGACGGCATCGACCCCGTGCTCATCCATCGCCTCAGTGACGATATTGAGTCCGAACTGGTCGCGGACCTCGGCCATCATCTTCAGGCCCTCTTCGCCGAGTCCCTGAAATGCGTAAGGCGAGGTACGCGGCTTGTACGCGCCGCCGCGGAAGAATCGGGCGCCGCTTTCGGCGACGACACGGGCGGTCGATATCACTTGTTCGCGGTCCTCAAGTGCGCATGGGCCCGCGATCATCGCGAGTTCGCCGCCGCCGATGGCCGAATTACCGACCTTTACGACCGACCTTTCGGGACGAAGATCTTTGGAGATCAATTTGTACGGCTGGGTGACGCGGATCGCCTGGGCGACGCCGGCCAGATTTTCAAAATGAGCGGGGTCGATCGCACCGCTGTTGCCGGTGACGCCGATCGCGGTCCGGTTCGCGCCGGGCAGCGAATGCCCGCGAAAACCGAGTGCGTCGATCGCCTCTAAAACTCTCTCAATCTCCGACGCGGAGGCGCCGGATTTCATTACGATAAGCATATATAAAAAGCCTGTTACGGCCGCAAAACTACAACTTTAGTTTTCGGCACCTGTTTTTGCAAATTGCGGCAGCAGCGATCGGACGAAACTATCAACCGCGTCGATAGTCACGCCGGCCGCCAGCGACCGTTCAATAACGCTGACGATAGCCGAACCGACCACCGCGGCATCGGCAAATCGCCATACTTCGTCGACCTGTTCGCTGGTCGAAATCCCAAAACCGACGGCGATCGGCAAGCCGGTAAAACGCCGCGTCCGGGCAACGAGTTCCTCAGCCGCCGAGCTGACATCACTCCGCGCACCGGTCACGCCGGCCCGCGAAACGGCATAGATAAATCCGCGGGCGTTCCGGCAGATCATCTCGAACCTCTCGTCAGTCGTCGTCGGTGCGACGAGTGATATCAGATCGATGTCGAACGCATCCAACCGTGCGGCGATCGACGCGGCCTCGGCGTCGATCACGTCGGTGAGCAGGACGCCGTCGATACCGGCGGCAGATGCGTCGCGGGCAAATCTGTCGAGACCGTAGCTCAATATCGGATTGTAATAGCTGAAAAGGACCAGCGGTACATCGCTCGTTTTGCGAAACTCGGCTGCGAGATCCAGCACGCCTGCGAGCGTCATACCGCCGTTTAGAGCACGATCCGACGAACGCTGGATCACCGGTCCGTCTGCCATCGGGTCGCTGAAGGGAACGCCGAGTTCGATCACGTCGGCCCCGAGATCAGCGAGTTTGCGTATGATCGCCAGGGAAGTTTGCGGATCGGGGTCACCGGCCGTGACGAACGGGACGAACGATCTTTGTTTGCGAAGAGTGCTTTCGATCCTGCTCATTTGCCTGCGGGCCTCCTTTCCGCTGCTGCTTCGGCGGCGATGACAGTGTCGATGTCCTTGTCGCCGCGGCCCGACAGGTTGACGATCATCACCTCGTTCGCACTCATTTCAGGAGCCAGACGGATCGCGGCGGCGACGGCATGGGCCGATTCGAGAGCGGGAATGATGCCTTCGGTCGCGGACAGCGTCCGGAATGCCGCGAGAGCCTCGTCGTCGTTCGCCGATAGGTAGCTGACACGCCCGAGGTCGTGCAAATACGCGTGCTCGGGACCGATCGACGCGTAATCGAGCCCCGCCGAGACAGAGTGGGTCGCGGCGATCTGCCCGTCATCGTTCTGCAGCAAATAACTCTTTGTACCCTGGAGCACGCCGACCTTTCCGCCGGACATGAACCTCGCGGCGTGTTCGCCGAGGAACGGACCGCGTCCGCCCGCCTCGACGCCGATCATCTGCACGTCGTCGTTGAGAAAATCATAGAACAGGCCGATCGAGTTTGAGCCGCCGCCGACGCAGGCGACAAGCAGGTCGGGCAGGCGGCCTTCGACGGCAAGTATCTGTTCGCGTGCCTCGCGGCCGATGACCCGCTGCAGGTCGCGGACCATCGACGGATAGGGATGCGGCCCGAGTGCCGAGCCCAGCAGGTAATATGTCGAATCGACATTCGTGACCCAGTCGCGCAACGCCTCGTTGATCGCGTCCTTTAGGGTGCACGAACCGGAATCGACGCCGCGAACCTCGGCTCCGAGCAGGCGCATCCGAAATACGTTCAATTCCTGACGCCGCATATCCTCGGTGCCCATGTAGACGACGCATTCGAGCCCGAACAGGGCACAGACGGTCGCGGTCGCGACGCCGTGCTGGCCCGCACCGGTCTCGGCGATGATCCGCTTTTTGCCCATTCGCTGGGCAAGCAGTATCTGGCCGATACAGTTGTTGATCTTGTGAGCCCCGGTATGATTGAGGTCCTCGCGTTTCAGATAGATCCGTGCACCGCCGAGCGTTTCGGTCAGCCGTTTCGCAAAATAGAGCGGGCTCGGGCGGCCGACATAATTCTTGAGAAGGTCCGCGAATTCGGCCTGAAAGTCGGGGTCGTCACGCACCGACAGGTATGCCGCGGTCAGTTCGTCGAGCGGTGCGACGAGCGTTTCGGGGACAAACCGTCCGCCGTATTCACCGAAATATCCGGTTTGATCCGGTTCGTAATTCATATTGCTTCCTTTGCGGCCCTGATAAATGCCGCGACCTTTGCGTGATCTTTTATCCCGGGTGACGATTCGACGCCGCTGGCGACATCGACCGCGTACGGCCGAACCGCTCGAACAGCGTCGGCCACGTTGTCGGGTGTAAGCCCGCCGGCGAGGAAGATCGGCTTTGCAGCGTTAACGCCGAGTTCGTAAGCCGCGGGCCAGTCGGCGGTCTTGCCGGAGCCGCCGAAGACATTTTCGGAGTAGCTGTCGATCAGCAGGGCCGAAGCCGCGGCAAGATCCCGTTGATCGACATTGATACCCGGTCGTAACCTGACCGCTTTGATCACATCGAGCGGACATTGTGAGCGGAGCCGTGCGATGAACGCGGCGTCTTCGTCACCGTGCAGCTGGACCGCGTGGAGCCCTGTTTCCAGAGAGATCCGACTGATGTTCTCGACCGTCTCGTTCACAAATACGCCGACCGCCGACACGTTGCCCGGCAGTTCGGCAATTATCGCTTTTGCGGCCTCAGGAGCGATGTATCGCGGGCTTTCTGCGTAAAAGTTAAAGCCGAGAAAGCCGGCGCCGAGCTTTACCGCCGACGCCGCGTCCGCGGGCCGGGTGATACCGCAGATCTTGACGAGCGGGGTGTCAATATCCGCACTTTTCGGGCCATGGTTAGATAACTCCTGCTTTTCGTCCTTCAAACGCGTCAATAGGTACCAAACGACGAAGATATTGAGCAGCAGAATGGCGACTCTGACCCATGTAAATCGCTCATACAGTTCATACAATTCGATCGGGATAAAAAGAGCGGTCGCGATCGCGGTCAGCCATTCGGCCCAGCGTTTCTGCATCCAGAGGCCGATGCCCTCGGTCATCAGCAGGCCGGAGTAGCAGAAAGCGACCGTGCTGAACGCGACGATCTGCTTGTTGCCGACGCCCTCGAGTTTGGCAAGCGTCGATTCGACAAATCGGTTGGCCGTATCGATGCCGTGACGCGAAATAAAGTCGGTCGCCCATTCGTGGACGTCACGCCCGAAGAGCGACAAAAGCTTGATCCCGATGGCGATCAGGATCGCGGCTTTGACAAATTTCATCACTGAGATGAAATGGATCGTCCACGTTCGCTCGCGAGGGGTCTGATCTTTGTATCGTAAATGCGGTCTATGCACCAAACTCCTCCAATACGCCGGCGGGATCGTCGCTGCGCATAAGCGTTTCGCCGATCAAAAATCCATCGAACCCGAGGCCGCGAAGCTCGTCGATCTCGGAGCGGGTCGAAATGCCGCTTTCGGCGATCATGATCGAGCCCGGCGGCCGCATGGCGATCAGCCGGCGTGAAACGTCAAGCGAAACCGACAGGTTGTGCAGGTCACGATTATTAACGCCGATGATCGCTGCTCCGAGCCGAGCTGCAATTTCCAGGTCTTCCGGAGTGTGAACTTCGACGACCGCGTCCATGCCAAGACTGTCGGCCGCGCCGAGCAAATGCCCGAGTTGAGGTTCATCGAGGGCCGCGACGATCAGCAAAACGGCGTCGGCACCGAAAGCGGCGGCCTCATAGATCTGATACCTGTCAACGATGAAGTCCTTTCGCAGCAGCGGCAGGTCGACGGCCGCCCGGGCGATCGTCAGGTCGTCGAGCGAACCGCGAAAATACTCAGGTTCGGTCAGCACCGAGATCGCGGCGGCACCGCCGCTTTGATACGCGAGGGCGGTTTCGCCGACGTCGATCCGGTCATTGATGACGCCCTTTGACGGTGATGCACGTTTGATCTCGGCAATGATATTGGTGCGGCCCGTCATCGCGAAAGCCGTGCGAAACGCATTCGGCCTTGCGGACGAGCGAACCGCCGCCGCCCTGTCTTTGATGGCGGACATGCCGATCTCAGACGATCTGTTCGCAACCGATTCGCGTGTTCGTGCGATCACTTTTTCCAGAAACGTTCCCGTCATATCGATAAATTGGACATCTGCCGAAGTTTTAAGGCGGCCGAGCCGTCACGAACCGCTGTCCGGGCGGTTTCAAATGCCTCGGTCAGCGAACCGGAGCCGCCGGCGACATAGATCGCGGCCGCGGCATTGATCAGGACCAGATTTTCGGCATCGCGGCCCGGCATTTCGTTCGACAGCACCGATCGGATGATCGCGGAACTTTGCTCCGCCGTGCAGTTCAGCGGCAAGTCGCCGTCGATCGAACCAACGCCAAAATCGGCGGCCGTGACCGTAAATTCGCGGATCGAGTTTCCGTCGATCTCAGCGACATTTGTCGGAGCCGTCAGCGATGTCTCGTCGAGGCCGTCAGTGCCATAGACTATCCACGATCGTTCGGAACCGAGCCGCGTCATCACACGTGCCGTCTTGCGGACCAAAGCGTTGTTCCAGACCCCGATAACGTGATGCGACGCCGATGCCGGATTGCAGAGCGGTCCAATGTTGTTAAAAATGGTCGGCGTTTCGACACGACGCCGGGCCGCCGCAAGCACCGGCGAAAGTGAGTGAAATCGCGGTGCGAACATAAAGCAGAGGCCATATTCGTCGAGGTTTTGGCGAGTGGCGGCGATCTCGACGTCGACGTCGATCCCGAGCAGAGACAGAACGTCGGAACTGCCGCTGGACGACGTCGCGGCCCGGTTGCCGTGCTTTGCGACCGAAACTCCGGCGGCGGCGATGACAAACGCGGCGGCCGTCGAAACGTTGATCGTTTTTGAACGGCTGCCGCCGGTGCCAACGATGTCGGTGACCGATGCCAACTCGTGCTCCAAGCGCTTCATTCGGCCGCGCATTATCGAGGCGAAGCGAAAGAGTTCGTCCTCGGTCGTGCCTTTTCGGGCCCAGGCATCGAGCATGGCCGACAATGCGTCCTCGTCAGAGGTCGAGATCATCTCGGCAAAGACGGCCTCGGCGTCGTACGGCGAAACATCCCGCCCTGACCGAAATTCGTTGGTGTAGTGTGTCAGTATCTCGCTCATATCTATAACTCGCCGCTTTCGGCGATATCGATCGCCCTCATCAGAACCTTGGCCTTGTTGACCGTCTCATCAAATTCGGAAGCCGGCACGGAATCGGCGACGATGCCGGCACCTGCCTGAACCTTGGCGATGCCGTTCTCGAGGACCAATGTGCGTATAGCGATGCAGGTGTCCATATTTCCGGCGTAGTCAAAATAGCCGACCGCTCCGGCATATACGCCGCGTGGAGTCGGTTCGAGGCCGCGAATGACCTCGATCGCACGGACCTTGGGTGCACCCGAGACCGTCCCGGCGGGGAAGCAGGCCGCCAAAGCGTCAAAACGGTCGAGACCGCGCCGCAGTTTAGCGGAAAGCGAACTGACCAGATGCTGGACGTGCGAGTATTTTTCGACTGTCATCAGCTTGTCGACCTGAACGCTGCCGTATTCGGCCACGCGTCCGAGGTCGTTGCGGCCGAGGTCAACCAGCATCAGATGCTCTGCGACCTCCTTGGCGTCGCGTTTCATTTCTTCGGCGAGAGCGTCGTCTTCGTCGGCGGTCTTGCCGCGCGGCCGCGTGCCCGCGATCGGTCGGTACTCGAGCCGATCGCCCTCGCAGCGGACCAGCATCTCGGGCGAGGCGCCGATGATCTGCCTGTCGCCGAGGTCCAGCAGAAACATATACGGCGAAGGGTTCAGCGATCGCAATGCTCGGTATATCGACACCGGATGTGCCGCCGTCGGGCGTGTGAAACACTGCGACAGCACGGCCTGATAGCACTCGCCGGCGTTTATCAGTTCCTTGATCCGCGTGACGGCGGATTCGAATTCGACACGTTGCCAGTTCGATGTCGCTTCCAACTGCGGCAACGAGTCGTTTACGGCAGGCATTCGAACACTCGGATCTTCGAGTAACGCTCGCACATCTTCGTTCCGAGCCGCAGCAGTCAAGGCGGAAACCCGACCGGTAGGAAGGGTGCGCGACGCAGAATCTTCCGTCGGTTGGACACACTCGCTACCGCTCATGTTTCTGCCCTCATCAATATCAACCGACACGATCTTGATCACTTGCTTGGCGTGGTCGAAGGCGACGATGGTGTCGTAGAACATCATCGCGGCGTCTTTTGGCGTCAGGCTGGTGAGCGTCGGCTCGAACCATTCGCACGCGTCGAAGCCGAGATAGCCGATCGCACCGCCGATGAACGGCGGCAGTTCGCTGTCGGTCTCGGCAAAGTGTTCCGCGAAATGCTGCCTCAGTTCGTTGATGACCTCGCCCTCGATGACACGCCGCGAACCGGCACCGATGAACGAATATCTGGCAAGGCTCTTGCCGCCCTCGACCGACTCGAGCAGGAAAGAGTTTGCCGCACCCGCCGACAGCCGCAAATACACCGCGAGCGGCGTCAAAAGGTCCGCCGGCATAGTTTCGACGACCGGGATCAGCTTGGTCTGTGTCATTTGTGACATTTGCGTTACTTCCAAATGAAAAACGCCGCCTGAGTCGGTCTCAAGCGGCGTCGTATGCAAAACCTTATTCGGCGGCCCATCAGGCCAGCGGCGCACGACACCCGAACTGCCACCACCAGCTGGCTGCGTTCAGATCCGTGATGTTATTACCGCGTTCCATGTTCACCATTAAACCCGAATGATCGCATCCGTGTCAACCTACATCTTTTCCGGCACCTCGATACCAAGGGTTTCGAGTGCGGCGGTCAGCGAACGCCGGGCCATGTCGGCGACGGTTACGAGAACTGATCGCTTGAGTTCGTCGGTTTCGCTCAGGATCTTATGATTGTGATAGAAGAGGTTGAAAGCCTTTGCCAGTGAAAACGCGTATTTTGCGAGTATCGCCGGCTCATTGGCCGCAGCAGCCTGACGGACCGTCTCCTCGAGCCTCGACGCGAGGATCGCCATCGACCAGATATCGCTGGCCGGGTCGGCTGAGATGATCTCGTCGAGCGAGCCCGCCTCGGCGACACGTTTGCGGCAATCTTCGAGAGTTTCGCCGATATCGCCGAGCTTTCTGAAGATAGAATTGGCCCGAACCGCCGAATACTGGCAAAGGCAGCCGGTCTCGCCCTCGAATGATAGTGCCTCCTTAAAATCAAAGACGATAACTGTGTTTCGCGTAAATTTGAGCAGAAAATAACGCAGGGCACCGACGGCGAGCTGGTGGGCTATACGCACCTTTTGGTCCGACGGGAGGTCTGCGTGCCGCGACTCGACCTCGGCGAGGGCGTTGGCCTCAAGCCGGTCGATAAGGTCGTCGGCCTTGACGCCGAGGCCCTTGCGGCCGCTCATTTCGATAAACGGCCGTTTGCGGTCTTCGTCCGACAGCTCAAACCCGAGTTCCTCAGCCGCCGCAGGCGAAAGCGCGACCATTTCATAGGCCAGATGGACGCTCGCCTTTTCGCCGCGTTCGGGCGAGATGGCCGCGACGCCTTTTTTGACGACCTCCTGCGGGTACGATTGCCGCGTGTCGATCACGTTGTAGATCGTTTCGCCGCCGCCAAAATGCGTGTGCTGGTGGTCGTCGGGGTTGGGCGTCGTGATCCAGATCTGCTTGCCGTCGGCATAGGTGTGAAACAGCCTGTAGTTGAAATCGAGCCCCAGAATACCCAACTTCCACATCTGATAGGCGATGTCCTTGCCGGTATATGTCACAGTGCCGTTTGACCGGACGAGGATCTTGTCGGCCTCGTGATCGTCGCTCGCGGTATGCGATTCCCACGGCATTACCCAACATCCGGCGTGTTTGCCCTCGGCCTCATAGTGGATGACGCCCAGTTGCTTCATCTGCTCGAAAGCCTTGTCCCAGAAATGCAAATGCAGTATCTCGGACTCACGCGGAAGGAGATCATAGCGAATACCGAGCCGTTCCATCGTGTCCGTGATGCACTGGACGTTTCGGGTGGCGACATAGTCGGCAAGTTCGGCGGTCGCATTGCCGCCCGCTTCGATCAGGTGGAGCACCTCGGCACGTTTTGCTTTGAGCTCTTCGTCCGCCTGATACGCCTGGCCGACCTTTGCGTAAAGGTCCCAGCAATAGTAGTCAAAACTCGTGCCGGCGGCCGCGAGCTCGGCATCGAGAGCCTTGATCGACCCGAGATCACGGCCCTCAAGGTAAATAAACCCGACAACGACGTCGGCAACCTGCACGCCGGTATTATCAATGTAGTTCTGGACCTCGACACGCTTGCCGGTCGCCTTGAGGATTCGGTGAAAGGTGTCGCCGAGTACCGAGTTTCGCACGTGGCCGATGTGTGCGGCCTTGTTGGGGTTGACCGATGTATGCTCAACGCAGACCTTGGCGGCCGATTCATCCGCCAAGTCGACGGAGTTGGGCAGCGGGTCAGCCGTCAAATTTTCCGCAAGAAACTTGCCGCGATCGACAAAAACATTGAGGTAGCCGGCACCCGCAACATCGACCTTGCTGACGATCTCGACCGTATCAAGGCAGGAGCGGAGCGATTCCGCGATGGCCCGCGGATTCGGCTTTTCGCCGGGCGCCTGTTTGATCAGTTTCGCGAGCTCAAACGCGGCGGGAAAGGCAAAATCGCCAAATTCGGTCTTTGGCGGCGTCTCGACGACGATCTGGCCGAGATCGATCCCAAATTTCTCGCTCGCGGCACTGCGTAATGCTGCCTTGAGCAGCTCAACTATTTCGGTGATTGTCATTGCGTTCAAATTTCCAACAGTCAGATAAAACAGTAAGTATAGCCATTTGAACGGAATGATGGCAAAAGCCGCAATTTATGCACTATTGGATCGAAACCGTCATCGTGTAGGATGTCGTTCCGCCAATGTTATCGACGCATAACGTCTGATCGCCGCCGCGCTCGACGACAAACGAATAACTGGTCTCACCGGTCTCGAAGAAATTGACCTTTCCGGTCCGCGAACTCAACACCGCGTTGAGTGTTTGGCCGCGGCGAGCCCCGGCGACGTAGCAGACACGGCCGCCGGCCCGGATCGTGCCGGTTACGGTCGCCGAGGTGCGGCCGCGGGCAAATCTGATGCGGATGTCCGCCAGATTGACGACCGAAAGTGCCAATATCATCGAGATCACAACTACGGGTTTGAATATCATTTTCCTGGTCATTTCAACTCCTTTGAGGTCGGTCGGGATAGCGGCCGTGGCCCGATAACCCGGTCAATTCACTTTTTCTTTTGGTCCAAAACGGCTAAACTCGTATCTTTATGCGAACACTATATTTTGATTGTTATGCCGGTGCAAGCGGAAATATGATCCTCGGGGCGTTGATCGCCGCCGGCGTGGATAGCGATGCACTGAAAAATGAGTTGCGAAAACTGGATATCCCGGAATTCGACCTGGAAATTACGACCGTCGATCGATCGGGAATTACCTCGACCCACGTCGACGTCAAGGTGCCTCATGAACACGTCCATCGTCATCTGCACAATATCGTTGACATAATCGACCGCACGTCGCTTTCGGCGACCGTGAAAGAAAGGGCAAAAGCGATATTTACCAGACTTGCCGAGGCCGAGGCCAAGATACACGGCATAGACGTCAAAAAGGTGCATTTTCACGAGGTCGGGGCGATGGACGCGATCGTCGATGTAGTGGGTTCGTGTATTGGCTTTGAGATGTTGGGGATCGAGCGGTTTGCCTGCTCAAAGGTCCATGTCGGCAGCGGATTTTCCCAGATGGCCCATGGCAAATTTCCGATACCGCCGCCAGCGGTCGCCGAACTTTTGACCGGCGTGCCGATATACTCGACCGAGATCGACGGCGAATTGATGACCCCGACCGGTGCGGCGATCATTTCGACCGTTTGCGGATCATTCGGCCCGATGCCCGAAATGTCAGTCTCGGTCACGGCATACGGCGCCGGAACGCGTCAATACGAGGGTTTTCCGAACGCTTTGCGCGTGATCGTCGGCGAGTCGGCGAAGACCGAGCGGGATGAAAGCAGCGAAAAGTCATCGGGCGATCGTCTGATAGTAATGGAGACGAATATTGATGATGTCTCGCCGCAGGTTATGGGGTTTGTAATGGAGCGGGCATTCGATCTCGGGGCCCTCGATTGCTGGTTCACGCCGATACAGATGAAAAAGAACCGGCCGGCGGTAATGGTCTCGATCCTCTGTGATCCGGAGCACCGAAATAAGCTTTCCGAGTTGCTTTATAGTGAGACGACTACCATCGGTATCCGCATCCGCGAGACCGAACGCGAATGCCTCGAGCGTGAGACGGTCTCGGTCGCGACCGCATTCGGCAATATTGACGTAAAAGTGGCAAGACTCAATGGCCGCGTCGTCAACGCGATGCCCGAATATGACCAGGTCAAGGCGGCAGCACTGAGCAGCGGAGCGGCTTTTAAGTCGGTACGTGACGCGGTAATGTCGAATTTTGGTGAAAAAGCGGCGGCCGGCAGGGCCGCGGCCTAGGAAATTGAGATATGTCTAACGATACGGCACGAAAGATCGACCTTAAGAAGATCGCCGACGGCGTCCGCCTGATGCTCGAGGGAATGGGCGAAGATCCCGACCGCGACGGCCTGAAGAAAACGCCCGAGCGCGTGGCTGATTTTTACGCCGAACTGACCGAGGGTATGTGGCAGGACGCTAAATCGCACATCCAGGCGTTGCCGGGCGACTCACACGACGAGATGGTGATCGTCAAGGACATCACGATCGCATCGGTCTGCGAACACCATTTGGCGCCATTTGTCGGCAAATGCCACATCGCATACATACCGAAAGACGGTCGCATCGTGGGACTGTCGAAACTGGCCCGGATCGCCGAGATATTTGCGCGGCGGCTGCAGGTGCAGGAACGGCTCACGCAGCAGATCGCCCAGACGCTGTACGACGCCCTCGACCCGATCGGCGTGATGGTCGTGATCGAGGCCGAGCATACCTGCATGACGCTCCGAGGCGTCAAAAAGCCCGGTGCCGTTACTATTACCTCGACCGTTCTCGGCGGCTTTAGAAAAGACCCTCGCACACGTGCGGAGGCAATGTCACTGATCAAGGGATAGCAATATGAAGAGAGTTTTATCTGGATTTCTGATCATTTCGTTTCTGGCGGCGGCGGCCGTGTCACAGGACCGTACCGCAATGTTCGACGCGAACAAGATGCGTGAGCGCGTAAAGCGCCTTTCGGCCGATGATTTTGAGGGCCGCGGGCCGGGAACCGACGGCGGACGGCGGTCTGCCCAGTACATCGCCGATCAGATGAAGGCCGGCGGCATCAAGCCCGGTAACGGATCGAGCTACTTTCAGAACGTGAAACTCGTCGGTGTCAAAGCGGATCCGAATACGCGGATGGAAGTCTCAAAAGGGTCGGCGACGGCATCTTACAAGTTTGGTGACGAGTTTGTCGCGACGACCGGAGCCCAATCGGCCGATGTGTCGGTCGACAGCGAGGTCGTCTTTGTCGGCTACGGCATCGACGCCCCGCAATATAACTGGAACGACTACAGCGGTTCGCCTGAGGATTATCGCGGCAAGATCCTGATGATAATGGTCAATGACCCGCCCGCGACAGCCGACGAGCCGGGACTTTTCGGCGGCAAGGCACTTACGTATTACGGCCGCTGGACGTACAAATTTGAAGAAGCCGCCCGCCGCGGTGCCGCCGGCGTCATTCTTATCCACACGACCGAGTCGGCAGGTTACGGCTGGAATGTCGTCCGAACGTCGAACGGGAACTGGCGTTACGAGATCGGCCGAACGGCGACCGATAAGACGCCGTTCCTGCAGGTCAAATCGTGGATGACCAACGAAACGGCGTCCCGAATGCTCAAATTGGCCGGATTGAATATCGAGGAACTGCGGGCGAACGCCGCAAAACGCGGATCGAAACCGGTCAAAACGGGCATCAAGGTAAAACTAGGCCTCAAAAGCGAACTTAAGACGTTTGATTCGCCCAATGTCGTCGGCCAGATCGACGGCAGCGATGCAAAGCTCAAGAGCGAGTTTGTCATTTATTCCGGGCATTGGGACCATCTCGGCATCGGTGAGCCGAACGCGTCGGGCGACAAGATATACAACGGTGCCTATGACAACGCGTCGGGCGTCGCGGCGATACTCGGGATCGCCGATGTGATCGCAAAACTGCCCAGGAAAGAGCGTCCCAAGCGGTCGATAATGTTCTTTTTCCCGACCGCTGAGGAACAGGGCCTGCTCGGTGCCGAATTTTACTCGAAAAATCCGCTGGTGCCGCTCGATAAGACGGCCGCGAACGTCAATATCGACGGCGTGAACTTTTTCGGCAAGGTCTCGGACTTTATGCCGCTTGGGGCCGACCGCTCGTCGATGATCTCGTTTGTTAGCGAAGCTGCCGCGGAAAGGAAACTTACCCTCAAAGCTGATATGCAGCCGGAACAGGGATTTTTCTTTCGTTCGGACCATTTTCCGTTCGCCAAGGCCGGTGTGCCGGCCGTCTCGCTGCAGCACGGAGACAGCTTTCTCAAACCGCTCGGGCCGGAAGCGGCGAGCTTTTTCAAGGGTTATAATTCGACCCATTATCATCAGGCGACCGATGAATACCACGATTGGTGGGACGTATCGGCGATGATCCAGGAGTCGGAATTTGCGTTGGCGATCGGCCTGAAACTGGCAAATTCAAAGACGATGCCGCGCTATAACGAGATGGACGAATTTTCGGCGCCGGATAAGAAGCGGTTCAATAAATAAAGGGACGCAAGGGGTCACGGCGCGGAAACGCCGCCAATGGCCGATGCAAATAAATGAGCAGCAGTTTTTACATTACAACGCCAATATACTACGCGAACAGCCTGCCGCACCTCGGGCATTTGTACACGACGATCGTGGCTGACGCCGTTCGCCGGTACAGGCGGCAGCGTGGGTTTGACACGTACTTTCTGACGGGAACCGACGAGCATGGCATCAACATCCAGCGTGCCGCCGAGAAGAACGGCCGGACGCCCAAGGAACAGGTCGATCTGATCGCCGGTGAACTGAAGCGAATGTTTCACGATTTCGGCCTCGATACCGAAAACGGCGGTTATGACGTCTTTATGCGGACGACCGAGCCGTTTCATTACGAGGGCGTGCAGAACCTTTGGCGAGAGATAGCCAAAGGAAAGACGCCGAACGGCAATCCGAATATCTACAAGGCGTTTTATCGTGGTTGGTTTTGTGCACCGTGTGCCGAGTACAAGACCGAGGAACAGTATTATCTGCCTGATGGCTCGGAAATTCCGCACTGCCCGATCCACGAGCGGCCGCTGGACGAGGTCGCGGAGGAAAGCTACTTTTTCAACCTGTCGGATTATCAGCCATTTTTGCTCGATCTGATCGAAAAAGACCCCGACATCATCAAGCCCGAGGCCCGTCGTAACGAGGTTTTGTCATTTGTCCGCGGCGGTTTGCAGGACCTTTCGATCAGCCGTAAAAAGAGCTCGGTGTCGTGGGGCGTTCCGGTGCCGGACGATGACGAGCACGTGATGTATGTCTGGCTCGACGCACTTTCCAATTACATCACGGCGATCGGTTACGGCAATGCCGAAAAGGCGGCGGTCGGGTTTGTAAAATACTGGCAAAATGCGACACACCTGGTCGGAAAGGACATCCTGCGGTTTCACACCGTCTACTGGTTCTCGTTTCTCCACGCTGCCGGATTGCCGCTGCCAAAGACGGTTTTTGCTCACGGTATGTGGCTCGATGCCGAAGGCCGAAAGATGGGCAAGACAATAGGTAACGTGATCGAAGTTGATGTATTACATGAACATTTTCAGGTCGACGCGATCCGTTATTTCGTCCTTCGCGAGATGGTATTCGGCCAGGACGGGAAATTTGGCTACGAAAACCTGATCGAGCGGGCAAATGCCGATCTGGCTAGCGGCCTCGGCAACCTGGCGAGCCGCACATTCTCAATGATCACGAAATACCGCGACGGCCGGATACCGAGCGGAAAGATCGCTGAGGAGAACTACATCAACGCCAAACGTGCCGGCGTGAGCCCGGACGAGCAGGAACTGTCGTCGGTGCTGGAACACGCTCGCGACGAGTTTATGCGGCGATGGGACAATTTTGAGTTCAGCCACGCGCTTGAGACGGCGTGGACGGTCATTGCACGCGTCGACAAGCTGATCTCGGACGCAAAGCCGTGGGAACTGATCAAGCACGACGATCAGGCCGAGACGCTAAATGCCGTACTTTATCGTGCGACCGAAACCCTGCGTTGGCTTTGCGTAATGCTATATCCGGTAATGCCGGCGGCGTCGAAGAATATTTACGGCCAGATCGGGCTCAGCGGCGACATCGCGGCCATTGACCCGGCCGAACTGCAATGGGGACAATTAGAACCGGGAAACCCGATCGGCGAGACGGTCGGTGTTTTTCCGAGGATAGATAAGAAGAAAGTTATGAATGAGATAGAAGAAAATAGTCAGAGATCGGCAGACAGCGGTCAGAATGAAGAGCCTGCGGCCGCTGCCGCACCGCCTGTCGCGGTTGAGCCGACCGAGGCGGAACCCGAGAATTTCATTACGATTGATGATTTTATCAAGGTCGATCTGCGGGTCGGCGAAGTGAAAGTGTGCGAACGCATACCCAATGCCGATAAACTCCTTCGTTTTGAGATCGATCTAGGCGAAGCTCAACCGCGTCAGATACTTGCGGGCCTTGCCGAGTATTACGAGCCCGAAACGCTCATCGGACGCAAGGTCGTCGTCGTCGCCAACCTCAAACCACGCAAGATGCGCGGGCTCGAATCGCAGGGCATGATCTGCGCCGCCTCTCTGGAAGACAACACGGGCCCGAAACCGGCTCTTGCGGCATTTCTCGAAGATGTCGCGATCGGCGCTCGTTTGAAATGACCCTGATCGATTCCCACTGTCACATCGACGGCGAAGCGTTTGATGAGGACCGCGACGAGGTTGTTCAGCGGGCTCGGGACGCGGGCGTTGCGGCAATGCTGAATGTCGGCACGGGCGATCCGCACTCGGACGACTTTCGGCGGGCGGTCGCCGTCGCCGAGCGGTACGAGAGCGTTTATGCGAGCGTCGGCGTACATCCGCACGACGCCAAGCTCTACGACGACGCGGCGGAACAGCACCTGATCGAACTCACAAAAAGCGAAAAGGTCATCGCGTGGGGCGAGATCGGGCTCGACTATTACTACGACCACAGCCCGCGGGATGTGCAGCGAGAGGTTTTCCGGCGGCAGATCCGCGTTGCTAAGGGGCTCGGCCTGCCGATAATTGTGCACAGCCGTGACGCGGACGACGAAACGGTCGAGATACTGACAAAGGAATTTGACCGGAGCGCGGACACTCCTGTCCGCATGAGCGTCGCTTCGATGCGAAGTGATTTCCGGGAACAAGATCCTCTGTTCGATCGGGACGATCTAGCCGGGGGAACCGGCGATGCGGACAAGAGTGTCCGCTCTCCCGGGATCATGCATTGCTTTGGCGGCACACCGGAAATGGCCAAAGCGTTGATGGAGATCGGTTTCCTGATCTCATTCGCCGGCAATGTGACTTTCAAAAAGGCCGAAAATCTCCGCGACGCGGCTCGCGTAGTGCCGCTCGATCGGCTGTTGGTCGAGACCGATTGCCCGTTCCTGACGCCGGTACCGTTTCGAGGGAAACGCAACGAACCGAGCTATGTCATCCAAACGGCTCAGTTTTTGGCGGACTTTTACGGTGTTTCCTTTGAGACGCTCGCCGAGCACACGACCCGAAACTTTCTCGGACTTTTTAAGATCAGTTCGTTTCCGCAGATGGACGCCGATAAACACGGATGATTTCCTTCTTATCTGTGTGTATCTGTGTTTATCTGTGGTTAAATAATCCATATGGCTAAAGAAAATTCATTTGATATCGTTTCAAAAACCGACTATGCGGAGCTGACCAACGCCCTTAACCAGACCGAAAAAGAGGTTTCGCAGCGTTTTGATTTCAAGGGCAGCAAGGCAAAGGTCGAGATGCAGGCCAAGGACCTGATCCTCACCGCCGAGGATGAGACCAGACTGCGAAATATGAACGACATACTGCAGAGCAAATTGGTCAAACGCGGTATTTCGCTGAAGGCTCTCGATTATCAGAAGATCGAACCGGCAGCTGGCGGGACCGTCCGACAGCTTGTCAAGATCCAGCAGGGCATCCCGATCGAAAAGGCGAAAGAGGTCGTAAAATTTATCAAAGACGCCAAACTTAAGGTTCAGGCGTCGATCCAGGGCGAAACGGTACGCGTTTCGGGCAAGGACCGAGACACTCTGCAGGAAACGATCGCCGCACTGAAAGCGAAAGATTTCGGCATCGATATGACGTTTGACAACTATCGCACGAACTAACTGATGCAAACCTTTGCGACCGGCAAAAAAGAACTACTCCCGGGAACCGCCGCCCGAAAGATCTTCGGGCTGATCGCGGCTGAGATGAGCCTTGTCGAGGCTGAGTACGAGCGGCAGGTCCGGTCAAATATCCAGGTGGTCAACTATCTGGGCGATTATCTGCGTGCCTCGGGCGGCAAACGCGTCCGGCCGGCGTTGCTGATACTCGCCTGCGGTGCCTGCGGCGGAGCGACTTCGGGCAAAAATGTCATCAGCCTTGCGACCGTAATGGAAATGCTCCATACGGCGACGCTTGTTCACGACGATATCATCGACAATGCCGACCTGCGGCGCAATCGGGCGTCGGTAAACGCGAGATTCGGCAACCAGACGGCCGTCCTGATGGGCGACTGGCTATATATGTCGGCTTTTGAGACGTCGCTGCAGGAAAGGTCGCTCGAGATACTCGACATTCTGACGCGTCTGACGCGAAAGATGACCGAGGGCGAGCTGATCCAACTGACGATGATCGGGCGGCTCGACATCAGCGAATCGGACTACTTCGACATACTTAAGCGAAAGACGGCGTACCTGTTCTCGGCCTGTGCCGAGATCGGGGCGATCCTCGCCGGAGCCAGCCTCGAGCGGCAGCACGCGCTTCGCGATTACGGCATGAATCTCGGCATCGCGTTCCAACTCGCCGACGACATTCTCGACCTGACGTCCGAGGCCGAGGACCTCGGAAAAGCCGCCGGAACCGACCTTTTGGAAGGCAAGATCACGCTTCCGCTGATATATCTTCTGAAAAGCGAACCGTCGCTGCGGCCGAAGCTCGAGGACGTGATGCTGACCGGAACTTACACCCAGATCTCGCGTGACGCCATCAGGCAGATGCTCGATTCTGCAGGGATAATCGGCCGCATCCGCGAACGGGCGAACGAGTTTGCCGACGCCGCGAGAAAAAACCTTGATGTTTTTACGGAAACCGAGTATCGTGTTGCTTTGGAAGGAATTCCGAAATTTGTGATCGATAGAAATAGCTAAGTATCAAAGGCCTCCGGGGGCTCTCGCCCGTCAATATTTCAAAATCGAGATTTTAGCCATTTCCGCTAAATATGCTGGACGAAAATCTTATAGCAACACTTGAGCAGAGTTTGCGGCAAACCCGCAACGCTCAAAATCGCCTGATGGCTCGCTTGCGAGAGGCGGAAAACGAGGTGGAACTGCTCCGCCAGGAGATCACCGCGCTTGAAAACAGTGCATCGCAGACCGAATCCGCGATCGACAGCCTGCTTGTCACAATGCGTTCCGGCAGCCGCGGGCTGCACGCTCCGCGGACTATCAAAATGGACGACGAGTACGAGATCAGGCCCGAGACCCGCGATCCGTATATGGGTCGTGTCGAACCGATCGACAACAACGGACGCCGTTTGGGCGGCTCGGTAGCGTACATAAACCAGCATCGCGGAATTCCGTCGATCGTGCATAATTCGGCCCCGCTGAGTCAGCGGTTCGCCGACCTGACGATCACACAGGCTTGCACGCTGCTGCTTCGCGAGTCCGGGCATCCGCTTCACGTCAACGAACTCTACAATCTTTTGGTCGCCGGCGGAATGAATTTCAAGGGCAATAACCCGACCATTTCGATCGCCGTTTCGCTGAATCGGAACCGCCGGTTCAGAAAGGTCGATCCGGGTACTTTTGACCTGGTCATGCGAGAGGCCGAACGATTTGCCTCGTAGGACATAATTTAACATCATCCGGCGCCGGTAAAACTTCCCAGATATGGGGTGTCGTGCCGGCGTTTCGGCTTGCATTCGCACTCATTTCCGAGTAAAAGTTGTAGATTGATTTTTTAACGGCAAATTCACTTCCGGAGACATTGATGAAAGTAAAAACGAGTATGCTTTTGAGAGCACTGGCCATGTCGATCTGCGTCGTCGCTGTAATGGCGGCGCTCGGCACGGAGGCTTCGGCCCAAAAGGTCAGGCTGCGGTCACAGATCACGCCAAATTGCGGCAGCACGTCGAATCTGAAATTTGCCGACATCTACGCTGACGGCAACATCGCGGTGCAGGGAAGCTATAATTGCCGCGGAGCCTTCATCTACGACATTTCGAACCCCGACGCACCGGTTCTGGCGAGCTGGTACAACCCGGGAGCGAATCAGCAGTTTCTCGAAGCGATCGTGATCGGTACCCGAGGTTATTTCGGCAGCGGCAACGGCGGCGGCGTTCACATCGTCAACCTCGCAAACCCGTACAGTCCGCAGTTGCTCGGAGTGGTCAATTCGTCGCTCGGCAACGGCCACAATTCGATTCACGAAATGATGGTCATCAATCAGTTCGGAAACGACATCCTGATCGAGAATTTCAATGGATTTTCGAGCAAGATCATCAAATTTATCGACGTCACTAACCCCGCAAGCCCGGTCTTTCTGCGTGACCTCACGCCGACCGAACCGATCTGGGTGCACGCGATGCATGTACGCGGCGACCGGATGTTCACCTCGGGATGGGGCAGTTCGACCCAGCGGGGACGGACCGAGATCTACAATATCTTTAATGTCGCCGGGCAGCCTCCGACCCTCTTGGGCTTCATCGAGGACTCGTCAAGCATTACCGCCGGCAACAGCATGCACAGCAGCTGGTCGAGCGAGGACGGCAATTACCTTTACAGCTGCCGTGAGACAAGCAACGGTAACGGCGATCTCCGCACTTACAATATAGAAAATCCGGCCACGCCGCTGTTGGTCAATTCGGTCGGTATGAACGCCTTGGCTCTTAACGCCGTGACGCCGCATAATCCGGTCGTGATGGGCAACCGCCTGTACATCGCCTGGTATCAGGCCGGCATACAGGTCTTTGACCTTTCAAATCCGTCCACGCCGACCCGCGTGGGACAGTACGACACTTTCCCGACGGTATTTGCTCCGCCGGCGGAAGAAAAACAGGCACTTCTCGATGCCGAACCGTGGGATATGGTCTGCGGCTCGGAATTGCGGCAAAATCTTCTTCCGACAACTTACGACGGCAACTGGGCGGTCTATCCGTTCCTCGGTTCGGACAAGGTCCTGGCCGGTGATCTGGCCAACGGGCTGCTCGTGCTTGACGCAAGCGCGGTCGCGGCACCGGTCAAGAACCGTGTTTCGGACTACGACGGCGACGGCAAGACCGATCTCTCGGTCTTTACGCCCTCGACCAGCCTCTGGAGTATCGAAAACAGTTCAAACAGTTCGGCCCAATCGGTCGGATTCGGTTTCAGTACCGACGTGATGGAACCGGGTGACTACGACGGTGACGGCAAGACCGACATCGCGATCTATCGCCCTTCGACCGGCACGTGGTGGATCAGGCGCAGTTCAGATCCGGCCAATTTCCGTGCGGTGCAGTTCGGCCTGAGCACGGACATTCCTGTTGCGGGCGACTACGATGCCGACGGCAAGACCGACGTCGCCGTATGGCGGCCTTCGACCGGTGTCTGGTACATCCAGCAGAGCACGCTCGGATTTAAGGCGATGCAGTGGGGCGTGAACGGCGACAAGCCCGTCGTCGGCGACTTCGAGGGCGACGGTAAGGTCGATATCGCGGTCTGGCGTCCGTCGAACGGCGTCTGGTATGTCAGCCAGAGTTCTTCGTCGATCCCGCTTTACCGTGCCTTCGGCACAAGCGGCGACAGGCCGGTCAGCGGTGATTTCAACGGCAACGGTGTGACCGATCTCGCGGTTTACCGCCCGTCGAACGGCACCTGGTATATGCTCGATCCGACAACACAGGCGTTTACTGCCTACAATTTCGGCATTGCCGAGGACATTCCGGTTCCGGCTGACTACGACGGCGACGCCAAGGCTGATATCGCCGTGTTCAGGCCGAGTACCAATGTCTGGTACCGCTTGAACAGTTCGAACGGCGGATTCTTTGCGAGGCAGTACGGACAGACGGGAGATCTTCCGTCGCCGGCGTCGGTCCAGCCCTAGCTAGATAACAACACTCCGCATGGCCCAAAGTCAGGCAACTAGCTTGACTTTGGGCTTTTTGCACTTAATATGGTGCTATGAAACTGCACCTAACGATCGAGAGCGGTTCGTTGGCCGGTCAATCCTTTGATCTGGAAAGCGGATTTTTAACCATCGGCCGCGGTGAAACCTGCAGCGTCCGGTTCGACCCGCTGAGCGAGCGCATTGCCTCGAAACAGCACGCGTTTATCGAGGCGAGGGCCGACGGATTTTACCTGACGGACAATAACAGCACGAACGGCACGATACTCAACGGCGTTCCGGTCGGAACGTCAAAACTGACGTCCGGCGACCGTATCCAGTTCGGCAAGAACGGCGTCATGGGCGAGATCAAAATAGCCGCCGACGCGTCCGCTGAAGCTGTTCCGTCGGTTGAGAATTACCGCGATCTGCAGGTCCAGCAATTCAGTCAAATTGCGGCGACAGGCCCCGTCAATCTCCAAAATTCGCTGACCAGTCTCGGGCTTGGCCACGTCGTGGTCGATCCGAACGAGAAAAAGACCGGCAAGTACATCGGCATCGGCGTCACGATCTTTGCGATCGCCTTTATGATGCTGATCGTCGCGGCGATCATGCTGCTGAGCGTCGGCCCGGTTGCCGCGGTCATCGCATCGGTCGTAGCGTTCGTTCCGGCGGTAATTTACCTCATCCCGCTCGTGTGGCTCGACCGGTACGATCCCGAACCGCTCTGGCTGCTGGCGCTTGCGTTCGCATGGGGAGCGTTGGTCGCGGTCATCGTGTCATTTGTCATCAATACGGTCTTCGGCGTCGCGGTCGGAGCGGCCGTTTCGCCCGAGGCAGGACAATTTGTCGGTGCGGTGCTGTCGGCCCCGATATTTGAAGAGGGTTCGAAAGGCCTCGGGCTGATCGTCCTGCTGATATTCTTTCGCAAGTATTTTGACGATATTCTCGACGGCATCGTCTTTGCCGGCGTCATCGCGCTCGGCTTTGCCACGGTCGAAAATGTGCTCTATTACGGCCGTGCGCTATCCGGCGGCGGATTCGGGGCGTTGGCGGTCATCTTTTTCCTTCGCGGCATTTTGTCGCCGTTTGCCCATGTTTCGTTTACGGCAATGACGGGTATCGGCTGCGGCATCGCCCGTGAATCACATAATACCCTCGTCCGGATCCTGCTGCCGCTGGTGGGCTACATCGGGGCGGTCACCTTGCACGCGATCTGGAACGGCATGGCGGTCGTCGGCGGATTTGAAGGCTTTTTGGTCGGGTACCTTATTCTCGAGATACCGTTCTTCCTGATCATCGCAGGATTTGCCCTGTGGGTCATGCGTCGGCAGAACAAGATACTCAAAGAGATGCTGGCGATCGATATTGCCCGCGGCCTGATATCGCCGGAACTCGGCGAAACGGCGACTTCGGCGTTCAAGAGCTCGTCGTGGCTGATCAGCGGCCTTTTCAGCGGCAAGTTTCGAGCCCGCAGCCACTATCTTCGGGCCGTCGGGAAACTCGGCCTGAGCTACTGGCATATACAGAGGGCGACCGCCGCTCACGGCCAAACCGGCAGTTTTCAGCAAAATCCGCTGCTTCGCGAAGAAGTCCTGAAATGGCGTGATCAGGTATGAGGCCTGAAAGGGAAACCAGGCCAAACAAAAAAAGCCGCCGGAGGGTTTCCGGCGGCTTTTTTGTTGATCTGGTAGGCCGAACAGGGATCGAACCTGTGACCCGCGGATTAAGAGTCCGCTGCTCTACCGACTGAGCTATCGACCCAAATCGAAATCGAAGTATAGCAAAAAGAATCAAAAAGTCCAAAAAACGCAAAAAGTTTTCTTGAACATCGTTCCTGATTTGGATATTTTGCGCTCTGACGGCAAGATATTCTACAAGATGAGAGAGTGTCCCAAATGTGAACTTTGCTTTCCGGATGATCTGGAGACGTGTCCGACCGATTCGGTGCAGACGCGTATATCGCTTCCGGGATCGCAGCTGCTCGCGGGGCGGTACTTTCTCGAGAGCCGTCTCGGGCGCGGTGCGATGGGACAGGTTTATCTGGCCCGCGACAAAAAGTTTGATACGCGAATGGTCGCCGTCAAGACGGTCCGGCAGGACATTCTGAGCAGTGACGACCTGCAGGAAGGCGAGGCGATCGCCCGTTTTGAACGCGAGGCACAGGCCGCGGCGTCGATACAGCATCCAAATACTGTCAGCGTCACCGACTTTGGCGAAACCGCCGAGGGCATATTTTATCTGGTGATGGAGTACGTCGAGGGCGAAACGCTCCATCGGCTGCTGCGCCGCGAGGGAACGCTGCCGGTCAAGCGGGCCGTTCGGCTGCTGCGGCAGATCGCGGACGGTGTTGACGCAGCCCATGACCTCAACATCCTGCATCGCGACCTCAAGCCGGCCAACATCTTTATCATGCAGAAGGGCAAGGGCGGCGACGGTTTCGTCAAGGTCGGCGATTTTGGCCTGGCCAAGATCGTCAATCAGACCGTGACGGATACCAGTTCGAACGCCACGCCTTCGTCCCGCGGTATCATCGGCACGCCAGAATTTATGTCGCCCGAGCAGATGCAGCCCGAAATGGGCGTCGATAAACGGGCCGACCTTTACGCTCTCGGGACCATCGCGTATCTGATGCTTGGCGGAAAGACGCCTTTCACCGGCGATCTGATGCAGTTGGTGATGCAAAAGATCATGCACACGCCGGCACCGCTGTCGTCGATCCGTTCGGATATTCCGGCTGATGTCGAGCGCGTGATAATGCGGGCGCTTGAGATCGATCCGGCGAAGCGGCCTGAATCCGTTTCTGAGTGGATCGCAGACCTCGAACAGGCCGCCGAGGACGTCGATGAGAGCAAGCGGGCAGGTGCGTCGCGGTTGGTCGTGCTCGCCCCTGTCAACTCCGAGGTCTATGTCAACGACGAACGAAAGGGAAGCGTCGGCAGCTCGGGCCGCGTGGTTCTGACAAACATTCCCGCGGGCCGCCATATCCTCAGAGTGTCAAAGGCCGGTGAGCGCGACGACGAACGCGTGATCGAGGTCCGTGAGGGTGCCAATGAACAAGTGATCCAGGCCCAACTGAGGCCGCCCCACGGCACGGCCAGTCAACCGTCTTCGTCGCAGGGAACGAGTTCGGCCGGTTCGCCGCAGTCAAGCGTGATGCCGGGCATCGTCGCCTGCTCTAACTGCGGATCGAAATTTGCCGAGGGCGTCAAATTTTGCGGGCGATGCGGCAGCGGTTCATTTGTCATGCTGTCGCCGGGCGACGCGGCCGGAACATTTCCATGCCCGAGATGTTCGGCAAGGCTACAGGACGGGGCCCGATTTTGCGGCCGCTGCGGGCTGAACATCGCCCCGGTCGTACAGCCGATGAGCCAACCGGTCGGTTTCACCTCGAATTTTCAAAATCCGCAGCCGCAGCAGGCCGAACGCATTTGCCGCCGGTGCTCAAGCGCCTATCCGGCCCACATCAAATTTTGCGGACGCTGCGGTATCTCACTTTAGTTCGGTGCTGCCGAATTGCGGAACAAAACTCTGACATAATGCGTTGTTAAATAGTCGCACTTTTGCCGGTCTATGCGTATAATACTTGCATTCCGAATGCGGCTGAACGCGGCCGCGGCCGAACCGAGGTAATAACGATGAAGATCTGTCCACGTTGCAATAAGACCTATACCGACGAAAATCTCAATTTCTGTCTCGATGACGGCAGTGTCCTGACCCAGGCGGCCGGCTCGTCGATGCCCGAGACCGTGATCATGAATCAGGTCCGGCCGACACAGCCAAACCCGTCAATGCCGAGTCAGCAGGTACAGCCCGGCGGCTGGAATACCGGTCAGCAGCAACCGGCAGGTCAATATTCGATGCAGCCGAAAAAATCGTCGAAAACCTGGATCTGGGTCGTCGCGATACTCGGTTTTGTCGTACTGTTGTGCGGCGGCGGCGGGATCGCGTTTCTCATATTTGTGGGATCTCAGTCGGAAAACGTTTCAAATTCGTCTACGACCGGCAGCTCAAATTCATCTTCGAGCCAGACCAAGAAAGTGACTACGACGCCATCGGGCTCACCGTCGACGAGTTCCACGACGAGTACGTCGGACCGGTCGGACGTCGAAAAGGTCGATCTTTCGGAATGGGTGCGGCCGTTTTCGGCATTTGGTACAACCGAGATGTCAGGCGGCGAATTTATGATGGCCGCTAAACAAAAGGGCTATTACTACGTGCTTGCCGCACCGGCTGACACCGCTCAGACCGAATCGGCAAATACGAGTGTAACGCTCCGTAACGTAGATAACGCCGACTCGCGTCTCGGCTACGGTATCGTCTTTCACAGCAATCCGACCCCGCTGCAGCAGGGTTACGCGTTTCTGATCGACAGCAAGAAGCAAAAATACCGGATCGTTCACCACTCGCCGGGCAAAGAGGATACAGTCGTTACGTGGACGAAATCCGACCTGATCAAGGACGGCTCTCAGGAAAATACGCTCGAGGTACGTGACCTGACCGACAAGATCGAACTCTATATCAACGGCACGATGGTCAACTCGATCAAGAATGTCTATGGTTACAAGGGCGGTGTCGTCGGGCTCTATTCGGGCGACGCTGTCAAGATCGGGTTCAAGAATCTCGAATTGCGTAAATAGAACGGCAAACTGATGAAACAATGTCCCCGCTGCAGCAAATCGTACGTTGATGAGCACCTGAATTTCTGTCTTGATGACGGCGAATTGCTGATGCAGCTTGCCGATGACCCGCGATCGAGGCCGTTTGACGATTCGCCGCCGACGGTGATGATGAACGACCCGCGTGCCACCAATCCCACGAACTGGCAGCAGCCGCAATCGGCACAACCGCCGATGATGTGGCAGGATCAATCGAACCTGCAGCCGCAATTTAATAACCAGGGATTTTCTCAGTCCAAGGACCAGACACTGCCGACGATCTCGCTGGTGCTCGGTATTCTGGCGTTCTTTATGGTCTGTTGCTACGGCGGCGTCTGGCTCGGCCTGCCGGCGGCGATCGTCGGTTTTTTGGGGATGAAGAACGCCGATAATGATCCCGGCCGCTATGGCGGACGCGGTTTGGCGATCGGCGGAATGGTGCTCGGGGTCGTCACGTTTTTGGCCTCGATGGTATTCCTGTTTTTGGGATTGATAGCCAGATAGCCCTAAATCATTTATAATCTAGCCGATGCGAGTCAGCTTAAACGTCATCGCTGGTCCACAAACGGGGCGTTCCTTTACATTCGATCAACACGATACATTTATGATCGGTCGAAGCGAGGACGCGCAGTTCTGCCTTCCGCAAGACCGATTTTTCTCTCGGCATCACTGTTTGATCGAGATCGCTCCGCCGCAGGCGTTTCTGCGTGACCTCGGGTCGACGAACGGGACCTTTGTCAACGGACTACGGGTCGAGACCGCTTATTTGAAAAGCGGCGACCGCATACAGGGCGGCGAGACCGTACTGGAGGTCGAGGTTGCGGCCGATCCGGCCGAGGTATCGGCATCGGCACAGGGTTTTGGCGAGACGCATCCTTCGCTGGTGACGGTCGCCTGTCTGAACTGCGGCATTCCGGCGAGTGTCGAGGCGTCAAACCCGCAGGCCAAACTCACATACGTTTGTGACGATTGCCGCGAGCGGCTGAAGAAAAATCCACAGCCGATCCCGAATTATCAGATGATCCGGGTGATCGGCCAGGGCGGAATGGGCAGCGTAATGCTCGCCCGGTCAGAAAAAACGGGACAGGCCGTCGCGATCAAAACGCTTTTGCCCGAGGTCGCGGTCAGTGAACAGTCGCTGAAGCGTTTTCTGCGTGAGATCGAGGTCGCATCGGCCCTGCGGCACCCGAACATCGTCAGCTATATCGAACACGGGACCCACAACGGGATCGTGTATCTCGTCACGGAATTTATTTCGGGAATGGACGCGGCACGCCTCGCGAAACATCGCGGCGGCCGGATGAACTTTCGAGAGGTCGTTCAGATCATCGAGCAAACCCTGGCGGCACTCGATTTTGCCCATTCGCTCGGATTCGTTCATCGGGACATCAAGGAACAGAATATTCTTATCGAGGGCGAGTTTCCGCGTGCTCAGGCTAAGCTGACCGATTTTGGACTGTCTAAGAGTTTCAAGCAGACGGGAATGAGCGGCGTTACGATGGTCGGCGATGTGGCCGGTACGATCGCATATATGCCGCCTGAGCAGGTCAGGGACTTCAAGGAGGTTCGGCCGCCATCGGACCTCTATGCTGTCGGTATGACCGCATATAGCCTCTTAACGGGTGCTCACGCCCTTGATATCGGCCCCAAGGCCGGTATTTCGGAAACCGTAAAGGCTATTTTCGAAAAACCGATCATCCCGATCGTGCAAAGGGTACCGGACATTCCGATCAAGATCGCCGCGGTGTTTGAAACCGCCCTCGCCAAGCAGGTCGAATTACGCTGGTCTAACGCCGGCGCCATGCGCGAGGCTCTGCTCCGTGCGGCGGCTGAGATCTGACGCCGCGACCAGAATGCCGATCAATAGCCACAGGTGACGTGCCTCCTCATACGCGCCAACCGTCCCTTGATAGAGAAATGCGGACACGAACGCCGCCCAGATCAGCTTTACCGCCGGGTCGTCAGACCGCCGACCGAGACGCCACAGATAAAAACTCAACGCAATGATCGCCGCGAGGCCTAAACTCCCGCTCTGTGCCGCGACGCTCAGAAAGACGTTGTGCGCATCGGTGAGCATGCTGTAAGAGCCGTCGGTATTCTGAAACGAAACGGCACAGGCCGGCTGGCCGAGGCCCTTGCCGGTCATCGGGTCGTCAGCAAACGTCCTGAAAGACGCGATCCAGACGAGAACCCTCGACGACGGCTGGATATTTCCGATCACGGGAAGGTCGATCGAGAACGGCGAGGTCGCGTGCGGTCTGAGAGCCGCAAAACTCATAAAGTAGAAAACCGCCGCCGCCGCAACACCGACGACGAGTGACGCCTTTGCGAGCCGCGGCCTCGTGATCGATCTGGTCAGATATGTGCAAACTCCTATCACCAGAGCGATGCCGCCGATGCCGATCGAGATAGTCGAAAGTGCCGCTAGCACCGACGCCGCGAGTGACAAAATGAAAATTCGGCGGCTGATCCAGGATCTTACACGAGCCAGATATAAAAGAGCGATGCCCACCGTAAGAAAATTGCAGAACATGCTTGCCGATATCATTGTCGACGAGATCCGCGGAAAATTGACCACCGGAACGGCACCGAAAGTATAGAGTGTATGGGCCAGAAGCCAATTGTCCGGGCTCAGGTAATAAAGCGGTATCGAGATCAGGGCGATCGAAACCGCAAGAGCCATACCGGCGAGCCATGCGTAAACTGCGTGTTTGAGACGGGCCTCATTATCTAATTGAACAATCATCATTGCGGCGAGGCCGAGGAGGTAGATCTCGCCGCCGAGCCGGAGGTAGCTCGTCCTCGGATCGACCGAAAAGACGCTCGAGATCAGCATCGCCATAAAATACGCCGCCAGATAAGCGAAGGTCCGGTCAGATCTAAGCCGAAGTTGGCGAGCGGCAACCGCCGTAAGCATCAACACGAACGCCGCGGGAAACAGGATGTCGGGTGGGCTCAGCCGCTGATTGGCGACAAACAGAAAGGGCTTCATCGTCGCGGCTAAAAAGATGACGGCAACGGCTGCTGCCCAGGCGGCTTTTCGAAAGATCAGTACCGGGCTTGGAGCGGTCTCAGCCATATCGAGGTCTATTTGACAGCTTTGATCAGATGTTCGAGCGATGATGCGAATCTATTCAGGTCAAAATTTTGCGGGTCGTCATGGGCGTCCTTGATGCCGGCATCGACTGCTGAGTGATAGGCAGGGATTAGCCACGTTCCGCGTCGTACCGACGCCGCCATATACAAAAGCGCGAGTCGGTCGTATTGTGCCTTGGAAAAGCCTGGATCGGGAGCGATGAGGTCATTATCGGGGTTTGACGACCGCGGATCACGCCGCCGCGGCTGTACCAATTCGATATGGATCTGCAGCCCTTTCGCATCCGCCTTGAGCCTTTCGCGGGCAAACTTTGTCCCCCAGCCCTTTATCACGCTCTGGCTGAACGGCGTCGCGGTGATTGATACTCCGGTCCTCGCGACAAATACGTGTGCGACCGGCGAATTCATCCAAACCGCCAGTTTATTGCCCCGCCACGCATCGTCGGTGTCCATATCCACGGGGAAGATCTCGTCCCTGAGATTCGGGGTCGAAGTGTCGTGGATCACGAAGTACATTGACGATACGATCTGCCCGTTTGGGAGTTGGGCCGCCGCGAGCGAGCCGTCGAGCGGACCGCCGATCTCGGATTCGCTGATATTCGCCGACGCCAGATATTTTTGCAGCTTTGAGGCGGAGAGTGTGACCTTCGTCCCGACCGCCCGCTCAAGCGGGCCCGGCAGTTTGGCGAGAGCCGGGCCGAGAATGCCGCCGTAACCGTTGGGCCGCAAAAGACATTTGGCCTGTTCGACCGGAGTTCCCTCAAACTGCAGTGTCAGCGGATCGACACCGCACGGCCGGTTTTGCGCGAGAGTCTCGCCGCCGGTGAGCAGCAAGACGAGTATCGTCAAAATTCCGAATGGGTAAAGTCTCATTCGTGCATTTTGGTTACCGAAGCCCTATATGGTCTTCGTCACCTTTTTCAGCGAACGCGGGGCGTCAGGATCGAGCCCTTTCGCGGTCGAAAGATATGCCGCGAAAAGCTGTGCCGGGACGATGAACGGGATCGGAGTCAGAAACTCGTCGATCTCGGCCGACAACTGTAAGCTCTTGGGCGACAGGGCCGCAATGTCCGGGTCGTTCGTGATCGCCAGACAGTCGGCGTGAAGATCACGCAAATTGTCCAAAAGGTCCAAATTACTCTTTTTCGTAACGCCGCCGGGTGCAAACATTATTACCGGAAATCTGCGTTCGACGATCGCGAGCGGCCCGTGAAAAAAGTCCGCTGATGAAAACCGCTCGGCAACGACGTAGCAGGTTTCCATTAGTTTCAGCGCCAGCTCGTATGAGTTGCCATAATTCATGCCGCGGCCGACGACCACGCAATTTTCCATGAAGACGTAACGCTCGACCAGCGTCTCGACCTGGCTCTTGAGCGACAGTGCTTCTTCCGTATAGGCCGGGATGCGTTCGTAGTCGAGCTTGCGATCACCGAGTATCGACGCCAAAAGGTAAAAATGCAGCATCTGGCCCGTGTAGGTCTTGGTGGCGGCGACCGATTTTTCACGTCCGGCGTGTATCAGCAAAGTTTCGTCGGCGATCTTCGCCATCGTCGATCCGGCCTCGTTGGTGATCCCGAGCGTGAACGCTCCGGACGATCTTGCGCTCTCAAGAACGAGATTTATGTCGGAGCCTTCGCCGGACTGCGAAACGCCGATCACCAAGGCCCGGCTGAGGTCGAGTTTTGCCCCATAAAGCGTGAAGACCGACGGGGCCGATAGCGACACGGGAATACCGGTCGTAACCTCAAGCAAATACCTGCCGAATAGCGAGGCGTTATCCGAACTTCCGCGGGCGACCAACACGATCAGGTCGATCTCGCGGCCCTTTAGAAATGTTCCGAGGCGATCGATCTTCGCTCGCTCGGCCGTGATAGTTCGTTCGAGCACCAAAGGTTGCTCGGCGATCTCTTGCAGCATCAATGACATAGGATAAATTAAAGCGGACAGTCAGATAATAACATTTGACGAACGTCGTTCGAAAGTCGCTCGCGATGTGTATGATCCGGGTTCCGGGGAGTTATAACCTTGGGGCCGAGCCGAAACGCGGCCGCGCTATCCCGGCAGGATCATGACGGCTGATTCGCCTTTGACCAAAACTTCGCCATTTTGATTCGTACACACGGTTTCGAGGGTCACTATCCCTTTGTCCTCACGGATCGCCGTGACGGTGGCAGTAGCGGTCACGGTATCGCCCAGATAAACAGGGGCCGTAAACTTTAAGGTCTGCGAGAGATAGACGATCTTCATCCCACGGAATTCATTACCCAAAACGGCCGATATGAATGCTCCGCTGAGCATTCCGTGAGCAATTCGCCGTCCGAAACGTGTGGTTTTGGCAAACTCGTCGTCGAGGTGTATCGGGTTATAGTCACCCGAAACCTCGGCAAATTGGCGAACGAGGGCGTCGGTGACCTCGCGTGAAGTTGAGAATCGTTGTCCGATCGAGATATTCATAGTGTTGAGGGTATATGGCAAAAGTGGGCCTGTCGTCGTTAGGCTTCGTCCTCCGCGGACTCTTCGGCCATATCGGATAGTACCGAATTGATCGCCCCGCCGGCCATCGCGACAACCGCCGTCAGATATAGCCAGAACATTAGTATGATCACTGCCCCGAGCGAACCGTATGCCTTGTCGTAACTGTTGAAATAACTTATGTAAAGCTTGAAAAGGCTCGTCAGCAGCAGCCACAGGCTGATCGCGACCAGGCCGCCCGGCGTCACCCATAGCCAGCGTTTGTTGCGTCGGTCCGGCAGAAGATTGTAGATTATTTCACACGCCAACAGCATAACCGCGATGATCGATATCCATTGGATCGTGATCAGAACAAGCGGAGACACATTTTCGATCCCTATCTTCTGCGAAAGATAACCGATCGCCTGCCATCCGTAGAAAACGATCGTAAGTGCGACCGCGGCGAGGACCGTGACCAGGAGCGTGACACCCAGCGATTCTGATTTGGTCCGCCACCAGGTGCGTCTTTCTTTTAGTTCGTAAACGGCGTTCAGCGCATTTCGAAGTGCGTCAACGCCCGAAGACGCCGACCAAAGAGCGATCGCCAATCCGAGCGTCACCTTGCCGCCGGAACTGTTGACGACAATCTCCTCGGCGGTCTTTCGGACGAGTTCAAACGCCGTCCCGGGCAGCACCTGCCCGAGATAGGCAAATAATTCGGCCTTGAGGCCCTCAGCCGAAAAGACGAGCAGACCGAGGCCGCTTATTAGAAAGAGAATTAGCGGAAAGATGGAGAATGAAAAGTAAAAGGCCGTCTGAGCGGCCCGTCCAAAAACGTCAGTATCGAGGATCTTGTTGTAGAGCCGGGCCGCAAATTGTTTCCAATGAAAATTCTGAACTGAGTTCATAACTTTTTCGGGACATCGGCACGGGCTCTACTAACCAGCAATTATGTTTCAGATCAACCGCGCATGCGTTCGAGCAGCGTCATCGTCAGAGCGCCGAGCAGGACCCTGACCTCGTCTTCGCCGCCAAACTGGGCGAGCGGCTCCAATTGGAATTGCCCCTGAAACATCGCCGGCTGCTTCTTGAGCCGGGCGACCGGCGAATCGTCCATACGGGCGATAATGTACGACGGGTTAAAGAAATATCCGGTAAACATACCGACGATCGGCAGTTCGCCAACCAGGGCATCCATCACCTTCACCCAGCCGCTTTCCTCGGAGATTTTGAAGACCTGTACGTCATTCGCGTCATAGACCTCGTAATTGGCCTTCCAGATCGAACGCATACCGCGACGCTTGATCGACCCGATGCTGTTGCCCTGAGCGTCCCTGAAATTGTATTTTGCAGAAAAATCAATGACGCGGTCGGCCTTGATGTTGTAAAGCAAATGGGTCTGGCCCTCATCGGCAAAGATATTGATGTCTTCTTTCAGCTTGAACATCTTTTGTTTGCAATATCCGATGAGATTACCGCCGCCGTCGCGAATGTAGATCTGGCTGGCGAGGGCAAGCAATTTGAATGAAAGTTCGATTGGGTAATTCACTAAATGTCCTCCAGGATTAACTAAATTATCGAAAACTATCGCACTTCAACATGAGCCGTGACCAAGTTTCTAGGGTCGATCCGGCAGCCCGGCATACCGTCGTTCGACGCGGGAACTGATCCCGCACGTGATCTCGTAAGAGATCGTGCCGATCGTCGCGGCCAAGTCTTCAGCGAGGATAGCACAGTTTGGCGAACTGCCGATCAAGAGCACCGGATTTCCGATCTCTGCATCCGCGATGTCCGTAACATCGACGATCGTCCAATCCATCGAGATGCGTCCGACGATCGGTGCGTACCGGTCATTTATGATCACCCGGCCGCGGCCCGACAGCAGCCGGGGAAGCCCGTCCGCGTAGCCGACCGGGATCGTCGCGATGAGCGAATCCCGCGTGGTGACGAAGCTGCGGCCGTACCCGAGACTCTCGCCGGCGGGCACGCGTTTTAGATGCGTCACCTCGGATAGAAGGCTCATTACGGGTTTCAGGTTCGGCGCCGCAATGCCTTTTGGCAGAACATCGCCGCCGAGTCCGTAAAGGATGCCGCCAAGCCTTACTAGGCTCCTGCGGGTGGCGGGATGAGCGACCGCGGCGGGTGAATTTGCGAGATCGGTAAATCGGGGCTCAAACCTGTGTGATCGAAAGGCCGCCTCGATCTCCGACATCCGTTTTGACTGCAGATCGGTAAATTCGTTTTGTGAAAGGTCATCCGCCGCCGCAAAATGCGTCATCAACGCCTCGACGCGAAGGCCGGACATTTGCTTGATCCGTTGTGCGAACTCGGCGGCGTGATCCCAGCGTATCCCGATGCGGCCCATGCCGGTATCGAATTTGATATGGACGTCGATCGGTTCACCGCGTTCGCGGGCGGCCCGATCCAGCCTCTCGGCTTGTTCCGGACCGGCGATCGCGGGCGTGATATTGTGCTGAAAGAGCATCGGCTCCTGGCCCGGCCAGAAGCCGCCCAGGCAAAGTATGCGCGATGTGATGCCGCCCCTCCGCAACTCCGCTGCCTCGGCCGGCAAGGCGACGCCAAACCATTCGACGCCTTCGGCCTCGAGCCTCCGCGAGCACTCGACGGAACCGTGACCGTAAGCGTTCGCCTTGACGACCGCCATGATCCGGACACCGTCCCCGACAAATGACCTCGCCGAACGGTAATTGAACGCCAAGGCGTCAAGATCGGTGATCGCGGTGGTCGGGCGGTTGATTTCCTCAGGAACCATTGCTCAATGAAAATGCCGGCCATCAAATGCGATGACCGGCGAAAAAGATCAAAGCGGGATGTTGCCGTGTTTTCTGGGCGGATTGGAATCGCGTTTGTTCTTGAGAAGGGAAAGGGCCCGGATGAGCTTTGGACGGGTGTATTTCGGCTCGATCACCTCATCGACAAACCCGCGTTCCGCCGCCACATATGGATTGGCGAACTTGTCTTCGAACTCGGCGATCTTGTTTTGACGATACGCCTCGTCATTTTCGGCGATCTCGCGGCGAAAGAGAACGCCCACCGCGCCTTCGGCGCCCATTACAGCGATCTCGGCCGTCGGATAGGCAAAGTTGATATCGGTCCGGATATGCTTTGACGCCATGACGCAGTAGGCTCCGCCGTACGCTTTTCGGGTGATGACGGTGATCTTCGGGACGGTCGCCTCGGCAAACGCGTAAAGCAGTTTGGCCCCGTGGCGGATAATGCCGAAATGCTCCTGATTGACACCGGGCAGAAATCCGGGCACGTCCTCAAATGTGATAAGCGGGATGTTGAAACAATCGCAAAAACGCACAAACCTCGCCGCCTTGACCGAAGCGTCGATGTCGAGGACGCCGGCCAGAAAAGCAGGCTGGTTAGCGACGATCCCGACAGACATGCCGCCCAGACGTGCAAAACCGATCACGATGTTCTGGGCATAATGCTCCTGGATCTCGAAAAAGTAGCCGTCATCGACCACGTTATGGACGATGTCGCGGATATCGTACGGCTGATTGGACGATTCCGGTACGATCGAATTCAGCTTTTCTTCGATCCGGTCGGACGGGTCTGACGTCGGGACGACCGGCGGATCGTCCATGTTGTTTGACGGAATGAACGACAAAAGTTCGCGAGTGATCTGAAGGCAGTGTTCGTCCGATTCAGCGGCAAAATGAGCGACGCCCGATTTCGCGTTGTGCGTCATTGCTCCGCCCAGCTCGTCCTTGGTCACGTCCTCGTGCGTTACGGTCTTGATAACGTCCGGGCCGGTGATGAACATATACGACGTGTCCTTGACCATCACGTTAAAGTCCGTGATCGCGGGCGAGTAAACCGCTCCGCCGGCACACGGGCCCATGATGCAGCTGATCTGCGGGACCACGCCGCTCGCCAGGGTGTTTCTCAAAAAGATGTCGGCATAACCGCCAAGGCTGACGACGCCCTCCTGAATGCGTGCTCCGCCCGAATCGTTAAGTCCGACGACGGGTGCACCGGTCTTCATCGCGAGGTCCATTATCTTGCAGATCTTTTCGGCATGCGTCTCTGAGAGCGATCCGCCAAATACCGTAAAATCCTGTGCGAAGACAAAAACCTCGCGTCCGTCGACAAGGCCGTGGCCCGTGATGACGCCGTCACCGGGGTACTGTTGCTCTTCGAGGCCGAAATCGTGCGAGCGGTGAGCGACAAACTTATCAAACTCCTCAAACGAGCCCTCGTCGAGGAAAAAGTCGATGCGTTCGCGGGCGGTCATCTTTCCCGACGAACGTTGTTTTTCGAGGCGCTTTTCGCCGCCTCCGAGTTCCGCGGCGGCCGATCTTTCTTTGAGTAACTCGAGTCGGTTTTTCAACATCGATTCTGGCTTCATAAGAGATAAGTCTAGCTATTTTGCTTCGATTTTCAAAACCCGAGACTCGTGTTCATGCGAGCGGTTCGCGACTGGACGCGGAATCCTTAGTTGGTTTCCAAATTGCCTGATTATCTGTTAAAACTAAGGTGCCGTATGAATGAATTGCCAAAGATCACGAGCCGTGACAATCAGCGGCTGGTCAGCGCCCGAAAGATCCGCGACCGGCATGTATCAGGCAAGATCTTCATTGAGGGAAAGCGGCTGGCGGTCGAGGCTCTTCGCTCGGGATTGTCGATATCAGAGTGTTTCGTTTCCGAGAGATTCGTGATGTCGGACGAGAATTCGGGTTTTATCGATCAGCTGTCGGCATCGTCGCGGTTCACGTTCGAACTGCCGGACCGCGTGTTCCAAACGATCGCGGCTACCGAACACTCACAGGGCGTGATATTGATCTCTGACAGGCCGGAACAGGGTGCGTCGGCGATCGAATCCAGATTGGCCGAGGGCCGAACGCTTCCGATCGTCATTCTGCTCTATCACATAAATAACCCCTCAAACCTCGGTGCGGTGCTGCGTACGGCCGAGGCCGCGGGCGTTGCCGGCGTTATTACCACCAAACACTCAGCCGACGTTTACTCACCGAAATCCATCAGGTCATCGATGGGGTCGGCATTTCGACTGGCGATCTGGGATGATGTTGAGTTTGCCGCGGCCGTAAAGTGGGCCGGTGCAAAAGGACTGGTTTCGACCGCGACCGCCGCGTCCGCTGAAGCGGTCCATACCGCAGTGGATTGGAGCATTCCGCGATTGCTTGTTTTCGGATCAGAGGCTCACGGCCTGAAAGGTGTTGACCTTGGGACCGAGATCGACCGCGTCAGGATCGCTATCCGACCGCCGGTCGAGAGCCTGAATCTGGCAGTTTCGGCCGGTATAATCCTGTTTGAGGCAAAGCGTCAGCTCGAAGCGGGATCGCCTATTTAGGTTTGGCGGGACTCACATTTGCATTTGATCCCGGCTGGGCCGCCTTCATCGCATCAATATCCTTTTTAAGATTACGTTGAGTTTGCGGGTCGTTCGTTACGGCAAGCGCGAGCATTATCTCGGTCGAAACGGTAGTTTTGTTGACCGGATCGGCAGTCGCAAGCTTTTCTCTGGCCTGGACCAGTGCCTCGCGGCCCTTCATAAAATCACCCGTCAGCAAATAAGCTCGTCCGAGCAGGTATAGGCCTTCGCAATCGGCCGGCGGCGTTCCGGCTTTTGCGATGTACGCGGCCGGATCGGCATCGACCAGACGACGGCCTTTCTCAAACGTACTTAACGGGATATTGTCTGACTGCATCTGCGTCGGAGCCGGCAGATCGACGGACTGGGGCGTCGGGACCAGGAAGAAATGATAAGCGACCAAGCCAATTACCGAACCCACCAATAGGAGCCCGACCGAGGCCGCGATACGCCCGAATGAACCGGACGATTCGGCGTCCGTATCGTCGGAACCGGTGCCGAACATGTTCATTTCGGCCGGTGCCGATGGCGACGGAGCTGTTTCCGTTGCCGCCGCGGGCGAGGCCTCGCTGTTGAGAACGGGTGCGAATGGGGCCGTTTCGGCCTCAACGACATCAGTTTCGCCGGGAACCGTTTCGATCTCGTCGGCCGACCGCGAAACGTCTTCGGGCGACTCGTTTACCGGCTTGACCTGATCATCGTCGAAATGATACTCAGCGGCGGGTCGGTCTTCTGAATGAGCGGCCGCCGGCGTAGGTATATCGACACTAAAAACATCCGGTTCGGTATAAGTCTCAGGCGGCAGGTGCAATTCGGCCGTATCGAGTTCGAGCAATTCGTCGTCCTCATCGCTCTCGGCGCCGGAATGGGCGGCAAAGGCCGGACGGGAAGTGGCGACGGTCTGCATTTCATCTTCGAAAGCATCTGGGCCGTCAAATGCGCCGACATCGATCGGCTGTGTCCGCTCCATCGAAATATCGTCGGCGATGCCTGAGACCTTTACGATAACTGCGGTCAGGTTGTCCTCGGCACCGCGTTCAAAACAAATATCCTTGATCCTGGAACATATGTCGGCCGGGGCGTCTGACGCGTTCAGCAGTTCGGTAAGTTCCTTGTCGCCGATGTGCCGCGTAACCCCGTCAGAACATAGCAAAAACGTCGAATCGCGGCTAACGAGCATCGTCTTAAGGTCGACGATGACGGTGGACTCGGCCCCAAGAGCACGGCTGATGATGTTTTTGCCCGGATGGTTTTCCGCCTGTTCCTCGGTCATTCGGCCGGCCCTGACCTCTTCGCCGACCATCGAGTGGTCGTCGGTCTCGCGATAGAGCGTTCCATCGGCGTCGAGCCGATAAAGTCGCGAATCGCCGACGTGGCCGATCGTCGCGATGTTGCGGTCGATGTGCAGAGCGACCACGGTCGTCGCCATTTGCGACAATTGCGAGAGTTCGTTGGACATCTGAAAGATCGCCGCGTTTGCCTGTTCGAGAGCGTTTCGCATGACATCCTCGGGGTCTTCCTTGGGGGAAATGTTTGTAAATGCCTCACCCAGGATCTCGACCGCCATCTGCGACGCCACCTCGCCCGCCTGGGCACCGCCGACGCCGTCAGCAACCGCAAAAATGCCGCACTCAGGAATCTCAAGGAATGAATCCTCATTCTGGGGACGCTTTTCGCTGAGTCCGCGGTCGCTGATCGATGCTGATTCGAGTCTGGTGTTTTCTGTCATTTCGTTTCTCCGTTAAATGGAAGTGGCTAAACTCTTTTTCTACTGAGGGTTAACGGTTTCCGGCAACGTCCGCGGGTCAAACTCGTCACGCCGCCGATCGAGAGAGTTTCTGTGTGAAAACGCCAACAGCATTCCCAACATCGCAAAGCTCGTGATCAAACTGAAACCGCCGTGACTGACGAACGGCAGCGTTATTCCCGTCATGGGCAGTGCCCGCGTGATGCCGCCGATGTTGACCAGGGCCTGAAATCCGATAAATGCCGACAAGCCGACCGCGCAAAGTTTGCTGAACATATCGCGGGAATCGCGTGCGGTCCTGATGCCGGCGGTCACGAAAACAATTAGGGCAAAGGTTACCAACAAACCCCCGAAAAGTCCAAGTTCTTCGGCCAGGGCCGCAAATATGTAGTCTGAGTCGGCGACCGGTATAAGTTCGGGATAACCAAGCCCCAAACCACGCCCGGTCGTACCTCCGGACGCCAGTCCAAACGTCGCCTGAGCGGGTTGGAACGCCAGGATGTCAAACCATGCGTCAACGTTGATCGTTCGCTGAAGATCGGGATCCTCGGCGAGCATTTGCGGCAAATTCGGGTCCTTTTCGACAAGCCGCTTGTAATACTCGTCATAGTCCTGCTTCCACCATGAGGTCTCGGGCGTCGGCGGGTCAAATCCGTCCAGCCACAAATGAAAACGCTGCTGAATTCGATTCGGCAGGATAAGTTTCACGGGAGCGGCGAGTGTCGGGAGCAATGGGATCTTTTCCTGCGTCTTCGGCGGCAATGCACCGACAACGAGGATCGCGACCACCAGAACGACGCTTCCGACAAGCACGAATCGCTGTGAAAAACGCCGAACCGCGACCAAATACAGCGTCGCGTAGACCGAACTGAAGACCATCATCTGGCCAAAATCCTTGAGCACGAAGAACGGGACAAAAGGCAAGACCGCCATAAATACCAGCGGCACGACATCCTTTGCACGCGGTATGCCCCAGTATGTACGAGCGAGATTGCGGTACAACACCGCAAGAATGGCGGCAAATCCGATCAGAAAGGGAACTTTGGCAGGTTCCCAAGGGGTCATATTCCCAACTTTGCCGGCCCTCGACGTGATCGCTGCAAAGATGAGCGGCACAAGCGTCAAAAGTACGATCAGAAATCCGTTGTTTTGAAGAAACGCTATCACCTTGTCACGTCTCATCAAGATAAACGCGGCAAGCATGCCGAAGATCGCCAGCAGCGGATTCACCGTGTTACCGGACAGCAAGACGCCTTTCAGGTCGTCATCGGCAGGACGGGGCGTTTCCTCGGACAGATCGACGGGCGAAGGCGGCGTCGCCGGCAGGCCCATCATCTGCTTCTTTTCTGCGGAGTAGTTTTCCTGTATGTAATGCAGCTGTTGAGTGCGGAGTTTTAGCTGGCGTGCCTCGGCCTTGTCCTTTCGGGACGTATATTCAGGGTCGCTGAACAAACGGTATTGGACCGTCAGGCCGATCGAGAACAAAAGCACCGCAGAGGTGTACAAGGTCCAATTTCCATCAAACCTCACAAACCGCTTTAAGATAATAGGTATAACTGCAAGTAACGAAAGCAGTAAGAGGTTGCGGCCGGCGGTCGCCATCGACGTGTCATAGCCGCGGATCAGTGCTCCATAATGAATGGAATAGTGCGAGATCGCCGTCAGAATGACGATCAAGATCAGAATGAATACATGTGACGAGGTTCGGTTCTTCAAAATAATATGTACTCGTTACCGAGGCTTCTTTGCCGGTGTTTTAGCGGCCGGCTTTTGCGGAGCCGCTTTTGGCTTATATTGATCGCCAAGCAGCCCCAGATCGCGAGCCTTGAGGATCACATTCGCCGCGATCGGTGCGGCCGTCCTTGCTCCAAATCCTCCGCCCTCGACTACCACGGCGATGGCAACCTGCGGCTTTTCGAGCGGAGCGATCGTAATGAACCAACTGTCGGTGCGCTCATACATGACCGGAGCCTGGTATTCGACCCATTCTCCTTTGTCGTTCTTTCGCTTTTTGGTCACGGTCTTAAGCTTACCGGTCTTTTCGTCGTAAACAGGTGCCAATTTTTCGGCTGTGCCGGTCTTGCCGCCTGTCCTGATACCGGTTCCCGCCAGTTTGGCGGAGATCACGGTGCCAGTTCCGCCGGGTTCTTCGGTCACTGTCGACATTATCCCGCGTATCGCGGCCGCCTGTTGAGCGGAAAGTATCTGAGCGAACATTTGCGGCGGCTGATCGGCCTCGATCCGCGGCTTCATCAGCTTTCCTTCCATATTGCCCGGGATCGACGCGATCAACGCCATCTGAAACGGAGTCATCTGCCCGGCATAACCCTGGCCCATGCCCTCGAGCCCGACATCGTAAAGAGATATCTTGTTTCCGGTCACGATCGTTGACTGCGAAGGGGCGAGTGCACCGGCGATATTCGGCACGCTGGTGTTCCAAATATTTGGGAAAAATCTCGCCATTACCGCATCGTCGGGCGTATCGACGGCGGCAATTCCCATCAGCATCGCGGTTTCGCGAAGGCGTTCACGGCCAAGTTCGATCGCCAATTGAGCGAAATATTGGTTGCTCGAAACCTTGTAGGCAAAGGTAATATCCTTTTCCTGGCAACCGCCGTCACAGGCTCCGGCGACGGTGCCGTCGGGTTGAAGTTTTTGGGTGGCGTCAACGATCGGGCGTGAACCTTTTACCGGTTTGAAGCCGTCCGCATAGCTCGGAAATACGGCATTCTGCTTTCCGGCCCGAAACGCCGAGATCATGGTAAACGTCTTAAATGTTGAACCGGGCACGTAAAATTCGCGGGTGGCCCGGTTCAGGAGAGGTTTTTCGCGCTTATTGCCCTCGAGTTTGAGGTAGCTGTCTAGATCCTGGGCCTCGGCAAGACTGTATGACGGGTTCGAGTACATGCCGAGAACGTCGCCATTCTGCGGATTTAAAACGACGATCGCTCCTGTCCGCCCATTAAGCTGCTGGGCCAAAAATGCCTGCATATCGCGATCGATCGTTACCCGAACGTCCTTTTGCTCGTCCTGCGGCTTTTTGAATTTTGTCAGGACCTCCCAGGCCTCGGGCATCGGGTCGTCAGACCGTTTATAAAGTGTACGTTCGAGCCCGGGCGTGCCACGCTCGGTCCCGAGGAGGTGTGCCATTTCCTTTTCCAGTGCGAAACTGCGTGAAATGTCGCCGTCCTTATCCAACTTGTAATAGGCCAGCGACGAAGACAGCTTACCGGTCCGATCCAGCATCCATCCGCGGAGCGTCGCGGCGGTCGCCCGGCGGTTTCGCAGGTCCTTGTAATTAAGGGCCTGAAACTGTTCGTTGGAGTCGTCGGCAAAGTACGTCCAATAAACTTGAAATCCGAATACTGAAAAACTGAGCAGTATGAACAGCACGTGCCAAACACGCAAGCTGCGGTTCGTCACCGTTTGGGTCATCTTTTTTCGGACCGGAGCGGGCAATTCGCGTTCGAAGACGAACTGGGAACGGCGAAAATTGTCGATGAAGCTGACCAACAGAAAAACCACCAAAATGCCGATGCCGACGATGTAAAAGATGGTCAGTCCGGCCGGGGTGCGTTCGAGGATCTGCCGGCCGAAAAGCTCTTCGGGCCGCCATTTATCCCAATCGATCAAAAGCAAAAGAAGGTTGTTCATTTAGTCCCTTTCCTCCGCATTCTCATCCGCGCCAGGCACATCGGCCGTTTCAGGGGCGGTTTGGGTGGTTTCGGCTGCATCGGGCCGTTTGCTTGAAAATTCAAACCCGTCGATTTCCACCGTATTCGATGGTGCAGCCTCAGCCTGATCGGACAACACGATCGGCCGTTCGAGCTGTTCGGCCTGAAATCGGACCTCGACCGTACCAAACTTTACCGTGTTGGAGTGGTCGAATGGCACCGCTTTTCCGTAAGCGATCCGCTCACCGTCTATGAAGGTGCCGTTCGTCGAACCAGTGTCGGCAACGGTGAACGACCCGTTTTCGGCGACCGAGATCGAAGCGTGCATTTTCGAAACGCTGATGTCATCGATCGGCAGGTCATTACCCGCCGAACGCCCGACCGTCATTCGCCCGCCCGCATCGAGATCGAAAGTGTGCTCTCGCGGAGCGCCCTTGACCTGAAATTGGGAGGTTACCCTGAATGGTATCGTTCCGGGCACATCGGCATCCTCAGCAAGAGCCTCTTTGACGTTTATCGCCGGGACGGTAACGTTCATCTCGACCTCGTGTTCCTCCTCGCCAAAGTCCTCAAAGCTGACGAGCATCTTTACGCCTTCGGTAAAGTAGTCAGGCTTGATCGATAGCCGCAGCGGGGCATAAGTGTAGTAAAGCTTGTCGTTCAGATGATCGACCGCCGCCGTCAGGAGCTCGGTCTCGAGTATTTCGATCGACGATTCGGAGTCGGTCGAAAATTTATCCCACTGCATCTTTAGCTGGATATTGTGCGGCACGACCGTACCTTTTCCGGGCACCTGTTTGGCCTCAGCATCCAGAAGTTTCTTGATCCGTTCGATCAATTCACTCGCGGCGAGCGTGCTCGACGGCCGCCAACGTCGGCCGGTGAGCCGGTCAAAGGTATCGCCGATCTTCGTCAAGGCCCCGCGGAGCAGGTAATCGGGCGATATTTTCGGCTTTTCGGTGTTGGTCATCGGTCGCACAGTCCAATACGAAATGTTCCTGATGAGTGTTCGCCTAATTTTATCCCAACCTGTTGCCAAACTAAAGCAAACGAATTGTATTGACTTCAAGAAGTTTAACGATGTAAAATCATTTTGGAAATGTTTATACATTTCGTCTTTCAATACGTAAATCCCTCTTTGTTGAAAGCACTTAGCACTTGTTTCTGCCGATAAGGCAAACCGAAAAAAAGTTATGAAAAAGGAGCCTTTCACTGAGAAACGTTTCGATGCCGGCTTTTCAATTCCTGAATTGCTGGTCGTCTTGTCGATCATCGGCGTGATGAGCGCGGTTGTTATTTTTTACGCAACTGCCCACAAAAAGCTCTATCAGCCGGACGATCAGGCCCTGCAGATCGCGGACATCCTGCAAGAGGGACGACAGAGGGCTCTGACCCAGCGTCGTCCGATGCGGGTCGAGATAAATCTGACGAACAACACTGCCAAGCTTTATGACGAGATAACGACCGCAACTGCGGACGACGACGTTCTGCTGAAGGCCTTGACCTTGTTTTCGAGTGCCAATGTCAAGGTCGACACTCGCCCGGCCGAGATCGGATACAATCCGGCGGAATCGATGCCGGTGCCCAACGCGGTCTTCAAAACAAGCGTTTATCCCCGAAGCATCAGCCAAAACGTTTGTACTATCCGTTTTCTTGCCAACGGTTCGGCGGTTGACGCCGGAACGAACGCCACCGGCACCGGTGCGGTGCCCACCGGCGTGACGCTGCACATTTGGCAGCCGAATAAGACGACACCGACCAACTCGGACATCGCCCGCAGTATCACGGTACTCGGTGCGACCGGCGTGATCAGGATGTGGGAGTTTGACCACACGTCAACCGCCTCGAACAAGTGGAAAGATTCGCGCCGAACCAGTTCGTACGGAACCGGCGGCAACGCAAATCCCTAACGGTGGGTTCTAATCCCGGAGAATCAGTTAAAAATGAGAATCAATAGAGACCAGAGCGGCTTTTCGTATATCGACGTAATGATCGCGATCGTCATTATGATGGTCGGGATCCTCGCCATGGTCGGGGCGCTGTCGGCGAACCTCGTCAGGTCGATGGAGTCCGAGCGGCGTGTCATGGCCAAGCAGCTCGCATTGTCGACCATTGAATCGATCATATCGGCAAAAGAGATCGAACGCGAAGGCGTGGTCGAGGGTTGGGACTCGCTTCGAAACGTGATGACGTCGGTCCCGGCGGGGCAGACCAACGGCATCTTCGTTACGGGATTTAATCCGGTTCGCGAGGATATCGGCTGGGACGGAGTTGCCGGCACGGTCGATGATGCGTGTCCGGGGTCCAGCCCGTGCACGGTGACGGGACGCCCGACGAACTCGAGCCCGCTGGTCAAGGGCTTTTTACGGGAGATCGTTATTACTGATGTGGCCGACGCCGAACGCCCGTCGCCGCCGAACCCGATCACACGCCGGCGCATCGACGTCAACATCAGATATTTCGTCAACCAGGCGACTCGACTTGAAACCGCGTCCACGATCATCACGGCTTACTAAGAGGTCCAAACGATGAACTCATATCGAAAGAAATTTGCACGGCTAATGCCCCACGAGCCCAAAAATGCCGAGGCCGGATTCAGCTTGCTCGAATTGATGATCGCGATGGTCATCTTTTTGATCATTTCCGCCGCCATATACGGTTTGCTCCAGATCGGAACGTTTGATCGAAACCGTGCCAGCCGCCGGTCGGATGTTTTAAAGAACGCCCGTGTCGCGGTCCATATGATCGGGAGAGACGTGCTGAACGCCGGGCTCGGATATCACCGACGCGGAGCTGTGGTGCCGGACAATTTTCTTACTACACGTTTCGGTGTCCCGGCCGACGTTGATGGCAATCGCGACATGCTGACCGGCGTGATCGTCGGGAACGACCGCAACGCCAACAATCTAAACAGCAACACGGCGGCGAGGACCGACACGATCACATTCGCCTATCGCGATATGGACTTTAACGGCGGCAACGTCATAGATCTTTTGGGTGTCGCGGCAGTCTCCGGCAGCCCGACGGTGCCGCGGTTGACCTCTAAGACCGCCACCGGTGCGGCAGCCGCCCAACCGTACGACCTTTATCTGGTCGAGTCGGACACATCGCAAGTGGCCATTATGGCAACGGCGGTAAATGGTTCGAACACGATCGACGCGGCTCCGACCGACCCGTTGGGCATTAATCAGGCTATAAACGGCGTAGGTAATCTCGGCAGTGTCCTGCGTCAGTGCACGTCGTCGGCGGATCAAAACTGTACGACGTATTCAGCGACGGTCAAACGCTTTTATGTCGTCAGCTATCAGGTCAAACAGGACGGCACGCTTGTCCGCGTGATCTACGGCAACAACCGCGGTGCCGCCGCATCGGCCCAGATACAGGAATTGCCGCTGGCGTACAACGTTGAGGACCTTCAGATTCAATACGTGCTTGATGACGGGACTACGTCCGATAATCCTTCGGTCGGAGCGGACGGTATTGTCGGTACGCTTGACGATGATTGGCAGGGATTCAACGACGTTCGACAGGTCCTGATAACGATCAAGGTCCAATCGACCGAGATAGACGAAAGAACCGACAAACCGGAATCGATCATATTGAATGCGACATTCAGTACACGGAATTTGGGATATGACGCAGGTTAAAACATCGGGTGGTAACAAAATGATGAAGCGAACAACTGCACTTTGGGTAAAGATGAAGCAGGGCGTCACCTCGGCTGCCAAGGACGACCACGGTCAGCGCGGCTCGGCTATGGTCATTGCCTTGATGGTAATGCTGTTGCTGATGGGTTTTGTGGCTCTGGCGATCTCGCGTACGAATAGTGAGACGATCGCGTCGGCTAACGACGAGGCCGAGACCAAGGCTTTTGAGGCGGCAAATGCCAGCCTTGAGGTGCTCACCCGCAACTTCAACAAGATCTTTGAGACCAAACTGACGATCGCCCCGAGCGATATTACGAGGATCCAGGCTCAGTATCCTCCGGGGTTCGATACGGCCTATACATTTAATCAGACCGTTACCCAGACCCAGGCGACCCGCGACGTCGTGCTGACGGGCGAGTTCTTTCAAGGGCTGAACGCACGCCGTGACGAATGGCAGCTAGATTCGGTCGCTACCGACAATGCGAACGGCGTACAGGTAGCGCTTCGCCGAAAGTTCCTTAATAACCGTATCCCGGTCTTTCAGTTTGGTATCTTTTACGACGACGACCTCGAGTTCCACCCCGGCCCGCGATTCGACTTTGGCGGCCGCGTACATTCCAACGGATCGATCTTCCTCGCGGCGGGCACTGGCCTTTATTTCTCGTCGAAGGTCTCGGCCGCTGCAAATATTGCGACTGACGTGGCAAAGAATGGCACCTCGTACTCAGCCTGGGGTGACAATGTTTATGTAAAGAATGCCTCGGGCGTCTTTACGAAACTTGCATACAATATGGGAAGCGTGCTGTCGAGTCCCGTCAACGGTACGCCCGTAACGACATCGCCGCTTCCGACGACCTATAAATCGGCAAGCTGGAAGACGAATATGAATCTCTTCCAGGGCAATCTGCTCTCCAATACCAAACCGCTGCAACTGCCGATCAAGATCAACAGCGACATTTCGCTTCAGCAACTCGATCTGGTCGAGGTCATCAAGCGTGGTAAGAATGTGGGCGACATATGGAACAACGGTACCGGAACGGTCGCAAGTCCGAATTTGGTCCCGGTAACCGCTACCACCGAGGATGATAAGGTTACGGCAGCCGAACGCTTTTACAACAAAACGGGTATCCGCGTCAGTCTTGCAGACAGCAAAGCTAAATTACCCGGATGTGCGACCACCCTCGGCACAGCGGTTACAACGCCGTGCGGGATCAGGCTTGACGGCGATTCGACCGGATTATTAACGGGTTCGGTCACCGGCAATCGCGGTTACGTTCCGCGTCCAATGACCGGTACACCGGCATATCAGGCAACCGCCGTGAACGGCAACAGATTCAATACCGGTAATGCGGGTGGAAATGAAACCTGGATCAAGATCGAGACGGTTGTCTTTAACCCGGCCACGATCACATATGATGAAATGGACATCACCGAGGATCTGTTAGCCTTAGGCGTAACAGATGCTCCGGCGAACGACAGTACGTTCAAGATCGCTGACGCCAACTACAATACGAACGCGATCGACAGTCGTTCCATCTTTGAACTCCAGAGATTCATTATCACCGGACCGAATATCCCGAATACCGGTTACATTTCCGCCGTTGGATCAGGTTCGACCTCATATAATTATGTAATGCCGGGAACCGTCGCGACTGGTCAAAGCTGTAGTAATGGCACTGCCGCCCTTACGACGACCGGGGCCGACACGGGAACGATCACCGGATCGCCGAATTATTTTCCGAACAACTTTAGCGGCGATCAGCGATTCGTAATGCGTAACGCAACTATCAGCGGCATTACCGGAAAAATTCCGTGTGTTGTCCCTTTTCCGATCAATATGTTCGACACCCGCGAGGGATTGTATAACGATACATCGTCGGTATTTAACCCCACAAACTCGTCGGCGCCCGGGTATGGAACGAAAGTTCCGTGGGCTGGCGTGATGAGCATGATCGATATTGACGTTTCAAATCTTAAGCGTTTTCTGGACGGCACATGGGATACAAAGATGCCGACTGGAACGCCATATTATAACGCAACCGGTCACGTACTCCGTTCGACGGATATTCCCCAAAACAACGGGTGGGTGATCTATGTTTCGGATCGCCGCGGCGATTTTGATTTCGACGGCGAATACGACATGGAGGATATTTTCGGGGCCAACGACGGCGTCATGCAGCCAAGCGAGGATGTTAACGGGAATGGTAGCCTCCAGGCGGATTACAATAACGAAGCCGTACGCTATACAGGTACGACAGCTAGTGCCCCGCCCGACGTCGCGGCCGTCTTCGATCACAAATTCTATCGCCGAGGCGTGCGTCTCAAAAACGGCACGCAGCCTCCCGGATTCTACGACACAGCGAATCCGGCAAACACTCGTGGTGTGACGTTCGCCTCTGAGAATGGCATCTACGTGCAGGGAAATTTCAACGCCACCGGAATTTCTTCGGTAGGCACTCCGACCGCATCAAACCTCTACCTGCCGCAGGGAACATCCAGCCATATTCCGGTATCGGTCGCGGGCGATGCGATAACTATTCTTTCAAACGCCTGGACCGACGGTGCGAGTTTTGTGTATCCATTTTCGCTTTCGAGTCGGTCCGCAACCGAAACTACCCAGCGATTTGCAATGCTCGGCGGCGACACGATCACGTCGCTGAACGCTTCGCCCAATCAGGGCGGCGGCGATCCGAGGATGAATGGCGGCGTTCATAATTTTATGCGATTTCTGGAGAATTGGAATACCCGATTCAACTACGCAGGTTCATTGATCAACTTGTTCAATTCGCATAACAACAACGGTGCGTTCAAATGTTGTAACAACGTGTACGACCCGCCCGAGCGAAACTGGGTGTTCGATGCTTCGTTCCTCGACGTTAACCGCCTTCCGCCGGGAACGCCGTATTTCCAAAATATCCAGATGACCGGATTCCAACGCATCAACTAGGTGTTTAATAATGTGGATAGCAAGGAAGCCCGCCTTTGCGGGCTTTTTTGCATTGTGAACGGCTTTATGTGGCGGTATTGTGCCGATCCGAACCGGTCATTTGCCCGCGAAATCAACATTGCCGCAAAGCCAAGTTTTTGAAGAATGCGGTTAATGCCGGCGGTCGCAGTACTTGAGTCGGGCCCCGCTTTTACCTTGAGCGACGCAACTATTCGTTTTTTGAACTTACGCGATGTAATATCGTATTTGTTTCGAGGACCGATTGGACTGAGATCGCTTGATGCGACCACGATGAGAGAGCTTTCGCTTAATAACTGCAGGCTGGACAAGCGATACGACATCCGCGACGGACTCGGCCGCGGTAGTTACGCTGAGATATTTATCGCCCGGGATACGCTCGCGTCACCCCAGTCGCCGCACAGCACCGTCGTGATCAAGGCGCTGAACGTATTTCTACAGGATGACCTCGACGCCGACCTCGAACGCACGCTCGTCGAAAATTTTCAAAACGAAGCGATCGCCCTTGACCGCGTTCGGCACCCGAATATCATCAGCCGCATCGGACACGGCACGGCCCGTGACCTAAAGGGAACTGTATTTCATTACCTCGTGCTCGAATATCTGCCGGGCGGAGACCTGCAGAATGCCGTGAGAAAAGGCCGTATTCCGCTCAAGCGGTCGATCAGTTATATTGAGCAGGTTTGTGCGGGGCTCGCGCATGCACATTCACGGGGGATCATTCACCGCGACATCAAGCCGCAAAATTTGCTCCTCACCGCCGATCACGAGACGGTGAAGATAGCGGACTTTGGCGTCGCCCGCATCACGTTGAATGACGCTCCGATCACGCGGGTCGGCACCAATATTTATGCTCCGCCCGAGCACAGTCCGTTATCGGCAGACCGATCTGATCAACCGGCCCGGCTTACGCCGGCTGCGGACGTCTATTCACTTGCAAAATCAGCCTATACACTGATCACCGGCGAGGCTCCGAGGGCATTTGCCAACAGCCCGATAACCTCGCTGCCCGACGATTTTCGGGACGAAGATTGGTCCGATGAGCTGACCCGCGTATTGCGGCGGGCGACGGCCGACGATCCGTTTGAGCGGCAGCAGAGTGTCGATGAATTTTGGAACGACCTTGCGGGTGTTCGCCAGATCGTCGACGATGGCGAGGTCAGCACGGTCATACGCCCGCGGCACGATCAGCCGCAGCCTCATGTTGCCCGCGGTTATACACCGATCGTTCCGGCTCAGCCAAATTTCGAACCCGTCTCGGACCCGGCTTTCAGGGTTGCGGGACGCTCCGAGCGGATGCAGCCGGCGATGCCGCCGACCCGCCCTTCTGTGATCGTGGCTCCGCCGCCAAAAGGCGATAACGCGCTTGCCCCGGGTAACGGCGTCGGGGTTTCGAAACGCGAACAGACGGCCGCGTTGCCAAAACGCCGAAAGCTATTGCGCCGCGTACTGTCATTCGCCATCTTTCTGGTAATCTTTACGGGAATTTTGTACGGTACTCACTCATATATGAGCGGGCTGGGAATTTTGCCCGCGATATTCACTACGGGCGGATCAAAAACTGCGGTCGCCAGCACAGACATCTTTTTGCGTTCGACGCCAAATACAGATAATGAACCTATCGGCCTGGTAACAAAGAAATCCAAGGTCAGGATTGTAAATTCGCAAAATAATTGGTATCAAGTTGAAGTGGTCGAACAAGGCCGCGTCAGCAACTTTCCGGCATCGGCGAGCCGCGGCTGGCTCTACGGCAAGTATCTCGACATCGACGGCAATTGAACGGAGAATTAACTGTGAGCGTTTTAGACAAAGTCAGACGATGGATCGACGGCGACACGGCCGAACTTGTGCTCGAACAAGCCGCCCGCGACGCTCAGGTGAAACCGCGAAGCAAGGCTGAGGAGTTCATTGTTAAGATCGCAAAGGCGGTCGAGGCCGTGATGCAGGCCGAAATGGTGCCGCTGCCGCAGGGGACGACCATCATCCCGAGTGAATATACGATTTTCCTGAGCGGCGAGGACGACAAGGAGTGGCAGGGCGTAAAACGAAAGGGGCTCGAGCAGGGCCTTTATCACATCCTGGCTGAGCGGGCTAAAGAGATCGCCGGTAAGAAAAAGCTCGAAACGCGCTCCTTCGTGATCGAACTCAGGATCGACGCGACGCTCGAGAAGGGCGACCTCCGGGTGCAGCATAGTTGGGAGGACTCGAACGCCAACAAGACGGGCGTTCTGACGCGGCCCAAATCGCTTCCGGAAATCGCTCCGCCGGCAATGGCTCCACCGGCAAGGCCCACCCCGCCGACCTCACCGGTCGTTCAGGTGCCGACCGCCGCTTCACAGCCGCCGGTCAGGCCGGTCGTGACCCAGCCAAATGTAAATATTCAGCAGGCGGTGCCGATCCCGCCCGAAGAAGGCGAGGAAATGACCCACGTTGCTTCGCGTGCGGCCGAGTTGTACCGGCTCGAGGTCTGGCGCGGAGGCGTCAGGCAAAATGTCGTGCCGATCTACCAGAAAGAGATCGTCATCGGCCGCGGTTCGAGATCAAAGCCCGTCGATATTCCGCTCGCCGGCGACGTCGAGATAAGTCGGCGGCATCTTACCATCGTGACGGACGGTGCGGGAAATTTCTGGGCGGTGAACGAAGGCCGCAATCCTGCGGCGGTCAATAATTACGAACTACCGGCCGGCAGGCGTTTTGCTCTGGCCCCCGGAGCGGCATTGAACATCTGCAGCTATATGCTGCGGATCCAGCCAAAATAATTGCTATCGCGGCTGTTCGGTATCAGGCCGGTGACCCGTCAGTAGAAAGTCGGTTGGCTGTGATCCATCGCGGATCGCCGACATAAGTTCGTCCATAGTACGTTCCGCGTTAGCGATGATATCCGCAGGATAGTTATAAGTCACCTTGTTCTGCTCAAATTCTTCAAGGTCCAGTATCCGAAATGTTCCATCCGGCCAGACGATAACGTCGATATCGAGGTCAACGTAGTCCAGTTGATCGCGATCGAGCGAATACGGCATCGAAATGTTGTAGTAAAAATTGCGGAGCGAGCCGTCAGGTTCGTGAAATCGAAATACGTTGTACCAACGATCCGGCCAGAAAAATTCGTATGAGAGCGTACCGGCGGCGATCCGGCCCAGATCAGGATGCTCGACATCCCGTGCGAAACTGCCCACGAGGACAAGATGTGACTCGGCGATCCCGATCGGACGGCACTCCCATGTGCGATTGATCGTGCCGTCAAATTTACGGGAATTTACGGTTAGCGCGCGGTCCGGCATCAACCCGCGGCATCCGTCCTGACCACCATCACCGAACAATGGGCGTGATGGACGACGGAATGTGAAACTGATCCCAGCAGAAGCCTTTCCCAACGCTTGTAGCCATGCGAGCCGATAACGATAAGATCGGCGTGAATGTCCTCGGCCGTTTCAACGATCCGGCTGTCCGGAGACCCGAACAGTACGTCGCCCTCAACCTTAACACCCGCTTCGTGCAGCTTTTCATTCAAGCCGGCAATCGCATCCTCGACGACCTTTGCGGCCGACTCGCGGGCCGTCTTTTCGAGTTCGGCCGTGTCCGGCAGGTAGCCGCCGTAAATATCGACCGCCAGCGGTACGGCCATATCGACGACGCTGATGACCCGAACCGAATCCTCGCTGCCGAGTTTCATTTTGGTGACCATATCGGCCGCCGCTTCGCTGTGTTTAGTTCCGTCTGTGGCAAGTAGTATCTTCATTATCGCCTCCGTGGGTAATTTGGTTGACTGCGAATAACCGTATTCTAGTCATTTTCGATCAAAAAGAGAACCGGGCGCGATCACTCGCCATCCTCGGGATCCGGCCGGCCCGTGTAGTTGCTTCGGAGCTTGTTGAGAATATTGAAAAGTATCATCCGCTCAGTCTCATTCAGGCACGACAGACAGTTTTCTTCGAGCTCAAGCCATTGGGCCTCGATCTGAGGCCTCATCGATATTCCCAGCTGTGTCAAAAATATGCGGGTCGATCGCCCGTCGTCGTCATACCTGGCACGTTCCACCAGATTGATATCGATCAGGCCCTTGATCATCTTATTGATCGTCGGGGCGGCGATGTCTAATTGCTTGGCAAGATCGACCTGCCGCTGTCCGTCCTTTTTCCAAAGTTCAAAGAGCACAAAGATCTGGCCGCCGTGCAGTCCGATCTCGCCCATCCGGCGCTCAAGGGAATTGCGAAAGGCGGTTGAGACCTTTGCCAAAAGGAAGCTGACGGTGGATTCGAACTTGATCAACTCGGCCATTTTGTTGTTGCCTCCGCGAGGGTTAAGCGAACGGTTTGCAGGCAAATAATCAACAATTAGCAGGGTAATCAAAGATTATTAGCCTGCTAACTAAAAACAATTAGCGTGCTAATAATCAAACATTAGCACGGTATCCATTATTTCGAAAGTAGGCTAAGATTTATTTATGGAAAACGTTGAAAAGCTTAAAAACGCACGTAATTTGCTGCTTAAACTACACAAGGTCATGATCGATTTTGAGCGTGTGGTCCACGAAAGGCTGCACGGTCCGCTTACGGCAGGCCAGTTTCTAAATGTGTTGATCGAAAATGAGGATTTTGCGTGGCTGCGAAAATTCTCGATGTTGATCGTCGAGATCGACGAGATGTTTGACCTAAAGGACGGCATTTCGCCCGAGCTGGTGGACGCCAATCTTGCGAAGATCGTTGAGCTTATCGAAATGAGGGAAGAGGACGAGTACTTTAGGGCGAAATATCAAAATGTCGTTCAGCAGCACGTTGACGCGGCGGCACTTCAGCGTGAACTGCTTTCGATGTTCGGTTGATCCGGGCCGGATCGGTCGGGAATAAAAAAAGCGGAAACGGGTCGGCCGCTTCCGCTTAGATCGTTTTCGAAAATGAGTTCTAGCTTCGGCCGCTCTTTTTCCAATCTGCCATAAAGCCCTCGAGCCCCTTATCGGTCAACGGGTGCTTAACCAGCTGCTGTATGACCTTGAACGGGATCGTGGCTACATCGGCACCGGCGAGGGCACAATCGACAATATGCATCGGGTGGCGGATAGACGCCGCGAGAACCTCGGTCGCGAAACCGTAATTGTCATATATCTGGACTATGTCGCGGATGAGCTGCATTCCATCCTGGCCGACGTCGTCAAGGCGACCGATAAAGGGTGAAATATAGCTTGCTCCCGCTTTGGCCGCTAGCAGTGCCTGGGCCGCCGAAAAGCAGAGCGTGACATTTACCTTTGTCCCTTCAGCGCGAAAGATGCGTGTTGCCTTAAGCCCGTCGAGGGTCAACGGGCATTTGATCACGACATTCGGGGCGATACTTGCCAATTCACGGCCCTCACGGACCATTCCCTCGGTGTCGAGAGCGGTCACCTCCGCAGAAACGTCACCGTCGACGATCGAGCAAATTGCGGCAATGTGTTCCTTGAAGTCAACATCGCCCTCTTTTGCGACCAATGACGGATTTGTGGTGACGCCGTCGATCATTCCCAATTCTGCGGCTTCTTTGATCTCGGCTAAATTAGCGGTGTCTATAAAAAATTTCATAATTTGCGTTCAGTTTGACGGATTTTAGAAAATAATTGCAGCTCTTTACACAACGGGATTTGTCAGCGTTCCTATGCCCTCGATCTCGACCTCGCAAACGTCGCCGGGGTTCATTTTCGAAACGCCCGACGGTGTGCCTGTCGCGATCACATCTCCCGCGTTCAGGGTCATCATATTTGAGATATATCGTATCAGAAAGTCCACCGGGAAGACCATTTGAGACGTTCGTCCGTGCTGTCGGACCTCGCCGTTCACGCGTGTGGTCACGGAAATATCGGTCGGGTCGAGTTCTGTCTCGATATAAGGCCCGATCGGGCAAAACGAATCAAATGATTTTGCACGTGTAAACTGTCCGTCCTTTCGCTGGAGGTCGCGTGCCGTAACGTCGTTAAGACAGGTATACCCGAAGACATGATCCATCGGATCGTCGGCGTCGGTCAGCCCTTTGCATTTCTTTGAGATCACGATGGCCAGTTCGCCTTCATGCTCGACCTGATCGGACTGCGGCGGGATAACGATCGGCGAACCGTCTAATATGATCGCCGAGGGTGCCTTGAGGAACAGCAACGGCTCGGTCGGGACGGCGTTGCCGAGCTCTTTCGCGTGGTCCGCGTAATTGCGGCCGACACAGACGATCTTTGACGGCGATACCGGCGGCAGCAGCGTCACCTCGGCCACGTCGAAACTGGCGACATGTTCGGACAACATATCACCGAAAACATGCACACGATCGCCGTCGATCACGCCGATATGGGTTTCATCCTCAAAGCTGAATCTGCAGATCTTCATATATTCCTATCTCGTCGTTTCGGTCACGACCTCGGAGGGTTCGCTGACGTTGCCGACGTTATCGGTGGCGGTTATGTAATAGAAGTACTGTTTTGACGCCTCGACCGATGTGTCCTGAAAAGTATTTGCTTTCAATAACTTCGGGGTCAGAAGCTGCCATTTATCTTTAGGTGCCGCCGGGTCGGTCGAACGGTAGATCGAGTAACCGGCGATATCCTTTTCAGGGTTGATCGCGAAAAAGATCGATATCACATTTTGCCCGACGGCAAGCGTAATGGCCGCGGGAGCACTCGGTGCGAAGGTGTCGATCGGCCGGAGCCTCAATATATTGGTTTCGAGGCTCTCGATCGGCGTCGCGTCTTTGCCGACAGAAACTGCCCGCACGAAATAGAAATACTCTTTACCAAACTCGAAGAACTCGTCCGAAAACGCGGCGTTCGTCACCGGCGTTTTGTTGAGCAGTTTCCCGGGCTCCTTTTCGGAGGTTGAGCGGTAAACGTTGTAACCAATGAGGCTCACAGGCGATGTGCCGTCGATATTTTTATCCGGAGCCCGCCATTTTAAGCTGATCGATTCCTGCGACAGGCCGTACGTCAGATCGGTCGGGGCGACCGCCACCTTTGCCGTCGGCTCGATCAATAGGAAATTGGAAAACGCGGCCTTTTGCCCCGATGCATTGGCGAAACGCATTGCGTACCTGAGCCTTGCGGCCTGGCCGGCAAATTCGAGATTGTCGGTGTGTTGAAGGTTTTTGAGCCCAAAGTCCGAGTCCTTTATCGAAAGTGTGGCGATAAGGGTACTTTTGGAGGCAAATTCCTCTTCTGAGAGTGTTTTCGGCGCAGAGGACGGTTCCGCCAAACGGTAGATGTCGACCCGGTCAATGTTGAGCACGCTCGAGCGGCTTGCATTTGCGGCCGGCATCGTCCAGGACAAGATCACCTGATTTCCTCGCTGATAACCGCTCAGCTCCACACGCTGAGAAACACGCTCTTTCGGCGGCACGGGCGGCTTTCGTTTACCGCAGGCTGTCCCCAGGCCAAACAGTGCGGCAACAAGCACCAGAGCGGCCACCAGACGGCCGTTGGGCCCCGTGAGATCGAATATATGTGATCGAAGTGAGTTGATCATCGTCATTTGGGACAACTTAGAGGATGTATTGGCGAAGATTCGGGTCTGCCGACAGGTCGCCCAGTTTATCATTCACGTAGTCGGCGTCGATGATCTGTTTCTTCTGTTCGAGTTCGCCGCCGAGGAAGCTTATTTCTTCGAGCAGTTTCTCGACCAGGGTATGGAGCCGTCTCGCCCCTATGTTCTCTGTGTTCTTATTGATCTCCTCGGTTAGCTCCGCCAGACGGTCGATCGCATCGCCGGTAAACTCGAGATCGATGCCCTCGGTGCTCAAAAGCGCCTGATATTGCTTGATCAGCGAATTCTTGGGCTGCACAAGGATGCGTTTAAGGTCATCAATTGTCAACGATTCTAGTTCGACGCGGATAGGGAATCGGCCCTGAAGTTCCGGGATCAGATCTGAAGGCTTGGCAACATGAAACGCACCGGCGGCGATGAAGAGAATATGTTCCGTGCTGACCATTCCGTATTTTGTATTGACGTTGGTCCCCTCGACGATGGGCAAAAGGTCGCGCTGGACCCCCTCGCGTGAAACGGCCGGATTGCCGCCGGCTTCGCGTCCAGCGATCTTGTCGATCTCGTCGAGAAAAATGATGCCGGACTGTTGGGCTCGGTCGAGGGCCGTACGGGCGACCTGCTCCATATCGACAAGGCTTTCCTGCTCGTCACGCAGCATATATTCGCGTGCCTCGGCGAGCTTCATCTTTCGTTGAACGGTTTTTGCCGGAAACATGCCGCCGAGCATATCACGCAGGTTTACGCCCATTTCCTCCATGCCCTGGCCGCCAATGAAGTCGATCGTCGCGTTTGACCGGTCGGTAGTGTCGAACTCGATCAGGCGGTCGTCGAGGCTCCCGTTCCTCAGCTGCTCGCGGAGCTTTTCGCGGGTCCGCATTAGCGGCTGCTCGGCCGGTTCGCCGTCGATCTCAGGTTCAATGCCGTAATGAGTTTCGACCGGCGGCAGCAGGATGTCCAGGATCTTTTCTTCGACATTTTGTGCTGCGCGAATAGCGACATCCTCGACCGCAGTCTGTTTGGCCATATCGACCGCCACATCGGCAAGTTCGCGGACCATGCTCTCGACATCGCGGCCCATATAACCGACCTCGGTGAATTTCGAAGCCTCGATCTTGATGAAAGGCGAGTTGGCGATCCGGGCCAAACGCCGGGCGATCTCTGTCTTGCCGACGCCGGTCGAGCCGATCATCAAAATGTTCTTCGGCAATACGTCCGCGGCCATCTCGGCCGGCAGTTTCTGCCGTCGGATCCGATTCCGGAGGGCAACAGCGACAGCCCGTTTGGCAGATGTCTGGCCGACCACGTATTTGTCGAGTTCGGCAACGATCTGCCGCGGCGTAAGATCGTCCAATTTTGGTGCTGCGGCCGCGGTCTCGCCGCCTAAATAAATAGCCATCTAGATTTCTTCGACCGTAATTTGTGAATTGGTATAAATACAGATCTCGCCGGCGATGCGAAGCGATTCCTCGGCGATCTCACGGGCGGAAAGGGACGTGTGTTTCATCAGGGCCCGGGCGGCGGCGAGGGCATACATACTGCCCGATCCGACCGCGAGCAGGCCGTCATCCGATGAGATCACGTCGCCTTTTCCCGAGATCAGGAAAGCGTCGGACGCGTCAGCCACGATCAGAAGAGCCTCGAGATTGCGAAGGTACTTGTCGGTCCGCCAATCCTTGCTCAACTCGATCGCGGCACGTTCGAGCTGGCCCTGAAATTGTTCGAGCTTCGTCTCAAAGCGGGCCAGCAGGGAAAATGCATCGGCAGTCGAACCGGCAAAACCTGTAAGGATCTTGCCGTTCAGCAGTCGGCGGACCTTGCGGGCATTGCCCTTGATCACGGTCTCGCCCAGCGTTACCTGGCCATCGCCGGCCATTGCCGCTTTGCCGTCCCGCCGGACAAGCAGGACCGTGGTGGATCGTATTCGCGATTGTTCTGAATTGATCATCAAACCTCAATGATAAGTGTTTAATTTCAAATGCTCAAATTGACATCATTGGTGCATTTGATTGAACATTGTAGAGTTTATGAGTGGTCGTCCGAAGATAGGCATTACGATGCGGCTTGAGATCGAAACCAGGCGTTTCTATCTCGGTCGCGACTATTCTGAGGCGATCGTCGCGGCGGGCGGCGATCCGGTCCATATCGGCCTGATCCCGCAAAGTGAATATATCGAATCGACGCTGGCGGGACTGGACGGGATACTACTGCCCGGGAGCGATACTGATGTCGATCCGCACTTTTACGGCGAAGAGCCGCATCGAAATCTGAAAAGGGTCGTTCCCGAAAAGGATGAGACCGAACGGATGACCATAAACGCGGCTGAGAAATTACATTTACCGATACTTGCTATCTGCTACGGAATGCAGGCACTTAACGTCGCACGCGGAGGGAGTTTGGTGCAGGACATCGATTCCCAGGTCGCCGATCCGGTTAAGCACGAGCAGGGAATGCCGCTGGCACGCGGGTCACACACGATCACGTACTCGCCGAACTGGATCCTTTCGGAGGTCGCCGACGAAATATCCGGAAGCTCGGCAATTCGTGTCAACTCGCATCACCACCAGGCGATCGGGCGGATCGGGCAGTCGCTTGAGGCCGCGGCGTTTGCTCCGGATGGCGTGATCGAAAGCATTCAGGATACGCGGGACGAACGGATGGTCCTCGGGGTCCAATGGCATCCGGAGCTATCGTGGGCCGATGACAAACTCTCTCGATCGATTTTCGAGCGATTTGTCGCAAATTGCGCGAAAATGCGAACCGGCCGGGCATCGGGGGCATCATAATGTGGTGATACACGGTGTGGTCGGCAATATGTGTATCAAGAATAAGTTAAGCGAGCAATATTAAAGCATTACACAAGGTTAAAAAGTTGCAAGGTCGCTGTTGACGGCAGCATTTAGAAATTGATGGACAATCCAATTGTTATCGGAGTTTTATCCTGGTTCATTCCGGGCAGCGGGCATGTGATCCAGAAGCGTCTGAAGCGCGGCGTCATCATCGCGGCGGTGATCTGGACCCTTTTTATCGTGGCGGTCTTGAGCGGCGGTTCGCACTATCCGGGCTTTGACTTTAAGGACGGTACGCTCTTGTATTTGCTCAACTCATTTGCGAGGCTGGGCAACGGACTTGGTGCGATAATCAGTTGGATCGTCGCGTCACGGCCGGCACCTAACGTGGCGGCCCTTGCGACATTCGAATATGGCGGGAGATTTCTCGAGGTTGCCGGGCTCCTCAATTTTCTGGCGGTCCTTGACGCTGTAGATATTTCGTTGGGGAGGAAGAGATGATCCATTTCCTTTATCTCATCGCTTTTGCGTTCCTTGTTTCCGTGGCATTCGGTGTTTTCTCCGACGGCACGAACCGGGAACGGGTCATTTATGCCGGAAAGACGTTCCTCCAATTTGTCGTTGTAAGTCTCGTACTGGCCTGGATACTGTATTTCATCCCCTGGTGATCCGATGGCCTTGATCGAAACCGAAAGCCTGATCCTCAAATGCTACAGCCTGGCCGAAGCCGATAAGATCGTTGTGCTATTTACGCAGGATCACGGGGTCGTTAGAGCGGTCGCGAAGGGTGCCAAGCGCCTCAAAAGTAAGTTTGGGAGCGGCCTCGAGCCATTTTCGGTGGTTCGAATCACGTACTTTGAAAAAGAGGTCGTCGAGCTGGTTTCGGTGCAAAAGATCGAACTCCATCGTTCGTACTTTGCCGCGGCGAGCAATCCGGAGTTCCTTAACAAGTTCTCATATCTGGCCGATCTGTTGGTAGCCCTTTCGCCGCCGCACGATCCGAACGAAACTTTGTACAGGATGGTCAAAGCCTGCCTGAACACGGCTGAAGCTGATAGTTCGACTCTTGCCGCGGTGGGCGTCTATTTTGAACTGTGGCTGCTTCGATTGAACGGATTGCTGCCGGATTGGAGCCGCTGCAGCGAATGCCGCCGTGAATTTAACGAGACCGATATTGCCGACATCACGGCCAGTTTTCATCTGTTGTGCTCGAACTGCCGCCGAGCGTCGTCGGGGCGCCGGATCGACGATCGCCACAGGGCGATATTCTCAGCGGTGCAAAGATTATCGCCGGACCAGTTTGCCGAAACTCACGGTAAAGACCTGACGCACCTGTTCGAATTGTCCAACGTATTGAAACGGGTGATTTCACTGGCGATCGGCCGTGAGATCGGGGCCGAACGGGCATTCTCAACTTATAACGCACGTTAAATGAAGCGAATAGGGCTGCTAATCTCGAAATATTTGGTACAGGCGATATTGCCGTACTTTGTATTCTCGTGGCTTGTCCTGAGCGTTATATTGTTCGTCCAACAGGCAGGACGATTTTCGGATATTTTCTTTAGTGCCAATATTCCGGTCAACTTGATCTGGCAATTGACGGTCGCCCTGGTCCCGAATGTTATCGCGTTCACATGTCCGATGGCAATGCTGGTCGGAACCATCATCGGACTCTCGAAAATGCAGGGCGACAGCGAGTTGACCGCGATTAGAGCGGCCGGAGTCGGGAATCTGCAGGTTGTGGTCCCGATCGTAATACTCGGCATCGCTCTTTCGATCTTTGCCTTTATAGTCAATATCCGCGGAGTTCCTATGGCAGCGGCACTGGTCCGCAGTGTCGCACTCCAAACCTCGATCCGAAAGCTCGAGTCGCCGATCGAGCCGGGAGTATTTAATTCCGAAGTGGCCGGATACACCATCTATGTCAAAGACGGAGATCTCGAAGCCGGAACGTGGAAAAGCCTTTTTATCTTTCAAAAACAGCCCGGATCCGGGGACATGCGTCTGATAACGTCACGCGAGGGCCGTATCGACGTTTCAGGGCAACTGTCGGAACTCGTACTGCAAAGTGCGACCGTCACGACGATCCCGGGCGACACAGTCACCGGCAAGTTCGCTTCTGAGAATATCGGCGAGGTCAGATTGGCCATTCGCACTAAGCGAAGCGAACTTATTGAACGACTTAGCGGTTCGAACAGCACTCCGGAGGAACTTGGTCTGGCGGATCTTTCGGAATACGCCAAGGGAAAGGAAGGGAAGGACCGCATAGAGGCCGAACTTTTGCTGCAGCGAAGGATCATCCTTTCGATATCGCCGCTGATATTTTGTCTGCTCGGGACGGCGATGGTACTTCGCTTTAACCGCAGCGGTCGCGGATTTGGGGTCTTTCTTTCGATCCTTGGGCTTGTTGGCTTTTATCTATTAGCTTTCTCGGGCGAGCAATTGGCACGGACGGGAAAGATCTCGGTGTTGGCCGCCGGATTGATGCCGGTAGTTGGCAGCGGGGCGGCGATCGCATGGTTGAGCCTGTCACGAAGACTAAATTACCTAAGCGGTTGGGCAGAGCGGATCGCCGGGCTCTGGCATTCGGTCTTTCGGTCAAAAGAAAAGCTGCAATCAAGGAATCTGTTCGTTGACATCACTACCGGTCTTGGAGATTTTGACCTGCTCGTCAACCTCGTACGTTATTTTGCTCTTACGGTCTTATTCCTGCTGATCATTTCGACTGTCTTTACGGCATTTGAACTCTGGCGGTTTGCCGGGGTTATCGACGGTGGGATCTGGCTGCTGACGAAATATCTCTTTTATCTGGCACCGTTTCTGTATTTGTATTTCGCCCCGTCGGCCGCGATGGTCGCTACGCTTGCGACATACGTCATCAAATCGAGGCAGAATGAGATCGTGACCTGGATCTCCGCCGGTAAAAGTGCCTACCGGCTGTTGGCACCGTGTTTTGTTCTGATGTTGCTCCTGGGCGGAGCAAATTGGGTGATTCAGGAAAAGGTCGCCCCGGTCTCGAACCAGATCCAGGATTCTTTCCGGAATCAGATCAGAAAGGGTCCATTACAGCCCGGGGCAGGCGGAAGGTACTGGGTTGCGAGCGGCAACCGTATTTATTCCTTTGAGGTGCCGGGGGCAGGAGCAGGGCGAGCCTCGGGCGAAACCGGCGGAAGAATGGTTGCGTCTGATAACGAAATGCGGGACGTGGGCCTTCAGCCGGCACGGGGAATCGGCGATGTGCAAAAAACGGTTGAAGGGCAAACGCCAGCGTCTGATAACGAAACAAGAGGGTGGCTAACCCACCTGAAAGCGGGTGCCGCCGGGTTAGCCGTAGCGGCGCCGGGGAATGCGGCCCTTGTTGCGTTCATCTCTGCGTCTGATAATGAAAAAGCAGCACCGCAGTGCTCTCGGGGATGCGCCACCGACGTGGTGGTTTACGAGTTTTCGGGCGACCAAACAAAATTGCAAACCGTGTACCACGCAGAAAAGGGTGAATATTCTCAGGGAAGTGTGCGGCTTTCGGGTCGGATCGATCGTCTGGACGTAGCCGACGGGCGGATCACAAAGCAGGAAGTTAACTCACTTGATCTGGCGGATGTGCAAAATCCCTTTAACGAAATAATCGCTAAACCGAGCCATATGACGTCGCCTGAGATCGCGGAACGTATCAAAACGAGTGAATCCGAGGTCGAATCAAGGAGTTTTGCCGTGGCCCTGCAAAAGCGTTACTCTTCGTTGTTGCTGCCGTTTGTTATCGCACTATTTACCGCTCCTTTTTCACTCTCGCTCAGTCGGAAGGGAAAGGTCATAACGGTCGGTTACGCTGTCGGGCTGTGGCTCCTTTATACCGGGACCACAAGTATTTTCGAACAAATGGGAATGAACGGCGTCTTGAGCCCCGGAATCTCGGTGTGGAGCCCCATTCTGATGTTCTCGATGCTCGGGGTTTACCTGGTCGCGAAGGTTCGAACCTAATTAGCTCCAAAGGATCCAAACGGAAAAGCCCGGCGAAAGCCGGGCTTTTTGATAAAAGAAAATAGGGAATCGGGGACTAGGTTCCGGTCTCCCAACTTCCCATATACTCGACCATTTCCGGAGTCAGTTCGTCGATCGAAACGCCCATTGCACGAAGCTTGAGCGAGGCGATCTCCTGATCGACTTCCTTGGGCAGAACGTGTACACCAGCCGCCAATTTACCCTGATTCTTGACCAGAAATTCAGCTGACAGAGCCTGGTTGGCGAAGGACATATCCATTACGGATGCCGGGTGGCCTTCGGCAGCGGCGAGATTGATGAGTCGGCCTTCACCGAGCACGATCACGCTGTTGCCGTCGTTCTTGGAATACTCTTCGACGAACGGCCTGCGGGTGGTGACCTGGCTGGACATTTCACGAAGAGCGTCGAGGTTAAGCTCGAGATCAAAGTGGCCGCTGTTGCAAACAATGGCACCGTCCTTCATGACTTCGAAGTGTTCCTTGTCGATCACGTGGCGGTTGCCCGTTACGGTGACGAAGAAATCGCCGATCTTGGCCGCTTCCTTCATCGGGAGCACACGCATGCCGTCCATGACAGCCTCGATCGCCTTGATCGGGTCGATCTCGGTGACGACCACGTTGGCACCCATACCGCGGGCACGCATCGCGACGCCCTTGCCGCACCAACCATAACCGACCACGACCAGCGTCTTGCCGGCGAGCAGGATGTTGGTAGCACGAATGATGCCGTCGAGCGTCGATTGGCCCGTACCGTAGCGGTTGTCAAAGAAATGCTTGGTTTGAGCATCATTGACGGCGATCGACGGGAAGGTGAGCACGCCGGCCTTGACCATCGCCTGAAGGCGAACGATACCGGTCGTGGTCTCCTCGGTCGTGCCGATAAGATTGCCGATAAGTTCCGGCTTTTCTTTGATCATCGTCGCAACGACGTCCGAACCGTCATCAATGATGAGGTTCGGGTTGGTGTCGAGTGCGGCTTTCACGTGACGAACGTATGTCTCGGTCGACTCGCCCTTGTGGGCCATGACCGGGATGCCCCAATCTGCAACAAGGGAAGCGGCGACGTCGTCCTGCGTCGAAAGCGGATTTGACGCGATCAGGAGCGATTCGGCACCGCCGGCCTGAAGCGTTCGAGCCAAATTTGCGGTTTCCGTCGTGATATGGGCACAAGCGATCAGCTTAACGCCCGTCAACGGCTTTTCAGCCTCAAACCGCTCGCGGATGAGGCGCAGAACTGGCATTTCGCGGTCAGCCCATTCAATTCGCTGTTTGCCTTGCGGTGCAAGGTTGATGTCTTTGATGTCGTATTCCATTGATGTTCCAGGATTAGCCATTTGTACCGATACCTCTGTGATCATCCGCGGCAGCTCTCAACGCAGCGGCTTTGTCAGTAACTTCCCACGAAAACTCGTCATTCGATCGGCCAAAATGACCGAAACGAGCTGTCTGCTTGTAGATCGGCCGACGCAGGTCGAGCGTTTCGATGATAGCAGCCGGGGTAAGCGTGAAATTCTCCCGTACGATGTCGGCAATGCGTTCATCGTCGATCGTGCCGGTTCCGTGGCTGTCGATCAGGACCGAAACCGGTTCGGCAACGCCGATGGCGTATGCCAACTGAACCGTACATTTGTCGGCGAGTCCGGCAGCGACCACGTTCTTTGCGATGTAGCGGGCCATATAGGCCGCCGAGCGGTCAACCTTTGTCGGATCCTTGCCCGAAAATGCACCGCCGCCGTGCGGGGCATAGCCGCCGTACGTATCAACGATGATCTTTCGTCCCGTCACACCAGCATCGCCCATCGGTCCGCCAATAACGAACTTGCCGGTCGGATTGATGTGGTATTTGGTGTTGTCATCGATCATTTCCGCAGGAATGACCGGCTTGATAACGTGCTCCATGATGTCAGCACGTATATCTTCGATGTCGAGGTCTGCCGTCTGCGACGAGATCACGACCGCTTCGACGCGAAACGGGCGGCCGTCGCGGTATTCGATCGAAACCTGCGATTTGCCGTCCGGGCGAAGGTAGGGGATCGTGCCGTCACGACGAACCTGCGACAAACGACGGGTCAGATTATGAGCCAACTGGATTGGCATCGGCATCAACTCGGGGGTCTCGTTACAGGCAAAACCGAACATTAGGCCCTGATCGCCGGCACCGCCGGTGTCCACGCCCTGAGAAATGTCAGGCGACTGCGTTCCGATCGCGTCGATAACGCTGCAGGTGTTCGAATCGTAACCAAACTCAGCGTTGTTGTAGCCGATCTCCTCGATCGTCTCGCGGATGATCTGCTTGTAATTGACGTCGGCCTTTGTCGTGATCTCACCGGCAACGACCGCTAATCCGGTCGTGACAAGTGTTTCGCAAGCGACACGAGCCGTCGGGTCCTGAGCGAGGATCGCATCGAGGATCGCATCCGAAATGTGATCGGCGATCTTGTCCGGGTGGCCTTCGGTGACCGATTCAGACGTGAATAAAAAATTTCCGTTACTCAATTGTTTACGTAACTCCTTTTATCGGGTTCTATTAATTGGAATCTGCTTTAGATAACAAAACAATAAGTGTATCGCCTAAGCCTGCCGCTGTCAAAGAAGCAGCGGCACAGGTCCGGAGGAAAAAGAACCGAAGTCTATGGATTTAATAATCGTCGGTCACGATACACGTCGAGGGAGAGTGCATTGCTTAAGCTCACGAACTAGCGGTCGAGCCGGCGTGAGATCTTTTGGGGAATTGGGCCGCAGGAGCTATGGTGGCTTCTGCGGCCCAGTCAAGACATATCCGCTGCGTCTGATAATAGAGATTATGTAATAAGTGTGAAAAAGGGGCCGACCGGCGGTCACCCGATCAACTCGGGCCAGTCTTCACCCGGTGCTTGCTCATCATCGTCGATATTATCGCTTGGCGGATTCGACGCCGCGGAAAGGTCCAAAACTCTTTGTTCGACAAATATCGGACAATCTAATCTCAAAGCAAGTGCTATCGCGTCGGACGGCCTGGCGTCGAGAAATACAGGATCGCCTTTCTTATCCAAAAGTTCGATCCTGGCGTAAAACGTATTTTCGGCAAGGTCCGTGACCACAACGCCTGAAGCCAAAAGCCCGCATTCGATTATCACGTTTCGCAGAAGGTCGTGCGTCATCGGGCGCTGTGGGACGATCTTTTCGATCTCGAGGGCAATGGCGTTTGCCTCAAAGGCCCCAACCCATATCGGAAGCACGGCTTCGCTGTCGACGCCCTTAAGCACGACGATCGGTGTATTTGTGTTGGGGTCCATTATCAGGGCCCCGATCTTGACCTCGACCAATGTTGGGTCGGACTGCATGTTCATTTTAGAGAGTCTCGCCGAATAATGAGTTTGCCTTGATCTGTGTGATGCGAACATCGACGACCTGTCCGATCATGCTGTGGTCGCCGACAAAATTTACCAGCTTCTGACACGTCGAATGGCCGGTAAGTCCGCCTTCAGTACGCGTCGACGGACGCTCGACCAAGACTTTAAGCACTTTATTAAGATATCGCTGTAACCTGTTGTGTTGTATTTGTTTCTGGATGCGTTCAAGCTCGATAAAACGCCGTGTTTTTTCTTCCGCACTGACATCGTCGACCATTTCGAACGCGGGCGTGCCGGGCCTCGGCGAGTATTTGAAGATGTACGCGCTGTCAAAACCGCAGTACTCGACCATTTTCACCGATTCCTGAAAGTCTTCCTCAGTTTCGCCCGGAAAACCGACGATGATGTCCGTCGTCAGCGCTATGTCTTTTTTCGAAGCCCTTAATCGATCGATCTTCTTAAAGTATTTTTCGATCGTATGCCCGCGTTTCATTGCCGTCAAAACCTTGGAGCTGCCCGACTGGACCGGCAAATGCACCCAATTACAGAGATTTTCGTGTGATTCGATGGCATCTACGATGTCATCATTGAAATCGCGGGGAAATGAGGTCGTAAATTTGACCCTCTCGATCCCCGTGGCCGCAACGGCCCGCAAAAGTTTGGAGAACGCTGACTTCCCTTCAAAGCCTTCTAGCCCCGAGTCGTTCTCGGGCCGGTAGCTGTTGACGTTCTGGCCGATCAGGTGCACTTCCCTCACGCCGTTACGCCTCAGATCAAGCACCTGACGGATTATTTCCGATGCCAAGAGGCTTCGCTCGCGGCCCCTTGAAAACGGAACGATGCAGTACGTGCAAAATTTATTGCAGCCTTCGATTATCGGCAGAAACGCGATGTACGGCGAGTGACGATGCTTATCGGCGACGGTCCAGTCATAATCGGTCTCCCGGTCGCCCAGGTCAACGATCGCCTCGTCGGTCGAAAGCGTCTTGGCAATGGCGTCGGCCACACGCCCGACGGCCTGTGTGCCGAGCACAAAATCAACGCCCTCGATCTTAGAAAAAAGGGTTTCGCCCTCAAGCTGGGCGACGCATCCCATTACGCCGACGATAGGTTTGGGGCGATCTGAGTGCCGTAAATGCCCGACACGTGTGTAAAGTTTCTGTTCGGCCTTTTCACGAACTGAGCAAGTATTGAAGATCACAACATCGGCATCATCCTCGATATTTGTCATTTCATATCCCCGGCTGGCAAGCGTCGTTGATATCCGCTCTGAATCGGAGACGTTCATTTGACAGCCGTAGGTTTCGAGATAAACTTTTTTCATAACATGCCGAACGAGACCAAATACAAGCCGTTTTCAGCCAAGGATTTCGTCCATCTTCATTTGCACTCAGATTATAGCCTGTTGCAAAGCACAATCCAACTGAAGCCGCTGGCGGCCAGGCTCAACGAACTGGACTTCAAGGCCTGTGCGATCACCGATTACGGCAATATGTACGGGGCGGTTTCGTTCTTTAATACGATGTCGTACAACGGCATCAAGCCCATCATCGGATACGAGGCGTACATTGCCCCGGGCAGCAGATTCGAACGCAGCTCCGCATTGAAAGCGGGTGAAAAGCCCTTTTATCGGCTGGTCCTTTTGGCGAAAGACCTCGACGGTTACAGAAACCTCGCCGTCCTGGCTTCGAAGGCATTTACAGAGGGCTTTTTGCACCGGCCGAGGATCGATATGGAATTGCTGGCTGAGAATTCCAAGGGGATCATCGGATTGTCTTCCGGGCCCGAGGAGATCGTCGGACATTTTCTCAATACCGGCAATGCTCAACGAGCGCTTGAGGTTGCGAAATCACTTGAAGATATATTCGGTAAAGGGCTCTTTTATTTGGAGATACAGGACCACTATGAGCCCTCAGCCATCGCCGCAACTCGTAAGATAGTAGAATTTGCGGGTCAGGCCGGGTTGCCGCTTGTCGCCACTAATGACGTTCATTATTTGAATCGGGACGATGCTAGGGCTCAACAGGCCTTGATCGCTCTGGCTGACGGCCGGACTCTCGGTGAGAACGCAAGAACCTCGGCCGAGACCTCACTGCGCTATCTTCGATCTGCCGAAGAAATGTGGGACATATTTGGTGGCGAACTGCCCGAATCGCTCACCAACACGGTAAAGATCGCCGAAATGATCGAATTCGAGATGCCGCAGGGCGACAAACACCGGCAATTGCCCAAGTATCCGATCCCGCCTGAGTTCTCTTCGATGAACGAAGATGAGTATTTCGTCAAGGTTCTAAATGATGGGTTTGACGAGAGAAAACGGACCGAATGGGACCCGTTGATGGCCGCGGGCCGTCTGAAACATAGCATCGAAGAGTATCGGGAGCGATTGGAAATTGAGATCGCGACGATCAAGCGAATGGGTTTTCCGGGCTACTTTCTGATCGTCTGGGACTTTATCCGCTATGCACGCGAAAAGAACATACCGGTGGGCCCCGGCCGCGGTTCGGCCGCCGGCTCGCTCGCCGCATACTGTATGCGGATCACTGACGTTGATCCGCTCCAGCATGAACTGCTGTTCGAGCGATTTCTGAATCCCGAGCGAATCTCGATGCCGGATATCGATATCGATTTCTGCATTCGGGGCCGAGGTGATGTTATCGATCACGTTACCGAGCTTTATGGACGCGATTCGGTCTGTCAGATCGTTACATTCGGAACGATGGCATCGAGGGCCGCTATCAAGGATGTCGGCCGTGTGCTGAATATGCCGTACGGGGATGTCGAGCGCATCGCCAAGATGATCCCGCCGCCGGTTCGCGGCCGAAACGTTAGTATTTCGCAGGCGATCAAGGAAGTTCCTGAGCTGGCGGCGGCCATGAAGTCCGATCCGAAAGTCAATGATCTGGTCGAACTTGCGTTAAGGATCGAGGGCTGCGCCCGTCACACTTCGGTCCATGCGGCCGGCGTGGTCATTAGCCCGCGGCCGCTGCATGAGTTGGTCCCGGTCTCGATGTCCAAGGACGAACTTACGAGTCAGTATCCGATGAACGACCTTGAAAAGGTCGGCATGCTCAAAATGGACTTTCTGGGGCTTACGACGCTGACGGTGATCGCTGACTGCCTCGCGTCGATCAAGGAAAAGCTCGGCGAGACCATCGACTGGACAAGTATCCCCAACAACGAAGAAAAGACGATGCAGCTTTTCGGAGAGGGCCGTACGGAAGCGATCTTTCAGTTTGAATCGTCGGGAATGGCTGATATGTGCCGACGCCTTAAACCGAAGGAACTAGAGGATCTTTCGGCGCTAAATGCCCTATACCGGCCGGGCCCGCTTGACGGCGGAATGATCGATGATTTTATCGATCGGCACAAAGGTATCCAACCTGTCGAATATATCGTCCCGGAAATGGAGGATATCCTCGGAAATACTTTCGGTGTGCTTGTTTATCAGGAACAGATAATGCAGCTTGCACAAAAGCTCGCCGGATATAGCCTCGGCGATGCCGACCTGATGCGGCGGGCAATGGGCAAGAAAAAGGTCGAAGAAATGCTCCCGCATGAAGAGAAGTTCATCAACGGGGCTGTCGAACGCGGCATTAAGCCAAAGACGGCCAAAGAGATCTTCGACCTGATGGCAAAATTTGCCGACTACGGATTCAATCGCAGCCACTCGATGGCGTACGCCGTCCTGGCGTTTCAAACAGCCTATCTGAAGGCACATTATCCCGCCCACTTTTATGCGTCTGTCCTCTCGCACGAAGCTCAAGACAGCGCAAAGGTCTATAAATACTCGACTGAACTCCGTTCGCTCGGCCTCGAACTGCTGCCGCCCGACATCAATGAATCGGACGAAGGTTTTACGCCGGGCGAAAGTGCCGTGCGTTATGGCCTGACTGCGATCAAAGGCATGGGCTCGGCCAGCGTTCAAGCCATCGTTGAAGCCAGAAAACAAGGCAAATTTACATCGCTTTACGATTTTTGTTCACGTTTAGGGTCAGGTGCGGTGAACCGCCGCGGCCTCGAGAGCCTGATCGCTGCGGGAGCGTTTGACACATTGATGCCGCCCGAGATGTCCGTCGGTGAATGGCGAGCGAGACTGACCGAGGCGATCGACGGGGCTCTTCAGCACGGACAACGGGCAGCTACCGACCGCGAACGCGGGCAGAGCGGCCTTTTCGGCGGTGCAGCAGGCGATGAAACGGCGTCGGAGGCGGTACTTCCCTCCGCGACGCCGTGGACACAGATGGAGATCTCGCAGCATGAAAAAGCGTCGATCGGGTTTTATTTGTCGGCGCATCCGCTCGATAACTATTCGGGAATGTTATCCGGGCTCAATCTGCGCAACTTTACAGAGTTAGGTGAACTTAATTCAGGCGATATGGTGCTGGTGGCCGGTATTATCTCGGGCCTTCAGGTCCGGCAAAGTAAAAAGGGCAACCGATTTTGTATGTTTCGTCTGGAAGACCGATCGGGCGGCATTAAGACGATCGCCTGGGGCGAAGCATTTCAGGCATTTTCGGCGTTTCTGAAGGATGATGAGATGGTCATCGTCGGAGGTAAGATCGAGGCCGGCGAAGGCCAGGAGCCGACATTGATCGTGAATGAGGTCAGATCGCTCGATGATTCGGTCGCGGCCGCCGCCCGAGCGATAAACATAACGCTTCCTTCGGACCGGAACGACCAGGCCTACGTGGAGGATATTTTTGTCACGTTAGGCACGCATCATGGCCGTTGTGAGGTTTATCTGAACGTTCCGGCCGGCGACGCCGTTGTTAAGGTGCACGCTCCGGTAACCAGGGTCGCCGGAAGCCGCGTTCTGCAGCGTGAGCTGGAATCGAAAGGGTGCCGCATCGATTGGACCCATTGAGAATCGTCCGAATCAGATCGTATGGAAATGCTATTGCATATCGTACAAAAGGCCGAAGCGGACTGAAACCCGAGTCGGTGAATCGGCTGCGGCCTGTTTGGCCGAAGAATGCCGAAAACGGACGTTTGGGTTAATATATTTGTTATGACAACTGCTGCATTTGAACGAGTGCAAACAGCACGGCACCCTGATCGGCCATACGCGATGGATCTCTTTGAAGAGATGTTCACGGATTTCGTCGAGGTACACGGCGATCGGCGATTTGCGGACGATCCGGCCATGGTCACCGGATTCGCCAAGATAGACGGCATTGACGTCGCTGTTATCGGCCAGCAGAAGGGCCGCGACATTAACGAACGCCGGCACCGTAATTTTGCGATGTCGAAACCGGAAGGTTATCGAAAGGCATTGCGTGTCATGCGGATGGCCGAAAAGTTTGGCCGGCCGATCATCACCGTTATCGACACGCCCGGAGCATATCCCGGTATTGACGCCGAGGAGCGAGGCCAAGCTGAGGCAATTGCTTTTAATCTCCGCGAAATGGCATCGATCAAGGTGCCGATCGTTGTCGTCGTGCTCGGTGAGGGCGGCAGCGGCGGAGCTCTCGCGATCGGCATCGGTGACCGAGTCCTTATGATGGAAAACGCCGTCTATTCGGTCATCACGCCTGAGGGCTGCGCGGCGATCCTTTGGAAAGACGCCGGCCGGGCGCCGGACGCGGCCGAGGGGCTGAAACTCACGGCCGATAACCTCAAGCAATTTAACATCATCGACGAGATAATACCCGAACCCGTTTCCTGGACTATCAGTGACGACAAGAACGGCAAACGTGGTGACGCGTTCAATAAGATCGCTGAAACGCTGAAGAAGCGTATCATGGCTTCGATCAACGAACTTTCGAAAAAGGACGCGAAAACGCTCGTCAGAGAAAGGTATGAAAAGTTTCGCCAAATGGGCGAATGGGTATAAAAAACGCGGTCATACCGCGACTTTTGGTCGAACGTATAAAAATGGGCCGGCAACGAACATCGAATCGTCGCCGGCCTTCATTTGCCTTACGGGTTAAACCCCGCAAGTCCTAGAACGGAATATCGTCATCTGCCGCCGGGGTCGAGACCGGGGCACTCGAACCGGCTGAGCTGCCGCCGGACGAGGCCGATCCGCCCGTGTAGCCGGTATCGTGGTCGTCATGGCCGCCGCTATATTCACCGCCTCCGCCGCTGTCGCCGCGTGATCCGATGAACTGCATATCGGTCGCCTGAACGTCGAGGGTGTACCTTCTGTTATTATCGCGATCGGTCCATTCTTCGATCTTCAACCTTCCTTCGATATAAACGGGTGAACCCTTGGTAAGGTATTTTGCGGCGTTCTCGGCCTGTTGACGCCAGAGGGTGATCTTAAACCATGTCGTTATGTCCTGAATCTCGCCGGATTTGTCACGGCGCTTTTCGTTCGTGGCCATCGTAAAGCTGCATACGGCAGCTCCCTGTGGTGTGTATCGTAATTCGGGATCGCGGCCAAGGTTGCCGACGATGATGATCTTGTTAAATGACATGGATGTATCCTCGCGTTTTGTGTAATTTAGTCGAACTTTCTGTTAAGAACAGTCATCAATATATCACGGCCGATGTGCTGTGATAAAATCCTCTTTTATCTTCGGCAAGGCGTGCCGTTTTACAGGCATCAGGGCTAATGATCCGCAGCATTTCAAAGTCTATAGCAATAAGATACGGCAACGTTGTCCGGTGGTTGTCGTGCGCCGTTTTGCTCACAGTTTTTTCCTCGTTCGCCTTTTCGCTTGGGCCGGGCGAAGTTCAAATTCAGAAATGCTGGAGCCACGTCGATGGAGCCGGCAGCCGTTCGTCTCTCTCTGCATTTGGCGGGACGATTTTCTCGGTCCGCAGCGGTTCGGTAGTTGAGGCGATATCTTTCGACTCGGGTAAATTGGCGTGGTCGAGTGATGTAGGCGGTTCTATAGCGTCAAATCTGATCACCGATGGAAAGAACTTGTTTTTTGTCCGGCGTTCGGGCGGTGCCGCGGACAAGACGTCCGAAGCATTTCTGATCTCAATCAGTGCAAACGCCGGCATCACACGTTGGAAAATTCCGCTTCGTTCCGGCGAAGACTACCGGCTTGCTTTAACACAAGCCGGACTTTTAGCGATCACCGCCGGCGGTGATGCATCGGTCGTTTCGACCGCCGACGGTGCTGTACTATCGAACCGAAAACTGACCAGGCCAATTAGCCTCGGCATTTTGGATCTCGGGCACGGGTCGATCATATCCTCAGTCGAGCGGGAGATTCTTAAGGTCGATGGAAACGAGGAACCTCAGATTCTATCCAGATCCGACTTCGCTGTGACCGCCCTGCTCCTTGAAGCGAGCGGCGGCGTTTTTTACGGTAATGAACGCGGGACACTTGCCTTTCTGTCGGGCAAAGGCCAGAGGCCCGTCTGGCAATTCAAAAGCGGCGGAGCGATCTCGGATATTACGTTGACCGACGGCCGCGTCATCGCGGCTTCAAACGATAATTTTGTTTATGCATTAGCTACCGCGAATGGTGCCCGTTTATGGAAACGCCGGGTGACGGGACGCGTTTCAGCCCTCAAAATGATCGGCGACGATCTGCTGTTGGTCCAGCCATTGGGCGACGACAATATTATTTTCTTGAATATCAAAAACGGCAGTGTTGCGGGGCAAATTCCGGCAACGCCGGGTGAGTTTGTCTTGGACTCGGTCGTGATCGACTCAAACCGCCTTGCCTTAGCGACCGATTCCGGCCTTTACGGCTACTCGATCGGGGGATGCGGTACGGCAAAATGAAATGGCCCGGGAATGTTTCATCCGGGCCATAATAAAATCAATTGAGGAAACGCTTATCTAGTGAGACGTAGCGTGCTCGTGCATCATTGCATAGATCTCGTCTTTAATCTGTAATTTCTTTTTCTTGAGCGTGATTTCTTCCAACTGTTCGTCGTCGCTGGGGTACGTAAGGTGGGCTAATTCAACCAATCGTTTCTCGTAATCTTCGTGCTGATGCACCAGTTCCCTAAAAGTCGAATTGTTCTTGATCAACTCGTCTCTCACCGGATCAGCTATTGACATGTCCATGGCGTTTTTTTCCTCACTTTTCAATGGTATCCACCCGTTGGCGGAAAATTAAAATTTTCGTAACGGGTGTAACTTCATATTAGCCGAAAGACGGAGAGATTATCAAGCGAAATATGCGGTAAACGGGCGGGTTTCGCTCTTACAGTGAACGCCGCATCAAAATGCCGTCTTCACGCGGGTCTTTGTAAAGATCACGGCGGATCGAGACGTTCTCAAACCCGTTTCGCTCGTATATCCGGATAGCTCGGACGTTTGAGCACCGAACTTCGAGCCAGATCGCCCGAACGCCGGCCTCACGACATTTGTCCGTAAACGAATCCAAGAGCAATTGGCCTAAACCACGTCCGAGCAGCGGTCCGGTGACGCCGATATTGTAGATCTCCGCGTCAACAGATGAGTCATCGTCGTTTGATGCGACGATCCGTCCGACCACGAAGCCGATAGTCTGATTTTCGTCATCGGCGAGCCGGAGCATTATTGAGTTTTGATTTTTCAGTTCTTCGAGATAGCCGGCGGCCGACCAATGATTAAGATTGGTCTCATCAGCGATACGGATCAGATCGGCAATGTGTGAGGTTTCGATCGGACGTATTCGTGGTTCGGACATTGGTTAAAGTATCCGTTATTTTTGTTTTCCGACAAACAGCGGTTCGGCCGTTTCGCTAATGCTATGAAAAATCGCGGCTCGGCCGAGGTAACCGGAAATGTCAGGATCGATTTCCGAAACGCTCGTCGAGTCTATATTTTCGATCACTTCGATAAGAAGCGGATGAATAAGCATATCGGTCCCCGAACCCGCCAAATCACCGAGCCGGTTGGTTTCTATCGGTTCCGGGGCAGAGATCTCAGACAAACGACCGTCGTTTCGGGAAAAACGCTGTATACAGGCAATATCGCGCCCCACAGGCAGCACAACGGCAAACTCATTTGCGACGGTCTGTTCGAGGGCGATCGCCGTAAGAGCCGAGACGCGTCGCAGCCGGATGCCGGATGCAGCGGCTAATCCCATCGCTGTCGATAGCCCGATACGAATACCCGTAAAACTGCCGGGTCCTGATGAAACCACGATCTGGCTTATGTCCGCAAAGTGCAACTCGTTGCGTATCAATATCTGATCGAGTGTCGGCAGCAGATCTTCGGCCCGTGAAACAGCGGTCGCTCCAACGACGCCGTCTATCCGGGCACTCTCGGAAAACAATGAAATGCTGCCTCCACCGATGGCGGATTCGATCGCGATTAGGAAGTTGCCGGTCGTGCTCATAATTGAGGTTGCTGTCAACGGGTCGGCCTGAGTGCGCGGCCGATCGATTGTGCGGAGCGTTTTAGTATATCGCCGAGCTGATAGTGGATGCGAGTCGATGCGTCGAGACTTCCTTCCATATCGATGGTCGCTTGGATCGCGTTTGGCGGCACTCGTTTGGCGATCTGCTTCAAAAGGCCCAACGGATCGCGTTTGAACAGGTGAAGCGGCTGAAGGCGCGTGTCACTTCTCCATTCCCTTTCCAAACTGCGTATCAGCCAAGCGGGCAAGTCAGACGCCTCGTCCGCAAACGGTAGTCCGTCCAAATTCAGCCCGAAGTATTTGTTTGCCAATCCGATCGCATAAACGACCCACTTTCGCCGATTGGCGGCAACAGAAGTAAGACATCTATCCCAATCGAAGCCGGCCGAACGATTCTGCACCGACCAGTAAATATCCCAGAGCCTGTGTTTATGGGCACCGCCGTCTGTAAGCCAGTGAACACATACCACTCTCAGGTGATCCTCTTCACGCAAAAAGCGGATGTCAGTGCCCTCGATATTTTCGACGAAAGAGTTTTCAAAAAGGTCGGCCCACGGAACGGTATCAAGGTGGCGCAGCTCGTTGTGAAGATCGATCGGCTGAAAACCGGATGCGGCAATGAGTTTTACCTCTTTTGCACGCTCAAAGTCTGCGGCCGGAACGGCAAGGTCAACATCGGTGAATTTTCGCCATTGATCTTCCGGATAATAGCGGGCGACGGCGATTCCCTTTATAAGGATCGGTTCTATCCCGTTTTTTCTGAAGACCCCAACGACAGACGCGGCTGTGGCTCGTTGGGAACGCTTTTGAAGCAGTCCCCAGCGATAAGCGTCCTCGGTGCTATTGGACAATATTTCAGGTGATCCGGCGTTTACCATAGAGAATGCGGGTAAAGGAGACAATTCCCTTACCCGCATCGACTGTACTGCTTTATTTCAAATCTGAAGTATTACGGGACGCAAATACCGCTGCCATTACACGTCGCTCCGCAGCCGGCAGGCACCTGTGGTGTGCAACCCGTAGGTTGCCCCGGGTTACAGGTGCATGATGTGAACGCCAAAACACTCTGAGGGGCGACTAATGATGCGATAACAGGCAAGGCGATCACGGACGCAAATCCGATCTTCTTCAGAACCTCGCGCCTTGACTGGCCGGCAAACTTTGATTCGATCGTGTCCGCAAGTAAGCCGTTGGAATTTAATTGATCGATCGCAAGCCAGACAAGATCTTCCGACACCTTTGTCCCGGCGTTTTGCTCAAACGACCGAACGATATCCTCGACCGTGTTATTACCGTCGCAGGACCTCCACACCAAAGCCGCTGTTTCATTCAAACAGTGTGCCTTATTGCTGTCCGTATCGTAGACCAACACCTCACCCGGCATCTCCTGGACGACAAGTCCAGAATGTCGGGCTACTGGTTTTTGGGAATTGTTCATCATCTCCTCCAAAATCAAAAAAACACCAGAGCGACCTCAACATTGTACCTCAGTTATACCTATTGTCAATGATTTGCAACAATTTTTCTGCCGTGAGTTCAGCATGGCAGCGGTCGGTTTTGACCATTTTTGCCCCCTTTACCGCGTTGCTGAGTGTGACAAGCGCAAATTCGCTATTAACTCTCATCGGTATTGTATGCGTGATCAACTCGACAATACCGACACCGGGGCTTAAGAATTCCGGCCGCCACTCGGCATCGGGGCGATATTTTCCAAAATATATCAGCTCTGCACGGGCCGGTTCACTGCCTGCGAGCCCACCCAGTTCCCTGACATCAATATCCTCTCTCATTGACGGATCGCTCCTATCCCTGACCGCAAGTGGCCTCGGGAATGGGTGTACCATCCCGTCGGCATCAAACAGAGCATATTCATCGGAAAAATAGACTGCTCCCAATTTCACCAATTCGGCAACCAGCGTCGTTTTACCGCTGTGACTTGTCCCGGGGATGACAATGGCCTTTCCGTTCCAGGTCACGACCCCGGCGTGAACGAAAACGACTTCCCTTGCATACTCGGCGACAAGAATGCGGATCCTGGACCCGACGTACTTGAGGAGCGACGCCAGATCCGGATTATCACCAAAATCTTCGCCATCAAGACCGGAACTGTATGTGCTGCCGATGTTATCTATGTGCAGTCTATGGTCCGCGAACATCGGATCGATGTCGGACAGTCTCCCGAGCAGAGCATAGTCGGCGGTGGCACGCACTTGTTCGATAGCCGCTGCCTCGTTGCTTTCGACACAGACGCGAACACCGAATGATTCAAAGGCGAACGTGTGCTCAGCCATTTGAATTGCCTCCGCCAAAAAGGCATTTTCGAGCGTGACAAATACCAAGCAACGCGATCGATGCCGCCGCCGCCAGAGCCAGAGCGATATGGGCCGGGATTCGCGGGGCTTCGCCCGCAGATAACCCGGCTGAGATCGCGATCACGAGCGAAAATACGCCGTAGATAAGTGTTGTGCGCTGGTGCGAGTAACCCGAGATCACCAAACGTTGATACAAATGCTGTCGGTGTGCTTGCCAAATTTTTTCACCATTAATAAGGCGCCTGATAATTGTCAAGACCGAATCAAAAATGAACATCCAAACGACCAGGACTCCGATGAACGCTGCGGTTCCATTGTCGGTCCCGGCGCTGTTCCGAAACATCAGTGGAATCGAAGCGAATGTAAAACCGAGAAACGCGCTTCCCGCGTCGCCCATAAATATCCGCGCCGGCGACCAGTTGTGCAGCAGAAATGCGAGGGCCGCCAGGAGAACTGTGCCGCTGATGACAAAAACCGCCGACGAGCCGGACGCAAGTCCCGCGAGCAGCCATCCTGAAGCGGCAGCGACGGCCTGAATGCCTGCGATCCCGTCGATCCCGTCCATGAAGTTATAGGCATTTACGAGCCAAATTATCCAAAGGAATGTTATCGGAATACCGAACAGGCCAAGATCGAGCGGGGCCGCTGATCCCGTGATCGCGACCGTAGACATATGTCCGAGATCCAACATTACACAGGCCGCCGCCGCGGAATGAGCCAATAGCCGCCATACGAACGAGATCGAATAAACGTCGTCCAGCCAACTTACAGCGACGACGATGATCGAACCGGCCAGAAATCCGAAGGAAATTTCAAAATCCAAAAGCCGCGATCCGAGAATGTAAGCCATTAAGATCACGACGGCAACCACCAACCCGCCTCCACGCGGGGTCGGGGCGGTATGCGAACTGCGCTCGTTCGGGTGATCGAGCACTCCCTGCCGCAGTGTCCAAGCGCGAAACCACCGGACGCCGAAATACGTCACGAGAAACGAACCGAAAAATATGGTCAGTTCAAGCACCTGTTGATCCTAGCACCCAAGTTCGCGGCGATATTTTGCGAGTGCCGCATCGAGCGAATATTTTTCCAACGCGGACTTGCGAGCTCGTTCGCCGTATGATGAAAGTTCGTTTCTGGCCGCATACAAGTCCAAAATGGTTTGGGTCATTTCATCGGCCTTTCCAGGCCGTATATGCCAACCGACGCGATCTTCGTCGATCACGGTTGCAAGTTCACTTGCGGGATCCGTGAGTGCCAGCATCGGCTTACCGGCAGCAAGAATGTTGTAAGTCCGGCTCGGCATTGACACGCCAAGCATATTATCAACGAGCGACACCAACGCAACGTCACATGCATTGAGAAAAATGACCTGTTCAGATCTGGGTTTTGGGCTCAGTATTTCAACATTTTTAAGCCCGTGATCCTCGACGGCTGAACGTATCCACTTTTCCTTGACGCCGGTGCCCAAAAACAAAAAATGAAATTCCGGCCTGTCTTTGAGCCTTCGGGCGTTCTCGATGATCGTTTCAACGTCGTTTGGATGGCCCATATTGCCCGCATAGAGGAACACAAATTTATCCGCGACACCAAGTTCTTCAAGCAACTGATTGGAATCGCGAGGTTCCGGGTGAACCGATTCGAGTTCGGCCCAATTTTGAATGACCGCGACCGGAATATCCAAACCTTCCGATTTTTTGAGCAAAAGCCTCTCCATATCCCGTCCGACCGCGATCAGCTTTCTCGCGTGCTTATAGAGCCATCGATTGCAAAAATTAAGCACGGTAGCGATCATCGATCGGCGGCTAAGTTTACCGACCGCGAACAAGATCTCAGGATAATTGTCATGAATGACCAGGGTGTACGAAGCTCCTCTGATCAAAGCCGCGACGGCGACCACAAACGGCAGTGACGGCGGTGTCGTAACTACCAGAACCTGATCTCCGGCCTTGAATCGGAATATCGCTTTGAAAAATATCGAGATACTCAGCGTGACCATGTTGATCAAGCGGAACGCGATGACGTTTTTGTTCAAAGTAGTGCCGGCGGCTCGAAAAATCTCGACATTTCGCCGTATCTCGTGCTTTGGAGCCCTCGTACCGCGTGATGAGTAATTTGGCTGGCCGCAAAGGGCCTTGACTGTAAAACAGTCGGTCAATCCCTCGGCCGTTCGTGTCATATAGTACCCGGTCGATGTTTCTTCCGGATAATATAGCTCACTCACGACCCAGAGGGTTGGGCGGCTCGCCTCAAGATCTATTTGATCAGGTTTTTCCAATTCAATACCCATTCAGGACGGCTTGTTCGCTCCTATCGCGGCCTCGATCACCCTGGCAGTCGCATTTTCGTATCCACTATCGGCGAGCCATGTGACAGCAAAGTTACGTGCCCGCGATGACATTTCGATAAATTCGACTTGATCCATCACGATGCATCGGCGGATCGCGTCGATCCACTTTTGGCGTTCGCTGAGGCTGTTTACCCAACCAACATTGTGTTCCGAAACGCTTCCCCATACCGTTTGGTCGCTGATCAGTATGGGCGTTCCGGCCGCAAGGCTCTCGATGAACACGTAGCCAAAGTTCTCATTAAGGGTCGGCAAAATGAAAAAATGACTATCCACCAGTTTTTGCAGGCCGGTGGGATAATCGACCCCGCCTAATACGTTGACCGTCACGTTCGGCGGCATCTCGTTTATCAGATTTTCACATTCGCGCCAATATTCGCTGTCCTCGATCGGGCCGACAATATCCAAAATAATGCCGCCGTCAGTGATCTCACGGAATAACCGTAGAGCAAAAGCAAGGTTCTTTTTGGGCACGATACGCGAAAGAAAAACAAATCGAGCCGAGCCCGCTGTTTTCGGCGGCTTTTGGGCGATCTCAAACCCGGGCAAGATCGTCCGCGGTGTGAGATCGGGAGCCACGACAGGTGCGAGGTGCTTTCCGAAGACACGTCGGATCTCTGCTGATTCGAGCTCGGTCGATGCCTTCCAGATAACATCCCGGTAAAGTCCGGTCGCCTTTGCGATCGCGAGATAACCCTTCTTTTTAAGACTCTTGCTGCGAAGGGCCCCGTCCGACAGTTCGCCGCACGGTGCGAGCACGACGCCGCATTCCGGCGTCAGCTGCTTTCGACGAGCGACAAGGAACTTTACCACCGGTGTACTGAATACCGAGTTTAGAAACACTACATCAGGATCGACCATCGTTGCCAGGGCCGCGCATTTTGCCGCCGTCAGGTCGCTCGCAGCCGCATAATAGACCTTCGCGTTTCCCATCTCATTCCACTCACCGGTCCGGACGCTGGTGTACGGAGTCGTGTCACTGGGACTGTCATAATTTCGTGTAACGATATGAAATTCATACCGGTCGCAGAACCTGTCGACAAGGTTTGCGACGGTCCACATACCACCGCCGGCCTTTAGACTCGGACGATAGTAATCGCAAAAGACCAGGATCTTTTTCATTGAGTGTCGAACGGAAACTGCCGTATCAATTGTGCCGGCGAAGACTGGAATAACCCAGCATGATCTTGCTGACCACCTGTGATACGTTCTCGGCGAGATACTCGCGAGGGGCCGTCCACGACGCGGGCTGCGACATCGCCAACTCGACGGCCCGGATTATGGTGTCGGGATCCGCTCCGCTGAGAATGTTGCTGCCGCATTCGATCGTTTCGGGGCGTTCGGTCACATCGCGAAGCGTAACATTCGGGATCCCGAAGATCGCACATTCTTCCTGAACGGTCCCGCTGTCGGTCATGACCGCCAACGAGTTTTTCTCCAATTTTACAAAATCGAAAAAGCCGAACGCATCCAAAAGCCGGACCTTGCTTGATCCGGGAGCGATGCCAAATTGATTTATCTTTTCGGCCGTTCGCGGATGGACGCTGATCAGAATCTCTTTTCCAAATTTCTCGCTGATCGCCGTGAAGGCTTTGAAGATCCCAACCAAACGCTCGTGAATGTCAACATTTTCAGCTCTGTGAAGCGTGACCAGAAAGTAGTCGAAGGGCCGCACATTCAGTGTTTTGAGAATATCGCTCGACTCGATCTTCGGCGCGAAAAAGTCCAGAACCTCCTTGATCGGATTACCGGTGACAAAAATACGGTCGCGCTCGATCCCCTCGCGGACAAGATTTTCTTTACTGCGTTCCGTATAGGGCAAAAGGACGGCACTGGAATGATCGATGATCCGCCGATTTACCTCTTCAGGTACGCGGTCGTCGTAACAGCGATTTCCTGCCTCCATATGGAAAACAGGGATGCGACGTCGAGCAGCACTGATCGCTGAGAGAGCGCTGTTGGTATCGCCGAGGATCAGAATGCGATCCGGCGAATGGCGTTCGATCGCTTCGTCGCACTTAGCGATTATCTGCCCGATCTGCTCACCGAATGACGATGACCTGATGCCGAGATGTTCGTCCGGGGTCCGTACTTCGAGATCGCGGATAAATATATCGCTGAGCGATTCGTGATAGTTCTGTCCGGTATGCACGGTGACATGGTCACAGTGCTGGTCGAGCACCTTCATCACCAGGCTCAGCCTGATGATCTCCGGTCGGGTGCCGAATATGGTCATTACCTTCATAAACTCAATTTACGCGGCATCGGCTAATCGCCGTAGATAAACCTATTGATCTCTGAACTCGCCCCGCCGAGCAGTGCCTTTAGTTCATCGACCGATATTGTGTCGTCCTTTGACGAATATTCGCTCGTCAAGGCCGGGGTCAGGTCATGATCGTTGCGAATCTCGGGCAGCACAGGCAATATCACGTAGTAGTCGTTTTCCTCGATCGTTCGGAAGCACTCTTCTTCCGACACCATAATCTCGTGGATCTTTTCGCCGGGCCTGATGCCGGTGTACTCGATCGGGACATTCTTGTCGCCCATCAGGGCTTTCGCAACGTCCGTGATCAGAGCGGCCGGGACCTTTGGGACGAATGTCGCACCACGCCTCGGGCTGCGGATCGCCTCAAAAACGGTATCAACCGCACGGTCGAGGCTCAAGAGAAATCTCGTCATTTCAGGCAGCGTGACAGTGACCGCCTGCCCTTTTTCGATCTGCTCGACAAACAGCGGAATGATCGAACCGCGTGACGCGATTACATTGCCGTACCGGACGCAGTTTATCGCGACCTCGGCGTCACGATTGGCCTCCAACAACACACGCTCCTGCAATGCCTTGGTCATTCCCATCACATTGATGGGTTTGCATGCTTTATCGGTCGAGATGCCAATTATCTTGGTAGTAGGCAGGTCGTTTTCGCGTATCGCCCGGACGATGTTACCGGCACCGCCGATATTGGTCATCACCGCTTCATACGGAAAATACTCACAGGACGGAACCTGTTTGAGGGCCGCGGCATGAAACACTATGTCGGCCTCACGCATGGCAGCCAGCAGGGCCGAATAGTCGCGAACATCGCCGATCCTGAACTTCAGGAGGTCCTGAGAATTCTGATAGATAATGTCATCAGTGGCGGCGTTTCGATTCAGAAAATCGAGCCGCATATAATGCTGCTTGGCTTCGTCACGCGAAAATACAGTGATCGACGCGGGCTTGCCCATTTCGCCAGTCAATATTCGCTTTACGAGGGTCTGTCCCAGTGACCCGGTCCCGCCGGTGACAAGTATTCGCTTTCCTTCTAATTCGTTCATTATTTCCAATTATCGTAAGGCGTTTCGTCGGACGCCATTCTCATTATCATCTCGTCCCACGGCAGCGGGCTAAAACCGGTCAATTGGTTGAAACGCGTTGCGTCCAGGCTGCGATCGATCTTGAATTCACCGTCTGGCACCACATCGATATCAGCTTGGTAGTACTTGTTGATAAGGCTGACCAGTTCAAACTTATTGATCGGGTCCGACGCGATGTGGAAAAGTCCCGACATTTCCGCTTGGTTAACGATCAAATTTGCAATTATATCGGCAAAGATGATGGTTGGAAAGCCGGAGTATATTGCATTTGTGAATCCTTTGATCTGTTTTCCGCGATTGGACAAGACCCATTCGACCAGGCTGTGGTGCGTTCCGAGTTCCCGACCGATTATCGACGTCCTTATCGTCAGGCAATTTTCGAGGTCGACCTCGCCGAGCGATTTGCTCTTGCCATAAAGGTCCGTCGCGTTGGATACGTCCGATTCCTTATAACCGCCCTTAACGCCGTCAAAAATACAATCGGTGCTGACGGTAATGAACCGGAAGCCGTATTTCGACGTTAACGCTGCCACCCGATGCGGGAAGATCGCGTTGGTCATGAGCGTCTTGATGACGTCCTTTGATGTTGGCATCTGCTTGATCACACCAACGGCATTTATTACGACATCCGGGCGCACCGTTCGGATCACGGCCTCGACCGATGCGGCATCTTCGACATCAATGTTCTCGGCGATGCGATCATTGATGAAAAACCCATATCTCGATATCGTCGAATGATCGCCTCGAATCGTTCCCCAGGTTTCAAACTTCGGTGATAGCTGTTGGATCAGCTTGTGGCCAAGCATACCGCTCGCTCCGAACACGAGAATTCTCATAAAGTACCTTCTTGATCTTATCGTGCAAGTAAATCGTACAAAAACAATATTTTAGCACTAAATACCTGATGTAAAAGTTGAGTTCCAAAAACCAACATTAATGGTATTTTCACAGCCGGGCGAGCAGACTGCGATAGTATGCGGCAAACTGAGATGAAATCGTTTCGGGATCAAATCTCCTGACGTTCGCCTCACCCCGCGCAATGATCGATTCCCGCAAGTCCGCGTTTTCGATGATCGAAATTACCCCTTTACGAATGCTTTCTGCATCGGACGGGTCGACGAGTACTGCTCCTTCGCCCGCAACCTCTTTCATCGGGCTCAGATCGCTGGTGACTACCGGTGTGCCCATGCGCTGTGCTTCGATAATAGGCAGTCCAAAGCCCTCGTAAGTCGAACAGAACACGAGCAGGTCGGCGTTGTGATACTCATCGGTCATTTCATCGTCATTCAAGCCGGTCAAATTTTCGAATTCCACGCCATGCCTGCTGAGACAACCGATCTGATGCTCGGTCATAGGCCCGATGACGCGTAGTTTGCACGAAAGTCCGGAAAGTGCCTCGGCAACCCGCGGAATATTCTTGTTTTCCATGGTGCCGACCTGCAAAATCGTTGGGCGGGAACCGTCAAAATGCCGCTTTGGCCTTGGCTGAAGGCCGTCACCCAACGGATTTTCGATCACGGTGATCTTTTTCTCGTCGACGTTCGTGTGGCGGAGTATCTCGTCCTTGGTAAACTGCGAAATTACGGTTACGTATTTAAGCCTTTCTAAAGGCCAGTCGAGCAATAGCTTCTTCAAAGCCCATCGCCGTATGCCATGCCGTGTATAAAGAAACGCAATGTCATGTATTGTCAGCACGGTGCGGGCCGGCGGCAGAAGCATTGCAATATAATGGATATGGCCCGTGATGTGAAATATGTCAGACGCCCTTGGCCGGAAAAGCAGTAGGTTCTTGATGATACTCAAAAGGTCGTTCGAAAACGGAACCTGTTGAAATTCCGTTCCAAACTCCGCGCTGTCGAGGCCGCGAGCGATCTGTCTGAAGACATTTTCAAGGCTAACGAAATGAGATCGCTTTCGCTCGATAAATAGGATGCGGGTCGTCATATGCGGAGCTGGTCCAAGGTCATTTTCGCGATGCCGAGTATGCCGACAGCACCTCATCGCCAGAAACGACCGCAGTACCGATCTGCCCGACCGCGATACCGGCTGCGATGTTTGCAAGATCGGCAGAATCGGCAAATGTATTGCCGCTGGCGGCCGCTACGGCAAGCGTGGCGATGACGGTATCACCGGCACCCGTTACATCATAGACCTTGCGGGCAAAGGCGTTCATATGGGTGCTTGGACCGTTGGCCTCGAACAATGTCATCCCGTTTGCACCCTCGGTGATCAGTGAGGCGGCAAGATCAAGTTCCGAAAGCAGCCGCCAACCGGCGCTCGAAACCAATCCAGGATCGTCGATACTTAGTCCGCAGGCATCGGCCGCTTCGTGAATATTCGGGGTCACCATGGTGGCACCGCGGTATTTTGAGTAATCCTTGCCTTTTGGGTCGACAAAAACCATCTTTCCTTGAACTCCCGCGGCAGCGATCAGGCCGCTGAGAATGTCATCAGTCAAAAGTCCCTTGGCGTAATCTGAGACGACAATTGCGTCAACAGATCCGATCAGGCCGAGGACTTGCTCGAGTACCGCCGCTTCGTCCGCACCGGTGATCGGTTCGGTATTCTCATGATCGAGCCGGGTCACCTGCTGATCATGAGCGATGATCCGTGTCTTCACCGTCGTCGGCCGCGAATTGACGGCGATCGCTCGCAGGTCAACGTTTGCGACCTCGTCAAGGACGTTTCGCAACGACTCGCCTTCAGCATCGGCTCCGGTAATACCGACGAGTACTGCCTGGCCGCCCAAACCCGCGATATTTGCGGCAACGTTGGCGGCGCCGCCGGCCGCGGCACTCGTTCGCCGGAGTTTGACTATCGGTACCGGGGCTTCCGGAGAGATACGATCGACCGAACCCCACCAGTAACGATCCAGCATCAAATCGCCGACCACCATGATCTTTACATTTCGCAGCTGCAAAACTAATCTCCCGCCGACTGTTCATCGGCAAATTTGATATCGATAGCCTCGCACCAAATATGTGCGATCGTGATATGGGCTTCCTGAATTCGGGCTGTACGCGTCGATGGAACAAGGACGCAATGGTCCGAGAGACCGGCGAGCTTTTTCCCATTCTTACCGGTCAAGCCGATGATCTTGCAGCCGCGACTGCGGGCCGCCATAACGGCAGCGATCACATTGGGAGAATTTCCGCTGGTTGTAATGGCGATCAGACAATCGCCGTTGGCCGCCAGAGCATCAACCTGTCTGGAAAAGACGGTTTCAAATCCGTAATCATTCGAGATCGCCGTCAACGCCGAAGTATCCGTGGTCAGGGCGATCGAGGGCAAGGCCCGACGCTCGGTCTCGTAGCGCCCGACAAATTCGGCGGCGATATGCTGTGCGTCCGCCGCACTTCCGCCGTTACCGCAGATGAGCACCTTGTTCCCGGCCGCAAAGGTCTCGAATAAAAGCTCCGAGCAATCACGTATAACGTCGATCTGCGTCCGCGTAATATCCTCGAACAATACCTGATGTTCGAGTAACGAAGCGGAAATGTGATCCGCCGTTTCTACCGTGTCGGCAACCGTTTCGCTGTTTCGTATCGACTCAACGATCAAACTTGATGAATGTCCGGCAACGAGCGGCAGCGAATGCACTTCCCCGCCGTTTGCAATGACTATGTCGGCGCCGACGATCTCGCCGGGGGCCCAATCACCGCCTTTGACGAGTACATCGGGCATCAGCCGCTCGATGATCTCGGCAGGTGTCGGTTCGTCAAAAATCACAACTTCATCGACCGAGTCGAGCCCGAGGAGCACCGTTCGGCGGGATTCCTGATCCATGAACGGCCTGCCATCGCCCTTTATCTTTCGAACCGAACTATCGCTGTTGATCCCGACGATCAGTTTATCTCCAAGCTCTCGGGCCCGACGCAAAAGGTCGATGTGGCCAGGGTGAATGATATCAAAGCATCCGTTGGTAAAGACTACTTTCGGCATAGTTGGAGATCAACCGGCGATTAATACAGATCCGCCTCTTCTTTCTTGAAGATCAGTACTGCTCCCTCGACACCGTGTTTGCTGAATCTGACCTGCACTTTGTGACAGCCGTTGGTCTGCAATATCAGCATCAGGCGATTAAGATCATAAAGGTACATCGGGATCAGCGGTTCCTTACGCTTGCCCAGTAAAAGGCTTCGGACCTTGTAGACCAGCGGCAGATCGCGGTATGCCCAGAATCGAAGTTTTTGGGCCGTGGTCGAAACCGTATTGGCATATTCGACGTGCAGGACGCCGATGCCGCCAACGTCGAGCATCTCGACCAGCCGTTTGAAAATGTGTTCACCCTTGTTCGGGTTGATATGCTGGAAAACGACAAATGAATGGACCAGATCGAATTTGCCCGTGACCTTTGACAGGTCGTCGTCGCCCTTAATGAATGTCGCATTGTTGATGCCGAATTCCGCGGCGTTCTTTCGCGCCAGAGCGAGCATTCCGGTCGAAATGTCGACACCCACAGCCTCTTTGCTCCGTTTGGCGATCGGTAAGGTGATCCGTGCGACTCCGCATCCGAAATCGAGTGCCCGTTCGGGACGAAATCCGGTTATGAAATTCCCTTCGATCTCATCCCAGATACGAGCAACATAGTCCTCGCCGCTCTTGAAGAACACGCCTAAGGCATTTTCATCTAGGTTATCAGAGCGCATTTCGGCGATGGTATTTACCCCAAAATATGGGTCATTTTCGCCAAAATATTCCCAGACGCTTTCGTTATCGTTCATGATGCCCTGCTCTTTCTGATCTGTTTGGCGATCAGATTTACCAAAAATAGACTTACCGCGAGAATGAACACGGTCCGGACGATCGACGGAAAGATCGTCGCGTAAAATGCCTCGTACGAAACAAGCGTCAACAGCGGAAAATACGCAACTTTTTTCCAAAGCGCCGGATGCGGGGTATCGATCAATCCGGCGTGGATGATACGCAAATAGATCCCGAGTAAAAGCATCCCGAGCGGTACGCCGATCGGCCCGAAATTTCTGACCAGGTCTCCGAACGGCGAGATCGCGAATGAGTTCTCGCCATAGTTGAAATAAAGGTCACTGTACGCACGAGCGTCGGAGGTCGGCGGTTTATCGTTCCAGACGAAACGCGGGATAAACGATGTCAATGTGTCGTTGATGATGTTGTTTTCGAGGCCGTAGCTTTCCTCATATGGAGCAAGACGCTCGTAATTTGCCACCACGACAGCCAGCGAACTAAGATTTTCGACACGGTCGGCAAGAGCCTGCGCACTGTTTTTGACGAGGATCTCGGGGTCTTCGTTAGAAAGGTAATCGATGGTCGCACCGATCTGCCCAACATAATCGCCCGCGTCCATTCGGGCTTCTGATCCCTTGATGTTTCTAAACGAAGTGCCGTAGGTTACGCCGATGGCCACGGCAAGCAGCAGGATGACACCGAGTGCGGCGGTGTACTGCCATTTCAGTTTCCTTCCGGAATATTGAAATGCCATAGCTATCGGAAAGATACTGATCAGAAGGCTGCTGCGGCTGCCGAGAAGAGCCATTCGAAGCGGCAGCATGAGGAGCAATAGAGCGAAAACGATGTAATAAATTCCGCGCTTTTCTTTCGTGGTAAATACCGCAAGCCACAGAAGCATTGTGCCTTCGGACAGCAGGGTCAGCAAGAAATACAGCGAAGCGTCGAATATACCGACCTCGGTCAGTCGCTGGAATCCCATGATCCCCTGAACAAATCCGACAAGGTTGACGCCGATCCCTGCGAAAAGGAGTAAAATGCCAGGGATCCAAACTTGATTTGGCTCCCAATCCCATTTCGGCAAGCGGGGCTCGAATTTCTCGGCTATCCAACGGCCGATAGGCAAAGCAAATCCAACCGTCAATCCGATAAACCCGACGCCTACATACACCAAACTTAGCGGGAGTTGGCTCTTGGGGTCGTCGATGAACGACATGAAGAATGGGTTCACCCAGTCGAACGCAATGATAATGCCTCCGATCACAAATGCCGGGAAAACGTAAGACCACGCCGCGAAGATCAACGGGTGAAAGGGGTCAAACTTGCCTTTGTATGTCAGCCAGGCCGTGGGGGCTAAAACGGCGATACCCGCGAAAATGATCCATGGAACGAGGTAAAATCCCTTGATTGCGTCGCCAAGCCCATTCTCGTACCAGACGAAGGTCACGAGCAAACACAGAGCAACGCCCCAGATCAACAAGATCGGGATCAGTTTGTTGCCTCTGCCTGACGGCTGAAGCCTAATGTTGTCTAATCTCTGCGATGACATTATTCTGATCTCTTACGGGCCACAACTATCCGGCCCGAGTCACCCTTTGCTCCCTTGAGGAAGTGCCCCAAAAACCTTGACACAAAAACCGTTAACTTCATTTTGAAATTGGTCCCTTCGGCGAAAGCTTGCGGTGTAAATATCTCTTCGACAGTCTCAAAGCCCGCTTCGTCAAGTATCATATCAAGCTTCCACTTAAAGATGGGAGTGATATGTGCCGGCCTAACGGTCTCATACGCACCAAAGGCGTTAAGCCGCCCGGTGTAAAGAAATATCAGACGCGAGTGTACCGCCTCGACGTTCGGCGTAGTCACGAACAAAAGACCGCCTGGTTTGACCAGTTTGGCACATTCCCGGACAAATCTGAATGGATTCTCCAGATGTTCGATGATCTCTATCGCCACAACCGCGTCAAGATCGCTGCCGCCGGCGCGAACAGTCTCGGCAAATTCACTGTCGAGGTCGATAACCCGGTGTTGGATCGCCGGAACTTTCCAGTGGTCATCCGACGCATCAACGGCAATGACCTCATGTCCCAGGTCGCGCAATTTGACCGAAAACGCTCCCTCGCCTGCCGCCAGGTCGGCGACCCGTGCCGGAGCGGATAGATATTGTTCGATCAACGCGTAAACCGCCTCATGCGTTCCCGGAGCGGCCATCGACGCGGGTATTGGCAGCGTGTCGGCTGTTAAATTTGCAGCGGCCGATCCCATAATTAATTCGAATTCTCCTCGCCGCCGAGCCGGCATACTGCGATGACGCCGTCACTCAGCTGCGGCAATATCTTCACCGCCACATCATTGACCATATTGTAATACCATGGCTGGAATGGGCGATGATCTGTTCCAATATCGTAAAAGCAAAACTCCGAGACCTTCAACCCGGCCCGTTCGACGAGCAGATTAAGCGTCTTGTACGAATAGTACGCGACGTGGTCAGGGTGAACCGGCTCATTCAAACCACCTTTGCCGCGAAGGCCATAGATCGCAAACCGCAGTGCCGAGTAGGCATTTATGGTTGTGATAACAAGTTGGGTATCAGCGTTCATAAACCGCTGGATCCCTTTGAGGAACAATCCCGGATTGTTCAAATGCTCGATCATCTCGCCGGCGACGATAACGTCGAACGTTTCGTTCATCTCGACGGCGTCCAAATTCTCGAGATCGGCACGGTAAAGGCCGGTAGTACCGGCTGCGGCCAACACATCGAGGCCTTCCTGATCGAAATCAAAGCCGTAAAGCGAGCTTGCTGACGCGGCCAGCTCAAAATGCAGCAGCATATTCTTATCGATCGCGTCCTGCGTGTAGGGCCAGTTGGTACAACCCAAGTGGAGCACCTTTTTACCAGCGCATGCCCTTTTGATGAATTCTACTCGTTGTACCAGTTCCATCGTTGTCTGCAAAAACTATCGTCCGATCAATCGCTTGACTAGCAGTTTCTCATCCGCGGTCACAAAATCCAAAAACCAGAGCACAATGCAGTACGCTATTCCGCCGAGCCCGACCGAAAGGAATAGTGACGGCCAATTCTGCGGAAGCAGCAAGGCGGACCCGTATTCGATCGACCCGGCTATCGCCGCGGCAAGCAGTAGCGACCCGGCAAGCCGCGTCCAAAATCGTACTTGAATCCCCGCAAAAAACCACCTTTCGACATAAAAGACCGATAAAAAGACCAGTGCGAACCCTATCAATCGGGCCGCTGCAACTCCGACCGTACCGTACGGCACTATAAATATCATCATCAACGAAACGCCGATCGTCGTACTGACGGCTATCGTCATCGCGTTAAATCTCGGGTGGCCTAGCCCCTCGGTCATTTGCCACGCGATCGATAGGATCGATATCAGGCCAAAGCACGCCATTTGCAGGACAAGGATCGTGGAAGAACGCTCGGCAAAATCCTTGCCCATCCAGAGTCCGAGGAAAAGACTGCTCTGTACGGCAACGCTGGCGACCATGAATACGACGATAAAGCTGATCGCCTTGGTCGCCTTGAGGTAAAGCCCCAAAAGCTTTTCCTTTTCGTCCTTCAACTCGCTGGCCAGCGGAAAGATCACCAGGACAAGGCTCGAAATAAAAGCCTGCAGCTGCATAGCGAGTGCCATCGGAACGACATAGTGCGTGAGTTCGTCAGCACCGAGCCGCTGCGTGATCCAGCCACGCTCGAACAAAAGAAGTATATTGGCAAACAGCTGATACAAGATCGTCCATGTGCTGTAACCGACGACCATTCTCAGCGTTGAACGCGAAAAGCGAAATCCGATCCTGAATTCCGGCAATACCCTCTTAGCGATGATGGCGAGGACCGCGCAAAATACGATAAGCACGCCAAGATTCCAATACAAGAGAGCGGTCAATCCGAATCCGAAATACGCAAGTATCAGATTTCCGACTATCAAGGAAAAACTGCTTGCGGTGGTTACCTTCGAATAAATGTCGAAACGCTGGACACCCTGTATCACGGAACTCAATACCTGATTGAGCATCGACATAAAGATGATCGCCGACGCGATATAAAACGCCACAACGCTTCGATCGCGGGCATCGGCTTCGATACGAAAAACGGAATTGACCAACCAGTTTGCGAGGCCGCAGATGACGACCATCGCAAATACGCCAAAGACGATATTCAGAAAAAAGCTGGCCGAAATAACATCGCGTATCTTTTCACTTTCGCCGGTCGCACGGTATTCGGCGATGTATTTGGTGATCGGACGCCCGAGGCTAAAGGTGAACGAGTAGCCGATAAACCCGAGAACGAGAGCATAAATGCCGTAGTCGTTGTTTCCAAGTGAGCGAACTATGATCGGGGTCGCGACAAAACTGAGCCCAAGCGGCAAAAGCCAGGTCATCGAACCGTAGATCACGTTTCGGATAACACTGCCGGCATTTTGTCGCTTGATCTCGGTGCTCATTTCCCTTCCAACGACCGTTTATAGCTATCGATCACCTTTCCGGCGACGACGCGTTCGTCAAAGTTCTCCAATACGAACTCTCGGCCGTTGCTGCCCAATTTTTCACGTAACTCGGGGTCGCTCTTCAACCGCAAGATCGAATCCGCAAGTCCTGAGCTATCACCCGCGTCGATCAGGATGCCCGTTTCCATATCCTTTATCGCTTCGGGGATCGCATAAACACGCGTCGAAATGCTCGGAATGTTCAGCGCCATCGCCTCCAATAACGCGATCGGGAGTCCCTCGACGTAACTGGGCAGCGAAAACACGTCGGCCACGCGGAAGAACCGAAGTACATCCTCACGGGCCTTGCCGACACTGTCGGAAAGAACGATCTTAAGGCTGTCGCCCAGCCCATATTCATCAATTCGCGCGGTTTCAGCCTCGTCTGGGAGTTTGGGCGTCAGCCAAACGAACGCCACATCGGGGTCTTTGTCGATGACCTGTTTTGCGGCCTCGAGGAACACCCAGCGGCCCTTTCGGTCGATAAACTGACCGACGCACAATACGACGAACTTGTTTGCATCGACGCCGTGCTGTGCTCGGATCTCGCTTCGATCGAATTTGCTCTCCAAGACAGCGTCGATCTCCGTCGGGTCGATCGCGGTGTGAGCAACGATCATCCTTTCCCAAAAATCATCCCGTACCCATCCGCGCAATTTGTCCTTGGTGTCTTGATTTGACGGAATGATGTGAAACCCGGGCAAGCCGGATACAAACTTGAGCCGCAGCCGCCAGATCATTTCCCTTAGTTTCGATGTACGAGGCATAAAATTATGCATCGTTACAAAGACGTGGGCTCGCCGAATGGCGAGGGCGGTCAGCAGCAGCCACGATTGCCAGGGAGCGGTTTCGATGTGCAGGATCGAGTTTTTGAGATCGAACCGCATCAAGTACTTGAAGCTGACTGCCTCGGCGTAGATCCGCCGCCACTGGCGACGGAGCTTGTCGATCAAGCCCGGAGCTTCCGAAACCTGAATTGCCACGTCCAAAAACTCATACCGGATGCCGAGATCGTCAAGGAAATAGAGTATCGTCGGCATCGATCCTCGTGGCAGAACGACGAGAATGTCCCAGTCCGCCGTGGCGGCCTTCATGATCGCAAGCAGAAAAATCTGAGCTCCGCCCCATTCGACGTAGTTCCACAGAAAGATCAGCTGAGTTCTGGGCTTAGTCATCTAAAACGGCGGCAGCAAATGTCTCGGCAAGCGGTGGCTCATCCTGAGCCATTGCCCACGAACCTTCAGCGTTCTTACCGATAAAAAGCCGGAAAAAGAAAATGGGCAAGGCAAGCAGTCCGTAAAAAGCGTTTGGTGCACCGGCCATCGTCATATTGAATCGACGCTTGAGGCTGTATGGGCCGGTCGACTTAAAAAACAAATGGTTCAGCTTGGCGGACAGTGTCATGCCCCGGAAGCCGCTTACCTCGTCATTCGGCTTACAGAAGACCCTCGCCCGCGGTTCGATGAGCAGTTTCCAGCCCATCCGTCGCATTCGCGGCGTGTATTCGGCATCTCCGTACTGCGGAAATTTGGATACATTCATCAGTCCCGCTTCGCGAACCGCACGGGCAGGATAAAGAACACAATTGCCGACCACGATCTCGACCTCCCAGGGCTTTTCGGGCACGGTCCATACGGTTTGCTTGAACCAGTGACGGTATCCGCCGACCTTTAGCTCCCATCGCGGCGAAACCTGAAAAATGCGGTGCGGGACGTCCCAGGTGCATAGAAGCGAACCGACGACCGAGCCGGGATGACGTTCGGCGCATTCGACCATCAGGCGAATGCACTTTTCATCGAAAACCTGATCGTTATTGATCGCAAGGATATAGTCCGGTTCGTGGCAAAGGGCCGATTCGAGTCCGAGATTAGTTCCGCCTGTGTACCAGAGCGTGCCATCGCCCCTGACTATCTCAACGTCCGGAAACGCCTCGGTCACTCTTTCAGCCGTCCCGTCCGTCGACCCGTCGTCAACAATGATAATGTGAGCGTCTATCCCTGAAAGGTCAGAATTCGCGATACTGCGAAGGCACCTCAAGGTGTCCTCGCAGCGATTGAATACCGGTGAGATGATCTCGACCCTTACGTTGCCCATCATTCAACTAAAAATGCGACCCGGGCCCCCGCATTTCGGCACAGTCGGCATCGACCATGATCTTGACAAGCTGTTCGAAGCCGGTTTCCGGTGTCCACCCAAAGGTTTGTCGGGCCTTTGACGCGTCGCCGATCAGAAGATCAACTTCGGTCGGACGAAGGTACGATTCACTGAGACCGACCAAAACGTCGTCAACCTTTATGTTGAATTTGTCAGAGCCGATCTGCTCGGCCATTTTTTCGGCGTCGATGCGGCGCACCACTCCCTTTTCATCCGCTCCGGTTCCCGTCCACCCGATCTCGACACCGACACACGAAAACGCGACTTCGACAAATTCACGGACGGAATGAGTTTCACCCGTCGCAAGAACGAAATCGTCGGCAACATCCTGCTGGAGTATCTGCCACATTCCCATGCAATACTCAGGGGCAAATCCCCAGTCACGTTTTGCCTCGAGATTTCCAAGCACCAGACGATCGCTCTGACCTGAGATGATACGTGAGATCTCACGGGTTATTTTCTTGGTAACAAATGTGTTGCCGCGTCGTGGAGATTCGTGATTGAACAGGATCCCGTTGCTCGCATAGATATCGTACGCCTCACGATAATTGACGATCGTCCAGTAGGCGAAGAGCTTTGCGACGCCATATGGCGACCTGGGATAGAACGGCGTAGTTTCCCGCTGCGGCACTTCCTGCACCTTTCCAAACAACTCGGAGGTCGACGCTTGATAGAATTTGACTCGCCGGAGCCCGATTTCGCGAATTGCGTCGAGGAATCGAAGCGTTCCGAGTGCGTCGACCTGAGCAGTGTAGTCCGGAACGTCAAATGAGACCTTTACGTGACTTTGAGCAGCCAGGTTGTATATCTCGTCAGGTTCGATCTTTTCGAGAAGCCGATTCAAACTGCTCGGATCGATCAGATCGCCGTAATGCAGAAATAGCGTCTTATTTAGTATCTCCGGATTTCGATACAAATGATCGATCCGGGCCGTATTGAACGAACTGGATTTGCGGATAATACCGTGGACCTCGTAGCCCTTTTCAAGCAGTATCTCGGTTAGATAGCTGCCGTCCTGGCCGGTAATTCCTGTGATAAGTGCTTTCTTCATCTGATTTTAGCTTTCCGAGGCTGCCGGCTTTGCGATATTGTCCAGAAACCACGAATATGCGAGTTTCAGGCCCGCGTGGATGTCAGTCTTGTGCTTCCAGCCCAGACCTTCGATACGGCGGACGTCCATTAGCTTTCGAGGGGTTCCGTCCGGCTTTGACGCGTCGAATCTGAGCGAACCTTGGAATCCGACCACGGCCCGTATATTTTCCGCCAACTCGGCGATGGTGATGTCTTCGCCCGACCCGACATTTAGATGTGAGATCCCCTTTTCGTAAAGTCCGGCAGCGTCCACGTTTTTCATCATGAAAACGACCGCTTCGGCCAGATCATCGACATATAAGAACTCGCGACGTGGCGTGCCCGTGCCCCAGACCGTTACGTCAGGTGCATTCGCAATCTTGGCCTCGTGAAACTTGCGGATCAATGCCGGGATAACATGCGACGTATTCAGGTCAAAGTTGTCTCTTTCCCCGTAAAGATTGGTCGGCATCGCCGAAATGAAATTACACCCGTACTGACGATAATAGCTCTCGCACAACTTAATGCCAGCTATCTTGGCGATCGCGTACGGTTCATTTGTAAATTCGAGCGGGCCGGTCAGCAATGCCTCTTCGGGCATCGGCTGCTCGGCCATTTTCGGGTAGATACAGGAACTCCCTAGAAAGATCAACTTCTCGGCACCGTGACGAAACGCCGAGTTGATGACGTTTGCCTCGATCATTAGGTTGTTGTAGATAAACTCGCCGCGAAATGTATTATTCGCGAGTATGCCGCCGACTTTAGCCGCCGCGAGGACCACGATCTGGGGCCTCTCGCGAAAAAAATACTGATCAACGGCGGACTGATCCACAAGGTTCAGTTCAGATGACCGTGTTTTGAGGACACGTTCATACCCGCGGCGGCCAAGTTCGCGACAGACCGCGCTTCCGACCATTCCGGTCGATCCTGCGACATACACTTTTTTGTCCAAAAGGGTCATCTATATCAAAAGCCGGGCCAATGCAGAACACTGTCCCGACCGTTCCAAGTCGCCGATCTCCGGACCCGTAAAAAGGGCCGGGCTGATTCATAAAATAGTGCGGTTCGATATCAGATCAATTGGCCATCGCCGAGGTCAATTCGCCCTTGGCGATAAGATCTGCCCTGACCTGATCTTCGATCCACCGATAAGTGATCGCCAATCCGTCCTCAAGCGAAAGCTGAGGTTCCCATCCGAGAACCTCACGGAGCATTGTATTGTCCGAATTGCGGCCACGCACGCCCTGCGGGCCATCGACGTGCTTTTTCGATATCTCAATACCGGCGATACCGGCGACGATATCGGCAAGTTCGTTGATCGATATCATTCGGTCCTGGCCGAGGTTCAGCGGTTCATGATGATCTGACCGCATAAGGCGGTATATGCCTTCAACACAGTCGGCGATGTAACAGAACGAGCGTGTCTGTTCACCGTCGCCCCAAATCTCGATCGTATGGTCGCCGAGCAGTTTTGCCCGTGCGATCTTGCGGCACATAGCCGCCGGAACCTTTTCGCGGCCGCCGTCCCATGTGCCTTCTTCGCCAAAAATATTATGAAAGCGAACGGTTCGGGTCTCGATGCCGTAATCTTCGCGATAGTGCATGCAAAGCCGCTCGGAGATCAATTTTTCCCAACCGTAGGCATCCTGCGGATACGCCGGATACACGTCCGACTCTTTCAGCGGCACCACGTTGGCGTCTTCCTGCAAATGTTCCGGATAAACACACGCAGAACTCGTATACAGGTATCTGGAGGCACCATTTTCGCGTGCGGCCTCAAGCGTGTGCAGATTGATCAGCGAATTGTTATAGAGGATCTGAGCGTGATGAGCAGAAATGAAGCCCATTCCGCCCATATCGGCAGCGAGTGCGTATACCTCATCTATCCCGTCGGTAGCCGCAAGGCAGTTTTCCCAACGTCGCAGATCGAGGTCGAGAAATTCGTCAGCGTAGGTTTCGCCAAACTCCGGACGCTTGATGTCCACTCCCCTGACCCAATAACCCTTATCTCTAAGATATTTCACCAAATGGCTGCCGATGAAGCCGCCGGCGCCGGTGACCAATACTCTCGTTCTATCGCTCATTATTTGAATCAGGCCCAAGACCGCATCTATGCGTCGTCGCCCGTACCTTCCGTATTCGACCGGTAATAGCTCTGGTAATAGTAATAGTTGTCCTGCGATCGCAAATTAGCATTATTGAGAACGACGCCAAAGATCTTGGCCCCGATGTCGTTAAGCAACTGTCGCGAACGGCGGATCACCTGTCTTGAACTCTTGCCGGCGTGTACGACCAGTATCACACCATCCACCATCGAGGCGATCAGTACACCATCGGTAAATGAGGCGATCGGCGGCGAATCGATAACAACGTGAGTGAATTCCTTTGAAAGGAACTGCAAAAGGTTCGACATTTGATCCGAACCGATCAATTCGGCCGGATTCGGCGGGATCGGTCCCGAGGTCAGAAGATGAAGCTTAGTGTTCGGATCCTGTTTGATCACAGCCAGTGTCTCGGCGTCGCTAAGTTCGCTCGAGAGCAATGTACTCAGTCCTTCCCCGTTCCCGATATTGAAAACCGCGTGCAAGCGCGGCCGACGCATATCAGCGTCGATGATCAGCACCTTGGCACCGGTTTGGGCAAGGCTGATCGCCGTGTTGGTCGCGGTAGTGGTTTTGCCCTCGGAAGGCAGACTGGACGTAATTAGCAGCGACTTAGGAGCATGGCCGGCAGTGGACAACAATATCGATGTTCTCAATTGCCGATACGCCTCGGCCAGTGCCGATCGCGAGTCCGCATAAATAAGAAGTTCCGAATTCGCCCTTTCCTGCTCCGCTTCTTCGGCCCCGACCAACGCGAGGCGCCGCTTCGGCATTGCTTCGAAGGTCGGGATCGCTGCGAGAGCCGGCAATTGCAGATAATTTTCGATCTCCTCAGTACTTCGGATAGTGTCATCAAGATACTCAAGGAACAAGGCCAGCCCCATTCCGAACAAAGTCGAAAGGAATAGAGCCGCTGCTACCGTCGTTAAACGGCGGGGCGAAACCGGTATGTCGGGCGGTATCGCTATCTCGGTCACGCTGATGTTGTTGTCGGTGCCTTGTGCGGCTACGTCGTTGCCGCTCATCTGCTTTCGAAGGTTTTCGAGAAATCCTTTGTTCGTGTCGATCGTTTGCTGAAGGATCTTTATGCTGACCGCGCCCTGATTTTGTCCCTGTGCTTCATTATATTGCTTATTGAAGTCGGTACGGATCTTGTTCTCCCGATCTTGAGCACGAAGGTAGGTGGTCTTCAGATTTTCGAGGATAGTTTTAGTCGTTCGCTGACGGAACGCGTCGAGGTCGTTGCGAAAACGGCCGAGCAATTTATCGATCGAATCCTCGTAGCTTTTGATCTGTACGTCGATCTCCTTGATCTCAGCCGCACCTTCCTGGTATTCCTGCAAACGCAACTCACGGGTCTGTCGGAGATCGGCGATCTTCTTCTGGAGGTCCGATTGCTGAAGCCGAATGGTATTTTCCTGTTCTGTGATGAACCGGGCCATTTCCTGCTCGGCCAAGGCCTTGATACGTTCGGGGTTATTGCTGACGGTGACGTAGTTTGCCTCAGCGTTCTTTCGCTCGTTCTCAGCGTCCAGAAGCTGTTTATTGAGGCCTGACAACCGGTCGAGTACAAGAGTGGTTTCGCCGTCGGTTTTAAGAATGCCCTCTTGCTGCGTCATCTGGACGAGCTTTTCCTCGTCCGCTTTAATATCAGATTGCAGGTTGGCGATCCTTTCCTGTAAAAAATCGTTGGTCTTTCGGCTAGTCCCGGAACGCTTTTCCTGATTCTGATTAGTAAAGGTTTCAGCGATCGCGTTTACCACGAACGCGGCGAGTTCCGGGTTGGTGCCGCGAAACGAGATCTCGATCAAACGCGTGTCCTTAACGGTCGCACGGGCCTCACGCACCGGTTCGACACCGAGATTCTTACGGATCAACTCAACATAGGGTGTCAGACGGACAGCCTCAGCTATCTCGTCCGAGGTCGCCAATGTCGAATTTGCGGCCAGTTCCGGAGTGCCGGTGTCCTTCTTGGTGTCGTCGCTCGCCAATCCAACCGATCGGAGCAGCGACCTCCAGGGCGAAACGGAACCGTCATTCTTCGCCTGCTGAAATTCCTTGTTGGCGTCGAGATTATGCTCCTTGATAACACGACGCAGTAGGCCCTCACTGCCAAGCAACTGAAGCTGAGTATTAAAATACGACGGATCGCTCGTCGTCATCGGGCGGGCCCGGTCGGCGGTGACGAGGTCAGGATTGGTCTGCTCCATGTCCACCTGAACTACGGCACGGGCTTGGTAGATATTGGGCTTTCGGGCCATATAAATGGCCGTCAGGGTCGTTATCAGGACAGTGATGCCGATGATCAGCCACAATCGCTTTCGGATCGCGCGCCAATAGTCCATCAACTGGAAACCTTCTGATCCGCCGCTTTCACGATAAGCCGGGTAACGGCCCGCAGGCGCGATCGGCGCTTCGAACGGCCGTTCGAGGTCAGTGGCTTCGCCTGTCGGTGTCTTCATTATCCCGCGTGGTTCTTTCATATATTTATTAGGGAACCGGAATTCCCCTCGACAAGATGGTCGGCAGACCGTTTGTAAAAGTGGTCACGACACCGTTCAGGATCGCCTTGGTGCTGTCCTTGGAGACAGCCACAATATCGTTCGGCTCAAGGTACGGGTCCGATGCCCGTCCTTTATCGATCTCAGATAAGTTGAAAATCAGTTCCTTGCGTTCAATACTGTCCGGGATCTGGCGGAGTACGCGTACGACGTTCTTGTCGGTTGCAGGCTTCAAGCCTTGTGACGATGAGATCGCCTGGCGCAATGTGATAGGTTCACGAAACTTGACCTCGCCCGGTTTAATCACATTGCCGTAAACATAGACCATATCCGCATCGAGCACCGAAACGACATCACCCGGCTGCATCCACAGCATCCGTTTGCCCTCTTGTATTTCGCGCATCTTAAAGCCGAGCACCGTCACATCGTCGCTTACGGCCGAATCCGGCAAACGGCAGTTGGATGTGCTGCCCGTTCGGGCGACCATCACGCGGGTGCCTGACTCTTTGTTCGGGCCGCCGGCCAGGGCGATCAATTCGAGAAGGTGGACGCGTTTGCTGACAAAGTACTTCCCGGGCTTTTCGACCGCTCCGATAACTGACATCGCCTGCGATTTTTGTTCACGAACGATAACGTTTACCTGCGGATTCTTAAGGTATTTGACCTTGTAGGCATTTTCGATATCACGTGCTAATTCTCGTTCCGTCTTGCAGACGGCAACGATCGGATCATCAAGCCGGAACAGGTAGATCATCCCGTTCGGGTTGACCGTGGCCTCGATGCCGAGCTCGGGATGACGAAAAACCTGGATATTGAGCACATCCTGATATCCGATGCGGTAGCGGTCGTCGCGTGCCTCGGCCGTCGCCGCCGCGACGGTCGTCTGTGTCGACGTAGTTTGCGCGAACGCACCGGTGGTGGCGACCAAAATCAAGAGGATCGAAATGAACAAAGATTTATGCAACATGATGTCTGCCTCTCAAAAAACTGCTGTAGAAAGGCGTTACAGGCTAAAGCGTTGAGCAAACCGCACAAGTACTTAATATTTTTGCGGATACCCCGCCATAATGCAAACGCAAATAGTACCAAAAACCAAGACGTTTGGAAACAATCGTTTTGATTTTCAGGGGCTTTTCGATAAACTTTGACTCTTATTTACCATGGAAAATGTGACGCCGATGCTCCGGCAATATCTGGATATCAAGAAACTCTATCCGGGAACGATCCTGTTCTTTCGGCTCGGCGATTTCTATGAAATGTTCAACGAGGATGCGGTCCTTGCATCACGTGAACTCGAGATTACATTAACGGCACGCCAGAAGGACTCGCCGAACCCCATTCCGATGTGCGGCGTGCCTCATCACGCGGCTTCAAACTACATCGCCCGTTTGGTCCGACGCGGATATCGTGTCGCGATCTGTGACCAGACCGAGGAGGCCGGCAAGGGCGTAAAACTCGTAAAGCGCGAGGTGGTTCGCGTCATTACGCCCGGAACGGCTATCGACCCGCAGCTTGTCGAGTCAAAGGAAACCGTTTACCTCGCCGCTGTCTGCGGCCGCGGCGATACGTATGCCGCAGCATTCCTTGAGCTATCAGCCGGGCAATTTTCGGTCACGCAGTCCGTGTCGTCGGACGCCTGGCAAAAGATCTGCGATGAAGTCGCATCATTCGCACCACGCGAGATCATTTTTCCGACGGCAATGGCAACCGAGGTTTCCGCATCACTCGGCGCGGAATCCGATAATTCCCTGTTCTCTGATGAACGATCGAGGCCGGCGGGTGGCTCACAATTTGCCCTGACGCCGGTCGATGACCGCGATTTTGACCTGTCTGAATGCGAAAGGCTGCTGAAAGAGCAGTTTGGTGTCAAGGAACTCACTGGGTACGGGCTGAGCGAGCGAAATGAGGCGATACGCGCGGCCGGAGCTTGCCTAAAATACGCTCGCGACACCCAGCGAGCCACGGCCGGGCATATTACGGACATTAGTTATTTTGAGTCGGCGGACTCCATGATCCTGGATGCCGTAACACTCAGAAACCTCGAGATCGTCGATACCCGCGGTGAAAATGAGAAGCGAACCCTTTTTGATGTGATCGATCAAAACGTCACCGGAATGGGCTCGCGTTTGTTGCGACAATGGCTTCTGCGCCCGTCGCTCAAGCGGAGCGAGATACAGACCCGCCTCGCCGCTGTTGGCGAACTGTGCGACGCGATCTTCAGGGACAAGATCCGTTTTTTGCTCAAAGACGTCAGCGATCTCGAGCGGCTGATCGGGAGACTCAACCTCGGTACCGCGTCGCCGCGCGATCTGATAGCGTTGAACCGCTCGATCTCACAGGCTCCGAAGATAAATGAAACGCTTTCGGATGCGCGTTCATTGCTGCTCCAGGTATTGGCGGAGAATATTTTCGAATTGCCCGAGATCCGCGACCTTATCAGCAGATCGATCAGTGACGAACCTCCGGTCAATCTGAACGACGGCGGCGTAATCAGGGCCGGATTTAACGCCGAACTCGACGAACTTCGCTCGATATCAACTTCCGCCAAACAGACCATCGCGGGATTTGAAGAACGGGAACGTGTTCGGAGTGGTATCTCGACGCTCAAGGTGCGTTTCAACAATGTGTTTGGCTATTACATCGAGATCTCAAAGGCCAATCTCGACCGTGTTCCGGATGACTACGAGCGCAGGCAGACATTGGCGAACGCGGAACGGTACACCACGCCCCAATTGAAGGAATGGGAGCAAAAGGTGTTGGGTGCGGACGACCGGATCATAAAGCTGGAAGCGGAGTTGTTCCAAGGGATTCGTGCACAGGTATGTTCGGAAACGCGTAAGCTGCAATCCACGGCCCGGGCGTTGGCAACGCTTGATGCTCTGGCGGCACTGGCGGAGGCGGCCACTCGGGGAAATTACACACCTCCGGTGATCCATGACGGTGATGCGATCGAGATCAAAAATGGCCGGCATCCGGTTGTCGAGGCATATATGAAGGAATCGTTCATTCCCAACGATATCGTCATGAACAATTCGACCGACCGCCTGTTGATCATTACCGGTGCCAATATGGGCGGAAAATCGACGATCCTGCGGCAGATCGCTCTGATCCAGATCCTGGCTCAGATCGGTTCTTATGTTCCGGCAACTACGGCAAAGCTTCCGATAGTCGACAGGGTTTGGACGCGTGTCGGTGCTTCGGACGACCTCGCATCGGGTCGCTCGACCTTTATGGTTGAAATGACCGAGACCGCCGCGATCCTCCATAATGCGACCTCACGGAGCCTGATACTGCTCGACGAGATCGGCCGGGGAACATCAACTTTCGACGGGCTTTCGATCGCCTGGGCGGTCGCCGAGTATCTGCATAACTCACCCGATCACTCGGCAAAGACGCTCTTCGCTACTCATTATCACGAGTTGACCGAACTTGCAGAAAATCTTCCAGGCGCCAAAAACTACCAGATCACCGCGTCGGAAAAGGACGGCGAGGTCGTCTTTTTTCATAAATTACAGCCGGGCAAGGCATCGAAATCATACGGCATTGCTGTCGCCAGGCTTGCAGGATTGCCGCGAGTAGTGATCGAACGGGCCAAGGACGTTCTGGCGAAACTCGAAAAATATGAATTGGCCGTCTTTGCCGATGAGACAAGATCAGGCCTCGCGAAAGCGGCGGGCGGGCGTGCCGCGGCACAGGTTTCCCTCTTTGCGGTCACTAACGAGACCGTGATCGACGAACTTAGGGGCCTGAGCATTGACGGCCTGTCCCCGGACGAGGCAAAGGCCATCTTGTCGAAGATCAAGGGCCGGATCATATAGGCCGCCCGAGCAATTTCAGAAGACCTCAACCGGGACGATCTTTCCGGCCGGCCTGATCGACACATTAAGCGTGTTACCCACGGTGCCCGTCACTTCGACGACGTTTTTCTCGATGATCTGTGTGCGTGACGCTTGACGGTCCGCCGCTATCACCGACTGGGTCCGGTCAAGCCAGGCCTCACGCTCGGACCATAACGGGAAGATGTTCCCAAGCAATGTCAGCATTATCTTCCGATTGGCCGGGCTTAGCTTGCCATTCGAGTCAAGTTTGATCGCCAGCCTGATGTTCACCTCAGAGATCTCTTTGGGAACCCCAAAAATTTCCATCTTCAACGACTTGTCGGCGGTCGTCCCCTGCCACTTTCCACCGGCGATACTCGATGAACTCGAACCGAGCGGCAAAAGCTTCCCGAGGCCGGAAACGGCCTTATCGAACCCGACGCCGAGGCCGTCGCCTTCATTTCCCATCGAACGGGCACCTGATCTTGTGCCGAACCACAATGCGGCATACTGGCCGTCGATCGCGACACCGATCTCATCCCACGGGTAATCCTTGAAAGGCGTCAAATTCAGGATGATCGAATTGTGGAGTGTGCTCTTTCGCCAGGTCTCAAGGGCCGCCGCAGGTTGAACGGCTTTTGCGGTCGTACGATAAAGCGTTTCGTATCCGTTACCGGCGAATGAAGTGTTAAGCCTTTTCGGGGCATCCATCACACAGGGCCAGGTCTTTTCGTCCCGAATATCGTATGGACAATTGCTCCAGCTGTGGGTGAGAACCTTTTGATTCAGTTTGAGGTCGAGCATTCGGCGATTCGCCAAAATACTGAGCTGCTCTGAGAGCCTCGCCTGCGGCAAGCCGTTTGCCGCTCTGTATCGCGTAACGAGGTCAAAGAGGGCCTTTTCATCCGCGTTTACGGTATCACCGGCACATCGCGCCTCGGTAACGAGGCTTTTATTATTACAAGTGCTTTGTGAAAACAAAGGTGCGGAACCAATAGCGATGCAAACAACTAACGCGGATACGAATAGTAATACTCTGATCATATTCTAGTTACCCGATCAGCCGGCGTCGGCCGGCGAATCAACGACAAGGGATATTTGATACCTGACGATTATACATTCAGCACGAACTTTTATTCGTAATGTAAAACGAATACTATTTCAGAATGAGCTCAACTGATAGACGCAAATTCATTAAGTCAGCAGCGCTTGGATTGCCGCTGCTGGCATCCATCGATATTTCGGCCCAGGGACGGACCGAAACGGTCTTTCGCCGGCCGGTGGTGGTTTCGACCTGGGACAGCGGAATACGCGCCAACGCTGCCGCCTGGAAAGTGCTCTCAAAAAAGGGCACGGCGCTTGACGCGGTCGAGCAGGCCGCACGTTCGGCTGAGGATGAGGTCAGCTGCTGCGTCGGCCTCGACGGATTCCCTGACCGTGACGGCTACGTTACGCTCGACGCGTCGATTATGGACGACAAAGCCAATTGCGGCAGTGTCGTTTTTCTGGAACATATCAAGAATCCGATCTCGGTCGCCCGGCGCATAATGGAGAAGACCGAACACGTGATACTGGCGGGCGACGGAGCACTCCAGTTCGCGGTCGAAAACGGTTTTGAACGCCTTCCGCACAAACTATCGCCCGAGGCGGACGAGGCTTGGAAAGAATGGCTGAAAAAATCGGAATATCGACCGGTTGTTAATTTGGAAAATGCTCCTAAACGGCCGAAAGGGCCATCGACGCCGACGAATTTCGAAGACGGTACGTTCAATCACGACACGATGGGCACGATCGCCCTTGATACGGCCGGAAACCTCTCAGGTGCATGCACCACAAGCGGAATGGCATTCAAGATGCACGGCCGCGTTGGCGATTCGCCTGTGATCGGGGCCGGGCTATTCGTGGATAACAAGGTCGGTGCGGCAACAAGTTCGGGTGTCGGCGAAGAGGTTGTCCGTATTTGCGGGACACACCTCATTATTGAGCTGATGAGATTTGGCTATACGCCGGAAAAGGCGTGCGCCGAAGCGGTTCGACGAATTGTTGAAAGAGATCGGCGGCGTGCGGAGAAGTTTCAGGTGGGATTTATTGCCATTTCCAAAAAGGGCGTTGTCGGCGCGTTCGCGATCCAGAAAGGCTTTACATACTCGGTCACGAACGGTGTGACAAATGAGACATTTGAGGCCAAAAGTTACTTCAAATAGGATTGTCCGGCCGGACGCGGTCGCCTGAGTAAATGTGGAAATGAAGGTGCTTTGATTCCTGATAATTCCCCAAATTGGTCAGGATCCGGGCGGCACCGCGATCGGCGACGACCGTATCTGCGACCCGTCTGATCACGGCGAGCATTTCGATAACCAATCCGTCATCGGAGCTTTCGAGCGTCAGGAATGACGAGATATGCCGTTTTGGGATGACGACGATGTGTGTCTCCCAAAACGGCCGTGTGTGCCGGAATGCCAGAACATTTTCCGTCTCATCGACTCGTTCGACATCGATCTTGCCGCTTAGCACATTGTCACAGTAAAAGTCTTCGGTCATATGTGTTGTTTCAGGTCCGCTTTATTATGCTGACCCTAATTGATAAACTCAAGGTTTTAGGGCAGTTGATGTGATCGAATGAACGATCTCTATAACAATCTATCGTTGCGGGAAAAGGTCGGGCAGCTGTTTTTTGTCGGGATCGCCGGACCTGATTTGGATGAGCCAACCTGCGAGTTGATGCAAATGATCGCTCCCGGCGGCGTTTGCCTGTTTTCACGCAATATTCGTGATGCCGAGCAGACCCGTGAGTTGAATGACTCGATCCGGCAGATAAGCGCGATACCACCGTTTATAAGCCTCGATCAGGAAGGTGGTACGGTTGACCGGCTCCGGCGTCTGATAACCCCGATGGCCCCGGCGGGAAGCGTCCGAAACGCTCAAGAGGCCGGGAAAATGGCCGAATTGATCGGAGAGGTCATTTCCCTTCTGGGGTTCAACATGAACTTCGCTCCGGTCGTTGATGTCGTTGACGATCGCCGCTCGGGATCCTCGAACGGGCTGTTCACGAGGCCGTTCGGACGATCGAAGGAATCAGTTGTTGACCTCGCCGGTGCTTTTCTTGAGGCGTTGCAGGCCCAGGGCCCGATCGGGTGCCTTAAACACTTTCCCGGGCTTGGGGCCGCGACAGTTGACTCGCACGAAGAACTGCCCATCGTTGAGATCGGCCGAGACGAGTTTTTTGACGTCGACCTTTACCCATACCGTGCCCTTTTTGCAACGGGAAATGTACATGCCGTCATGGCCGCCCACGCCAGCTTCCCGGGGATCGACTTGCAGGAAACCGAGCAAGATGGCAAACTTTTACCTTCCTCATTGAGTTTTAATTTCCTGACAAAATTGCTTCGCGAAGAACTAGGGTTTAAGGGACTCGCAATAACTGACGACATGGAGATGGGGGCCGTCGTCAAGAATTACGGGATCGGCGAAGCTTGTAAATTGGCGTTTGCCGCCGGCATTGATATGTTTGCCATCTGCGCCGGGCGAGACGCGATCATCGAGGGTTTTGAGGCGATTCTATCCGCCGCCGAGTCGGGTGAGATCCCGCTTGAACGTATCGACCGTTCGGTTGAGCGGATCGGAGAATTGAAGAGCAAACTCAAGCCTGAACCGGCGTTTGACATTGACCGGATCGACGAAATATCTGCCGAGATCGCCCGCTTTAACGCCGGGCTTTCGGCCTGAATTTAGGAGAAAAAATTTGCGAAAAACCATTCTGTTCGTCACTTTTTTGACCATTGTAACCGCCGTTTCATTTTCTTGCCGAAAACGCGATGCTGAGTATGTTACGGTCGCCTTGCCTGAGAAATTCTCGTCATTTGACACGTTGACGACGGTTACGCCTCCGGACGCCGCAGCCGATCGGATCCGCAATTTGATCTTCAATTCGCTAGTCAAGAAGGATGCAAATTTTGATTACGTCGGTGAGTTGGCAAGAGAGATAGCGACGTCTCCAGACGGGATGACGGTCACGTTCAAACTGCAGGAAGGTATCAAGTTCCATAACGGACAGCCATTCACTTCGGCGGATGTGAAATATACGTTTGACGAGCTTTTCAAGAGCGACAGCTTTAAGTCAGGTGCTTTTTACGACACTGTGCCGCTCGAAACAGCCAAGCCCGCGGCGGCTGGCACACCTGCGCCGCCAGCTGATGCCAATGCGGCGGCAAAGCCGAAGGAAGAGCCCAAATCGAAACGGGTCGCACATATCTCGTCAATAGAGACTCCGGATCCGATGACGGTAGTCTTTAAAGTGACGCGGCCGGCACTTCGCAATCAGCTGTTGGCCAACCTGGTCGCGATCCCGATCGTTCCGAGCGGTACAGTCGCTCAATTGAAGGATAACCCGATCGGCTCGGGCCCCTTTAAGTTCGTAAAATTTGACGCGTCGCAAAATATTGTCGAACTGGCGGCTAATCCCGAGTATTGGGAAGGTGCCCCGAAAGTTCTCAAACTCAAAGTCAAGACGGTAACCGACGCTAACTCGCTCCAGGCCGAACTGTCGACAGGCGGAGTCGACATTGCCGCAAATCCGAACAACCTGCCGCCGGATACGCTCAGATCCCTGGGCAACAGCCCGAACCTTAAGGTGGAGCAATCGGACGGATCGAATATTCAATACCTGGTCTTCAACACTCAGTCGGCCCCGCTGAATAATGTGAAGGTTCGTCAGGCGATCGCATACGCTATCGATCGGCAGAAGATCGTCACCGAACTTCTGTTCGATCAGGCAAAGGTCGCGAGTTCGATACTTCCGGCGCAGTCCTGGGCTTACGCACCCGGCACCGAATATAAGTTTGACCCTGCGAAGGCAAAGCAACTGCTTCAAGAAGCGGGCTACAAGAATGAACCTATCGTATTCAAATACGGATCGGGAAACCTTGCCGTCAACCAGTACGCCCAGGTGATCCAGAGTTCCCTGACGGATGTCGGACTTAATGTCCAGATCGAAACTCTCGAGGTGGGAACGATCCGGCAGCAACTGGCACAGGGCCAGTTTCAAATGTATACGGGTATATGGGTCGGCGGAAACCAGGATCCGATCTTTCTCCGCGACCTGTTCAGTTCGACAAAGATCCCGGGCGGAGCCGTGGCTTGCTGTAACCGCAGCCGATATGTGAACGCACAGGTGGATAAAGATGTCGAAGACGCGATCAACTCGCTCGACCGTGCAAACGCAAAGAGCCTATACGCGAAGACCTGGACGACTGTCAGTAACGAAATGCCGCTGCTGCCGCTCTGGTATCCGGCGAACATCGTTGTTACAAGCAAACGGATCGGCAATGTTAAGATAAGCCCGAGCGGCGATTGGACGTTCCTAAAGAATGTAACGGTAACTAATTAGTTCGAATCGGGTTGGCATACTTGACAAATTTTGCCGGTTCGCTAAAATTATTATTTGCCACGCGGGAGTAGCTCAGTGGTAGAGCGCGACCTTGCCAAGGTCGAAGTCGCGAGTTCAAGTCTCGTCTCCCGCTCCAGTTCTCTAAAGGAGAAAGGATAAAGGCGAAAGAATAAAGTTTAGTGCTTTATTTTTATCCTTTAACCTTTCTCCTTTATAATTTTAGGTGCGGCGGCGTAGCCAAGTGGTAAGGCAGAGGTCTGCAAAACCTTTATTCATCGGTTCGATTCCGATCGCCGCCTCCAAA